>NZ_JAXGGF010000028.1:0-201 GCF_034105325.1 Xanthomonas sp. LF02-5 | reverse complement strand
ATTGAGGTTCCGCTGAGCGTTCAGCGACATTACGTTGGTATTGATGACCTGTGCCATTTGTACGCCTTGGTTTTAACGTGTTTGATATCTTTTCCGCTCGAGGGCTCCTAATGGCGTAGAAGCCCTCGGCGGTGCATCGCGGCTTGCTGCGCTTAGCCCTGGAGCAGGCTCAGCACGCTCTGCGGCGCCTGCTTGGCCTGG
>NZ_JAXGGF010000027.1:0-236 GCF_034105325.1 Xanthomonas sp. LF02-5 | reverse complement strand
GCCGGTCTGGCGATCTCCGAGCGCTTCACCACCCAGATCCGCGGCCTGGACGTGGCCTCGCGCAACGCCAACGACGGCATCTCGCTGGCGCAGACCGCCGAAGGCGCGATGGTCGAAATCGGCAACAACCTGCAGCGTATCCGCGAACTGGCGGTGCAGTCGGCCAACGCCACCAACTCCACCACCGACCGTGGCGCGCTGAACTCGGAAGTCAAGCAGCTGGCCTCGGAAATCGA
>NZ_JAXGGF010000026.1:0-328 GCF_034105325.1 Xanthomonas sp. LF02-5 | reverse complement strand
CAAGGCGCGGGCGTGAAATACGCCCACACTCACTCGACCAAGGCCGACAGCACTGCCAGCGGTACCGACAGCAGCGCGATGGGGCCGGCGGCGAGTGCGTACGGCGACAGCGCGGTGGCACTGGGCAATGGCGCGGTGGCGGGCGATGCGAACGATCCGGCCGTGGCCAACGCCGTGGCACTGGGCAAGGCGGCCACGGCCAGCGGCGACAACAGCCTGGCGCTGGGTGCAGGCGCGGCGGCGGCGCAGGCCGGCGCGGTGGCGCTGGGCAGTGGCAGCAGCACGGCCGCGGCGGTGGCGACCACCGGCGGGACTCTCAACGGCAGCG
>NZ_JAXGGF010000025.1:0-344 GCF_034105325.1 Xanthomonas sp. LF02-5 | reverse complement strand
CGCGCCGGCCTGCGCCGCCGCTGCGCCTGCACCCAGCGCCAGGCTGTCGCCGCCGCTGGCCGTGGCCGCCTTGCCCAGTGCCACGGCGTTGGCCACGGCCGGATCGTTCGCATCGCCCGCCACCGCGCTATTGCCCAGTGCCACCGCGCTGTCGCCGTACGCATTCGCCGCCGCTCCCACCGCGGTGCTGTCGGCACCAGTGGCGGTGCTGTCCGCACCGCTGGAATTGGTATGGACGTATCTCACCGTGTTGCCGTTCTGGAACTGCTGCACCGTGTTGTCGAGCTCGTCCACCTTGGTGCCGACCTTGCCCAGTTCGGTATTGGTGGCATACAGCTGCGAGC
>NZ_JAXGGF010000024.1:0-456 GCF_034105325.1 Xanthomonas sp. LF02-5 | reverse complement strand
ATTCGATCACGCTCGGCATCACCGACGCCTTCAAATCGCAGACGCTCGCGGAACTGGCGGCACGCGCCGACGAGCAGCGCGCACGCGACCTGCCCGCGGTGGCGCCGATCCAGCGCAGGGCAACGCAGACAGCGGCGCCGCTCTCCTACGCGCAACAACGCCTTTGGTTCATCGACCGACTGTCCGGCGGGAGCCGTCAGTACAACATCACCTTGCCCGTGAAGATCCACGGCAGGCTGGACATGGACGCATTGGTCGCCGCGTTGGACGCGATCGTCCGCCGCCATGAGGTGCTCCGCACCACGTACCACGAACATGCGGATGGAAGCGTGCTGCAGCGGATACAGCCGTGCGCGCCGCTCGCGTTGAGCGGCTACCGGGACCTGCGTGGCTGCGCCCTGGACGAGCAGCGGACGCGCCTGGACGAACAACTGCGTGCCGCGGCCGACATCAATG
>NZ_JAXGGF010000023.1:0-462 GCF_034105325.1 Xanthomonas sp. LF02-5 | reverse complement strand
ATGCAGGCGGCGCTGCATGTGCGACAACGGATACTGCGTCTGGTGCAGCGCCGCGATCGGCGCGGCCAAGGTGCCGGCTTGCGTCGCGCTTCTCAGCACGTAGTCGGCCTGCTCTGCGACGGTCTGGTGCAGGAAGACATCGGCCAGACGCAGCCGCGACTGCAACTGGGCATTGATGTCCATGACCAGACGAGTCGCAAGGAGCGAATGCCCGCCCATGGCGAAGAAGTTCTGATTGACGCCGAGGTCGTCGCGTTGCAGAACGCGCGCCCAGATCCTCAGCAGCTCGCCCTCCAACGGCGAGCGTGGCACGAGCGCCGGCTCGTCCAGACGCAGGTGCGGCGCCGGCAGCGCGTTACGGTCGATCTTGCCGTTGGGGGTGATCGGCAGGCGCTCCAGGATCACGAAGGCCGAGGGCATCATGTAGCCGGTCAATTCCCGCGCCAGCGCCGCCTTGCAGGT
>NZ_JAXGGF010000022.1:0-548 GCF_034105325.1 Xanthomonas sp. LF02-5 | reverse complement strand
CCGCGTCTCCAGCCAAACCAACTTCAACGGCACCAAACTGCTGGACGGCTCGTTCTCCGGCGCGCTGTTCCAGATCGGTGCCGACGCCGGCCAGACCATCGGCATCAACAGCATCGTCAACGCCAGCGCCGCCGCGCTGGGCAAGGCCGGCTTCGCCGCCACCCAGACCACCACCAACGCCCTGGCCTCGGGCACCGCCACCGCCAGCGGCAGCTTCTCCGGCATGGTCGTCAACGGCGTCAGCATCGCCTCGGTCTCGGTGGCCGTCGGCGACGTGGACACCAGCGTGGCCAAGAAGATCGCATCGGCGATCAACGACAAGCTGGCCCAGACCGGCGTGTACGCCTCGGTGGACAGCAGCAACAAGCTGAAGCTGGAATCGGTCAAGGGCGGCCAGGACTTCTCGTTCACCGCGGGCTCGGCCACCGGCGCCACCGGCATCACCTTCGACCAGAGCGGCATCGCCGCCACCGCCACTGCCGCCGCGGGTACCACCAACTTCCTGAAGGACGTGGACATCTCCACCTTCCAGGGCGCGCAGAAGGCGT
>NZ_JAXGGF010000021.1:0-548 GCF_034105325.1 Xanthomonas sp. LF02-5 | reverse complement strand
TCGCGTCTCCAGCCAGACCAACTTCAACGGTACCAAGCTGCTGGACGGCTCCTTCTCCGGCGCGCTGTTCCAGGTCGGCGCCGACGCCGGCCAGACCATCGGCATCAACAGCATCGTCAACGCCAGCGCCGCCTCGCTGGGCAAGGCCGGCTTCGCCGCCACCCAGACCACCACCAACGCCCTGGCCTCGGGTACCGCCACCGCCAGCGGCAGCTTCTCCGGCATGTCCGTCAACGGCGTCAGCATCGCCTCGGTCTCGGTGGCCGTCGGCGACGTGGACACCGATGTGGCCAAGAAGATCGCATCGGCGATCAACGACAAGCTGGCCCAGACCGGCGTGTACGCCTCGGTGGACAGCAGCAACAAGCTGAAGCTGGAATCGGTTAAGGGCGGCCAGGACTTCTCGTTCACCGCGGGCAGCGCCACCGGTGCCACCGGCATCACCTTCGACCAGAGCGGCATCGCCGCCACTGCCACTGCCGCCGCGGGTACCACCAACTTCCTGAAGGACGTGGACATCTCGACCTTCCAGGGCGCGCAGAAGGCGC
>NZ_JAXGGF010000020.1:0-745 GCF_034105325.1 Xanthomonas sp. LF02-5 | reverse complement strand
GCCTGCAAGGCGGCGCTGGCGCGGGAATTGACCGGCTACATGATGCCCTCGGCCTTCGTGATCCTGGAGCGCCTGCCGATCACCCCCAACGGCAAGATCGACCGTAACGCGCTGCCGGCGCCGCAGGCCGGCGCCTTCCATCGTCGCGCCCATACCTATGCCGACACCGACACCGAAGCGCAGCTGCAGGCGGTCTGGGCTGCGCTGCTTGGCCATGAGGGCATCAGTACCACAGTGGACTACTTCGAGGCGGGCGGGCATTCATTGCTCGCCACGCGCCTGGTGTCCGGGATCCGCGACGCGTTCGGGGTCGAACTATCGCTGCGCGAGATCTTCCAGCACCCCACCATCCGCGCGCAGGCCGCGCTGATCGCGTCCAGGCCGCGGACATCCGCGTCAGGCCCGCGCGTCGGCATGCGCCCCGAGCGGCTGCCCCTATCCGCGGCGCAGCAGCGCCTGTGGTTCGTGTCCGCAGGCGCAGAGGGCGACGGGCGCTACGGAATCGGCACCGCGCTGCGGCTGCACGGCCGCCTGAGCGTGGAGACGCTCGAGGACACCCTTGCGCGGATACAGCAGCGCCACGAGATCCTGCGCACGACCTACCATGTCGACACCGAAGGCGCCTGGCAGCAGATCCATCCGC
Source organism: Xanthomonas sp. LF02-5 (assembly GCF_034105325.1). Classification (NCBI taxonomy): domain Bacteria; kingdom Pseudomonadati; phylum Pseudomonadota; class Gammaproteobacteria; order Lysobacterales; family Lysobacteraceae; genus Xanthomonas; species Xanthomonas sp. LF02-5. The sequence continues at coordinate 102 of NZ_JAXGGF010000020.1, read as the reverse complement.
ACGGCGGTGCCCGGCTTGAATTGCTGGACTGGTCGGCCGACGCTGCCGGAGAACACGAAGCGCGCCTTGCCCAACTGATCGCCGACGCGGGGATGAGACCCT
>NZ_JAXGGF010000002.1:422500-733221 GCF_034105325.1 Xanthomonas sp. LF02-5 | reverse complement strand
GTGTTCTCCAGACCAATGATGCCAAAGTCTAGGTTTTTAGAGGTGCCCTGAAGTCCCTCCCACGAGGGGCGCGCCGGCATCGCCGCGAACTGAAGTTTCCACCTGTGGGAGGGACTTCAGTCCCGACCCGATGGCACCAGGCACGCGAGCAGATGTGCTACAGCGCCGCCGGCTCTTCCAGCAACCATGCCTGCAACTGCGCCAGCGAGGCGACCTGGTGGTGCGGCACGATGCCCTCCGGCGCGGCGGCGCCGCGCGCATTGAACCAACAGGTGTGCAGGCCTGCGGCCAGGCCGCCGGCGATGTCCGCCTGCGGATTGTCGCCGACCATCAGCACCTGCGCCGGCGGTGGGTCGCCGAGTTGCGCCAGCGCGTGCGCGAAGATCCCCGGGTGCGGCTTGGCCACGCCCACCACCTCGGAAATGGCGATGACTTCGAAGCGGTCGTGCAGCCCGGTACGCTGCAGGCGCGCGTTCTGCAGCGCGCCGAAGCCGTTGGTGACCAGGCCCAGGCGCGCGCGCCCACGCAAGGCGTCGAGCAGATCCACCGCTCCGTCCAGCGGCGCACACAGCTCGGCCATCGCCGCCAGGAACGCCGTGTTCAAGGTCTCCGGCGCGGTCTGCAGGCGCTGCGCCCAGTCGGCGAAACGGCGCTGCTGCAATTGCAGCGCGGTGATCGCGCCGTTCTGGTACTGCACCCACAGCGGCCGGTTGCACGCCGTGTATTCGGCGAACTCGGCTTCGCCGAACTGCACGCCGTAGCCGGCGAACATCCGCTGCAGGCCGGCGAAGGCATCGAAGTGGAACAGGGTGTCGTCGGCGTCGAACAGGATCCAGCGGTAGCGCATGCGTTGGCACGACGGAGGCAGCGGGCGCTCATGGTAACGCCGCCTCATCGCACAGACGACGACGCCGGCCCGAAGGCCGGCGTCGCGTGCGGCGATGGCCGCGTCCTGCTTAGGCGCGCGTGCTCAGTGTCCCGACCCGCGCGAGGCGCCCAGCCCGGTCTCGGCGCGGATCTGCTGCGCCTTGAACGCGGCGCGTTCCTTGCCGGCCTGCGCGCTGCGGTCCAGCACCGAGAACAGCCAGATGCCGACGAAGCCGATGGTGACCGAGAACAGCGCCGGCGAGGTGTACGGGAACGGCGCCGAACCGGTCGGGTTGCCCAGCGTATCCACCCACACCGACGGCGACAGCACCGTCAGCACCAGCGAGGAGATCAGGCCCAGGAAACCGCCGATCACCGCACCGCGGGTGGTGCAGTTCTTCCACAGCAACGACAGGATCAGCACCGGGAAGTTGGCCGAGGCGGCGATGGCGAAGGCCAGCGACACCATGAAGGCCACGTTCTGCTTCTCGAACACGATGCCCAGCAGCACCGCGATCACGCCCAGTGCGATGGTGGTGACGCGCGATACCTTCAGCTCCGAACCCGGGGCCGGATTGCCCTTCTTGATCACCGTGGCGTACAGGTCGTGGGACACCGCCGAGGCGCCGGACAGGGTCAGGCCGGCGACCACCGCAAGGATGGTGGCGAAGGCCACCGCGGAGATGAAGCCCATGAACACGTTGCCGCCCACCGCGTTGCCGACCAGCACCGCCGCCATGTTGGCCGCGCCCTTGCCGCCGTGAATGGTGCCGGTGGCGACGTCGGCGAACTGCGGGTTGGTCAACACCAGGGCGATGGCGCCGAAGCCGATGATGAAGATCAGGATGTAGAAGTAGCCGATCCAGGTGGTGGCCCACAGCACCGACTTGCGCGCCTGCTTGGCGTCGGGGACGGTGAAGAAGCGCATCAGGATGTGCGGCAGACCGGCAGTGCCGAACATCAGCGCCATCCCGAAGGAGATCGCCGAGATCGGATCCTTGACGAAGCCGCCCGGGCCCATGATCGACAGGCCGGCAGTGGCTGCCTCTTCCGGCGAGGCGCCGCCGTTGGCCGCCACCGCGGTCTTCACCCGCACGCCCTCGGCGAACAGCGCCTCGAAGCTGAAGTTGAAGTGCCACATGATCGCCACGGCCATGAAGGTCACGCCGGTCAGCAGCAACACCGCCTTGATGATCTGCACCCAGGTGGTGGCGGTCATGCCGCCGAACAGCACGTAGACCATCATCAGCACGCCGACCAGGCTCACCGCCACCCAGTAGTCCAGGCCGAACAGCAGCTTGATCAGCGCGCCGGCGCCGACCATCTGCGCGATCAGGTAGAACAGCACCACCACCAGCGTGCCGGAGGCGGCGAAGCTGCGGATCGCGGTAGGCGCGAAGCGGTAGCCGGCCACGTCGGCGAAGGTGTACTTGCCGAGGTTGCGCAGGCGCTCGGCCATCAGGAAGGTCAGGATCGGCCAGCCGACCAGGAAGCCGATGGCGTAGATCAGGCCGTCGTAGCCGTTGGTCATCACCGCCGCGGTGATGCCCAGGAACGAGGCCGCCGACATGTAGTCGCCGGCGATCGCCAGGCCGTTCTGGAAGCCGGTGATGCCGCCGCCAGCGGTGTAGAAGTCCGACGCCGAGCGGGTCTTCTTCGCCGCCCACTTGGTGATCCACAGCGTGCCGGCGACGAAGAAGGCGAACATGCCGATCGCCACCCAGTTGGTCGGCTGCTTGTCGGTCTGGCCGACATCGCCGCCGGCGGCCAGGGCCGCGCCGGCCGGCAGCAGCGCGGCCAGCAGCAGCAGAAGGAAGCGCAGGTGCTTGCTCATTGGCGGGCGTCCTCGAGGATGTCGGCGGTCAGCTGGTCGTACACGGTGTTGGCGCGACGCACGTAGATCGCGGTGATGGCGATGGTGAAGACCATCACCCCGATCGCGATCGGGATGCCGATGGTGGTGACGCCGCTGCCCATCGGCTGGGCCAGGAACGCCTTGTCGAAGGCGATCAGGCCGATGAAGCCGAAATAGGCCAGCAGCATCAGGACGGTCAGCGTCCAGCCCAGCGCGTTGCGCTGGCGCTTGAGCGCGTGGTACTTCGGATTAGCGTCGATCTTGGCGATCAGCGCGTCGTTGGAGAGGCTCATGAGATGGCTCCGGTAAGTGGCCGCGGCGCGGATCAGAAGCTGTACTTGGTGGTGAACTGCAGGCGGGTGATGTCGCCCGTGGCGCCGCTTTCGATCTCGCGCTTGCCGTACATCAGCTCGGCGCCGATATCGACCTTGGGCAACGGCGAATAGAAGACGTTGCCGCGGATGCTCTGCACGCTTTTGGTCACGGCCAGGCCGGTGCGCGCGGTGTCGTTGTCGTAGTCGCTGCGCGCGTAGATCAGGTTGGTACGCAACTTGGGCGAGAACGCGTGGCGCCAGCCGACGTAGCCGGCGACCACCCCGACCGTGTCCAGATCGCGGTCGGCGGCGTCGTACACCGCGTTCTGGGTGATGCCCAGGCCGATGTAGCGGCCGATGCCTTCGCCGCCGGTGAGCTGGTAGAACAGGCTGTCGCTGTCGCTGGCCACCCACTTGCCGCCCAGGGTCAGGCCGCCGGAGGCCTTGCTGGCATCGGCGCCGGTGGCGCGGTTGTCGACCTTCTGCTGACCGACCACGCCGGCCACGCCGAAGCTGCCCCAGTCGCCCTTCCAGCCGTAGCGCACGGTCAGGTCCGGCAGCGCGCCGCGGTCGGAACTGGCGGTGCTGACCACGCCGGCCACGCTGCGCGTGTACAGCGTGGTTTCCGGATTCTCCAGGGCGATGCTGAAGCCGCCGTTGGTGTAGCGCAGCTGCGCCTGGCGCACGAACACCACGCCGTCGGTGGGGCCGATGAAGTCGGCCGCTTCCGGCAGCGCCGCCGGGTCCATGAAGTTGGACCAGGTCTGGCCGGCCAGCCAGTGGTTCCAGTACATGTAGGCGTGACGCAGGGTGGCGCCGTAGGTGTTGGTGGCGGTCTGGGTGCCCAGTGAATTGCCGAAGAAATCCAGTTCCACCAGCGCGCCGGCCTTGTTGCCGCCTTCGGTGACGCTGTCCACGCCGAAGTTGATCCGCGAGAACTTGGCATGCGCGTTGTAGTCGGTGCCGGACTTGGCCCCGCCCACCGGGGTCTGCCCGGGCAGGTACAGCGCGCGGCCGGTGGCGTCGTCGGCGAGCTGGCCGTCGCCGGTGCGGGTGGCCAGGAAGTCGGCCTTGATGAAGCCGCCGACCTTGAAGGTGGTGCCGGGCGTGGCCCCCGGGGTGATGGTGGTGACCTGGATCGGCGCCTTGCCGGCCGGCGGTGCCGGGGGTGGCGGCGGCGGCGCGGCCTGGGTCGAGCGGACCGCGGCGACCTCGGTCTGGGTCTGCGCGATCTGTCCCTGCTGCTGTTGCTGCGCCGACAGCAGTTGCTGCACCTGCCGTTCCAGCTCGGCCACGCGGGTCTCCAGCGCCTGTTCGCGCGCCGAGGGTTTGCCTTGGGCGAAGGCCGCGCCGGGCGCGACCAGGGCCACCAACAGCGCGGCCGCCAACGGGCGACGCGCCAAGGATGCGATGCGGTTGCTCATTACTCCCTCCCGAATAATGGATGGCCGCACGCATGCGCACGGCCGTAGCCCAGCGTGCGCGACCGCACCGGCCGCGCCTATTGGCCATTAGTCGAACGTCGGCTGAGTTACGACCATCGTCTAAGACCCGGCGCGTGTGCGCTTAACGCCGGATGCGGCACACTGCGCGTTGACGCGCCGCCGCATGCGGCGCCCCGTTCATTGCAGAGGGAACCATGGCCGATCTCTATCCCGTCGATCCGCAGTTCGCCGCCCGTGCGCGGGTCGACAAGACCCAGTACCAGACCCAGTACAAGGAATCGGTGGAACAGCCGGAGGCGTTCTGGGGCAAGGTGGCCGAGCGCCTGGACTGGTTCAAGAAGCCGACCCGGATCAAGGACGTCAGCTTCGCCCTGGACGATTTCCGTATCCGCTGGTTCGACGACGGCGAACTCAACGCCAGCGTCAACTGCCTGGACCGGCAACTGGCCACCCGCGGCGACAAGACCGCGCTGCTGTTCGAGCCGGACAGCCCGGACGCGCCGTCCTACCGCGTCACCTATCGCGAGCTGTACGAGCGCGTGTGCCGGCTCGGCAACGCGCTGCGCGCGCTGGGCGTGCGCAAGGGCGACCGCGTCACCATCTACCTGCCGATGATCCCCGACGCGGCGGTGGCGATGCTGGCCTGCGCGCGCATCGGCGCGATCCACTCGGTGGTGTTCGGCGGCTTTGCGCCCAACTCGATCGCCGATCGGGTGATCGACTGCGGCAGCAAGCTGATCATCACCGCCGACGAAGGCCTGCGCGGCGGCAAGAAGATCCCGCTCAAGGCCAACGTGGACGCGGCGCTGAAGCTGCCCGGCACCACCAGCGTGGAGACCGTACTGGTGGTACGCCACACCGGCGGCGCGGTGGACATGCAGGCCCCGCGCGACCGCTGGTTCCACGACGTGGTCGACAGCCAGCCGGCCGAGTGCGAACCCGAGCGCATGAACGCCGAGGACCCGCTGTTCATCCTCTACACCTCCGGCTCCACCGGCAAGCCCAAGGGCGTGCTGCACACCACCGCCGGCTACCTGCTGTACGCCGCCTACACCCACGAGACCGTGTTCGACCTGCGCGAGGACGACATCTACTGGTGCACCGCCGACGTGGGCTGGGTCACCGGCCACAGCTACATCGTATACGGGCCGCTGGCCAACGGCGCCACCGCGCTGATGTTCGAGGGCGTGCCCAACTACCCGAGCGTGTCGCGCTTCTGGGAAGTCATCGACAAGCACCAGGTGACGATCTTCTACACCGCCCCGACCGCGATCCGCGCGCTGATGCGCGAGGGCGAGGCGCCGGTGAAGAAGACCTCGCGCAAGAGCCTGCGCCTGCTCGGCAGCGTCGGCGAGCCGATCAATCCCGAAGCCTGGCGCTGGTACTACGACGTGGTCGGCGACGGCCGCTGCCCGATCGTGGACACCTGGTGGCAGACCGAGACCGGCGGCATCCTGATCACCCCGCTGGCCGGCGCCATCGACCTCAAGCCCGGCTCGGCGACGCTGCCGTTCTTCGGCGTGCAGCCGGCGCTGGTCAGCGCCGACGGCGAGATTCTGGAAGGCGCCACCGAGGGCAACCTGGTGCTGCGCGATTCCTGGCCGGGGCAGATGCGCACCGTCTATGGCGACCACCAGCGCTTCATCGACACCTATTTCCGCACCTACCCGGGCAGCTATTTCACCGGCGACGGCTGCCGCCGCGATGCCGACGGCTACTACTGGATCACCGGCCGCGTCGACGACGTCATCAACGTCTCCGGCCACCGCATCGGCACCGCCGAAGTGGAGAGCGCGCTGGTTTCCCACCCCAAGGTCGCCGAAGCGGCGGTGGTCGGCTTCCCGCACGACATCAAGGGCCAGGGCATCTACGCCTACGTGACCCTGGTTGCCGAGGAGCAACCGAGCGAGGCCCTGCACAAGGAACTGGTGGCCTGGGTACGCAAGGAGATCGGCCCGATCGCCGCTCCGGACCACCTGCAGTGGGCGCCGGGCCTGCCCAAGACCCGCTCGGGCAAGATCATGCGCCGCATCCTGCGCAAGATCGCCGAGAACGCCCCCGACCAGCTCGGCGACACCTCGACCCTGGCCGATCCGTCGGTGGTGGATTCGTTGGTGAACGAACGACTCACGCGCTGACGCGCGTCGGGAATGGGGAGTCGAGAATGGGGAATGGGAAAAGCCGTTCCCCGGTCGCTTCGAGATCTTAGGCACCCGACACTCCGCTTTTGCCGTTCCCATTCCCCATTCCCGTTTCCCCACTCCCGGCCTTCCAAATGCCCACCCTGCTGATCGCCGACGACCATCCCCTGTTCCGCGAGGCGCTGCGTGGGGCGGTGCAGCGGGTGATGCCGGGGGTGCAGTTGTACGAGGCCGACAGCGTCGAGGCGTTGTACGCGCTGGCCGATCGCCATGCCGATGCCGATCTGCTGCTGATGGATCTCAACATGCCCGGCGCGCAAGGCTTCAGCGCGTTGGTGCACATGCGCGCGCTGCATCCGCAGTTGCCGGTGGTGGTGGTGTCCGCGCGCGAGGAGCCGACGGTGATGCGGCGCGCGCTGGACCACGGCGCGTTCGGCTTCATCCCCAAGTCGGCCGACTCGGACACCATCGGCCTGGCCCTGGGCACGGTGCTGGACGGCGAGCACTGGGCGCCGCCGGAAGCGCACAACGTGCCGCCCACCGACCGCGCCGAACGCGAGGTCGGGCAGCGCCTGCGCGAACTGACGCCGCAGCAGTTCCGGGTGCTGCAGATGCTCGGTGCCGGCAGCCTCAACAAGCAGATCGCCTACGACCTGGGCGTGTCCGAGGCCACGATCAAGGCGCACGTCACCGCGATCCTGCGCAAGCTCGGCGTCACCAACCGCACCCAGGCGGTGCTGCTGGCCGGCAAGCTGGCCATCGACAGCGACGCCATCGTGCTGCCGCCGGAAGAGGACTGAGCCGCGGCGACGCCTGTCGAAGGTGCGAGCGGAGCGGATGCAGCGCGTGCGCGCACGTTGGCATTGCGCACGCGGCACGCTGGGCGCCTCCTTGTGGGAGGGACTTCAGTCCCGACGTGCTGAACGCTGAGCGCCAGTCGCACTCTTCGGCGCGACGGAAGCCACCCCACGCGGCGGCGATGCGTCGATTGCTGCATCCGGGAAATGAGGACGCGTCCGTGGCGCTGTCCTGAAGTGGCGCACACATTCGCACCTCGCGCTCTATGGCTGAGTGCCACGGCGAGAGCCACATGCGCAGGGAGTGGGCATCCTCGACCTATCACGCACACACGCGTGCCGTACCGCCGCAGAGCCACCGTCGATATAGCCGCAGCTATCAAGATAAGCTGCAGGTTCGCGTGCGTTCCAGGGATGTTCGCCGCAGTTGGGCGCTGTTAGACTGCGCGTCCCCTTGGGGAGTAGCCTGCTGTCCGCCCTGCGCGGACAGCGCCCGTATCAACAGACTCGGCCGATGCGCCGTGGTACGGGCAGCCAGTTCGGTTGGCGAGACCAGCGGCGAGTGCGCAAGGCGAAGGCCGGGCGCGCGCGCTCGTCGTTGTCGCCTGTCCCGGTACGGTCCCCCATGTCGTTTCTTTCGATTCTCCTGCTCGGCATCGCCATGTCGACCGACGCGTTCGCCGCCGCCGTCGGCAAGGGCGCGGCGATGCAACGCCCACGCTGGGCCGACGCGCTGCGTGCCGGCCTGATCTTCGGCTGTATCGAGGCACTGACCCCGGCACTGGGCTGGGTGCTCGGCCAAGCCGCGTCCAAGTACGTGGTCGCCTTCGACCACTGGATCGCCTTCGGCCTGCTCGGCGCACTGGGCGTGCACATGATCGTCGCCGGCCTCAAGCCGGAGTCCGACACGCCCGAGGAGGCCGCGCCCAAGCGCCACGGCTTCTGGAATCTGGCCGCCACCGGCTTGGCCACCAGCATCGACGCGATGGCGGTGGGCGTCGGCCTGGCCTTCCTCGACGTGAACATCGTCGAGGTCGCGGCGATCATCGGCCTGTGCACGCTGACCATGGTCACCCTGGGCATCATGCTCGGCCGCGCGCTCGGTGCGCTGGCCGGCAAGCGCGCGGAGATCGTCGGCGGCGCGCTGCTGATCGCGATCGGCTGCACCATCCTGTTCGAGCATCTGCATGGTGCAGGTTGATCGACGTGGTGCCGGTGCAGCCGGGATTGGGGATTCGGGATTGGGGATGTGCGGCGACGGTGCGTGTCCGTCCCGCACTGCCGGCGCCTTGGGTCAGGCCGGCTTGGCGGTGAATTCCAGGTAGGTGGACAGGATGTACTTGTCGCCGCTGCACGGCGGCAGGCCGGCATGCAGGAACATCCAGTACGGTGGGAAGACCAGCAGGCGGCCGGCGCGCGGCGCGATCTCCAGGTCCAGGTCGAGGAAGCGGGTGTGCCCGCCCTCGGCCACGTCGTTGAGATACCACAGGAACACCAGGTAGCGCCCGGTCTCCGCGTCGCAGGCGTCGAAGTGCGGCTGGAAGCGTTCGCCGGCATCGGCGCGGTAGCGCTTGATCCGCAGGTCGGCCAGGCGTGGGCGCCACGGTACTTCGGCGGTCAGCCCGAGATCGGCGTTGTAGCGCGCCAGTCCCGCACGCACCTGCTCGATGAAGAAGCCCTGGAATGCGGGATCGGCAAGACGGCTGACGTTGAGTTCGGTCCAGGCGCTGTCGTCCAGCCCGGCGCGCTGGCCGGCACCATTGCGGTTGTGCTGAGCGGAGGTCTGTTCGAATTGCGCGATCAGCTGCGCGCAGAAGCCCGGCTCCAGCGCCGCGTCGTAGACGCGGACGTAGTGACGCAGGTCGGTGTGGTTCATGCCCATCGGTACCGTTGGCCCCCATAGCAAAACGGCGCGCCCGCATGGACGCGCCGTGTCGCATGCTTTGGTGCCGCCCGCACAGGCGGGCGGCACCGGCTCCACTCAGAAGCGGTAGGTGGCCCGCATCCAGTAGTAGCGGCCGAGCGTGTCGTAGGTGCTCACGTCGGTGTTCGCGTTCAACACGTTGTTCTGGTACATCATCGGCGGCTGCTTGTTGGTCAGGTTGTCCACGCCCAGATCCAGGCGCAGGTTGGCCCCGGCCATGTCGTAGCCCACCTGCAGGTTGTGGTACATGTAGCTGCCGTAGTCCAGCACCACGCCCTTGAACGCCGCATCGGCGGACATGTTCTGGTTCAGGTCGCCACTGCCGACCTGCATCTTGCCGATCCAGCGCGTGGTCCAGCTCGCGTCCCAGTTGCCCAGCTTCCAGCCGACCAGGGCATGCGCGCGCCAGTGCGCGTAGTTGCCGTAGGACGAGTTGTAGCGACCGGCCATGTGCACCACCGTGTCCCCGGTGTCGATGTCGTAGCGGTGCAGGTAGGTGCTGTCCACGGCCAGGGTGAACTTGCCGTAGTCGGTGTCGGGCAGCGCATAGCTCGCGCCCAGGTCGATGCCCTGGGTGTTGAGCTTGCCGATGTTGACCACCGGCGTCTGGATGTAGTCGATGTTGCCGGCGCTGACGCTACCCGCCGGGTAACGGTGGATGTAGCTGCAGTAGGGACTGTTGTTGTCGTTGTAGCAGAGGTCGGCCACGGTCTGCGCGGAGATCGGCTGGATCAGGTCGTTGAGCTTGACCTTCCACCAGTCGAGGTTGACCGACAGGCCCGGCACGTACTCGGGGCTGTAGACCAGGCCGTAGTCGAACGAAGTGCCCTTCTCCGGCTTGAGCTGGTAGCCGACGTACGTGGCGCCGGACTTGATCGCGTTGGTCTGCGACAGGCCCGAACCGGTCCAGCCGGCCGGCACGCCGGCGCAGGCATTGGCGTTGCCGCTACCGCTGTAGCCGATGCACGGGTCGACGAAGTTCGGCGAGTCGGCGGTCGGGCCCTGATAGATGTCGGTGATGGTCGGCGCACGGAACACCTGCGCCGCGGTACCGCGCACCATCAGGTCGTGGATCGGCCGCCACTCCACCTGGAACGAGGCGCTGTTGTTGCCCGAGCGCACGCTGCTGTAGTCGGAATAGCGATCGCTCAAGGTCAGGTTGAGCGCGCCGATCGGCGAGGACTGCTCCAGCACCGGCATGAACAGCTGCGCATAGGCTTCCTTGACGTTGAAGCTGCCGCTCAGCGGCGAGGCGCAGGCCTCGGAGGAGATGGCGCAGGTGTTGTCGCTGTTGATCAGCGCGTTGGCAGACACCGAGGAGCTCAGGCTCTCCTTGCGGTAGAGCACGCCCACCGCCAGTTGTGCGGCGCCGGCCGGCATCTCCCACAGGCTGCCGTTGGCGCTGGCTTCCCACTGCCGCATGATCGTGGTGGTTTCCTGGCGCGGAATCGATTCGTTGCTGTTCAGCCAGGCGACCGTGTTGGCGTTGCCCTGGTCGAAGATGTTGACCTGCCCGCTGTTGATCGCGTTCTGCAGCGCGGCGTAGTCGACGTAGCCGTGGCTCCAGTTGCGCTGGCGGTAGTGGCCGTAGTTGAAATTGGCGTCCCACACCCAGCTGCTGTCGCCGATGCCGCCCTTCAGGCCGATCACGTCCTGGTCGGTGGCGGTGTCGTAGAAGCCTTCGCGCTGGCCGAGCGAGTTGAAGCGCGTACGCAGTTCGTAGCCGTTGGGGCCGAACTCCACGCCGAACGGGTTGTACGGGTTGTTGGCGGCGATGGTGATGCCGTCGTTCTGCGCGTCGAACGGCAGCGGCGCGATCGCGAAGTTGGACATGGTGTGGTTGTGGTAGGCGTTGACGTACGCCTGCATCGAGTCGGTGATGTTGAAGCTGCCGAGCACGAAGCCGCCGACACGCTGCTGCGGGGTCAGCAGCAGGTTCTCCGCCTGATAATTGTAGGAATCGGCCGAGGAGCTGTAGCACTTGTAGCCGCCGCTGCCGTTGCTGGTCAGCGCACCGTTGGCGCTGCAGCCGTTGGCCGCCAGGGTCGCCGCCGGCAGCTTGTAGTAGCCGGTCGGCGTGCGGCTGGAACCGCCCTTGTAGACGCTGCCGCTGGACAGGTACATCGCGTACTTGGAGAACGCGCGGTTGGCGGTGGAGACGTCCTTTTGCTTGTTGTAGTCCAGGCCGACCACCACGTTGCCGCGGTCCCAGGTCTTGCCGAAGGTGAAGCTGCCGCCCTGGCGCGCGCCGTCGCCGCGGCTGGTCTGGCCGTAGTTGGCCGAGACTTCCCCGCCTTCGAAGTTCTTGCGCAGGATGAAGTTGACCACGCCGCCGATGGCGTCGGAGCCGTACATCGCCGAGGCGCCGACCTTCAGCACTTCGACGTGGTCGATCATGTTGGCCGGGATCGAGTTGACGTCGTTGTTCTGGATGCGGTGGCCGTCGATCAGGATCAGCGTGCGCTCGTCGCCGAGGCCGCGCAGCGAGATGGTCGAAGCGCCATCGCCGCCGCCGTTGTTGACCTGCGGGTTGGTCGCGGCGCCGGCGATGCCAGGCAGCGCCTGCAGCAGGTCGCCCAGGGTCTGCTTGCCGCTCTGCTGGATCTGCTGGCGATCGACCACGGCGACCGGGCTGGCGGTCTCCACATCCACGCGGCGCACCAGCGAACCGGTGACGGTGAGCTTGTCCAGGGTCACCGGCGCGTCGCCGGACGCGGACGCCGCCGGCGTGGCGCTCTGCGCATAGAGCGTGGCGGGAAGCGTCGCCATGGCCAGGCAAACGGCGTGAGCGAGTCTGTTCTTTGCTACGGACATCGGGAAGACCTCATGTGATGTGCGACAAGCGCCGGCTGCACGCAGGCGCGAACCATCCCGGGCGCGGAAACGCGCGGCGGGTGAAATGGATGCCTCGGGCCAGCGGTCCATTACAGGACCGTCAGGCACTTGTTAGTTTTTTATAAGAAGGGTGTTGTTTCGGTGTGCCAACGTGCGCCAGCCCCTGACAAAAACACCGCTTCAAGCGCGGTACAGCGCACGCTGCGTTGTTGCCGTTCAACCAGCAGACGGGAACGGTTCAGACAACACGCAACGCTCAGTCGACGCGGTAGTCCCAGCGTCGCAGGAACGGCTGCAGCACCGGCAGTACCGGTGCGAAGGCGTCGCGATAGGCGTGCCAGCGGTCCAGGGCCTTGCGGTTGATGCCCTCCACCACCTGCGCGTAGCTGGGCGTGCTGATGAAGCCTTTGGCCCGCGCGTGGCGCTGGAAGTCCAGCAGCCGCTCCGGCTGCTGCAGCTGCAGGAACTGCCCCAGACGCGCCACCTGCGCCTGCGGATCGGCCACCAGGTCCTCGTAGCGCAACTCCAGCGTGCGTGGCTGCAGCAGGGCGGCGTGGTAGAGCCAGAACTCCATCGCGTCGGCATAGCCGCGCGCCAGCCGCGGCAGGCTGGCACACAGCAGGGCGAATGCCGGCGAGCGGAACGCCTGCATGTAGCAGCTCAGCAGCACGTCGCAGGGATGGCGCAGCGCCAGGATCACCGGCGCCTCCGGGAACAGGCGCCGGATCAGCGGCAGGCGCAGCAGGTTCAACGGGTTCTTGTCGACCAGGCGCTGGCCCGGCTGCAGCTGCACCACCCCGCGCACCGCCTGCCAGTACTCGGCGCGCAGCGCGTCACAGGCGGCATCGTCGAGCTCGCCCAGTCCGTCCGGCCAGGCCACGCCGCGCGCCTCCAGGCGGTCGGCCAGTCCCTGCAGGAACGGCCGCTCGTCCATCGCCACCAACTGCGGGTGGGCGTCGAGCATCTGTTCCAGCAAGGTGGTGCCCGAGCGCGGGAAGCCGACCACGAAGATCGGCGAGTCGGCCATGGCCGGCGCGGTCACCGGCCGCGCCGCGGCATGGCGTGCCGGATCCCAGCGGGCCTGCGCGACCGGCAATGGCGGTGCGTCCGCCGCCGCCAGCTCCGGCACCAGCGCGGCCAGGCCCTCGACCTGGCCGGCATGGCCCTGCGCGCAGGCATGCAGCGATTCGTCGTGAAGGCCGAGGCGATCGCAGACCCGCGCCAGGGCGAAGAACAGGTTGCTCTGTTTGCGCCGGTCGACCGCACTGCCATCGGCCAACAGCCCGCGCAGCAGCGCATGCGCCTGCTGCCAGTGGCCCTCGCGCATGGCCAGCACCGCCAGCGCATTGCTGGCGTCCTGGCGCACGTCCGGGTCGTCGATGCGCTCCGGCGGCGGCAGCTGCGCGGCGGCCTCGCGCGCCTGCGGCAGGCGGTTGGCGCGCTCGAGCACCAGCACCAGCCGCGACCAGGCGCGCGCTGGTTGCGCCATCGGTCCCTCGGCACAGGCGCGCAGCAGGCCGCAGGCGGTGTCGGTCTCGCCGCCCTGCGACAGCAGCCAGGCCAGTTCCACGGTGGTGTCCGGATCCAGCGGCGGCCACTGCCGCCAGTCGGCGATCAGCACCTGCACGCGCTGGAAGTCGCCGCACTCATGGCAGGCCATCGCCGCGTGCACGCACAGCGGCGGCGCCTGCGGCGCCAGCGCGTGGGCATCGAGCAGGTGTTCGCGGGCCGCGGCGTAATCGCCGGCGTCCATCGCCAGCAGGCCGAGGTTGTGGTGCGGCAGCGGATCGTCCGGCGCCAGCGCGCGGGCGCGCAGATAGGCCTCGCCTGCCGGGCCGGGGTCGCCGGCCTCGCGCAGCGCCGTGCCGAGGTTGTTCCAGTGCGCGACCTCGTGCGGCTCGCGCTCGGCCAGCGTGCGGTACACGGCGGCGGCCGGCGCCGGCTGGCCCTGCATCTGCAGGCTCATCGCCAGCAGACTGCTGGCCAGGACATCGTCGGGGCGCTGCCGCAGGTAGGCGCGGGCACCGCGTTCGAGGGTCCGCGCCTGGCCGGCCTCCAGCGCCGCCAGCAGGTCCGGGAGCGGGGGGATCGCGGTGTCGTCCAGGGAGGTCATGCGCAGGCGGGTCGTGGGCGGTCCTCCACCTTAGCCGCCCGCCCGCGCCGTGCGCCACGCCGGTCGCGCCGACGGCTGCCACATAACCCATACATTGCCGTTACGAAGGCGCGCGACCGCTCCTAGATCGGATCGTGGTAGGCGGTGAGGAAGGCGCGCAGCGAGGCCGGCTTGACCGGCTTGGTCAGCAGCCGGTAGCCGCGCTCGCGGGCCTGCAGCTTCAGTTCGTCGCGGCCGTCGGCGGTGAGCAGCGCGCCGGCCACCGGTCCGGGCATCGCCGCGCGCAGCGCATCCAGGGTCTCCAGGCCGTCGAGCCGGTCGTGCAGGTGGTAATCGACCAGCATCACGTGCGGCGCGCACGCGGCCTGCGCCAGCGCCTCGTCGACGGTGCTGGCGCAGATCACCTCCACCTGCCAACGGCCGAGCAGCGCGCGCATGCCGTCGAGGATTTCCTGATCGTTGTCCACGCACAGCACGCGCAGCCCGGCCAGCGAGTCGGCCGCGGCCGCTGCGCGTGGCGCGCGTTGCAGCGCCTGCGGCGGTGGCGCCGCCCGCGGCACGGTGATGGAGAACATGCTGCCGTGGCCGACGCGGCTGCGCGCATCCAGGTCGTGGCCGAGCAGGCGCGAGATGCGCTGGCAGATCGACAGGCCCAGGCCCAGCCCCTGCTCGCCCCAGTCGAACGGCTGCTGGTAGCGCTGGAACTCGTCGAAGATCTGCTGCATGTGGTGCGGCGGAATGCCGGGGCCGGTGTCCCAGACCTGCAGTTCCAGCGCCGCGCCGCGGCGGCGCATGCCCAGCACGATGCGGCCCTGGCGGGTGTAGCGCAGCGCGTTGGCGAGGAAGTTCTGCAGCACCCGGCGCAGCAGCCGGCGATCGCTGCGCACCCACAGCGGCCGCGCGTACACGTGCAGGCGCAGGCCGCGGCCGGCGGCGATCGGGCTGTACTGCGCGGCCAGTTCGCGCAGCAGCAGACAGGCATCCACGTCCTCGATGGTCGGGCGCAGACCGCCGGCGTCCAGCCGCGACACGTCGAGCAGGCCGTCGAGCAATTCCTCGGCTGCGCGCAGCGAAGCATCCACGCGCTCGGCCAGATGCCGCTGCTCCTCGTTCTGGTGCGCATCGCGCAGGGCCGAGGCGAACAGGCGTGCGGCGTTGAGCGGCTGCAGCACGTCGTGGCTGATCGCGGCCAGGAAGCGGGTCTTGGACTGCTGCGCCAGTTCGGCCTCGCGCGAGCGCTCGGCCACGCGCTGCTCCAGGGTCTCGTTGGCTTCGAGCAGCGCCTGCTCGGCGCGCTTGTAGTCGGTGATATCGTTGTAGCTGGTGACGTAGCCGCCGCCGGGCAGCGGCTGGCCGCGCATCTCGATCACCTTGCCGTCGCTGCGGGTGCGTTCGAACACGTGCGGGGTGCCGGCGCGCATGTGCGCGATGCGGCGGGCGATCTGATCCTCCACCTGGCCGCCGCCGAGTTCGCCGCGCTCGGCGTTGTAGCGGATCAGGTCGGCGACCGGCCGGCCGACGTAGAGCATGCCGTCGGGATAGCCGAACATCTGCTGGTAGCGGCGGTTCCATGCGGTCAGGCGCATCGCCGGATCCACCACGCTGACCCCGGCGCTGATGTTCTCCAGCGTGGTGGACAGGATCTCGCGGTTGAAGCGCAGCTCCTGCCCGGCCTCGTCGAGCACCGCCACCACCTCGCCCAGGTCCATGCCCGAGCCGCGCAACAGGCTGGTCAGCACCAGACGCGCGGAGGCCGCGCCGATCGAGGCGGCAAGCAGGCGTTCGGTGAACTGCACCCAGACGCGGTCGGCCACCGCAGTGGGCTGCGGCTCGCGGCCGAGCAGTTGCGCCTGTTCGGCGAAGGCGCGGCGGGCATGACGCTCCCCGACCATGCGCTCGGCCAGCGCCTGCAGGTCGACCACACGCACCTGCCCGAGCCAGTCGCCGGCCACCGCCGGGCGCTGCGAGTACGGCTCCAGGAACGGCGCCGCGCGTAGACGCTCGTCCAGGCCCGGGCGCCAGCGTGCCGACACCAGCATCATCGTGCCGACGTTGACCAGCAGCGACCAGAACGTGCCATGCGCCAGTGGATCCCAGCCGCTCATACCGAACAGCTGCTGCGGGCGCAGCCAGGAGATGCCGAACGGCCCGTCCAGCAGCCACGCCGGCGCCAGCCAGCCGGCCTGGGTCAGTGCAGGCAGCAGCAGCGTGTAAATCCAGGTGGCGAAGCCCAGCACCATGCCGGTCTCCACGCCCTTGCGGCTGGCGCCGCGCCAGTACAGCCCGCCGATCACGCCCGGCGCGAACTGCGCCACTGCGGCGAAGGCCATCAGGCCGTAGGACGCCAGCGTCGTGTCGTTGCTGCTGCTGCGGTAATAGCCGTAGGCGATCAGCGCCAGCAGCAGGATCGCCAGGCGGCGGATCCACAGCACCTTGGAGGCCACGTCGGCACCGGCCGCCTGGTGCCCGCGGCGGCGCAACAGCACCGGCATCACCAGGTCGTTGCTGATCATCGTCGCCAGCGCGATGCTGGAGACGATGACCATGCCGGTGGCGGCGGAGAACCCGCCCACATAGGCGACCAGCGCCAGCGCGGTGCGGCTTTCGGCCAGCGGCAGCGCCAGCACGATGCTGTCGTCGGCCACGTCGCCGCCGCCGAACAGCGCGATGCCGGCGGCGGCGATCGGCACCACCATCGCCGAGATCAGCACCAGGTACAGGCCGAACAGCCAGCGCGCCTTGCGGATGTCGCCGACGTCGCTGCACTCCACCACCGCCACGTGGAACTGCCGTGGCAGGCACACCAGCGCCAGGAAGCTGAGCAGTGTCTGCGAGATGAAGCCCACCGGCGGGGTGTTCTGGAACAGCGTGCGCGTGGACTGCAGCACCTGACCGCCGTCGCGTGCGCACAGCCACACGTAGGCGAACACGCCCACCGCCACCATCGCCAGCAGCTTCACCACCGACTCCAGCGCGATCGCCAGCATCATGCCGTGGTGGTGCTCGGTGGCATCGACCTGGCGGGTGCCGAACAGCGTGGCGAACAGCGCCATGCCCAACGCCACGTACAGCGCCGGATCGGCATAGAACGGCGCACCGGCGCTGGACTGGCCGCTGAGCACCTGCAGGCTCATCGCCACCGCCTTGTACTGCAGCGCCAGGTACGGCACCACGCCGACCAGGGCGATCACCGCCACCAGCGCGGCCAGGCGCCGCGAGCGGCCGTAGCGCGAGGAAATGAAATCGGCGATGGACACGGTGTTCTCGCTGCGCGCGATCAGCGCCAGGCGCTCGACGATGCGCCAGCCGAACAGCAGCATCAGCAGTGGGCCCAGGTAGATCGGCAGGTAGCCGGCGCCGTTGCGCACCGCGCTGCCGACCGCGCCGTAGAACGTCCACGACGAGCAGTACACGGCCAGCGCCAGGCTGTACACCGCCGGACGCAGCCACGGCCGCTCCGGGTACAGCGGACGGCGATCGCCCCACCACGCCACCGCAAACAGCAGCGCCGCATAGCCGACCGACACCAGCAGCAGGATCCAACTGGAAACCAAAGGCTAGCCCCCATGACGATGCGTGCAGTCTAGAGGGTGCGATGCGTTTCCGCGTAGCCGGGAGTTCGGCTCGCTGCGTCTCGCTTGGGCTGCGTGTGCACCGGGTTGGGCGCCGCGAGGCAGGTGAGGCGGCTGCGCCTACACGCAAGCGCTCCCCCCAACGGCGAGCACGGCGCTTCTCGCCTCTTTTCCTGCGCCCCCTTTGCACGCAGCCCAGTTAAGCAGAATCACCGCTCGGTAGCGGTGCGGCATCCAATGTCCGCGGCAGACGCAGGCATGCCGCTGGCTCTGCTTCTGCTTCTGCTTCTGCTGTTGATTTGTAGGGCACTTTTAGCGCTGCAGCCACGGCAAGGCAGAGCTTTCGCCTTGCGGCGAGTTACTTTTCTTTGCTTGTGCAAAGAAAAGTAACCAAAAGAAAGCACACCCTGCCTCGCGCCCTCCGCGCTAACGCGCTCCGGGTCCGCGTCCAGCCCGGGGATCCGCGGAAGGGGCATCCTGCCCCTGCCGCGGACGGCGCACATCCATGTGCGCCGCCCCTTCGGGGTTTTTCCCCACGCTGGCCGCCGCTTCGGAAGGGAACCCGATAAGGCAAAGGCAACAACCAAAGCAACCGCACCAGCAAGGGCAATCCAACCTGCAACCAGCCACAGCAGCCCCACCGGCGCTCGGGCTAAGATGCGCGCGGTGACCACCTGCGCCCGCCCCCGCTGATGTCCGGCATCCCGGCCGCCGTGCCGACGCCCCCGCCGTCGCTGCAACAGCAGACGCAGCGCCTGCTTGCGCAGGTGCAGCAGGCGCAGTCGCGCCAGGCGCAGGCCGATGCGGATATCGAGCGGCATCTGCCGGCGGTGGACCAGGCCGTGGTCGCGATCCGGCGCCGGTTCGCTGCGCACGCCAGGATCGCGGCGCGGGCGGCGGTACGGCGCGAGCGCCGCCGCGCCTGGGGACCGGCGCTGCTGCTGCGGCCGCTGCTGCCGGACTGGCGCTGGCGCGCGGCCTTGATCGGCATGCTGATGCTGGTCCTGCCGTGGACGAGCGCACACTGGCTGGGCGAGACGCGCAGCTTCCTCGTCTGGTGGCGCCAGGTCGGCCTGCACGGCGATGGCGGCCTGCTGCTGCAAAGCCTGCTGCCCTCGTTGCTGGCGTACGGTCTGTTGGTCGTCGCCGGTGCGCAGTTGCTGGCGTGGCACCACAGCCATGCCGAACGGCGCGCACTGCAGGCGTTCGCACGCCTGCCGCTGGCGCTGGTGCAGGTGGCCGATGCCGGGCAGCACGATCCAGGGTCGACCTATCCGGTGACCCGCGCGCCATGGCCGCAGCGCGCCCTGCACGGGCGCTGGTCCATTCCTGCCACACAGGGCGACCTGTCCGCTGCGCGGCTGCTGGCCTTGCACGACGGCAGCGAGGACCCGCGCCTGCAGGCGCTGATCGTGCTGCCCGATGCCCGCCATGCAGCGGCCCTGATCCTCCTCGACGCCAATCTGGCCGCCGACGCTCCGCCGTCGCTGCAATCGCTGGCGCTGGCACTGGCCGAAGACGCCGCCGTCGATGTCGCGCCGATCGCCGCACTGCACGACCACGTGCAGGCCTGGGAGGTCGCACGCGGCCAGCAACGCGCGCTGCAGCAGCGGCTGCAGAGCCTGGATGCGGTGCAACGGCACTGGGCCGACGTCGCCCTGCCCGACGCCACGCTCGACCAGATCCTGAAACTGGTGGACCTGTTCGTGTCCGGGCGCCAGCCGGCACCGAAAGGCATGCTCCTGCACGGGCCGCCGGGCACCGGCAAGACCCTGATCGCGCGCAAGCTCGCGCGCCACGCCGGCTGCCATTTCGAGGCGCTGGGCGTGGCCGACCTGAAGGCCGCGCACGTCGGCCACACCGGCCCCAAGGTGCAGGCGATCTGGCAACGCTGCCGCGCGCGCGCGCCGGCGATCCTGTTCATCGACGAATGCGAAAGCGTGTTCGCGCGCCGCGGCGGCGCCGACAGCGACAGCTTCGGTGCGGAACTGGTGCAGACCTTTCTCGCCGAATGGGACGGCTTCCATGCCGCGCACGGCCAGGTGCTGGTGATCGGCGCGACCAACCGCCCGGCGCTGCTGGACGACGCGATCCTGTCGCGCTTCACCGCAAGCATCGCCGTCGGCCTGCCCGATGCCGCGGCGCGCGCGCGCATTCTCGGCGCCGAACTGCGGGGTGCCGGTTTTGCGTTGGCGCCGGACGCGCAGGTGATCGCCGACAGCACCGGCCTCTCCGGTCGCGACCTGCACATGCTGGTCGCGCGCGTCGCAGCCGAGTGCGTGGACGGCACGCTGGACAACGCCACCCTGCTCGCGCACCTGCGCGCGCTGCGCGGCAAAGGCTCCACCGCCGTCGCCACGCTCGGCTGGGACGACATCGTGCTGCCGGCCACCACCGTCGAGGAGTTCGTCGGCCTGGGCAAGGAATTGCGCAATGCCGAGACCCTGGCCTCGCTCGGCGTGCCGGTGCCGCGCGGGATCCTGATGGTCGGCCCGCCAGGGACCGGCAAAACCCAGGTCGCGCGGATCCTTGCCAGCCAGTCCGGGCTAGCCTTCATCGCCCTGAGCAGCGCCGACCTCAAGGCCGGCTACCTCGGTCAGTCCGGCCAGCGCGTGCAGGCGGCGTTCGAGCGCGCGCGGGCGCAGGCGCCGTGCATCGTGTTCGTCGACGAACTGGATATCGTCGCGCCGGCGCGCGGTGCCGACGGCGACGACGCCTTCACCCGCGAGATCGTCGGCCAGCTGCTGCAGGAGCTGGACGGCGTCGCCAGCCACGCGGGCCAGGTGTTCCTGCTGGCCGCCAGCAACCATGCCGCCGCGATCGACCCGGCGTTGCTGTCGCGGCTGGACCGGCAGATCGTCATCGCCCTGCCCGACCACGCGGCGCGGACCGCCATCGTCGCGGGCCTGCTGCGCGGCAAACCACTGGATCTCGACGCCGCCGCCGCCGCGGCCTGGATCGCCGAGCGCAGCGACGGCCAGTCCGGCCGCGACCTGCACAACTGGATCAGCCGCGCGATGCGCCGTGCCGTCCGCCGCGCCCTGCAGGACAGCGACGATGCGTCCGGCACGCGACTGCAGTGGGACGATCTGGTCGAGACGGCGAACGTGACGATGTAAACACCTCGCGGGAAGAGGCAAGCACGGGGGTGCGGAACCATGAGTTGCCGGCTGGAGTCCCTGTGGGAGGGGCTTCAGCCCCGACGCCAGGATCCACACAGAACCCAGTTACCACGGCGCACATTTCAACAACAGCGCAAGACCCAGTACAGAAGCGCTGACGTCCACACAACGCCCACGCTGGCATCATGCGGGCGACCCCACGGGACCGCAGCGCGTGACTCACATCCCCTCATCCCCGCCGCCACGCGCCGAAGCCATCGTCGTGATGGGCGTGTCCGGCAGTGGCAAGACCAGCGTTGCCCAGGCACTGGCGGCGCACTACGGACTCACCTTCCTCGACGCCGACGACTTCCACAGCGCCGCCGCCAAGGCGCAGATGGCGCACGGCATCCCGCTCAGCGACGCGCAGCGCGCGCCATGGGTGGCCACCTTGGCGCAGCGCCTGCGCGCATCGGTCGATGCCGGGCAGAGCGTCGTACTGGCCTTCTCAGGTCTGCGCAAGGCGCACCGGCAGCAGCTACGGGACACCGGCGTGCCGATGCGCTTCGTGTTCCTGCACGCGGCCGCGCATGTCATCGCCGAGCGCCTGGCCGCGCGCCATGGCCATTTCATGCCACCGGTGCTGCTGCAAAGCCAGCTCGACACGCTGGAACTGCCACTGGACGAGGCCGACGTGATCTCGGTGGACGTGGACGCACCGTTCGCCACGGTCGTGGCCGATGCCATCGCGCAACTGGATGCGAGCGCCGCGATCGCCTAGGTGTGCCTTGTCGGCACACCCTCAGCCATGCGCCCGTTTGTGGCGGTGGTGACGCAGGTTGCCCACCGTAGGAACGGCGTCAGCTGCGACGAACGAAGCGAGGTTCCCTGAGTAAATGCGTTCGTCTCCGGGCCAAAGCGCCTTCCGTGACCACCGCATTGCGGCCTGTCACTCGTGACGGCGGGCGAGGCGCCGACCCTCTTGCAGCGTGTAGTGCGACGATGCCTACAAGCGCCACGCTACCCGCGGCGCTTCGCCCGACTTACCACAAAGCGCGACACGTTCGGCTCGTCGGGCACATGCCAGCGCCACGGCGCGTCCATCGCCTTGCTGATGCCGATCCGTGTGGTGACGACCGGCGTGGTCGGCGGCGGCGTCCCGTCCTGTCCCAGCCATAGGCGCGACTGCCGCGTGGTCAGGTCCAGCCCATTGTCCGCACCCGTAACACCCAGCGCCTTGGCCAGGCGCCCCGGCCCACGGGTGAGATCGGCGGCGCGCATCGCGCCGCGTGCCGCCTGCATCGCCTCGATCCCGGCCACAGGCGCCAAGGCGCGGATCAGCACCGCATGCCCCGGCGCACCACCGCATACCGCATTGAGCGCCCAATGCATGCCGTAGATGAAGTACACGTATAGATGTCCGGGCGGGCCGAACATCACCCGCGTGCGCGGCGTCATGCCGCGGAACGAATGCGCCGCCGGATCCTCTGCACCGCAGTAGGCCTCCACCTCGACAATGCGCCCGCAGCGACCGTCGGCTGTGACAAGCAGTTTGTTCAACAACTCCGGCGCCACCACGCGGGCATCGCGCGCATAGAACGCACGCGGCAAGGGCTTGGCGACAAGCAACTCCATGCGGTCAGTCTAGCCCTGCAACGAGGTCGGGTCGTGAGCCACCACCGGTGTATCCGCATCTCCACGGTCTCAATCGAACACGCCATCTCGCCGACCGCAGCGCATGCTGCAGCTTGTGGGAGGGACTTCAGTCCCGACGCATGGAGTCTCCAGGACCAGGATCATTGTCCTGGTCCCCCGATCGCGGCAGCGCAGCGCGGTGAGCGGCGGCGGTCCTGTACCGAGGCATCAGCGCGGGTACAAAGCATGTTCGTCGCTGTGACGGCGACCAGTCCATGTAGCAGCCGCATCAGGGCACATCACATGCCCAACCCTATTCTGCTCAAAGCAATGCCAAACGACGCCCGCCTCTCCAACCTGCCCCACTCACTCCTGCGGAACGTTCAACTCCTTCAGCAATTGCGGCGCCGGATACACCTTGGCCATCAACCAGCGCAGATAGCGCATGTCCACATGGATCGCGCGCTTGTAGCGCGGGTCGTACCACCAGCTGGCGCTGACTGCCTCCCAGTTGCTGTCGAAGTTCAACCCGATCAGCTCGCCGCGCGCATTGAGCACCGGCGAGCCGGAGTTGCCGCCGGTGGTGTCCAGGTTGGTCAGGAAGTTCACCGGCTGCGTCTTCGACTGCGAATCGGCGGTGCTGCCGAAATCGCCCCTGGCGATCGCCGCCAACAGCGGCTTGGGCGCATCGAACGGTTCCTTGCCGGTGTTCTTCTCGACGATGCCGGCCACCGTGGTCAGCGGCGCGAAGCTGACCGCATCGCGCGGCGCCAGCGGCTCGACGCGGCCATAGCTGATCCGCAGCGTGCTGTTGGCGTCCGGATACACCGCACGACCCTGCTGCTTGCGCCAGGCGAACAGCGCACGCATGTAGGCCGGGCGCAGCCGCAACTGCTCGCCCTCGCGCGCCTTGCGCTCGTCGTCCAGCCGCAGCTGCGCCGGCACCAGCGTGGCGGCCAGCGCCAGCAACGGATCGGCCGCAGGCGCTTTGCCCTCGCGCGCGGCAGCGAAGCGCGACAGGCGCTCGGCCTCGGTGCCCAGCGCCGTGCCGGCATAGTCCTTGTCCAGCGCCACCTGCAATTGCGCCGGGGTACGCCCGAACGCCGCATCGAACTCCGGTACCCGCTGCGCTTCCGGTAGCTGCTGGTAACGAGTCAGCAGCGTGGTCAGCAGCGCCTTCTCCACGCTCGGCGAGTAGCGGCGCTGCACCTGCTTGAGCATGCCCTCGATCAGCGCCAGGTCGCGCTGCTGGTAGCCGCTCTCGCGCCGATCGTCGGGCTTGCCCGCCTCCAGTCGCAGCCGCTCCAGCGTCAGCGCCGAACGCAGCGCCTGGGTCTGCGTGGCGATCAAGCCCAGCAGCAGATCGCGCTCGCGCAGCGCCGACGCTTGGCCGAGCAGTTTCTGCAGCGCCGCGATGTCGCGCGCATCGCTGCCGCGGGTCGCCGCAAGCATGCCGCGCTCGTCTTCCGCACGCAGCCGCACCGCATCGCTGCGCTGCAGCCCTTCCAGTTCACCGGCCGCCCGCTTGCGGTTGTTCTTCAGCGATTGCAGCTGCGAAGCGTAGCGCGTGCGCGCCTCCGCATCGGCCTTGCCCGCCACCTCGATCACCCCGATCAACTGGTCCAGCACCGCCACCCGCTGCGGCAGCGTCGCCTCCACCTGCTCGGCGAACTCGGCCGCCGTGCGATGACGGAAGGTGATGCCGGGATAGCCGGCCAGCATCGCGAAGTCGCCGGCCTTCGGCCCATCGGTGGCGATCTGCAGATGCGCCGGCGGCTGGTAGGGCACGTTGTCGGCGCTATAGTCCGCCGGCTTGCCGTCCTTACCTACGTAGGCGCGCAGCAAGGTGAAATCGCCGCTGTGCCGCGGCCACATGAAGTTGTCGATCTCGTCGCCGTAGTTGCCGATCGCCCGCGGCGGCGCGTACACCAGGCGCACGTCGCGCAGCTCCAACTGGCGAATCCGGTAGAAATCGGTGCCGTAGTACATGTTGGCGACACTGCAACGCACCCCGGCCTCGCGCTCGCAGTCGGCGACGATGCGCTTGCTCGCCGCATCCACCGCATCGTAGTAGGCGCGCCCGGTCTTGCCCTTGGCCGACCCCAGCACCTGATCGGTGACCTTGTCGAAGCCCACCGTCACCAGCACCCGGAAATCTGGATTGGCCGCGCGCTCGTCGGCGCGATCCCGCGCGATGAACCCGTTCTCGATCAGGTTCTCCTTGGCCGAGGTGTTGTACTGGATCACCCCGTAGGCGACGTGGTGATTGGTCAACAACAACCCGTCCCCGGACACGAACGCCCCGGTACCGCCGCCGACCTTCACCACTGCACTCAATGGCGGCTGTGTCAGCTCGGCCAGCGTCTGCGGATCGCCCTGAAAGCCTGCCTCACGCAGAGGCTTGGCCAGTTCCGGCATCTGCGATGGCATCCACATGCCTTCGTCGGCGTGGGCAGTGGTGGTGAGGGCTAGGCTTAGAGTGAGAGATGCGGCAAGGCAGTTGGGCAAGGGCATGCAGAGGTCGAGGCAAAGAACATGACCGCGACCTTAGCCGGCCAATGCGATCGCAGCAACCAAGACGCCGATCCATTCATCGGTGGGTGTGATCTTTACCAAAAAAGATCCAGAATGCTTGAGACAAAAAATAGCGCAGGGTCAGCTCACTTCCTAAGCCCCTATACACAAATTCCTGCTATTAATAAATGAACCCGACCCCATTACTCCGCAAGAAAATGCACCATGACCCCGGTTCTCCTTACCTGTTCTCCTAAGCGTTGCCCAAAGCCAAGCAGCGAGCGATTTTTCAGGTGCTGGATTCGATCATCGCTGCGCATCAGTAGCCACACAAGACAACCCAAAAAACAACAAGGCCCGCAGCGACGCGGGCCTTGTCGTGACCGTGCCGAAATCATCCAACAAGTTCTTTAGTCGGCATTTCGCCTCTTAAAGCACCACACCTTCTCGATGTAGATCGAGCCGGCTGGCTTCTCGCCGCCACGCCAAACATATATCCCTGAAACATCCACTGAGAAAACTCTAATCGCACGGTCTGAAAGTTTTCCTGCCACAGCAACATCGAAACGCCGTATACTCTCCACATCCAATTTTGACTCTTCAGCGTCAAATGGGATGACAACCACTGAGGGGCATTTCGGATCAGTGATTACGCTTCGCTCTAGCAGATCACTGGTAAAAATCGCTCGGACTCGTACTTGCGCTCCGCTGGCCTCCTTCCCTCTCTGTGTCAACTCGCAAATTGAAGAAATGGCGACGCCGGAATGTCCAGACATAGGCCGCAGTTCAGTTGCCATCGCGATTGGTGGCAATTCAATCTGGACAGCAAGACTGAAAGCAACAGCAAGGAGTCGATTCAGTTGCATGCAGGATTTCCTTGACACCATGTATCGGTTGAAGCATCAGTACCAGCGGCAACTTCTTGCGGAGTAGAAACCCCGAGATTCATGCCTAAACCCTGCCCGACAGCGGCCTGAGTCTGATACTTATTCATTTCAGTCCTATATTCCGTCGCTCTAGAGTTCGGGCACCCAACTCTCTGATAGTCGAGCTCGTGGCGCCCCTCATGAGCCAGTGCCGCCGAACCTCTCGCATTGCCAATATCACCGGCAGATTTTCCCGGATTTGCACGCAAGTACGCCGACGAAAAACTCGCATCTGCTTTAGATCAATTTTGATGTTTACATTAGACTCTGCGCTAGCCAACGTGTTCTTCGCAAGCGATAAAGGAGTGATCATTACTCCACTCTTATCCCCAACCTTTCCAAGGTAATTTGATACAACATCGAGCTTCTTGCATCTATCAGACTTAGGGCTGAGAGAGGCAGCAAGTTTGGCAGGAATGGGCATGGAACGGTTCAGGAACAAGACAGGGCTCGACCTTAACACCCGGCTTGTACCAGCCAGCCTTATTCGCATCCTGGGAGCACGCGACAACGCCTTCTCATCGAAACGCTACCGAAGCCGTTGCAGTGAGCACACGATGCATGCGTCACCGTTTGAGGGTCATCTTCTTCTTTGAAGATCTTCAACGACCCTATACAGAAATCTAGTGACCGCTAGCGCGTCAAAGAATTTACCGTCCTTGACGCCTGTAACAGGCATCAGCACCTCTCTACCCGAGGAAAGTCGAACGAGCAAACTTAGGCTCTTTTTCTCATTAGGAAGTGAATGGTAGAGAATTTCGCCATATTTGACTTGAAGCACTTCCGTACTTTCCCTCCACGCCATCCCCTCGGAGAAGAACGCGACGTCTCCAACATGCTCGGCTCGATTTCTATAGAGCCCAATAAATTCACCAAGCGACACGTCTCTGAACTCTTCGGGGATAGAGCAAGCTTCCCTCGATGTAACGAAATTTTCTAGTGGGCGCAAAATCCTGTGTGCGCGGCTTTGGGGGTTCATGAGAACTCGATAGATCCGTTGCAGGAGGTGGCTCTATTTTTCTTTCCGCCAATTCACCGACCCACGGTTCTCCACCGTGCTCGATTCCACCTCGGCGTCGAAGCCGCGGCCCAGCAAATATTTCAGCGTCAAGACCGAGCCGCTGCCGATCAGCGACACGCCGTAGCTGACGTAGAGTTTCGGCGAGAGGTATTTGCCGAAGCCCACCACCGAGCCGCCGAGGGTGCGCGACTGGCTGACGCCGGCGTCGTCGAAGCCGAGCCTGGCGCCGAGTTGCGAGGCGAGCAGGCCGCTGCCGGCCGACAGGGCGCTGGCCGCGGCGGTGACCTGGTCGGCTTCGGCGCTGCTGGTGTTGCTGAGGCTGCGGCCCAGCACCAGGTAGGACATCGCCTCCGATTGCGACATCGACGGGTCCGACCACACGTCCGCATGCGGGGCGGTGGCGCGGCCGGTGACGTCGATGCCGGCGGTGACGTCGCCGACCTGGCGCTGCGCGCGGATGTTGATGCGCGGGTCGGAGACGATGTTGTTGCTCCAGGTGAGCTGGCCGCGGGTGATGGTCAGGTCCTGGCCGTACGCCTTGTACTTGCCGCTGACGTCCAGCCCGCCGGTGGCGGTGGTTTCGCGGCCCGGCCGCGAGCGCACCTGCATGGCACCGGTCAGTGCGCCCTTGAGGCCGAAGCCGGCCATCTTCACCTGGTCGCCCAGGGTCACGCGCAGGTCCATCTCCAGCGGCGAGGTCGGCATGGCCTCGGGGTCGGCCGGGTCGAGCACCACCACGTCCTCGGACAGCGAGGTGCCGCGATCCAGCCGCTCCAGGTCGATGTCGGCCGAGGGCACGGTGACCTGGCCGCTCAGCATCATGGTCTTGTTGGCGATGCCGAACTGCAGGTCGGGATTGGCCACCGCGCGCAGTTCCGCGGTGTTGGACACCAGCACGTTGGTACCGCGGATGTTCAACTGCAGCGGCGTGCGGTCGCCGTACCAGGACAGCCCGCCATCGACGTTGAGCGTGCCTTCGCCGGACTTCACCGAGGCGACGATGCGCGCCGAGCCGTCCGGCTGCGCGTCGAAGCGGCCCTTGCCTTCGCTCAGGGTCAGGCCCAGCGCCGGCAGTTCGCCGGTGAAGTTGCTCAGCGTGGCGTCGCCGCCCATCGCCGGCTGCGAGCGGGTGCCGCGCAGGCTGACGTGGCCTTCGACCAGCCCCTTGGGCCGCACCAGATCGGGCGAGAACAGCTCCAGCCAGTACAGCCGCGCCATGTTCATGTAGATCTCGCCGGTCAGCGGCGCGTACGCGTCCCAGCCGGTGTCGACGGTGGCGTCGACGAAGCCGTCGCCCTGGAAGCCGATGCCGAGCTTGGAATGGATGTGCTGGGCGCTGAAATCGGTGACGAAACTGAACTGGTCGTAGCGCAGCAGTTCGCCGCGCGCGTTGTCGCCCAGGCGCAGGCCGCCTTCGCGCGAGGCCAGGCGCAGCGAACCCTGCCAGGCGTTGCCGGCCGGCTTGAAGCTGCCGTCGATGGACAGGTCACCGCGCAGATACATCTTGCGGCCGTTGCTCGGCGGCAGCCACGGCTGCACCAAGGCCAGCGGCAGCGCATCACCGCGCAGGGTCAGGCCCTGCTTCGGCCAATCGGCGGACACGCACAACGCACCGCCGCTGCCCGGGGCCAGGCAGCTCTCGGAGACGCTGAAGGCGCTGCCGGCCACGCTGAAATTGGCAGGCTGCCGCAGTTGCCACGGTTCGCCCTTGGCCGGGGCGATGCGCAGCGTGTTCAAGGCGCCCTGCCAGCGCGCGCCGTCGCGGCGCACCTGCCCGGCCAGGGCCAGCGCGCCCATGTCGTTCTCGGTCTTGGCGTCGAGTTGCAGGTTCTCGACCGCGCCGCGCGCATCCACGCTCAGCGTCTGCAGCAGCACGCCGGCATTGATCGCACTGCCGCGCAGGGCGAGTTCGCCGCCATTGCCGCGCCAGGGCAGGCGACCGCGCAGGCTGAGGCTGTCGGCACTGTAGCTGTCCCACTTCACGCCGTTGCCGGTGAGGTCGGCGGTGAGATCGGGCGCGTCGCGGCGGCCCTTGACCTGCACGCTGCCGCGCAGGCTGCCGGCGCCGCCAGGCAGCAAGTCGGCCAGTTGCAGCGGCTGCAGTTGCGCGTCCACGTCGAGCTGGTCGCCGACCTTGCCCTGCGCCTGCAGGCGGCTGTCGCCCAGGCTCAGTTGCAGCTTGCCTTCGCCCTGGCTGCCTTGCAGGGCGAGCTTGGCGTTGGCGTCGAGCGGGCGGCTGCGCAGGCGTCCGTTCAAGCGCGGGATGTCGAGCGTGGCCTGATAGCCGGCGGCGCTGCCGTCCGGTCGCGCCGGCAACTGCTTGCCCTGCGAGGCGAAGGTGCCGGACAGCTTGCCGTCCCAGCCCGGTGCGAAATAGCCGGGGTCGAAGCCGGCCAGCGTGCCTTGCACGTCCCAGTTCAACTCCGGCACCCAGGCCACGTTGCCGCCCAGGTCGAGCGTGCCGCTGGGCATGGTCGCGCGCACCTGCTTCAGCTGCGCCTGGCGATCGTCGCCGCGCACGTCCAACTGCAACTTGGCGCTGTCCTTGCCGCGGGCGACGGTGGCTTCGCCGTAGGTGGCCCACTGTTTCATCGTGCCGGCCACGCCCAGGTTGGCTTCGACCAGCTTGATCGGCACCGCCGGTGCGTCCGGGGTGGACGGATCCGGTGCGCTGGCGAAGCTCATGCCGCTGGCGTTGACCGCAAAGCGCAACTGCGCGTTGTCCGGGTCGCGCAGATCGGCGGTGCCGCGCAGGCGCAGTTGCCCGTCGAAGGCGCGCAGCTGCAGGGGCGCGACGGTGAGCACCTGGTTGTCCAGGCTCAGGTGCGAGGGATCAAGAACAATTTTCTGCCCGTCGCGCGACAGTTCGCCCTGCAGATCGGCGTTACCGCCCTTGCCCTTGGCGCGCAGGTCGAAGGCCAGCGGCACGGACGCGGGCGCGTCCTCGACCGGCGGCACCAGCAGCGACGGATCCAGTGCCCTGCTGCTGGCGGCGAATTCCCACACCGGATCGGTGCGGCCGGTGAACACCAGGGTGGTGCGCAGCGGCGCCGGCGCGTTGCCGGCGATGGCCACTTCCATCTTGTCCAGGTCGCCGCGCGCGACCAGGCCCAGGCGCGCCGGGGTGCGCCCGCGTGCGGCCGGCAGCACGGCGCTGGCGGTGAGGTCGGCCTTGTAGTCCTGTCCCGGCAGGTAATCGCCATTGATACGGAAATCGCCGCGATCGCTGTTCACCACCACCTGAGTGGCGTGGAACTCGCCGCTGGCCACTTCCACGCCGCCGCGCAGCGTGCGGATGTCGATCATCGGCTGCTGCGCCTGGGTGATGCGCAGGCCGTCGATGGCGATGCGGTCGGCCTGCAGCGCCAGCGGCACTTCGATCTGCGGCAGCGACTGCGGCCAGCGCGGCAGTTCGAACGGCTCGTCGCTCTTGGCCAGGTTGAGCGTGGCGTTGGTCAGCTCCAGCGCGTCCAGTTGCAGCTTGCGTCCGAGCAGCGGGCGGATGTCAGGATCCAGGTAGGCGCGCTCGGCGGTGAAGTGGATCTCGTTGTAGCGGAAATCCAGGTTGTGCAACGTCAGCGGACCGGCCAGCGGTCCTTCGGCGCGCTCCCAGGTGAGCGTGGAGCCGGCCGGCAGCCGCGCCACCACCTGCGCCAGCAGCACGTCGCGCCCGGCCACGGTCTGCAGTAGCCAGTACAGCGCGATCGCCGCCAGCAGCACCAGGCCGGCCACGGTCAGCGCCGAGCCCCACCAGAAGCGCTTGCGCCGATAGAAGCGCGGGCGCCGTGGCGGCGGCGAGGTGGGCGACGTCGGCTCGATCGGCGCGCTCACAGGTTGGCTCCGATGTTGAGATAGAGCTGGAACTGCGAGTCGGGATCATTGAGGCCGTGGGCGATGTCCACCCGCACCGGGCCGACCGGCGAACGCCAGCGCAGGCCGAAGCCGACGCCGGTGTGCCAGTCCGGCGTGTCGTCGAAGGCGCTGCCGCTATCGACGAATACCGCGCCGCCCCAGGGCCCGCCCTTGAAGTAGTGCTCGTACTCGGCGCTGCCGGTGAGGATGTGCTTGGCGCCGAGCGCGAAACGGTCCGGCCGCGGCGTGCGCGGGCCGACTTCTCGGAACGCATAGCCGCGGATGCTGTTGTCGCCGCCGGCGAAGAACCGCAGGCTCGGCGGCATCGCCACCAGCGCGTCTGTCCAGGTACTGCCGGCTTCGCCGCGCAGGATCAGGCGGTCGTTGTCGCCGATGCCGTGGAACCAGTTCACCCGCATGTGCGCCTGCACGAAGCTGGCATCCGAGCCCACACCCTCGGCCCCGCCGCGCAGGCTGATGTTGCCGCTGAAGCCCTTGCGCGGGAACACCTTGTCGTCCACGCCGACGTAGTCGGCTTCGATCTGCGGATAGAACAACGTGGAAGTCTGGTACAGCGCGCCGTCGAACACCTCGTCGGTGGCGTAGCGCCAGCGTTCGCGCAGCGCGTTGATCGAGGCGATGGCGGTCCAGTGCTCGTTGATCTGGCCGCTGCGGCTGCCGGTGAGCTTGACGTTGCGCAGGTCGATGTAATCGGTCTGCTCGTCGTACACGCGCAGCGAGGTGGTGTACCAGCCGTCGAGCCAGCGGAACGCCGGGATCCGGTAGCTGGTGATGAAGCTCTTGCGCTTCTGCGCATAGTCCAGCTGGGTGCTGAGCTTGTGCCCGCGCGCGTTGACGTAGCGGCGATCCACGCCCAGGCGCACGCCGGCGCCGCTCTCGCTGCCGTAGCTGAGGCCGGCGGTGTAGATGCTGCGCTTGGCGCGGGTGAGGTTGACGTCCACCGGCACGTCGCCGTTGGCGTCGGCTTCTTCCGGCTTGGGCTGGATGTCGATGACGCTGAAGTAGTCGAGCTTGACCAGCGACTCGCGCAGGCGGTCGAGCTTGCCCTCGTGGTAGTAGCTGCCTTCCTGCCAGTACACCAGCGGGTCGAACAGCTTCTGGTTGAAGTAATCCTGGTGGAAGCGGATCGGGCCCATGTTGTAGCGGCGGCCGCTGTCCCAGCTCAGGTCGATGTCGGCGGCGTGGTCGGCGCGGGTCACCTCGACCTTGCGCTGGGTGAAGTCGGCATCGAAGTAGCCGCGCTCGGCCAGGCGCCGGGTGATGGTGACCTTGCTGGTCTCGTAGACGCTGCTGACGAAGATATCGCCCTTGCGCGGCCGGAAGTTCTTCAGGTCCTCGCCCAGGTAGCGGTCGTCCTCGGCCGGGCCGGTGATGCCCACCTGGAAATTGCGCACCCGGATCGGCTCGCCCTTGTCCACGTGCACCACCACGGTCAGCTTGTCGTCCTGGCGTGGCGCGTCGACGGTGATCTTGGGAGTGAAGTAGCCGAACGGCTCCAGCGCCTGCCGGGTCTGCCGTTCGGCCTGGCTCAGCAGATACTCCAGGCGCGACTCGCCCTGGTCCTTGCCGATGGCGTCGTACAGCGACAGCGAGACCTGGATGTTCTCGATCATCGCCGCGTCCTCGTCCTTGTTCAGGCCCTGGATCTGCACCTTTTCGATGACGCCACGGGCCTCGGCGAGGCCGGCCAGGGAGAGCAGGGACAGGAAGGTGGCGAGACGGGGGATGGGTCGCATGGGCGTCAGAATACCGGCACCCCATGTGAAGCTGTTAACTAGACGTTTGTTACACGTGACCGGGATGTCGGGTGCACGGCATTTGCGCAGGGGCATCCGTGCTTTCCGGACTCACGGCATTCGGAGCGTCTACGGCGGGAACCGCGCTGCGCCTGCGCCCTTGCCAAGCCACGGCGACGGCGCCACGCTGGCGCCCCGACCCGCAGGAACGCCGCATGTCCACCGTGATCGCCACCGCGCGCCTCGTACTGCGCCGACTGGACCCCGAGCGCGACGCCGCGCCGATGCTGGCCCTGCTCAACGACCCCGGCTTCCTGGCGCACATCGGCGACCGTGGGGTGCGCGACGAAGCGCAGGCCAGCCGCTATCTCGCCGACGGCTCCGTGCGCAGCTACGCCGAGCACGGCTTCGGCCTGTATGCCGTGGAACGCCGCGCCGACGGCGCCTGGCTCGGCGTGGCCGGGCTGGTACTGCGGCCGACCCTGCCCGCGCCCGACCTGGGCTATGCCCTGCTGCAGCCCTATGCGGGCCAGGGCTACGCCAGCGAAGCGGCCCGCGCGGTCCTGGACTACGCACGCACCGTGCTGGCGCTGCCGCGCGTCTATGCGATCGTGGCCCCCGGCAACGCGCGCTCGCTGCGGCTGCTCGTCGCGCTGGGCTTCGTCGCCCAGGGGCACGTACGCCTGAGTCCGGAGGCGGCCGAGGTCGAACTCCATCTGTGCGAACTGCACGCACCCCAGGAGCACACCTGAGCATGGACACCTTGCACACACTGCAGCTGTTCGCCGACTACAGCCAGTGGATGAACCAGCGTCTCTACGCCGCGGCCGCGACCCTGCCGGACGCCGCGATCACCGAGCCGCGCGGCGCCTTCTTCGGGTCGCTGTTGGGTACGCTCAATCACCTGGTGGTGGCCGATACGATCTGGCTGCAGCGCTTCGCCCAGCATCCGGCACGGCACCCGGCGCTGCAGGCCATCGCCGCCACGCCGGTCCCCACCGCCCTGGATGCGCCGCAGGCCGACTGCCTGGCGGACCTGCGGACGCAACGCGAGTCCCTGGATGCGACGATCGCCGAGTGGATGTCGCAACTGCATGCCGACGACCTCGACGTGGCGCTGCGCTATCGCAACACCCGAGGCGAATCGCACGGCCGGCGCTTCGTCGACCTGCTGCTGCACTTCTTCAACCACCAGACCCACCATCGTGGCCAGGCCACCACCCTGCTGAGCCAGGCGGGTGCCGATGTCGGTGTCACCGACATGCTGGCGGTGATTCCGCAGGTGGAGGTGGAGTGATCCTGCGATCGCGGGGCGCTGCGTTGGGTGCGTGCCTTGATGTTTAGGGCACCTGTAGTAACGCGCCTTGCCGCGGTTTTGCGGGGGGTCTGCCGCCGCTCCTACAAGTGAGCGTTCTTTGATTAACCAGAGGCTTCGTTTAGAAGCCCATCCACGCAGCGTCACTCGTGCGCAAGCTGCGCCTGCAACTGCGCCACGATCTCGCGCAGCTCCGCCACCTCGGCCTCCAGCGCCTGCACCCGCCCTTCCAACTCATCGTTGCCCGAGGCGGTCGGCCGCGCCTTGAACGTGGCCGCCAGCGCCTCTGCATCCACCGGACCGGTCAGCAAATGCATGTAGCGGTCCTCGCGCTGCCCGCTTGCACGCGGCAACTGCACCGCCAACTGACGCTGCGCCAGCCGTTCCAACTGATGGCGGACGTCGTCCGCATCGGCGAAGCGCGCCATGCGCTCGGCGCGCGTCAGCAACTCATTGACCGTCTGCGGGCCGCGCAACAGCAGCAGGCCGAGCAAGGCCACCTGTTGCTGGGTCAGATCCAGCGCCGACGCCAACCGATGCTCGTAGCGCTCGGCGCGCGAAGAGAACTGCTGCCGCACCAACCCGCGCCCCTCCAGTTGCCGCAGCGCATGCTGCACATCGCCCGGGCTCAACGACATCACCGGCTCGCGCGAGGTCTTCTGATTGGCCGCCACCACCGTCGCATTGACCGTGAGCGGATACGCATCCGGCGTGGTCGCCTCCTTTTCGATCAGGCAGCCGAGGGCGCGGGCTTCGATGGTGGAAAGGACGGGGACGGCGGGGGTGTCGGTCATCGTATGGACTGCTTGCTGGTCAGGGGCGAATCATAGTGTTTGGCGAGTTACGGCTCTGTAGATCAATGCCGCACTCACCAACGCATTTTTCTAGTACCAAAAGATAGCTTCCAGTAGGCTGCGCATGATAAGCGCATCATTATCTTTTACAGAAAGGCAAATAGCAAAAATGTTATGATTGGCCATTATACTTGAATGGCGCCGCTCGATGGATCTGAAAATTATATCGTTTTAAAATCAGCAACTAATCTATGGCAGCCACGTCAAAAACCCCGCCTCCATTTTTTACTTCATAAGCATGCCTAAA
Organism: Xanthomonas sp. LF02-5; assembly: GCF_034105325.1. Classification (NCBI taxonomy): domain Bacteria; kingdom Pseudomonadati; phylum Pseudomonadota; class Gammaproteobacteria; order Lysobacterales; family Lysobacteraceae; genus Xanthomonas; species Xanthomonas sp. LF02-5. Next base: position 698,136 of record NZ_JAXGGF010000002.1, on the reverse strand, counting down.
TGATCCGTCTGGATAATATATGAGATACCGCCCGGTAACCATATCGACATCCACAAGGTAATCCCCAATCACAACTTCTGTTTTTAGAATGAAAGACATGCATGAGGCAAACTCAACCAACAAATTACCGTACAACTCAATGCAAGAAATGCCGTTAACTAAAGTTCTGTACCCAGAATTCGCGCAAATAACCTCTAACCCAATGGATTTTTTTTGCTCTTCCGGAGAAAGACCGAGATACAGTGAGTGGTCAAATGCAGAGCCTACGTGCTCGCCGATGCAACTCAATGCCGCGCTGGCTACATCCGGGTAAGAAAACCTGGCCTTTAAAGAAAACTCAAAAAGAAAAATTTCCACGCGCCACCTCCGATAATTTAGGAAATCTTCTCTATAATATTTTCTTTAAAGAGCTCTTAGACATTAAGGACATTAGCGACAGAACGCCTTGAGCCTTGGATTACAACACCGCCCTCGTTATTCAGGACACGCCTAAACCTGTCCGGAAGCGCGCCAGCCTTATTCGCAGCGACTCCTCCCCACTTCATTGTCCTGTAGCCTGGAAGCACTCAGGGAAGTCAGCCAAACCAGAGGTATCGATGTCATTACCCCTAGGCACGTCCGATTCATCTTTCTATTTTAAAAATTCCTTGGTAGTCACCGAATTCAGAAAATTTCTCGTAGTTCTTATCATGATTGAATTTTGAATCCGCAACCTCAGACTCGCGAGGATTGAACTTATCCCGCCTAATAAAAAGATCGCCTTCTGGCTTAAAAATATAAGTATCAGCAGCTGCAATTTCCTGTGCTTCGGCAATATAGCTTCTATAAACCGCGATTACCAAAAACCAACGCCCCCCTTCAATGGACTTGAACTGATACGAGATATATTCCCTAAGTAAATTGTCCAGAAAGCCGACGCAAACAAATCCTTTTTTTAAAAGGATCTCTGCAAACGCTGACGGAGAGGAAGCCGAATTGACCAGCACTGTGTATGGCTCACGTTGCTCATGCCGATTTTCAGCGACTTCCTTCGAATAAGCCTCCAAAGGAATTTTTTCAGATCTAGACCAAGCGCGGCAGTAATAAAAATTCATTTGTACACCTTTTTGCTAACATCCCTTATTTCAACGCCCATATTTCTTGCGTATTCAATTAAAATTCGAGCAACTCCATTTTTTTTCGGGGGACCGACGTCCCCCCGCTTTCAGTAGCGGGGCTCTTTAGAGTCCGGGTTTCATCGTAGCGGCTTTGGCCGCTAGCTGCTGGGCATAGGCGGCCGGGATCAGGCCGCCCAAGATCTTCTTCGGTCGCTCCTCGTTGTATTCCCGTCGCCAGGTCCCGATCTCAGTGCGGGCGTGCAGCAGCGTCGGGAACCAGTGCTCGTTGAGGCATTCGTCGCGCAGGCGGCCGTTGAAGCTCTCGATGTAGGCGTTCTGGTTCGGCTTGCCTGGCTGGATCAAGCGCAGCTGCACACCGCGCGCGTGTGCCCACGTCACCATCGTCTTGCCGCAGAACTCCTTGCCGTTGCCGGTGTGGATCACCTGCCGCAAACCCCGCCGCCAGTGCCTGCATGCGCGCATCGTCACTGACCTTCGAGCCGGCCTTGGCCGAGCCGTAAGCGGATTGGGCCAGGTTCAGTGCTGCGGAACTGAGCGTGATCGACAGGCCACCTTGGCTGAACTTGCTGCGCTGCTCGGCATCGGTGGTGTCGTGGACCTCGGTGATGGCGATGTCCTTTGCCTTCACCGTGATGTCGCCGGCATTGGCCAGCACGTCGCTGCCGCCCTACAGCAGGACACACCATTACCGCGTTGCAATTATTATTGCCTGCTGTATTTAAAATTTGTTTTTACTTGCTCACCAATTCTGTAAGAAATAACAAAAGAAGCCCAACATTCCCCACGTTGCGCAGCGCTTTCTCTAAGACGCTTTACTAGCGCATATAAAACTGCATAATTTATATCTGTCTTGACATCAGTTGTCGCAATTCCGTTTCTTTCAACTGTCAACTGGGTTTCGATGTAACCAACTTCAACTTTAACCTCAAAAGTGAAATAATCATAACCATCGACGATGCCATCATCTATAATTGAAAAAATCTCTTTGATTATATTAAAGTCTTCAGTGATCATTTCTCATCCCATGGTATTTTATTAGCTTCATTTTCAAAAACCTTCGTTTTTGTTTTTCCATCAATAGTATACGTTACAGATATTGTATCCGGCCTCGGCGAATTGGGGGCGGCTCTATTGAATCTTATGGTAGTTGGGCCCACAGTTACCCTCGGATCATTTAGCGCTTTTTTGATTTCATTCTCATAAAATACTTTATAAGCGGAATTATTGAAATTTCCGTCCTGCGGGACAAATTATAACCGTCACAGGTTCCTCCCTGACTACACGCTTGGGCATGTCCGCCAACATCTGTAGTGCGCCCTTGCTTTCCTGCTTCCGTTTGTCTCGCGTCTCGTGGCACCTTATTTTTAACTGGTGTGAAGGTGAGTTCCTCTACCTGGCCAGCACTGTTAGTCGTGAAAGATTTACCATTATCAAGCTCATACCTTGTATTTGCCGCTCTCGCGCCAGGATTGTTAAGCAACTCATATTCATGAGTACCCTTTATGGCGCCTCCAGTATTAACTTTTACGATTGGAGTGTCTACATTTACTGCGCCAGTGATTTTTTTGTCACCGATTTTATCTAAAATGTTTGCATCAGCCACTCTATCCGCATTTCTAACTTCACTAGAAACGTCTGACACAGCTTCTGCAGTGTGTTCAACGGAGCGGCCCACCGAACCCACAGGCACGACGCCACTTGCAATATTCACTGCCGCATCATTGACAACAGTCTTGTAGTCGCCGTCCGCCAACGATACCCACGTAGCACCAGGTGGACCAAAGATGCCGATCTGCGCCATCTTCCGCAGATCGTTCTTATGAACGAACCCAACCATCGTGTTCAGATCTTCGTCGCTCCACTTTGAGACGTCCGCTGGCCGGGTCGCGCGCCATTCTTGGTACTGTCCCTCCAACTTAAGATCAGCTGCAGTGGAAAGATACTTATCATTCGAGATCGAGAATGTTCCAGTCCAATTGGTCCCCAAGACCTTGTCCGTCAACTTAGTGAAGATGGTTCCGCGATAAGGACCATCGAATAAAGTCGAGTCATAGAACTGGCTAATAGTCGCTGTAAATGCTTGTTGCGACTGACCCTTTTCATTAACGAAGCCCAGATTGACGTTTGCCGCTTCATTGGCAAGCCAATTCGCAGCCGCTTGGTATGTTGCCGCGTCCTTGCTCCTCGTGCGCTGCTGCGCATCGTTATCTACTTGGTCCAGGGTCGCATTAATCAACAATTGCACCGCTTCTTTCTCGCTGATACCGGCGTATGCAGCGTAGTCGTCGGCTTTCGCCGCGATGAAGCTGAGTTCGATTGGATGGAGCTGTCGATTGAACTGTTCGCCTGCCAATGCAGTACTGGCGCCAGTCTGCTGACCAACCAGTCCCCCCAATGCGGCACTGCCCAGTTCCATCACGCTCTTGAACGTTGGGTCGTTCGGCGAGAGTCCTTGAGCGAGCAGGTAGTCGAACATCGCCTGCTTTGCTTTTTCGGAGACGGCGGCGCCAACTGCTCCGCTGAGCGCATCGCCACCACCGAGCGCCGCTACCGCAGCGCCAGTGACGCCATGCAACAGGGTCTTCGCAGTTCCACCATCACCCCAGCTTGCCAAGCGCGACAATGCGTCATCGATCCCCGCTTGATCGCCGGCCGCCTGGGCCTGGGCGAGATCTGTTTGCGCCTTATGCTGCATGGCTACGGCAACATCGCCAGCAACACGGAACCCGACCTCGCCCGCCACAGCGGCCAACTCCTTCTGCTCTGCCAGCTTCTTCTCGTCGAAGATTTCCTTCAGGCCCGACTGCTGTAGCTCGGTGGCCTTACGGTCCAGGCCCGACAGCGCCGCGGTATCGCCGTTGCGCACCTCCACCGTGCCAGCGGCGATGTCGCTCTTGGTGGTGCTACTGCTGCTGTCGCTGCTGTTACCCAACATGCTCAGCCCGGTACGCGCGGCAACACTGACCATGCTGCTTCCGGTCCCACCGCCGACCGACACGCCACTGCTCTTGTACTCGGCCTTGTTCTGCAGGTCGTCCACCGTCAAGCCGTTGGTGGACAGGCGGTTCTTCTCGGCGTCGGCGGTGCTGGCAATGGCGCCGCCAATGAGATGGGTGTCGCCGCCGACGGTGATATCGAATCCACCCTTGCCCGCCTGGATGCCGCTCTGTTCCTTGACGCTGATGTAGTTGCTGTTGACCTTTTGCTGGCTGTAGCTGCCACCACTCCCGGAGCCGGTCGCCAGGGTCAGGCTGGCCTGCTGCTGCTTGCTCTTGTAGTCGTTGGTGTCCTGCTCGCTCTGGATCAGCAGGTCGCCACCAACTTTGGCCAGCACGGTGTCGCCGATCGCTTGCGCGCCCTTGATCGTGGTGTCGTTGCCGCTGGCCAAGGTCAGCGTGTCGTTGGCCGTGACCACGCTTTCGGTGTGGAGGTTGCTGTTGCCCTTGGCGTTGCCCTTGCCGGCCGACACGGTCAGGTAGTAGCCGGTCGTTGCGCCGACGCTGACACCGATCTCGCCGCCGGCGTTCTTGTTTTCCGACTTGGTCGTGTTGGTTTCTTGCTGACTCAGCAGGTTGAGGTTGTTCGCCGCCGCCAATGCGACGTTGTCGCCGGCGATCTTGCTGCCGATGACGTTGAGATCGCCGCCCGTGGCCGCGATGGTCACATTGCCGTCGCTGAGGATGCGGCTGCCGCCGGTGGTCTCTTCGTGGGTCGTCGTCTTGCTGGACGCGCTGCTGGCACCGATGCCGATGCGCAGGCTCACGCCGGTGGCATTGGCCGCTCCCTGGGCACCATCGGCTGACGCCTCACCGGTTCTCGTCATGTTGCCCGCAACTGCTTCGCCGTTGTAGCCCTTCAGGCCGTTGCTGGCCAGGCCAGCCGCATCGCCGATCGCGTAACCGGCCTTCGCCGCGTAAAGCGCCTTGAGCCGATCGTCGTCTACGTCCGAGCCACGCTTGACCGCCCCATACGCGGTTTGCGCCGCATCGACCAAGCCACCGGTCAATCCAAGGGTGATCCCCGCACTCTGCTGCTTGGACGTCTGCACCGTGTCCACGCGGTTCTCGACCGCGGCGATAGTCACGTCCTTGCCGACGATGGCTGTGCCGGTCTTGCTCAGCACGTCGCTGCCGGTGATCGCCACGGCATTGCCGGCGGTGAGGGTGACGGAGCCATCGGTACTGCCCACCAGGCTGCCGCTCTGGCTCACCTCGGTGGTGTTGAGTGTATTGGTCTGCTTGCTCGCGCCCAGGGTGACGCTGAAGCCGCCGCCGCTGTACAGGCCGGTCTTCTTGACCTTCTTGTCGTGCTCTTCGCTATGCGTGTTCTGCGCCGTCTCCAGCGTCAGGCGTTGCCCGCGGCCACCACCACATTGCCGGTGCCGGCGACCTGCGCGCCTTGCGAGAGCAGGTCATGGCCCGCGGCGATCTGCACGGTGTCGCCGCTGAGCGTGGTCGCCACGGCGGTGCTGTCGTGCCACTCGTCATGCGTGGTCGTGGTCTTGCTGGACAGGAAGCCCTTTTTCTTTTTCTGCATGTCCTGCACGGCGTCGTGCTGCTCCTGCGCGGCGAGCAGGTTGACGTCGTTGCCGGCGGACACGGCCAGCGCGCCTTGCCGGTGAACATGTTGGCGGCGGTCAGGTTCACGTCGTGGCCCGCCTGCAGGGCGATGTCGCCGCCAGCGGTGAACTCGCTGCCGTGGACGGTCTCGTCGCGGGTGCTGGTGGTCTGCTTGAAGCGATTGCGCGTCTCCTCGGTGCTGCTGCCGAGGTGGTTGCAAGCTACCGCCGACGGAGATGCTGGTGCGCGATTCAGCCTTTTTTGCTGGGTTTCCGTTTATATTAGCAATCCATTGTAGTCATGCATATATTCTTCAACCTCTGAAAGGGTCCATATGTGACCATCTAGCTTATCTACACGAACGATACCTCCTGCTCTCTCTTCGACGCCGCCCGTCACATCAAAATTAAAGCAAAAAGGTAGATCAGGAAGCATTCTTTCTATTTCCGAAATGCTTATGTTGTTATTTGCAGCATATTTTCTTCCAATATTTAAACATTCGGACACAGTAAGTAAGCGAGAAGTCTTGTAACACATTGGTATACTAAGGCAATTAAAGCCTTCCGACCTCAAATCAACAATTATTCTAACCAAACTTATTCTATCCACTTTAACGCCAAAATAACCAGATATGCATGCGCCTTCTTTATATTCAAAGCTTTTATCATACAATCCCAGGAATCTAAGCTTTTTTGAAGAAACCGATCCTGAGCTATACAGGTCGCAATAAATTGGATCTCTAAAAATACTCATACTTTTATGGCTTGATTATTAACGAGTTTCCAGTCAAAACGGATTTTAGATCATCTACTGGAACGGAGTACGAAGACCCTACCCCTAGAGGCCATGGATCTCGTATGTACGCCCTCCCATTAGAAACTTTGTCAACGACTATAGCATGAATACCTCCCGTGGAAGTTTCAACATTAACAATGACCGAAGATCCTTCCATTGTAGATTCTGATATTAAATCAATAGTTATATTTTTAACATGTCTCACTTCACCCTCAAACCCGAGATCGGTTAGTCCTTTTGGCACATCGGAAAGCGCAGTACCGGATTTTTCCGTATTAATCGCATTTCGCACATATGCCTCTGGAATATCTCCCATTCCTGTCGCCATTCGACAGCTGGCGGCAACGCAAGACGACGGATTTAATTGACCAATAACAGCACTTGAGGGTTCATAAGATCCAATTCTACTTTTGTCAAATACTCCCTCTCCACTGCCCGCACGGCTCAGGGTTACCGCATCTGCTGCGCCCTCATTTACAACAGGCTTCAGTTGTCTGTACGCGGCAATCAGCTCGTCTGCCGTAAAGGTAGTTCCTGCCTTTGCCGCAACCGTACCGGCCTCGCCAACCGCGCCTGCGGGCACAAGGAGACTGAGGATATCGACGCCAATCTTGCCCTGGGTCTTCCCCTGCTCATACAGGTCATAGATGTCCCAAGAGCCAAGTGCTCCAGTGGCGACCGCCGACCCGAAACTTGAAGCGTAGTCCTTTACAGCATGCAGCAACTTGGCGCCTTGATCGAGGTTTCGATCCATGTAGGCGCCGATCCCATTTTCCTGCAAATAGCCAAGATCGTCGTAACTGCTCTTAAAACGCTCGTAGGGTGTCAGGCTCCAAATTCCTGCAACGACTCCGGCGATGGTTTCTCCCGTTCTGGTTACCGAGCCCACCTGCGTTCCAGCCCCGGTCAACGCGGCTCGCAGCAACGCATCCTGCGCCGCGTAACCCAGAGGAACATTGCCTAAGTACGTCTGTAGCTTGAGCGCTGGGTCGCTGCAATTGCTACCTGCCATCGCGCATACGATCTTGTGCTGAAGGTCCTCCGTGGTGGTGTGGGTCACCACGCCGTATTCCAGCGTCTCGTTACTCGCTACACCGCTCAGCGCCTTGATCTTGGCGCCATTCTCCATCAGCCAAGACATGTAATCTGCTTGATGCGCCTTCTGATCGTCGGCGGCGTTGAGAGCATCTGCCAATGCCGCCTGACATCCCGCACTCGTGCGATCGGTGCAAGCATCCTTGAGCACTTCGTTTCTCTCGTTGGATTTGACTTCGTAGCCGGCGGCCACTCCACACGACTCGCCAGTCTGTGCGCACTCCAACGCCGCCTTCAGATATTCCATCCGCTCGGCGTGACTGAGATAGTTGTTCACCACCTCATTGCTGGCCGTCGCAGCACCCGCAGTGCCGCCCGCCACCGCACCCGCCGCCGTCGACGCCAAGGCAGTCAACGTATCCGCCAACGGCCCGGTGACGCCTGCCTCCCGCAACGCGGTTGCCACGGCGGGCGCGGCGAGCGTGCCTGCAGCGGCGCCCGTCGCACCCTCTAGCCCGCCTGTGAGTCCCCCGACCACGGTGTGCGCCAACACACGCAAACTGCCATTGGCGCCCCACTGGCTTTCCAGTTGGTCGGCCTGTGCGGTGAGTTGCGCTTTCTGTTCCGGATCTACCGTGCTGTCAGCCTGCAGCCTCAAGGCCGCTGCTTCCGTCATCTTCTTTTGAGCATAGTTGCCAACCGCTTGCGTGGCCTGCTGCCCGAACGTCGCCGTGATCTGCGCCTGCGCCGCCAAACGCTCCTGCAACTTCTGCCCATCCCATTGCTTGGTCAGGCCATTGGCGTCATCACCGGTGACGACATCCCGCTTCAGGCCTGCCAGCGTGTCGCCCACGCTCTTGCCGGCCTTGGCTTGCTGCCCCGCTTCGTCGGTGATGGCCAGCGCCCCGCCACTGATGCCGCTGTGCGTGGTGGATTGCGAGTTCCCACTCTCATGGCCGTAGCCGGCCGCACTGCCGTTGGCACCGGTGTTGTAGTTCTGCCAGGACCACTTGCTGCCATTGTTGGTGGTGGAAGGTGTCTGGCCCTCACTGCCCTTGGCCTTATCGTCGTCGGTGCCGACGCTGTAGCCGCCCGACAGGCTGATGCCCTTGGCGTCATAGCTGCTGGTGTTGGCGATGTCGCTGTACGTCAGCGTGCCGGTGCTCAGGCGGTTCTTGCCTTGGTCGATCGCATCCTGGCTGCTGGCGATCACCGCGCCCTTCAGGTCGGTGTTGCCGCCCACGGTGATGTCGAACCCGCCCTTGCTGGCCTGGATGCCGCTCTGCTCGGTGACGCTGGCGTAGTCGCCATTGACCTTGTTGCTGCTGTAGCTGGCGCTGGCACTGAACCCGATGCCGAACGTGACGTTGCCACCGATCGACTTGTCCTTGCTGGCGTAGCTGCTGGTGTCCTGCAGGCTCTCGATGTTGAGGTTGCCGCCGACATCGGCGATCACCTTGTCCGCGGAGACCTGCGCGCCCTTGAGCGTGGTGTCGTTGCCGCTGATGATCGTGGCGTTATCGCCCGCGGCCACATGGCTGTTGGTGTAACTGACATCCTCGCCATTGGCCTTGCCACGCGCTCCGCTGGCGCTCAACGTCACGCCCGCCGCGAGCCCATCAGTGCCATAGGTGATCGCAACGCCGACCGCAGCGCTGCTGCTCTTGCTGGTGCTGTGCTGTTCGGCCGTGTTCTTCGCCGCCTCGATGGTGACATCGTGATCGGCGGCCAGGAGCAGGTCGTGGCCAGCGGTGACGTCGCTGCCGCGTACCAGCAGGTTGCTCGCGTCGCCGCCGCCCGTGGCGATCAGGTTGACGTCGCCACCGGCCTGTAGCTTGGAGCCCTTGGCCTGGTCCGCCGACTGGGTACTCTTGCTCTCGCTCTTGCTGCCACCCACCGTCACGGCGATGCTGATGTTCGCGCCTTGCGCAGCGCTTGCGGCGCTGCCGCTGGCCAGTGCGCTTCCGGTCTGACTCAGCGAGCTGGCGGCGCCATAGGCGCTGTAGGCCGCGGATCCCGCCGCCAGCGCCTGCATGCGCGCATCGCCACTGACTTTGGAGCCTGCCTTGGCCGTGTCGTAAGCGGACTGGGCCAGGTTCAGTGCTGCGGAACTGAGCGTGATCGACAGGCCGCCTTGGCTGAACTTGCTGCGCTGCTCGGCATCGGTGGTGTCGTGGACCTCGGTGATGGCGATGTCCTTTGCCTTCACCGTGATGTCGCCGGCATTGGCCAGCACGTCGCTGCCAGTCTGCGCGTAACGATTGCCCGCGACCAGCGTGACGTCGCCCGCCACGCTGCCGACCGTGCTGCCCACATGCGTGACATCGGCGGTGTCGGCATTGTTCTGGATCTTCTGCGTGCCGAACGTCACGCCGATCCCGCCGCTGCCGAACATGCCGGACTTCTTCGTCTTCTTCTCGTGCTCCTCGCTATGCGTGTTCTGCGCCGTCTCCAGCGTCAGGTCGTAGCCCGCAGCAACGACCATATTGCCGGTGCCGGCGACCTGCGCGCCCTGCGACAGCAGGTCGTGGCCGGCGGCGATCTGCACGGTGTCGCCACTGAGCGTGGTTGCCACCGCGGTGCTGTCGTGCCACTCGTCATGCGTGGTGGTGGTCTTGCTGGACAGGAAGCCCTTTTTCTTCTTCTGCATGTCCTGCACGGCGTCATGCTGCTCCTGCTCGGCGAGCAGGTTGACGTCGTTGCCGGCGGACACGGCCAGCGCGCCCTTGTCGGTGAACAGGTTGGCCGCAGTCAGGTTCACGTCGTGGCCGGACTGCAGGGCGATGTCGCCGCCGGCGGTGAACTCGGTGCCGTGGACGGTCTCGTCGCGGGTGCTGGTGGTCTGCTTGAAGCGCTTGCGCGTCTGCAGGGTGGTGCTGCTGTCGACCGTGGTCAGCGTGGTGCTGTTGAGGTCGTTGCCTGCGACCACCGCCAAACCCTTGCCGGCGTCGAGCTTGGCGGCGGTCAGGTTGACGTCGTGGCCGGCGCTGAGCACCAGGTTGCCGCCGGCGGTGAGCGCCTGCTGGTCGATGTCCTGAGTGGTCGTGGTGGTGACGGCCCTGGTCTTGCCCTGGCGGCTCTGGTCGGTGACGGTGCGGCTGTCCTCCAGCACCGAGGTCACATTGAGATCGCGCCCGGCCGCGGCGATCAGGTTGCCATCGGCCTTCACTTGGGCCTGGCGGATGGTGAGGTCGTTGCCGGCGGCCAGTTGCAGACTGCCGCCGGTGGCGATGCTGGTGCGCACCGTGGCCTTGCCGTTGGCGTCGGCGACCGGGGTCAGAACAGGTCGTGGCCGATCTACAAGGCGGCCTTAATCCCTAGCAATCGCCTCATTGCATCGGCTCTCGCTAAACGCTCATCCATCTGTCATCTTCGATTTTGATAGCGCCAAATATAAATCCCACCTAAAACGTCACTCATGATTGAACTACATATATCTATTGCTGAGTAGGACGCCGCCGCTGGCCAAATCGCTTTTTGCGTTGAACAGCACCCTCGAAATTTAAAACTAAATATAAAATTTAAATTTCTATGCCCTTCCTATCCGCAAATTCCCGAAGCCTCATAGATACATCTATAATTTCATTATTACTAAGACCGCAGTAAGTTGGAAGTGAATCCTCTGGCACGTTTTGAATTAAAGCTATTCCGCAAGATATAAAATACCTGAGCTCTCTTTCGGTGACCAAAATATTAAATTCAACAGGATTATCGATACTATCTTTCATTTATTAGGCACCTGAGTTTTTAAATATTTTTCCCAGCCAACACCACCTACATCAGGCCTAAATGCCGTAGCTTCGCCTCTACGCCCGCGTATTACAATAGTTTTTGTTGAGCAATCAAGATAATAAGTAGTCCCGTCAACCGCTTGGCGACGCTCAATCGCGGGGTCGCCGACTATATTTTCAATAAAATCTTGGAACTGCTTTTTAGTAGTGATTCCAATATCAACAAACTCGCCTCTTTCAACAATCAGATACTACATCCAGGGAACTCCACAATGGTGGAAGCCCTAGGGTTTCCATGTATGTTCCGAAATCCACGAATGGCTCAAGTCCTACAGCCTCAGACGAGAACCATGTAGCTTCACATTCTTGGCAGATGTACAGCAGTCTCCCAGTGGATTTAATTTTAACTTTGCAAATATCGCCTTGTTCACATCTTGGACAGAGCATCTCTAACCCTGCTTGACGGGATATTCATTTATTGACTTATTTGTTCCCGGCGCACAATAACTTTAATGTTTTTCGCCAGAGGTCCCAAACTCAAACATACGTCAGCACCATTTGGAGGCACATACTTGTCCAAGTGACTTTTTGTCAGTGCTTCTAATATAAATTTCTGCTCCCCACCTTAATTAATTAGAGGAAAATATTCACGAACATGTCCGCCCCCATTTTCCACCAGACCATTCAAGCCAGCCCTTTAGATAACTTACCGATTCACCATCAAGCTGAACTAACAATTCATTCATTAATGCCTCATCTTTTTCGGCAAGCTTGTACAGTTCTTCAAGAAGTCCAGTAGCAACTACAGTTGAGAGACCCTCATCACCACACTTCATTGCTGATTCTATTAGCGCGAAGATTTCTTTCCTTTTCCGAAATGAACCGCTTTTAATTTCTTCGCCTACAACATTTCCTAGTGAAGAAAATATCAAGGTCCAAGGAACATCCCCCTCCAGCTCAGGCAAAAAATAAGAACAACTTTCCTCAATTTTATGGGCGGGAAAGTTCATAGAGAAGACTAGATAAAAATCCTTTATTTTTGCTTTACTTTCCTCTGAGAGCATTTTTCATATCCTCCATCACATGTTGAGCAGCAGATCTATCTGAAAATGATGCGCCAGGATTTTCGTCAAGCCATCTTTGAAGCGCTATTATGCTATCCGCCGCTTTTTGAGAATGAAACTTCCCACCAACTGATTGGCCAGTTTTCAATTCATGTCTGACAGCATCAGCAGTACTGCCAGAACCGATCTTCGCTCCATCACGGTAAAGTGTGTCTATGATAGAAGATAGCCTCGGATTAGAAACTTCCGGCTTAGACATAGATGCGAGCAGATATTCTCTCAGCCTTGCACCGGAAGCAGCATCAGCCATTCCATCGGAGCGAATGAGCGGAGGCGCGCTAGCTTCACTATCAGCAATAGCAGATGAATGAAGAACCGATCTTTCACTGGTGCTGCCAGCTGCATCGGCAACCTCTCTAAGTCCCGTCCGCGCAACGGTGCTGCCACCCGATGTCAGAAAGATCTCAGCGACAGTGGCAGCACCGAGGAATCGCTCATCGAATGCAGATGTGCCCGATACCGATGCACCAGTGAAGTAGTTAGTTGCCTGACCAGGCTTATAAAGATCTTGCCATGCGGCGACGGTGGTTCCGGTTTGATCCAGAATCCCTGGAAGCATCATCCCAAATATGCCCATGCCAGGCAGGCCACCCGGGATTTTATCGAGTGCGTTGTAGAGCTTCTGCCCGTTCGTGGGGAATGTGCGGGACACCGTGCTATCAGGGATGGCGTCCTCTGGACCGCCCACGCCGTTGGCAGCCCAGTAGCTCGCCATTAGTTGGTCGAATCGCTCCTGCGAGTGCTGACCTCCTTCCGCGTCCATCTGGGCGTTCACCAGCGCGACCTGAGCGGCATAGCCTTCGTCTCGGGTCTTATCCAACTTGACAAGTTCTTCCAGCAGTTGGCAGGCAAGTGGATTTTGGGGACCACATTCAGCCTGAACTTCTTTCTTAAGCTTGTTTTCTTCTGCCTTCAGCCAGTTGTTCTCCACCGCATTGCGCGCGATCGTGCTGCCGACCGCGGCGTCATTCAAGCTTCCGCCCGTGATCCCGCCGACCAGCGCGCCAACCGCCTGCGACAACGCCAGGATCGTCTGCTTCTCCTGCTCGGACAGATCGCTCGGCTTGGCGTCGGCGCCGTAGAGCGTCTTGGTGAGGTATTGGGCGGCAGCTTCGCCGCCCGCTCCAGCCAGCGCACCGCCTGCTCCGTTGCTGCCATTAGCTTCGGCCAGCACCGCGCCCAGCAGTGCGTGCGACAGCACTTGCAACGCCGCGTTGGGGTCGCTGCCGTGGTTGGCGTCGAACGTCTGCCCGATCAATTGCGCCGCATACGGCGCCAGCGTGTTGCTCGCCACCTGCGTGCCGCTCTGGCCCGACACCCCGCCCACCAGAGCGGTAGTCACCGCCTGCAACGCACGGCTGTAATCGCCGCCGGTCCCCCATTGCGTTTGGGTGGTGTAGGCCGCTCGGTAGTCAGCGCTGTTGGCCAGCAGGTACGCCTGCCTGTCCGGACCGCTCATGCCTGCGACGATCTTTGCCTGATCCGGATCGTTCTTCGCCAGTTCCTGCAGGTACGCATCGCCGGCCTCGGCGGTCTTCTTCGCCGCGTTAGCCGCGATGTCGCCAGCCACCTGCCGACTGGTCTCCAGCACCGTCCCAGCGGCCGCACCCATCGCCTGCTGCTCGGCCAGCACCTTGCGCACGTCCGGCAGGGTCGCCAACACCTCGTTCGCCTTGCTGGCATCGGTGTTGATGCCCGTCTCTGCTGCCGTGGTGCGCTTGCCGCCGATCGTGATGTTGCCTTCGGTCAGCGTGGCGCGCGTGGTCGTGCTGTCGTTGCCGCTCTGGGACATGGGCAGTCCGCCGCCCAGCCCGCCGCTGTTGACTTGACCGTAATTGCCGTTGGCAATCGTGTTGCCGATGTCTCGTGCCTGCCCGCCCACCGTGCTGCCATCGGCTCCGGTGGACGATTGACCAGTACCGCTACTACCGAACCCGCCGGCGAGGCTGCCGGAGCTGGCCGAGTAGCCCATCCGGTTCTGCAGGTCGCTGAAGGTCAGCGAGGTGGCGGTCAGTTCACTGTTGTCCGCATTGTTGCTGGCGATCGCGCCGCCGATCAGGTTCACGTTGCCCGCGTCGACGTGGTAGCCGCCCTTGCCGGCGAACAGGCCCGATTGCTCGGTCACGCCGGTGGAGTTGCCGTTGGCCTTGGCCGTGCTGGCGTAGCCGCTGGCATCCCACGCGGTACCAAAGGACACCTGGATGCGGCCGCCATAGCCGCTCTCCTTGGACTGGATGTTCGAGGTGTCCTGCAGAGACTCGATGGTCAGGTCGCCGCCGGTCTGCACGTCGATGCGGTCGGCCTTGGCTACCGCACCACGCAACGTGGTGTCGCCCTTCGAGGTAAGGGAGATGTTCTGCGCGGCCAGCTCCGTGTTCTTCCACGTAGCGCTGTCGGCGTTGGAGGAGTGACTACCGACGCTGGCCTGCGCATAGGCATAGACGCCGGTCTGCGCGCCGACCGAGGCGCCCACGCCCACTTCCAATCCGGCGTTGCTGCCCTTGCTCTGTTCCGAACTTGAGGACTTGCCTGCTTCCAGCACCAGGTCGCGCGCTGCGTCCAGGCTCAGGGTGTCGCCGGCCTTCAGGTTGCCCTGCACCACGTGCAGATCGCCATTGGTGCTGGTCAGGCTGACGTTGCCGCCGCCGCTGATGGTCGACCCTTGCGCGGTCTGGCTGCCGGCCTTGTACTTCTCCGTGCTGGTGGCGTAGCCCACGCCCGCTTCCACGCTGACCAGCGCGCCGCTGCCACCGTTTTGCGCGATGCTGCTGATCGCACTGGCGGTCTGATAGCCGTTGGCCACTGCCGCCATGCCCTGCATCGCCGACAGCCTGCCGTCGGAGTTGCGCGCCGCATCGACGTTGTTGATCAGGTCGATCAGCGGCGATTTCACCCGCGCGAATGCGCCGATCTTGAGCGTGTCGTCCTGCGAGGACGCGGCGTGGCTGTCGTTGGCGGTGAGCAACTGGATCGACGCGGCAGTCACGTCCACGTCCTTGGCCGCGACCACGTTGCTGGCGCTCTGCGTGTAGGTGCCACCCGCACTCAGA
This sequence comes from Xanthomonas sp. LF02-5, assembly GCF_034105325.1. Taxonomy (NCBI): domain Bacteria; kingdom Pseudomonadati; phylum Pseudomonadota; class Gammaproteobacteria; order Lysobacterales; family Lysobacteraceae; genus Xanthomonas; species Xanthomonas sp. LF02-5. The sequence continues at coordinate 682,724 of NZ_JAXGGF010000002.1, read as the reverse complement.
TTGACGTTGCCGCCCAGGCTGCCGACGCTGCTGGCCACCTGCGTCACCGTGGCGTTGTCGTCGCGGTGCTTCTCGGTGTGATAACCGGAGAAGCGCTCGGTGTCGGAGATGACCACCGTGCCGATGGCCTTGTTGTCCGAGACGTTGGCGTTGCCGGCGGTGTCCTGCCCGCTCTGGATGGTCAGGTCGCCGGCGGCGTGCATGGTCACATCGCCCTGTGCCGCGATGTTGCTGGCGGTCAGGGTGATGTCGCCCTTGGTCGTGCTCAGGCTGGCGTTGCCGCCCACCGACAGTTGCTTGCCCTGGCTGGTAATCGAGCCATCGCTGGCGAAGCAGGGTCAGGTGCCGCCGGCGTCCTCAGCACGACGGTTTGACTTGCACTCTATTTTCAAAGAACAGATAGCAACTGTGATTGCACTTCACCTAATTTGATACACTCTATTAATGAGTTGCAAAACTATTCTTCTAATTTCACAAATTCAGGCTTTTTAACCTTCGGCATATTTTCATAAGCTTTCAACACCGTCGATAGGGGGCTTAAACTTTGATCCTTATCCCAATACACTATCTTTAGCCACGTCGCAGCACGTATGAACTGACCGCCTCCAAGCCATTTCTCCTGCAAATGCGTCCGCAATATTTTTAGACCCGCCTTAAATAAATCCTCATCTGAGAACTTTTGCATTCCTGTCTTATGAAGACATAGTGCGTAAGCAAAGTCGGCCGGTTTTATCACCTTAGAGAGCAACATGGGGGCATGCATCTCCTTCCATCTCTCATACATCTCGATCGCCGCTTGAAATTCGCCGCACTGGCAGGCAAACGCCATATAGTCGTCCAAACCATGCTGGAGGACCTCTTTCACCGGCCAAGGGCGCTCTTTGTAGTACCAACGAGCTTCCTCTGAGACGCGCGCTACATCCCACAAACGCACATTATTATTACTTTTTTCCAGCCATTCTCCGATTGCCCTAGCCCAATGCAAAGCGGTTCGATGCGAATTGGGGTCACTTCCAAATCGCTCTTCCTCTCTACTTTCTATTGCCATATCTAGCCACTGATTAGCGCGACTAATGACGGGCTCTATTTCTTTGTGAAGTCCTACAAGCCACGCATCTAAAACGATTCCAATTTTGTGGCGAGCATGATTGCCCATTGGCCTATTTTCATCATACTTCTCCTCCAAATAGAATTTGAGCATACCCGGCTCAAAACCTTTTAATCTCGATTTCACAGGGTCGTAAATCATTTCCTGCCCTTATTAATTACCTTATTGCCGCGGAACACCGCCGTTTCCGAGTTTTTAGCAGACCCGGAACCTACCGTGTTAGCAGTGAAATTTCCACTCAATAAATTTTGAACGGCTTTTTCTTTTACTTCAAGTGGCAAATTAGAATTTCTTATATCCCTAATAGAGCCATCAATTGCACCTTCTAATGCGCTTGAATTCTCTGAAAAAGTAGGCGAAGAACCAACTCTACTTGAGCCACTACGAAACTTATTATCCCACAAAGTAACCTCACCTGTTGCTACATTTACGGAAACAACATCGGCACCATGCGCACCAACGGCATCACCATATTTGACTACAACTTGATCCGGCAGATTAGCAACAGTATTAGCCAAACGCAGTTCTTCCACATAACCATTCTGATGCGAATTTGCAATGTTTGGATTATTGGAACTCAACAACTTTGGCGTATAATCCAAGCCTGCAGCAGGATCAGGCAGACGATAATCCAGGTCGACGCCATTAGTTGTTCTAGTCTGAAGTGGCACATCGTTGGCGCGCTCATTAATTCGCTGATGGAAGTAATTTGCCCAAGCGTTTGTATTATTCTGTCCTATACGATTCAGGGACCCGATCTCATCATCAACAACTGCGCTAATCGGCGGTAGATTTTTTATGGGCAATGCATCGATAGATGTTTGACCGAAAATAGGTGATAAGCCGGTCTTCGGCAGCACGAAAGAGGAGCCAATCTCAGCTAGCTGCCCAACAGTAAATGTCAATGCATCGCGAGTCCTATCACTCGCTCCGAAATAGCTTGCGCCGATGTAAGCTAAGCCCGCCGCTACACTGTTCCCGAGCGTATCGAGAATTGCCATATTGCTTGAGAACTGCAGGCCGCTAGGGGTCAAGCTCTCATTCGGAGCGGTGTTGTAATACAGGCCTGACTTGTTTCGCGCGTCAACAAACGCTTGTTCATTGCTGCTCTTGTCGTGCCCGAATAGCGTGTCTCTCCAAGTGAAATTTGCATCGCCATACGCGCGCTCGTCTGCGCTCAAACCCGCATACGGAAATCCATAATTTGGATTCGAGCCATTTTTGATGAGTCCCCACGCTGCGTCGGCGCCATTCTGTGCCGCATATGCGCCGAGATAGATCTGCAGATCCTGCATCTGTGCTGGGGTTAGTTGCTCTCCCGAACGATACTTCTGCAACAAACCATCGCTGACTTGGTCGCTGACATCCAGAATGACGAGATCTCTTGCCTCCTGTGCGTTCAGTCCATTTGTCTTAGATTTAGCACGCAACGCATCCAGTTGCTTCTTTTGCTCATCACCTAGGAAATTATTCTCAACGGCATTCCTGGCGACCGTGCTTCCCACCGCCGCATCACTCAAGCTCCCGCCCGTCATTCCGCCGACCAACGCACCGACCGCCTGCGACAACGCCAGGATCGTCTGCTTGTCCTGCTCGGATAGATCGCTCGGCTTGGTGTCGGCGCCATAGAGCGTCTTGGTCAGGTATTGCGCTGCAGCTTCGCCACCCGCTCCAGTAAGTGCACCGCCTACGGCGGAACTTCCATTCGCCTCGGCCAACACCGCACCCAGCAGCGCGTGCGACAGCAACTGCAGCGACTTGTTCGGATCGCTACCATGGTTGGCGTCGAAGGTCTGCCCAATCAGTTGCGCCGCATACGGCGCCAGCGCGTTGCTCGCCACCTGCTTGCCGCTCTGACCGGACACGCCACCGACCAGTGCAGTGGTAACTGCCTGCAAGGCGCGGTTGTATTCGCCCCCCGTGCCCCATTGCTTTTCTTTGGCGTAAGCGTCGCTGTAAGCCGTGCTCTGACTAAGCAGCACGTTCTGCTGCGCCGTCGCATCCAGCTTTGCGAATGCCTCTTGCTCATCGCTATTGAGGCCTTTCAGGTAGGCATCGCGCGCCTCGGCGGTCTTCTTCGCTGCACTGGCCGCGATGTCGCCAGCCACCTGCCGACTGGTCTCCAGCACCGTCCCAGCTGCCGCGCCCATCGCCTGCTGCTCGGCCAACACCTTGCGCACGTCCGGCAGCGTCGCCAGCGCCTCGTTCGCCTTGCTGGCATCGGTGTTGATGCCCGTCTCCGCTGCCGTGGTGCGCTTGCCGCCGATCGTGATGTTGCCTTCGGTCAGCGTGGCGCGCGTGGTCGTGCTGTCGTTGCCGCTTTCGTACATCGGCAAGCTGCCGCCCAGCCCGCCGCTGTTGGCTGCGCCATAGTTCCCATTGGCGATGTTGCTGCCAATGTTCTTGGCCTGGTCGCCCGCGCTCACTGCCACCGGGTTGCCGTTGGCATCGGTGGCCGGCGTGCCGCTACTACCGAACCCGCCAGCGAGACTGCCGGAGCTGGCCGAGTAGCCCATCCGGTTCTGTAGGTCGCTGAAGGTCAGCGAAGTGGCAGTCAGGTCGCTGTTGTCCGCATTGGTGCTGGCGATCGCGCCGCCGATCAGGTTCAAGTTGCCTGCGTCGACGTGGTAGCCGCCCTTGCCCGCGAACAGGCCCGACTGTTCGGTCACGCCGGAGGAGTTGCCGTTGGCCTTGGCCGTGCTGGCGTAGCCGCTGGCGTCCCACGCGGTACCGAAGGACACCTGGATGCGGCCGCCATAGCCGCTCTCATTGGACTGGATGTTCGAGGTGTCCTGCAGCGACTCGATGGTCAGGTCGCCGCCGGTCTGCACGTCGATGCGGTCGGCCTTGGCTACCGCACCACGCAACGTGGTGTCGCCCTTCGAGGTGAGGGAGATGTTCTGCGCGGCCAGCTCCGTGTTCTTCCACGTGGCGCTGTCGGCGTTGGAGGAGTGACTACCGACGCTGGCCTGCACATAGGCATAGACGCCGGTCTGCGCGCCGACCGAGGCGCCCACGCCCACCTCCAATCCGGCGTTGCTGCCCTTGCTCTGTTCCGAGCCCGAGGACTTGCCTGCTTCCAGCACCAGATCGCGTGCTGCGTCCAGGCTCAGGGTGTCGCCGGCCTTCAGGTTGCCCTGCACAACGTGCAGGTCGCCGCTGGTGCTGGTCAGGCTGACGTTGCCGCCGCCGCTGATGGTCGAACCTTGCGCGGTCTGGCTGCCGGCCTTGTACTTCTCCGTACTGGTGGCGTAGCCCACGCCCGCTTCCACGCTGACCAGCGCGCCGCTGCCGGCGCCGCCGGCCATGCTGCTGATGGCGCTGGCCGCTTGATAGCCGTTGGCCGCTGCCGCCATGCCCTGCATCGCCGACAGCCTGCCATCGGAGTTGCGCGCCGCATCGACGTTGTTGATCAGGTCGATCAGTGGCGATTTCACCCGCGCGAACGCGCCGATTTTCAGCGTGTCGTCCTGCGAGGACGCGGCGTGGCTGTCGTTGGCGGTGAGCAACTGGATCGACGCGGCAGTCACGTCCACGTCTTTGGCCGCGACCACGTTGCTGGCGCTCTGCGTATAGGTGCCGCCCGCGCTCAGATTGACGTTGCCGCCCAGGCTGCCGACGCTGCTGGCCACCTGCGTCACCGTGGCGTTGTCGTCGCGGTGCTTCTCTGTGTGATAGCCGGAGAAGCGCTCGGTGTCGGAGATGACCACCGTGCCGATCGCCTTGTTGTCCGAGACGTTGGCGTTGCCGGCGGTGTCCTGCCCGCTCTGGATGGTCAGGTCGCCGGCGGCGTGCATGGTCACATCGCCCTGTGCCGCGATATTGCTCGCGGTCAGGGTGATGTCGCCCTGGGTCGTGCTCAGGCTGGCGTTGCCGCCCACCGACAGTTGCGTGCCGGTGATGGTGTCGGTCTGGCCGTTGCCATTGCCTTTCTGGTTGTAGTTGCCGAACGGCAGGCCCGCCGCATTGTTAAAGCTCCAGCCCTTGCCGCGGCTGTCGTTGCCGCTGGACTCGGTGGTATGCGCCACGCCCAGGTCGATGTTCTGGCTCGCCAGCAACAGCGCGTTGCCCTCGGCCGACAGTTGCGTGCCCTGGCTGGTGATCGAGCCGTCGCTGGCGAGCAGGGTCAGGTTGCCGCCGGCGCTGACTTGGCTCACCCGCGCAGTGCTGGTGCTGTCGTTCTGGTTGGCGTTGGAGCGGTGCGAACCGGCCTGGATCACCACCGGCGTCAGCGCGGCCGCGGTGCCGGCCGTATCGCCTTCGGCGCGCCGGCTGAGCTTGCCCATGGTCGAGCCGCTGTCGGGCATGTTGCTGGTCGCCGAATCGCGTGCGCTGCGATACGCCGCGGCCGGGTCGTAGGTCACACCGATGGAGAAGCCGCTGGACTTGCTCGACTGATTGGACTGGTTGTCCACCGTGTCCTGGGCCGCGAGCAGCGCGATGTCCTTGGCCGCCAGGGTCAGGTCCTTGCCCGCGGCCACGTCGGAGGCGCCGATGGTCAGTTGATCGCCGGCACTGATCAGCAGATTCCCGTTCTTGGCACCGACCGCCGAGGCCACCTGGGTGGTGCTCTCGGTGCTGCTGTCGCTGCTGCTGCGCGACTTGCCGTAGCCGAGGCTGGCCACGCCGCCGGAGAAGCTGGCGCTGAAGCCAGACTTCTTCTGGGCGCTGCTGTGCGCCTCGCTGCTCTGGTCCTGCGCCGAGACGATGGCCACATCGTTGCCGGCCACCAGGCGCGCGTCCTGCTGGGCCAGCACGGTCGAGCCGACCACGGCGATGTCGTTGCCTGCCTTGATCTGCACGCTGCCGGCGTCCAGCGAGGTGCCGACAGCAAGGCTGTCGTGCCACTCGTCATGCGTGGTGGTGGTCTTGCTGGACAGGAAGCCCTTTTTCTTCTTCTGCATGTCCTGCACGGCGTCGTGCTGCTCCTGCGCGGCGAGCAGGTTGACGTCGTTGCCGGCGGACACGGCCAGCGCGCCCTTGTCGGTGAACAGGTTGGCCGCGGTCAGGTTCACGTCGTGGCCGGACTGCAGGGCGATGTCGCCGCCAGCGGTGAACTCGCTGCCGTGGACGGTCTCGTCGCGGGTGCTGGTGGTCTGCTTGAAGCGCTTGCGCGTCTCCAGGGTGGTGCTGCTGTCGACCGTGGTCAGCGTGGTGCTGTTGAGGTCGTTGCCGGCGACCACCGCCAAACCCTTGCCGGCGTCGAGCTTGGCCGCGGTCAGGTTGACGTCGTGGCCCGCGCTCAGCACCAGGTTGCCGCCGGCGGTGAGCGCCTGCTGGTCGAGGTCCTGGGTGGTCGTGGTGGTGACGACCCTGGTCTTGCCCTGGCGGCTCTGGTCGGTGACGGTGCGGCTGTCGCCCAGCACCGACGTGACATTGAGATCGTGCCCAGCCGTGGCGATCAGGTTGCCATCGGCCTTGACCTGCGCCTGGCGGATGGTGAGGTCGTTGCCGGCGGCCAGTTGCAGACTGCCGCCGGTGGCGATGCTGGTGCGCACCGTGGCCTTGCCGTTGGCGTCGGTGACCGGGGTCAGCGACAGGTCGTGCCCGGCCTGCAATGCGGCGTCGCCGCCGGCGGCGATCGCCACGCCGTGCAGTTGCAGGTCGTTGCCGGCATGCAGGGACAGGTTGTTGCCGACGGTCAGGCTGGTGCCATCGCCGCCGCGGGTCAGGCCGGACTCATCGCGCAGGGCGGTCGGCTGCAGCGTGAGGTTGTTGCCCGCCAGCAGTGCGGCGCTGTTGCCGGCCTGCACGGTGGTGCCGGTGAGGCTGAGGTCGCGGCCGGCCTGCAGCAGCAGGTTGTTGCTGGCAGTGATGCCCGAACGCAGGTCGCCGCCGGCGAGGGCGTCGCGGGTGGTGCTGGTGAGGTCGCGGCCGGCACTGAGCAGCACGTCGCGGCCAGCGATCTGGCCGCCGAGGTTGAGCAGGTCCTGATTGGCCTGCAACTGCACGGTGCCGCTGGACACGATGCGGCCCTGGTTGAGCAGGTTACCGGCGGTGGCGCTGACATTGGCGCCGCCGATGGTGCCGGTGTTGCTCAGGCCGGCCGTGGCGTTGAGCGAGACGTCGCCGTTGTCGCTGGCCAGCAATGCGCCGTCGCTGCGCAGGGTCAGCGCGGTCTTCGACGACAGGTACACCACCGGCACCAGCACCTTCTGGCCCTGATACTCCTGTTCCACCATCCACACGATGTCGTGGGTCAGCGCGGCGACCTGGTCGGCGGTCAGCGCCACGCCCACGCTCAGGTGCAGCGTGCCGGCTTCGGCCACGCCGCCATCGAGCAGGGCGCGGTACTGGGCCACGCCGTCGGCGTAGTTGCCCAGGTAGCGGCGGCCGGTGAGCTGGGTGATCTGGTCCAGCACCAGGCGCTGTTCGTAGAAGCCGTCGCCCAAGCGGGTCTGGGTCCACTGCGGATCCACGCCGAGTTTGTCCAGCAGGTAATCGCTGCTGATGAAGTTGTTGTAGTCGACGAAGCGCGGATCGGTCTCGATCAGGTAGCGGCGGCCGGGGGCGCTGGTGTTGGCCTTGACCCCGCCCAGGCCGTTGGCGGCGCGACCCAGCGTGTTGACGCTGGCGCCGTTGCTGCCGACCAGGCGGTACAGCCCGCCCATCGGCAGCACGATGTTGCCCAGCGGCGCGCCGACGCCACCGACCACCTGTGGCAGTTGGCCGGTGCCCGGGTCGATCTGCTGGTACTGGCCTGGCACGCTGCCGGCGGTCAGCACCGCCTGCGCGGTGCCGGCCTGGACCTGGCTGCGGCTGCCGCTGCCGCTGCCGCCGAGCTGGGCCTGCACGCCGCTGGCCTGGACCTGGGACGCAGTGGCGCTGCTGCCACCGACCAGGGTGGCCTGGCCGTCGTCGATGCGGATGGCACCCAGGCTGGCGGTGGCGATATGGTTGCCCACGTTGGCCTTGGTCGGCGTCGCAGCGGTCTGCGCCTGCACGGCGATACCGCCGGCGCCGTCGGCGCTCATCGTGCCGTACCGGTTCAGGGCCCCGCCCTGGGTGGCGTTGAAGGAGGCGCCGCCGATGCTGCGGCCGTCGCTGCCGACCGCGCCGTTGCTGATGGTGGCGCCGCTGATCGCCACGCCCTGACCACCGGTCATGTTGGCGGCGAGGGCGATGTAGCTGGAGTCGACGGTGGTGCTGGATAGTTCCACCTGCGTCTCGTCGTACCCGCAGATCGGTTTTTTGCCCTTGTTGATTCCCGATACAGGCGTTCCCGCACAGTCGTCGATGTAGGCAGTGACCTTGTGCTCCACATCGCGCTGAACAACCTGCTGCTTCAGCGCCAGCGCCTGGTTCGCCACGGACTCGTTGCCAGTGACCATGCCGTCGTAAAGACCTGCGACACCGCGCTGGTTGACCATCAGCGCGCCAGCAGCAGCAATCGTCGATGCATTGTTGGTCACGCTGCCGGACAGGGCGATGTTGCCACCGGCCGCGATGCGCCCTTCGGCGCTAGCCGCGATCAGGCGTTCGCGCTGCTCAACAGAATAGCTGCGGAATACGCCTGGCGCCTCGCCACGATACGGGTAATAGATGTAGTACGGGACCTTGGGATAGACGATGCTTCTGCTGTCGATCCGCTCGCTCGGCATCGCTGCATTAGCCGCTGCTTTGTCCGCATCCGACAGCGGGCCGGTCTGGGTATTCAGCACCCTTCGCCGATTGTTGATCTGGTTCGCCGCAATCAGGATGCTGCCATCGGCCTCGATGCTGCCGGAGACGTTGTCCAGCGTGCCGGTGCGCGCGGTGAGCGTGCCGTTGCCGTCGCGCGCGGCGCCGATGGCGATGTTGCCGAGGCTGAAGATGCGCGCATCGCGGTTGACCAACTGGTCGCGCACCAGCAGGGTCATGCCGCTGGTGGCGCCGATCAGCGCGCTGCCGTAGGCGGCGTTGTCGGTGGCGCCGCCCAGGTCGGCGCCGTTGACCAGGGTGCCGGTGTCCACCAGCACGTTGCCGCCGACCAGGCTGCCGGTATTGGACACCGACCCGGCAGTGACCTGCAGGTTGCCGCTGGCGGAGAGGTCGCCGGCGTTGCTGACGCTGCCGCCGGTGTTCAACTGCACGTTGCCCGAGCGCATGCTGGCGCCGGCCACGTTGTTGATGCTGCTAGCATTGATGCCCAGGCTGCGCCCGGCCTGCAGCGTCGAGGCGTTGACGAAGTTGCCGCCCACCGCCAGGCGGAAGTCGCCGTTGCTGGTGATGTCGGCACCGGCTCGATGGGTGTAATCGCTGCGGATGGTCAGGTCGAGCAGGTTCTGGCCGAGGATGCTGCCGCCGCCGTCGAAGCCGACGGTGTCGATGACCACGTCGCCCGCGCCGCCGGCGCTGCTGCCGGCGCCGATCTGCCCGCCGCTGTTGCTCAGGCTCTGCAGATTCAGGCGCACCGCCTGTTCGGCCTTGATCCTGCCGTTGCGGTTGTCGAGCGTGGCGCCGCTCCGCTGCAACAGCATGCTGCCGCCGGCGTAGACGCTGCCGCCCTGGTTGTCGAGCGCATTGGTGTTGGCGATCAGGTCGCCGCCGGCGACCAGTTGCCCGCTGCCGTTGGCGATGTTGGCGGCGTCGAGCACGACGCTGCCGCGCCCGCCCAGGCTGCCGCCGACGTTGCGCAACTCGCCGCCGGTGGTGAGCCGGGTCAGGCCGCCGCCGTTGTTGACGATGCTGCCCTGGCTGTTGTCGATGCGGCCGCCGGACAGGGTCATGGCGTTGCCGCTGTCGAGCTGGCCGCCGCTGTTGAGCAGCGCGCCGGTGACGGCGACGCTGAGGTCGCGAGCGGCGCCGATGCGGCCGCTCTGGTGGTTGTCGAGCTGGCCGCGCGCGTTCAACGCCAGGTCGCGCCCGGCCTGCAGGGTCCCGCCGCTGTTGCTCGCGTTCTCCGCGTTCAGGGTCAGATCGGTGCTGGCGCCGATCACGCCCGCGTCGTTGTTCAACGTATGCGCCAGATCCACGCGCAGGTCGCCACCCGCACCACCGCTGCTCAGCGCCTGCATGGTGCCGCCGCGGTTTTCGAGGCTGTCGGCGCGCAGCACCAGGCTGCCGCCGGTGGCCTGCACCACGCCGAGGCGGTTGTCGAGCGCACCGCTGCCCAGTTGCACATTCAAGCCGCGTGCGGACACGCTGCCGCCGATGTTGCCCAGGCCGGCCGCGGTGACGCTGGCATCGCCGGCCGCGGCGATGGCGCCGCCCTGGTTGTCGAACGTGTTGCCGGTGCTGAGCTGCAGCTGGCCCTGGGTGAGGATGCGCCCGCCGGCATTGCCGAGGGCGCCGCTGCTGCTGACCGTGAGCGTGCCGCTACCGGCGTGCTCGATGCGCCCTTGCGCGTTGTTGATGGACGCGGCACCGAGTTGCAGGTCGCCGCCGTTGCTGACCAGGCGGCCGCTGGTGTTGTCGAACGCGCCGGTGACGGCAATGCGGGTGGTGCCGCTGCCGCTCTGCACCAGGCTGCCGCTGCCGTTGCGCAGCGTCGCCGCGCCCAGGTCCAGGCCCGCCGCCTGCAGCGTGCCGCCGACGCCGTTGAGCGCGCTGTTGTCCAGCGCGCCACCGGCGCGCACGGTGAGCAGGCCGCCGGCCAGCAGGTCGGCGCCGCGATGGTCGACGTCGCCGCTTGCGGTCAGCGTGGCGTTGCCGCCGACGCGGGCGGTGCTGCCGGCCAGCGCGAGTTGCGTGGCATCGGCAGCGAGGTTGCCGGCGGCGATCAGGCGGCCGCTGGCGCTGAGCGTGCCATCGGCATGCAGGGTCAGCGCGCCGCTGTTGCCGAGGCTGCCATCGGCGCGCACGCCGGCCGCGGCCACGCCGCCGATGGCGACATCGCCGCCGCTCAGGCGCAGATTGCCGCTGGACAGGGTCTGCCCGGCGTTGTCGATGCGCTGGCCCTGCAGCGCGATGTCCGCGCCACTGACGGTGCCGTGCTGGAGCACGCTGGCGTCGCTGCCGAGCACGACCTGGTTGGCGTTGAGGGTGCCGGCCACGGTCAGGTCGCCGTGCGCCTGCAGTTGCAGCGTGGTCGCCGCGCTCAAGGCGCCGCTCTGGTTGAGCGCGCCGCCGGCCTGTGCGCTGAACACGCCGGCCGAGGCCAGGGTGCCCCCCAGGTTCAGATCGCCCTGGCTGACCAGGGCCACGTCGCCGGTTTCGCTGCCGAGCTGGCCGCTGCTGGCGACGCTGGCTGCCTGCACACGCAAGGCGCTGCCGGCGATCAGGTCGCCGCGGTTGTCGACCGCACCGTTGGCGGTCAGCGCCAGGCGCTGCACGCCGTAGCTGCGGCCGGTCTGCTGCAGCGAACCGACGTCCAGCTGCAGGCGCTGGCGCGCACGCAGCGCGCCGGCGTTGCTGAGCAGGCCGCTCACGGTGAAGGTGGCGTTGCCCAGGGCAGCGAGCGTGCCGCTGCCGCTGTTGGTGGCACTGGCGGCGGTGAGGCTCAGGTCGCTGCCGGCGACCAGCTGGGCGGCGTTGGTGAGTGCGCCGGTGGCACGCAGGTCGAGCGTCGAAGCGGCCTGCACCAGGCCGCCGAGGGCGAGATCGCCGGTGCTGGTCATCGCCAGCGTGGTGCCGGCGTCGACGGTGCCCTGGCTGTCGATGGCCGCGCCGTTCAATTGCAGCGCGCCGGCGCTGTGCAGCACGCTCTGGCTGCCGCTGCGCAGGGTGCCGCCGGCCTGCAGGGTGGCGTCCTGGCCGGCGCTGATGCTGCCGTTTACTTGCAGGTCGCGCTGCGCCTGTGCCTGCAATCCCTGCGTAGTGGCGAGCTGGCCGCCCAGCGCCAGGTCGCGCCCGGCGCGCAGGTCCAGCGCCTGTGCGCTGAGCGTGCCGGTCTGCAGCAGATCGCCCTGCGCCTGCGCGCTGAGTCCGCTGGCGGCGGCGACGGTGCCGCCCAATGTCAGATCACCCTGGCTGGTCAGCGCCACCTGGCCGCTCTGGCTGCCGAGCTGGCCGGTGCTGGCGATGCGCGCGGCGTCGAGCTGCAGGTCGCGCTTGGCGATCAGCTCGCCCTGGCTGTCGATGGCGCCGCTGGCGCGCAGGCTCAGCGTGTCGCCGGCGTAGGCCTGGCCGCTGTGCTGCAGATCGCCGACCTGCAGGGTCATGGCCTGGCCGGACTGCAGGTTGCCGGCGTTGGCGAGGGTGCCGGCGGTGGTCAGGGCCAGCGCGCCCTTCGCGGCGAGGCTGCCGCCTTGGGCATTGGCGATGCCGGTGGCGGCGACGCTGAGGTCGCGGCCGGCCAGCACCTGCGCGGCATTGGTCAGCTGGGTGCCTGCGGCGAGCGCGACGTCGCGCCCGGCCTGGGCGACGCCGGCCACGGCCAGGGTGCCATCGCTGCGCAAGGCCAGATCGGTGGCGGCGTCGAGCGTGCCGCGGCTGTCGAGGCTGCCGCCTTGCAGGGTGATGGCGCCGGCCGTGCTCTGCAGCACCGCCGCGCTGCCGGTGGTCACGCTGGCACCCTGCAGTTGCAGGTCGCCGGTGGCCAATGCCTGGCCATCGACGCTGAGCGCGCGCTGCGCCTGCAGCGTCGCGCCGGTGGCGCTCTGCAACGCACCGGCAACGCCCACATCGCGCCCGCTCAGGGCGATCGCGCGCGCCTTGGCCACGCCGTCCAGGCGCAGGTCGCCCAGCGCGGTGGCGTTCAATGCCTGCGCGGCGATCACGCTGCCGCCCAGCTGCAGGTCGCCCTGGCTGGTGAGCGTGACCTGGCCGTTCTGGCTGCCGAGCTGGCCGCTGTTGCTGAGGCTGCCCACGTCCACCAGCAGGTCGCCGCCGGCGATCACGTTGCCGCGGTTGTCCATCGCGCCGCTGCTGCGCAGCGTCAGCGCCCGGCCGGTGGAGAGCGTGCCGCTGTGCTGCAGGCTGCCCGCCTGCAGGGTCAGCGCCTGCTCGCCGCGCAGCAGGCCGGCGTTGTCGAGCAGTCCATCGATGTGCAGATCCAGCCCGCGGCCGGCGGCCAGCGTGCCGGCAGCGCGGTTGACCGCGCTCGCCGCTTGCACCTGCAGATCGCGCCCGGCCACCACGCGGGCGCTGTTGTCGAACGCACCGGCGGCGGTCAGCCGCACGTCGTTGCCGCCCTGGGCGATGCCGGCCAGGCGCAACGCGTCCTGGCTGTGCAGGGTCAGGTCGGTGCCGGCGTCGAGCGCGCCCTGGCTGTCGATGCTGCCGCCGTCCACGGCGATGGCCGCGGTGCTCTGCAGCACCGCGGCGCTGCCGGTGCCGACGCTGGCGCCGCGCAGCTGCACGTTGCCGCCGGCCAGCGCCTGCCCGTCCAGTTGCAGCGCGCGCAGCGCCTGCGCCTGCAGGGTCGACGCACTTTGCACCGTGCCGGCCATGCTCAGATCGCGCCCCGCCTCCAGCTGCACGGACTGCGCCTTGCTGGTACCGCCGTGCAGCAGATCGCCCGCCGCCTGCAGGCGCAGCGCGGTGCCGGCGATCTGGGTGCCGGTCACTTGCAGATCGCCGGCGCTGACGACGCCGAGCTGTCCATCCTGGCTGCCGAGCTGGCCGCTGCTGGCCACGCTGGCGGCGCTGATCGCCACATCGTGCTTGCCGATCAAGTCACCGCTGTTGGTCAGTGCGGTGGCCGCCTGCACGGTCAACGTATCGCCGGCATAGCTGCGGCCGCTCTGTTGCAGGCTGCCCACGTTCAAGGTCGCGGCCTGGCCGGCCTGTACCAGACCGGCGTTGTCGACGTTGCCCTGCACGTTGGCGTCGAGCGTCGTCTGCGCGAGCCACTGGCCTTGCGCCTGGTTGCTGGCGCTGGCGGCGGTGAGCTGCAGCGCGCGCCCGGCGAACACCTTGGCTTGGTTGTCCAGAGTGCCATCGGCCAGCACCGCGACGTCACGCCCGGCCTGGGCGAGGCCGGCCAGGTGCATGTCGCCCGTGCTGTGCAGGCGCAGATCGGTGCCTGCGTCCAACGCGCCCTGGCTGTCCAGCGCGGCGGTGTCCACCTGCAGGGTGGTCGCGCTCTGCAGGATGGCGCCGTTCCCCAGCGCAACGCTGGCGGCGCTGACGCCGACCGCGCCGCTCGCGCTGGCCTGGCCGTCCACGCGCAACGCACGTTGCGCCTGCAGTTGCAGGGTGTCGGTGCTCTGCACCGTGCCGGCCACGCCCAGGCTGCCCGCGGCAGCGAGCTGCACGCCGGCCGCACGCAGGCTGCCGCGCTGCTGCAGATCGCCGAGCGCCTGCGCGTTCAAGGCGCCGGCGGCCACGACCACGCCGTCGAGTTGCATGTCGCCGCGGCTGTTCAGCACGACCTGGCCGCGCTGGCTGCCGAGCTGGCCGCTGCTGGCGAGACTGCCCACATCGAGCTGCACGGCGTCACCGCCGACCAGATCGCCCTGGTTGGCGACGGCGCCATCGACGGTCAGCGTCAGCGTCGTGCCGGCATTGGCCGAGCCGGTCTGCGCGAGGCTGCCGGCGCGCAGGCCGAGCGCACCACCGGCGTACAGGTGGCCGTCGTTGGACAGCACGGTCGCACTGCTCAGGCTGGCATCGCCCAGGGCCGACAGGCTGGCGCCAGCGGCGTTGCTCAGGCTGACGGCGTTGGCGCTGAGCGCGCCGCCGGCCACCACCTGGGCCTGGTTCTGCAGCGCCCCGGCGCTGCTCAGCGCGAGGTCGCCACGCGATTGCACGGTGCCGGCCAGCGACAGGTCGCCGGCGCTGCGCAGCGCCAGTGTGGTGCCGGCATCCAGCACGCCGGCCTGGGCGATGCTGGCACCGTCCAGCGCCAGTGCGCCGCCGCTCTGCACCTGCCCGCTCTGCAGCAACGCGCCCTGCGCATGCAGCGTGGCGTTGCCGCCGGCCCCCAAGGTGGCGCTGCTGCGCAACTGGCCATCGGCACTCAGCTGCAGATCGCCATCGGTGCGCACCACACCATCCAGCGTGGCGTCGCCCGCCGCCTGCAGTTGCGCGCTGCCCGCGCCCAGGGTGCCCGATTGCAGCAAGGCGCCGCCGGCCTGCGCGGTCAGCGCGCCCTTTGCCGCCACCTGCCCGGCCAGGGCCAGGTCGCCGCGACTGCGCAGTGCGACATCGCCGCCCTGGCTGCCGAGTTCGCCGCTGCTGCGCAGTTGCGCCGCGTCCACGCTCAGCGCCGCGCCGGCCACCAGGCTGCCGCTGTTGTTCAGCGCCGCAGTGCTGGCGAGCGTGGCGTTACGCCCGGCGTAGCTGCCGCCGGTGTTGCCGACGCTGGCCGCGTCGATGCGCAGGTCGCGTCCGGCATACAGGGTGCCGGCGTTGTCCAGCGCGCCCGGCGTCGCCAGCGCGATGTCGCCACCGGCCGAGACCACCGCACCGGCCGCATTGCCGATCGCCGCCGCGCCCAGGTCCAGGCGCCCGCCGGCGCTGAGCTGGCCGAGCGTGTCCAGGCGTCCACCGGCCTGCACGCTGGCGTCCTGCCAGGACTGCGCGAGGCCGGACAGGCGCATGTCGGCGTCGCTGCGCAGGCTGAGGCCGGCGCCGGCGTCGAGCACGCCGGCCGCATCGATCCGCGCCGCCTGCACCGCGAGGCTGCCGGCGCTCTGCACGGTGCCGGCGCGCTGCAGCCAGGCCGCGCCGGCCTGCAGCTGCGCTGCGCCCCCGGCGTAGGCGCTGCCGCTGCTGCGCAACTCGCCGCTGGCACTCAGCGCCAGATCGCCGCCGCTGTACAGGCTGCCGCCGGCATCCAGCTCCGAACCGAACAAGCTGATGGCGCCGGCGCTGCTGCGCCCGCTGTGCGCCAGCGCGCCGCTGGCCGCGGCATCGAGCAGGCCATGGGCGATGGTGTCGCCGCTCAGCGCCAGTTGCGCGGCGCGCAGGCGCACGCCGGCCTGCTGCGAGCCGAGCACGCCATGCTGGCTCAGCGCGCCGGCCGCGCGCAGGTCGACGTCGTCGCGGGCCACCGCGGTGCCGGCCAGGCTGAGCTGGCCGGCGCTGTCGATCTGCAGGCTGCCGCTCTGCGCGGACAGGGTGCCGCGGCTGACCACGCCGACACCGGCTTCGGTGGCGATCAGGCGGATGCGGTCGGCGTACATGCCGCCCAGGTACGCCACGTCGATGCCGATCGCCGGCGGTGCGCCGTCGCTGCCCGGCAGCACCTCCAGCAGCATGCCGTCGTAGCCGATACGCTGCGCACCGGCGCTGGCCAGCAGATCCTTGGCCCACACCGAACCGCCCACGCTCAACTGCCGCGACAGCAGATCCAGGCGGTCCACGTTGTACGCGTCCAGGCCGTTGCTGCCGATGCTCAGCGCACCGCCGGTGATGGAAAACCCGTTCAAGGCGCCGTCGGCGCCGAGCAGCGGGGTGCCGGTGGCCAGGGTGACGCGCGAGGTGTTGAGGAAGCCGCAGCCGTCGCAGACGATGCCGTTGGGATTGGCGATCACCAACTGCGCCTTGGCCCCGGCGATTTCGGTATAGCCCTGCAGGCGGCTGGTGGTGGAGGTGACTTCGTTGAGGATCAGCGTGGCCGCGCCGCTGTTCTTCAGGTTGTCGTTGCCGGCGATGTAGCCGCCGAGTTCGGTCTTGGAGATCTGCGCGCTGTTGTTGAGGATCAGGCCGTTGCTGCCGACGTCGAAGCGCGAATAGCGGTTGTGCGAGACGCCGCGTGCGTTGGGGGCGACGATGTCGACCACCGGCACGCCGTTGGCGGCGGCCTGCTGGCCGGGCTGGCGTCCGTCCGGATTGGCGACCGGTGCGACCTGCGCGTACAGCGGCAGCGAGGTCCAGGTGACGGTGCAGCACAGCAGCGCGGCCAGGCCGCGCTTGAGCGGCTCGAGCAGGCAGTGGCGGCGGTCGTCGGTACGGTCCATGTGCATCGTCGTCTCTCTCGTGCCGCACACCGCGGCAAAACCCATCGCGTTGCCTGCCGCCGGCCGGCGGCAGGACGTGTCAGAACTGGTAGATCAGGCGCACGCCGTAGGCCGGCTGCGCGCTGTGGAAGTCGCGTGGCGCATGCAGGTCCCAGCCGGCGAAGCCATCCCAGCTGAGCCCGCCGCGCGCGCCACGCACGCCGACGAAGCCGCCGACCAGGCTGCGCCCGGCCAGGCCGGCGGCGCTGGGCCCGGCGATGCGGCCGGCATCCACGCCCAGGTACGGGGTGATGCCCAGGCGCTGCACCGGCAGGTTGAGGCTGTTGCGCCAGTACGCGCCGCGCTCGGCGCCGAGGGTGCGTTCGCCGTCGAAGCCGCGCACGCTGTAGCGCCCACCCAGGGTGATGAATTCCGAACCCAGCAACAGGTGCGGCGAGGTCTGCGCATGCACGCTGCTGTCCCAGCTCATCGCCACCGGGCCCAGCGCGAACGGCAGGCCGGCGCTGACATCCAGGGTGGTGACGCCGTAGCGGTAGCCGGGGAAGCCCACCGCCGGGTCGTAGCCGGTCCATTGCCCGTCGAACCACGGGGTGCCGCGGCGGTGCCCAAGGCGCGTGTCCAGCTGCAGCTTGCCCAGGTAATGGCGATGGCTGAGGTAGAACTCGGCACTGGTGGTGTGACGGCGCTGGATGCCGATCTCCACACCGTCCAGGTAGCTGCGTGCGGCGCGCTTGGCCACCACCATGCCCAGCGTGGTCTTGCTGGTGCCGGTGCGGTGGATCACCCGCTGCAGATCCAGTTGCGCGCTGTCGGAGCTGCCGCTGGACTGGAAGCTCTGGCGGAAGCCGTCCACCTGCTGGTGGTAGCGATACGACGACAGCGACAGGGAGAACGTCCACCAGCCCCAGGGCACGCTGTAGGACAGGCTGTTGCCGCGGGTGCCGCGCGCGGCGCCATCGTCCACCAGGTCGTGGTTGTAGCCGATCGAGAGCAGGTCGTTGATGCCCAGCGGCGCATCCAGCGCGAAATCGACACCGCCCTGGTAGCGGCCGGTCGCCTGCACGCCCGAATCGTCGGCGTTGAGCACCGCGCGCCAGCGCTTGCTGCGCTGCATGGTGATCAGCAGGTCCGACTCGCCCGGCTGCTCGCCCGGCGCGATATCGATCTTGGCGTCCTGCGACGGCACCCGCTTGAACTGCTCCACGCCCTGCTCGATCGCGCGCAAGTCGAGCACGTCGCCCGGCCGCAGCGGCAGCGCACCGCGCCAGAACACACGGCCGTCCGCCGACTGCACCCGCACCTGGCGCAGGCGCCCGGGCAGCAGTTCGAAGCGCAGCTCACCGCGGGACAGGTCCTGCGCCGGAACGCCGATGCGAGTGGTGACGAAGCCGCGCGCGACCAGTTGGTCCAGCGCGCGGCGGCGGATCAGGTCGATGCCGGCCGTGCCGATGCAGCGGCCCTCGTAGCGGCGCAGCGACTGCCACAGCCAGGAAAAGCGCGCCGCGTCGGGACCGGCGCCGCTGAGGCGGACGCGCTGGATCGGGAAGCACAGGGCTTCGGTCGGCAAGATGGTGCTGCGCATGTCCGCCGGCGCTTCGGCCTCGCGCGGGCCGACGAACGGCGCCTGCCGGTCCTGCTCCTGCTGGCGCTGGACCTGCTCGGCCTGGCGCAGCTGTTCCTGGCGATCGAGCGTGCTCGGCGGTTCCTGCGCCTGCGCCATGGGCACGCTGGCGAACAGGCACGCAGCCAGCACAATGCGAGAAGCTCCTTTTCTCCGGCGATCCACTGCGACGTCCCCTGTGACGCTTCCCGCGTTTGCCTGCGGTGCAGGCGCGATCGCGTCGCAGCGCACCAGGCGCCGCGTCGCGCGGTTTTCCATACTTGGAAGTGTGGTGGAAACCACAGCGCGGCGGCATCGGGAGGCTCCCGACACGCTGTCGGTAAATCCCCTGCAAAACGGGCGCTTGCGAGAATTTCGTCACTTCCGCAAAGGACCTGCATCACAACTGGCGCGCAATCCACGGCGGCTGCCACACTCTTGGCTCACACCTCGAAGGCCTCGCATGCTGCCGCTCCTCCTCCTGCTGGCCCTGGCCTCGCCCGCTGCCCACAGCGCCGCAACGCCGACGCCGACGGGCTGCGGCGCGGCATCGGCCGCGCTGGCCGAGACCGAGGTCTGCGATCCACGCCGCGGCGTCCTGCATCTGGCCTATCGCGCCGGCCGCATCGTGCTGCAGGTGCCGGGGCGCGCACCCACCGTGCTGGAAACCATCCCGCGCGCCTACGCACCGGAGCTGATCGGCAGCGCGCGCGCCATCCGCCTGCTGCCGACCCGGTTGCAGCCGTATCTGGCGCGCGACCGCCTGCTGTACCTGTCGGTGCGCCGTTCCTCGCCCGGGGATGGACACGGCTACTGCGGCGCCGGTGCGGAGATGGCGCTGACCGTGGTCGATCTGCACGGCACGCCGTCGATCCTGGCGCGGGTGCCGGTGTCCAGTTGCCTGGACAACATCGATCTGGACGCGCCCGACCTCGACGACCTGACGCCCTACACGGTCCGCGACGACCGCCTGCGCATCCGCTTCAGCGCCTATGCCGGCCACGACGATGCCGACCCCATCGAGGCGGTGCTCGCCCCGGACCTGCACGGACTGACGTTCGCGCCCTGAGCGCGGCGACCTGCCTGCGCCACCGCGCGCTGCGCCGCGCCTGTCATCGCAACCGGCTAAAATCCGCGATTCATTTGCCCAGGTTCCCACGCCCGATGACGCCGATCGCCCGCACCGCACTGGCCTGCGCCGTGCTCGCCCTGTCCGCCTGCAAGCCGCAGGCGCAGGTCGCCGACCCCGCCGCCAAGCCGGCCGCCCCTGCCGCTGCCGCCACGCCCGCAGCTGCCACGCCGGGTGCGGCCGACGACAACCTCAACGCAGTGCTGTGGATGCAGCGCTCGGCCGAGTACCAGGCCCTGGCCGAGCAGACCTATCGCGCCGCCGCCGACCGCCTGGATGCGGCGCTGAAGGAACCGAACTGGGACGCGCTGGTGCCGGAGGAACGCGGCAACGCCGCCACCGGGTTGAAGCCGGCGGTGGTGATGGACGTGGACGAGACGGTGCTGGACAACTCGCCCTACCAGGCGCGGCTGATCCGCAACGGCAAGGAATACGACGAGGTCACCTGGGACCAGTGGGTGGCCGAGAAGAAGGCCAAGCCGATTCCCGGCGTGGTCGATTTCGCCAAGACGGCCGACGCCAAGGGCATCACCGTGCTGTACGTGACCAACCGCGCGGTGCACCTGACCGACGCGACCCTGGCCAACCTGCGCAGCGCCGGCCTGCCGGTGGCCGACAACAGCGTGCTGCTGGGCCTGGGCACGGTGGTCAAGGACTGCGAGCAGAACGGCTCGGAGAAGAACTGCCGGCGCAAGCTGGTCGGCCAGCAGTACCGCGTGCTGATGCAGTTCGGCGACCAGCTCGGCGACTTCGCGCAGGTCGTGGCCAACACCCCGGAAGGCCGCGCGCAGTTGCTGCAGCAGTACCACGACTGGTTCGGCGAACGCTGGTGGATGCTGCCCAACCCCAGCTACGGCTCCTGGGAGCCGGCGCTGTTCAACAACGACTTCACCCAGTCGCGCGCCGCACGCCACCAGGCCAAGGTGCAGGCGCTGGAGCTGGCGCAGTGAGTCACGCGCCGCTGGCGCTGGCGCCGCACGAGCGCCTGATCTTCGCCCTCGACGTGCCCGGGCGCAGCGAGGCGCTGGAGTGGATCGAGCGGCTCGGCGATGCGGTGGCGTTCTACAAGATCGGCATGGAACTGCTGGCCTCGGGCGAATACTTCGACGTGCTGGACACGCTGGCCGGGCGCGGCAAGCGGGTGTTCGTGGACCTGAAGTTCTTCGACATCCCGGCCACGGTGGGCGGGGTGATCCGGCGGCTGTCGCAGTGGCCGGTGGACTACTGCACCATCCACGGCTGGCACCCGCCGATGATGCAGGCCGCGGCCGAGGCCAACGGCAGCGACATGCGCCTGCTGGCGGTGACCGTGCTGACCTCGATGGGCCGCGCCGACCTGGCGTCGATGGGCATCGACCGCGCGCCGGAAGACGTGGTGGTGGAGCGCGCGCTGGCCGCGCAGGCGGCCGGCATCGACGGCGTGATCGCGTCCGGCCAGGAAGCGGCGCCGATCCGCCGCGCCACCGGCGCCGGCTTCTCCATCGTCTGCCCCGGCATCCGCCCGGGCGGCCCGGTCGGCGACGACCAGCAGCGCACCGTCGGCGTGGCCCAGGCCTTCGCCGACGGCGCCGATGCGATCGTGGTCGGCCGGCCGATCCGCCAGGCGGCCGATCCGCGTGCTGCCGCCGAGGCGATCCAGCGGGAGATCGCGGCGACACTGGCTGGCGGCGCTGTGCATTGATTTTAAATCAATGACTTAGGCAATAAATTGTAAAGTGTTGCTTTAGCTTCGGCGTGCCGGTAGCATGCCCAGCGTCCGGCTCTGCCGGAGATGTGCCATACCGTTCTCCGGCTTCGGTCGGATTTGAAGAGGCCCGCGCCTGGTGCGCGTGGCCTCTTTTTTTGTGCCCGCGCGGCGCGGGCCGTGCTCACACAGGCCTGGCCGCGCAATAGCGGTCGATGAAGGCCTGGTGCGGCGGCATCGCGTCGGCGCAATGGCCGATGGTCTGCTCGACGCTGGCCATGAAGCGCTCCAGATCGGCCTGCGGCACCTGGTCCACCAGCGGATGGTAGGCGCGCGGCAGGATGCCCTGCCCCACCATCACCTGCACCCAGCTGATCTCGGCGAACATTTCCTCGCCGTTGCGGTAGAAGCGGCCGCTGTCGCGGAACAGCGCCAGCGTCTCCTGCAGCTCCGGGGTGATCGGCATGCTGCGGCAGTGCCGCCAGAACGCGCTGTCGTCGCGCTCGGTGGCATGGTAGTGCAACAGCAGGAAGTCGCGGATGCGGTCGAACTCGAAGGCGATGCGCTCGTTGTAGCGCCGCACCAGCACCGGGCTGATGCCCTCGCGCGGGAACAGCTCCAGCAGCTTGGAGATGCCGGACTGGACCAAGTGGATGCTGGTCGATTCCAGCGGCTCCATGAAGCCGCTGGCCAGGCCCAGCGCGACCACGTTGCGGTTCCACACCTGCTTGCGGCGCCCGGTGACGAAGCGCAGCGGCCGCGGATCGGCCAGGGCCGGGCCGTCGAGGTTCGCCAGCAGCGTGGCCGCGGCCTCGTCGTCGCTGATGTGCGCACTGCAGTACACGTAGCCGTTGCCGGTGCGGTGCTGCAGCGGGATGCGCCACTGCCAGCCGGCGGCGCGCGCGGTGGCGCGGGTGTACGGCGTGGGCGGGCCGACCTTGGCGCAAGGCACCGCCAGCGCACGGTCGCACGGCAGCCAATGGCTGAAATCGTGGTAGCCGGTGTGCAGCGCCTGCTCGATCAGCAGGCCGCGGAAGCCGGAGCAATCGATGAACAGGTCGCCGGCGATCGCCTCGCCCGAGGCCAGGCGCACCGCGCGCACGTCGCCCGATTCCGGGTGCAGCTGCACCTCCTCGACGATGCCTTCGCGCCGGGTCACCCCGCGCTGCTCGGCGTAGCGGCGCAGGAAGCCCGCATACAGCGCCGCATCGAAATGGTAGGCGTAGGCGATGTTGGCCAGCGGCGAATTCGGCGGCACGTCGGTGGCCGAGGTCATGAACCGGTCGCGCTTGGCGGCGACGGTGTTGAGCGTGTAGGCGCCCAGCGGCCTGGCCTTGCCGGCCAGCGCCTGCTTGAACCAGTACTGCTGGAACGGCAGCAGCCCGAGCGGATGCCCGATCTCGGTGCCGAAGCCGTGCACGTAGGACGTGCCCGGGCGTTGCCAGTCGGCGAACTCGATGCCGAGCTTGAAACTGCCCTGGGTATGGCGCACGAACTCGGCCTCGTTGATGCCGAGCAGATTGTTGAAGGCCTTGATGTGCGGCACGGTGGCCTCGCCGACGCCGACGATGCCGATCTGCTCGGACTCGATCAAGGTGATGCGGTAGTCGGGGCCCAGCACACGCACCAGCGCGGCAGCGGCCATCCAGCCGGCAGTGCCGCCGCCGACGATGACCAGGTTGCGGAGAGGGGCGGCGATCATGCGTGCAGGGTCCTGTACCGAGGAAAGAGGCGACCGCAAACGCGGACGGGGCCACGCGGCCCCGTCCGTTGAAACCCCACGCGCGCCGGTCGGGCACGCGCGTGGGTCATACGGTGGATCAGAACTTGGCGCCGATCTCGAAGGTCACCGTCCGCGGCACGTACATGATGTCGCCGGTCTTGTTGATGGTGATGTTCGGATCGAAACGGCCATTGGAGCCGAAATCGTTGTACGAGTACGACGCGTAGTTCTTGAAGTTGAAGGCGTTGAGCAGGTTCACGCGCGCCGTCAACTTGAAGTCGTTGTACACGGTGAAGTCCTTGGTCGCCTGGAAGTCGACCGTGCGGTAGCCCCAGATCTTGCCGCCGACCAGGAACTTGCCGCTGCCCGGCGGCACCGCCGCCACCTGCTGGCAGGTCGCGCCATCGGGATCGGTCTTGCCATAGCACGCGATGGTGTTGATCGGCTCCGGCGTGGCCAGCACCACCTTGGCACCGAAGGTCAGGCCCCACGGGCCGTCGATCGAGCCGGAGGCGACGAAGCGGTGCGCCGACACGGCATCGGACTTCACGAACGGATAGTCGTGGATGGTCGCCTTGTCGAACGCGTACGGCTCGTCGATGTTGCGGTTCTGACGCGCGCTAGTGTGGGTGTACGACAGGGTCAGACCCCAGCCCGATTCCTTGGTGTACGGCTTGTCGGCCGACAGCAGCACCTGGCTGCTGCGCTGCTCCAGGCCATTCATGCCCAGGATCGTGTTCTGGTAGCCCGGCACCGGCTGGCCCCACGGGGCGCTGCCGTTCTGGAAGTAGGAACCATCCGGGTAGCGGTTGATCAGCGACATGGCGAAGCCGTCGTAGCTGAGCACGCGCTGGAAGGTCACGTCGGTCTGCCAGTCCCCGACCTGGTTGGTGATGCCGATGCTGTACTGGTCGCTGTACGGCGTCTTCAGGTGGTTGTTGAACATGAACAGTTCGGCGCTGCCACTGACGCCGGGGATGGTGTTCAACTGGTCAACGCCATTGAGGTAGCGCGGATCCCACGCGGTGCAGACGCGGTCGCCACGGTAGCACTGGCCGGTAGCCGGGTTCTGGAAGTACACCGCGACCGGCGACAGCGCGGCCTTGCTGGTTTCCAGCGCCAGCTGTTCGAACAGGTTGCGATCGTAGGAGCGGCCGGCGCCACCGTGCAGCACCGAGCTCTCGTCGCCGAAGAAGTCGTAGGAGAAGCCCAGGCGCGGTGCCCAGCCATCCTTGAAGTTCTTGCGGTTGCGACCGGTGCTGATGTAGTCGGCGACATTGATGCCGCTGGGCAGCAGGCGGTTGGCCCAGGGCTGGCCCGGGTTGGCCGGATCGTTGGAGTACAGCGCGTTGACGAAGGCCTGCGAGGTGACGAAGTCGGTGTAGGCCGGGCTGTCCTCGTAGTCCCAACGCACGCCGACGTTGATCATCAGCTTGTCGGTCGCCGCCCAGTCGTCCTGGATGTAGATGCCGTACTGCTTGGACGGCGACTCCACCGTGGCCTTCTGGCCGGGGGTGTTGTACGGCGCGACGTAGTCCACGCGATACGGCGTGGCGGCGACGCCGTTGTTGTTGACCGCATAGCTGAACTGCGGGTTGAGCGCAGCGGCATCCTGCGAGGTCAGCTTGATGTCCTTGTAGCTGACGCCCATCTTGATGGTGTGCTCGCCATGCCACTGGAAGCTGGTGAAGGTCAGGTCGTTCTGCAGGAACCAGCCCTTCTGGCTCTTGCGCTGCACGTTCAGACCGCCGGCGGAGCCGGTTTCCAGGAAGGTGTATTCGCCGACGTTGGGATCGTTGTAGTTGAGGTACTTGTAGACGACGCCATTGCCGATGCTCTTCGGATTCGGGTTGTTCTCCGAATCCTCGGTGCCGACGATCAGCTCGTTGAACCAGTTGTCGGCGCTGTGCTGCCAACGGATGTTGGCGCGCTTGTCCTTGTTGATCTTGTTGGTGCCGTGCTCCGGCGTGCTAGTGCCGCCGACGTTGCCGGTCTGGGTCTCGTCGCGGTACTGGCCGCTCAGTTCGATGCGGTCGCGATCGGTCGGTTCGAAATCGATCTTGCCGAAGTACAGGTCCTCGGTGAACGGCATGTTGGCCGCACCGAACTGGCTCGACAGGTTGGACGGCAGCAGGCCGACGTAAGGCTGCGCGGTGCTGTCCGCCTGCACGCTCTTGGGCACCACGTTCTCCTTGCCTTCGTAGGCGACGAAGAAGTGCATGCGGTCCTGGATGATCGGGCCGCCCAGGGCGAAGCCGTATTCCTTGGTCTGCGAATCGATCTTGCCGTTCGCTTCGTCGGGACGCTTGTCGCGCAGATCCTGGTCGGTGTAACGGTAGAAGGCTTCGCCGTGGAACTCGTTGGTGCCGGACTTGGTGGCCGCGGTGATCGCCGCGCCGCTGATCTGGCCGTACTCCGCCTTGTAGTTGGAGGTGATGACCTTGTACTCGCCGATCGCCAACTGCGGGAACGGGTTGCCCTGGGTGTCGCTCTGGCCGGCGATGCCGCCGCCCTTGACGTAGCTCTTCTGGCCGACGCCGTCGATGTACAGGTTGCCGGCGCTGGCATTGGATGCACCGCCGCGCAGCTTGGTGTTTCCGTTGCCGTCGATCTGGAACACCATGCCCGGCACGGTGTCGGCGAACTCCAGGAAGTTGCGGGTGGCCTGCGGCAGCTGCTGGATCTGGTGCAGCGACACCACGTTGCCCACTTCCGAGGTCTTGACGTCCTTCAGCAGCGGCGCGCTGACGGTGACGGTGTCCAGGGTGGTCGCGTTGCCGCCGGCGGCGGTGGTGCCGGCGTCGAGATCGACGGTGGACGAGGACGCGACCTGCAGGGTCACCGTCTTGGTGACGCCGTTGGCCTCGACCTTGTAGGTGCCCGGCGGCAGGCCGACCACGGTGTAGTTGCCGTTGGCGGCGATCGGCGCGCGACGCACCGAGCCGGTGGCGACGTTGGTGACGGTGACTTCGGTGCCGGCCTGGGCGGCGGCGACCTGGCCGCGCAGGGTCGCGCTGCTGGACTGGGCCATCGCCGGCATCGTGGCGAACAGGCAGGTGGCCAGCGCGCAGCACAGCAGGCTGCGTGCGGGCAGGTTGGAGGCGGAACGCGATTTCTTCATGACTAAAGCCCTCCCAGGGCGGTCAACGGGATCATTGTTGTGTTCTTCTAGGTGGTGCAAAAAACGACATCGGTGCTGCATGCGTCGGTGTCAGTCCATGGCGGTCCCTCGCTGGGCACTGGAAGCACGAACGATCAGTTGCGGAGCGATCGCATTGGCCGCTGCCGCCGACGCCGCCGGAGCGGCATGCGGCTCCAGCGCACCGAGCAGCAGTTGCATGGCGCGGGCGCCGAAGCCGGCGATGTCCACGCGCATGGTCGTCAGGGCCGGATGCACGTAGCGTGCCATCGGCACGTCGTCGAAGCCGGCCAGGGCGATGTCCTCGGGCACGCGCAGCCCCGCATGGGTGAAGGCGAACAGGCAGCCCAGCGCCATCATGTCGTTGGCGGCGAACACCACGTCCGGGCGCTGGCCCTGCAGCAGGGCTTCGCCGGCGCGGTAGCCGGAGGCCTCGTCGAAGGCGCCGGGCAACACCAGCGGCGCCACCTGCGGGCAGCGCTCGCGCAGTTCGTCGCGGTAGCCGCGCAGGCGCTCGCGCGCGTCGAAGTTGTCGTCCGGCCCGGCGATGAAGGCGATGCGGCGATGGCCCACGTCCAGCAGGTGGCGGGTCATGGCGCGTGCGCCGCCGTAGTTGTCGACGTTGAGCACCTGCGCCTCGCCGATGCGCTCGGCGCAGTTCATCAGCACCGCCGGCAGCGTGCCGGGCAGCATGTCGGCCGGGTCCTCGGCATCGCTGGCCAGGGACGGCGACATGATCAGCAAGCCGTCCACGCGCCCGGGCATGCGCCGCACCGCCAGCCGCTGCTGTTCCGGTTCGCCGTGGTAACTGGACACCAGCAGGTGCAGGCCGCGCTCGCGCGCCACCGTGTCGATGCCGCGGATCAGTTCGGAGAAGAACTCGCCGTGCAGGTCCGGCAGCACCACGCCGATGGTGTGGGTGCGGCGGCTGCTCAGGCTGCGCGCGGCGTGGTGCGGCACGTAGTGCAGGGTGCGCGCGGCTTCCAGCACGCGCGCGCGCACCGACTCGGCCACGTGCTGGTGCCCGTTCATGGTGCGCGACACGGTGGCCACCGAGACGTTGGCCAGGCGCGCCACGTCCTTGATGGTGATGTTGGCGCGCGCATCCGGCGCCGGGACGGGGGGCGGGCTCACCAGCGTGCCTCCAGGGTCCGAAACGGCTTGGACAGGGTCACGCCGCCGGCGTCGTAGTGGTCGATCCGGCGGCCGTCCACGCGCACCTGCGCCGGCCGCGTGCGCGTCGGCCAGACCACGCGCACGGCGGTGCCAGCGCGCAGGCCGCTGTCGAGTTCGACCCGCAGCCGCCCGTCGCGCTGGCGCGCACGCAGGCCGAGCGTGCCGTAGGCGGTGGGCAGGCGCTGCACGGCCAGGCCATCGTCGGCGAGCCAGGCTGGCGGCACGCCGGGCAGCAGCACCAGCGCATCGTCGCCCTCGTGCATGAGCATGCCGAATAGGGCGCGCGCGTACTCGGCGCCGATCCAGGTATGCGGCATGTCGCCCAGGTAGCGCGGGAAGCGCAGCCGCGACTGCACCACCTCGGCCAGCACCTGCCATTCGAACGGGCGGCGGTCGCGCAGCAGATCCTGCAGCAGTTCGTCGGCCACCTGCGGCTGGTCCAGATGCACGTAGGTCAGCACGTTGCGCATCTCGTACGGGGTGTAGGCCCACAGCGCATTGGGTTGCTTGCGCTGGCGCACGTCTTCCAGATAGCGCGCGAAAGTGGTGCGCAGCGCCGCCTCCGGCAGCAGGTCCTGCTGGCCGGTGGGATCCAGCGCGATCGAGACGCTGGTCGGATCGCCGTCGCCCAGGTCGGCCGCAGCGGGAATGTAGTCCGCGCCCTTCCACGCCATGGTGGCGCGGATGGAAGCGGCCAGCGAGTTGCGCAGCGCCGCGTACTGTTCGCGCGCCCAGGCGGCGGTGGCGGCATCGCCCAGCGAGTCGGCCAGCCAGGCGCCGTCGTGCCAGCCCTTCAGCGCCCAGTAGTCGTCCCAGTAGCTGTGGGTGGGGCTGGAATAGCCTTCGTGGCTGATCGACGGGGCGAGGATGCCGCGGAAGCGTTCCGGCGCCGGCTGCTCGGCCATGTAGCCCGGCACCAGGGTGCGCTCGCGCAGTTCCTGCAGGAACTGCATCGCCAGCTTCACCTTCGGCAGGTAGGCGCGCACGCTTTCCGGGCCGCCGTCCAGCCGCGCGACGTCGGCGACCAGGGTGATGTACTCGCCCTGGCTGTCGTACTCCAGGTCCGAGCCGAAGCCATCGTTGACGCTGCCGTCGTCGTTGAGGATCGGCGAGACCAGCCCGTTCGGGTGCACCGCGTGGTCGCTGTACCACTGCAGGTAGTCGCGCGCGACCTGCGCCTGGCCCATCCGCAGCAGGATCGCCGAGGTGGCCATGCCGTCGCGGATGAAGGAACGGTTGTAGTTGCGCGGCCCCGGCTGCATCGCCGGGCCGGTCTGGTTGATCAGCATGTACGCGGCCTGCGCGCGCAGCATGTCCACCAGGCTGGCGTCGGGCAGGCGCAGGCCGACGTTGCCCAGGCGCTGCTGCCAGTCCGCGGAGACCTGCTCGGCCAGCGCGTCGAAGCTGCGGCCCGCGTCGCCACGGCCGGCGGCGAGCAGGGCGTCGCGGTCCAGCGGCGGCGCCGGCGGCAGGCGGCCCTGGGCGTCGGCGCTGGCGGTGCCCAGCGGGAACGCCAGCACCACATCCTGTTGCGCGCCCGGCGCCAGGCGCACCGTGTAGTTCAGCATCGCCGCGGCCAGGCCGTCGGCGTCGCGGGCCTGGCGCTGCGCCGGCAGCGTGCCGGCGACGACGTGGCGGGTGATCTCGGTGGCGCCGTTCGCGCCGAACGCCTCGGCGCCGCCGCCGCTGGGCGCGCTCAGCGAGGTCAGCAGCGCACGGCCGTTGACCCGCACGACGTCGCCGTCGACGGCGACGTCGTGGATCGGCGACAGGCCGCCGTTCTGCCACGGCGGATTCATCTGCATCGGCCGCACCAGCAGCGACAGGGTGCCGCTGACCGGGGTGGTGCCGGTGTTGCGCAGGCGATGGCGCAGCAGCGTCACCGGCTGGCCGTCGCGTTCGATCGTGAAGGTCTCGCTGCGCAGTTCCAGCCCCGGCTGCGGCGACCAGCGCACCGACGGCATCGGCTTCCAGCCGTCGCGCAAGGCGTGGGTCAGCGCATGGCCGTCGGCGCCGGCGGCGGTGCCGGAGGCGTCGCGCCACAGCGGCTGTACCAGCGGCGCGCCCTTCCACGCCTCCAGGTTGCCGTACTCGTCGAAGATCGATTTCTGCCGGCCGGCGTGGATGCCGACCGCGGTCCAATAGGTCTGCTGCATGTGCAGCGAGGCCGGGAACAGCGCGCGGGTGGTGCCGCGCTGCGCGGCGACCTGGTAGCGCTTCATCGGCGTCATCACCGCCTTCGGCCCCAGCAGGCGCAGGCGCGCCAGGGTCGGCGCGACGCCACCGGGCGCGGCGTCGACGCGCAGGCGCAGCGCGCGCACCGGCAGCGGCGCGGTGCCGGCCAGGTAGGCGCTGTCGCTGTCGCCGGCCTGCGGGTCGTCGGCCAGCGTGCGCCAGCGGCCCGCGGCGTCCTGCGCCTGCAGCTGCGCCGCGCCATGCGCACCGGCGAACTCGACGATCAGGCCGGCGCTGTCGAACGCACGCGGGAAGGCGATATCCAGTTGCCGCGCCTGCGCGCCGGTGCCCGGCATCGCCACCGCGGCACCGCCCTGCCACAGCGCCGCGGCGTCGGCCGCGGACACGCCACGCAACTGCACGGCGCCGGCACCCAGCGGCTCCATCTCGTAGATCGACACGCCCCAGTCGGCGCTGCGCGCGGGCGCAGCCAGGCGCAGGTAGCGGGCCAGATGCGGCGCGAAGAACACGGTCTCGGTGCCGCCCAGCGAATCGGCCATCGTGTACACCGTGTCCCAGCGCTGGCCATCGCGCGAGGTCTGCAGCAGGAAGCCTTCCGGATTGGAGGTGTCCCATTGCAGGCGCACGCCGCCGACCTGCGCGGCGCGGCTCAGGTCGATCTGGAACCAGTGGCCGGGACTGAAGGCGCCGGCGGTGCGGGTGCTGGCGTCGCCGTCGATCAGATAGCTGATCGCCTGCGCCTTGACCTGCTTGGAGGAACTGGACGCCTGCCATTGCGCACGCGGCGGCAGGCGGCCGTCCTGCGCCTGCACCGGGGCCGTCATCGCAAGTCCGTACAGGACTGCGGACAACACCCAGGCGCAGCGGCGCGCGCCACCGTGACCGAGCACTCGGATGATCTCTGACGAATATCGCACTGGGTCCCCCGGCCAGCACCGCCTCAATCGAGGTGGGCGGACGTTAGCAGCAACTGCAAGCGGTTACATGATGCGTTGCAACATGTGCAATCCCCTGGCACGTCTGGTCATACGCCGACATGCCTGTCCCGACGGTCCCACGCCGGGTCATGAAATGTCCTGCTGCGACAAGCCCAGCCCCCTGGATGCCTGCCAGTGCTCCCCGCGCCACACCCCCGCCCGGCTTGCCGGAATCGCCCGCGCCCAGCAAGATGCGGGACGTTTTGGGGAACGAGCCCGCATCGTATGTCGTCCTGCCCGACCCGGGTCATCTCCTCGCGCGCGCTGTGCATCCTGCTGTTGGCGATGCTCGCCCTGGCCGTGGGCGGATGCAAGCGCGCGCCCGCCGAACTGCCCGGCGCCAGCGCCGAGCCGGCCGCCGCGGTGCGCACGCTGGCGCACGCGCTGCAACGCAACGACCTGCTCGGTTACGCCCGCGCCGCGGTGCCGCCGGCCCAGTACCAGCGCCTGCAACAGGCCTGGAGCGAGGACCGCAGCCGCTGGCCGCTGACCGAGCTGCCGCTGGCCGAACGCCTGCCCGAGGTGCTCGACACCCTCGCCGCGCCGGACGCCGAGCGCCAGCTGCAGCGCGCCTTCGACGCGCAGTTCGGCGGCCAGGCGGCGAGCCTGAAGCAGGCGGCGCACTCGCTGGGTCTGTTCGGCGTGCAGTTCCTGCGCAACCAGGGCCACTACACGCCCGAACAGCGCGGCCACTACGTGCAACTGGTGCAGGCGCTGAGCGCCTGGGCCGCGCGCGCACCGTTGTCCGAGCGCAAACGCGCCCAGGCGGCGCTCGCGCGGCTGTGCGCGGGCGCGCGCCGCACCGGCGTGCGCAACGATGCCGACCTGCGCACCCTGGGCATGGACGAGAGCCTGCGCCGGCTGGGCCCGTTCCTGGCCGACCTCAAGGCCGTGCTGGCCGACTACGGTCTGGACCTGGATGCCAGCGCCGGCGCGCTGCGCACCGGCCTGGTCAACCAGCAGGGCGACCAGGCGGTGGTGCGCATCCAGTACCCGCTGGACGGCGAACAGATCGACACCACCGCGGTGCTGGTGCGCCGCGACGGGCACTGGTACCTGCGCGACACCCTCAGCGAGGTGGATGCGCTGCTGGCGGCCAGCGCCGGCACCGCCGCCGCGGCCGCGGCACCCGCCGCCGACCCCGTCCCGCCGGCTAAGCGATAATGGCCCCGATGCCAGAACAGAATCCCCTCCCGTTCCCCGACGACGCCGCGGCCGCACGCGCGGCCGACACGGCACGTGCGCCCGCCGACGCCTCCCCGGCCGACCCCGGCGCGTCTCTTTCCTCGACCGCCGCTCCCTCCACCCTGCCGGTGGCCGCGACCGCCGCGCGCCAGGCCAAGGGGCCGCTGTGGGCGCGCCTGCTCGGCCGCCTGGCCGATCCCTGGCTGGGCCTGAAGATCGAACCGGCCGAGCCGGGCCAGTACAACGACGGCCGCCCGGTGGTGTACGTGCTGGAGGACTACGGCCTGTCCAACGCGCTGATCCTGGACAAGGCCTGCCGCGAATCCGGCCTGCCCTCGCCGCTGGTGCCGCTGCCCGGCGACCCGCTGGGGCGCAAGCGCGCCTACCTGGCGCTGTCCCGGCGCAGCAGCAACCACGCGCTGCTGCCGGAGCAGCGCGGCGCCAAGACCCACTCCGATTCGCTGGCCAAGCTGCTGCAGGCGCACCGCGAGCGCCCGGACCTGGACATCCACCTGGTGCCGGTGTCGATCTTCGTCGGCCGCGCACCGGACAAGCAGAGCGGCTGGTTCGCCGTGCTGTTCTCGGAAAACTGGGCGCTGGTGGGCAGCTTCCGGCGCCTGCTCGGCGTGCTGCTCAACGGCCGCAGCACCATCGTGCGCTTCGCCCCACCGGTGTCGATGCGGCAGACGGTGGAGGAAGGGCTGCCGCCCGAGCGCACCGTGCGCAAGCTGCAGCGCGTGCTGCGCACCCACTTCCGGCGCATCCGCGAGGCGGTGATCGGCCCCGACCTGTCGACCCGGCGCCTGCTGGTGGACCAGGTGCTGGCCGCCGAGCCGGTGCGCGAGGCCATCGCCGCGCAGGCCAAGCGCGACAACAGCAAACCGGTGGACGCCTGGCGCAAGGCGCACGCCTACGCCTGGGAAATCGCCGCCGACTATTCCAGCCCGGTGGTGCGCTCGGCCAGCTTCCTGCTGACCCACGTGTGGAACCGCATCTACGCGGGCGTGCTGGTCCACCACCTGGACAAGCTCAAGGACGCCGCGCCCGGGCACGAAGTGATCTACGTGCCCAGCCACCGCAGCCACATGGACTACCTGCTGCTGTCCTACCTGCTGTACGAACGCGGCATCGTGCCGCCGCACATCGTGGCCGGCATCAACCTCAACCTGCCGGTGGTCGGCACCCTGCTGCGCAAGGGCGGCGCGTTCTTCATCCGCCGCTCGATCAAGGGCAACGCGCTGTACTCGGCGGTGCTCAGCGAGTACGTGGCGCAACTGGTGGCCGGTGGCTACTCGATCGAGTACTTCGTCGAGGGCGGGCGCTCGCGCACCGGCCGCCTGCTGCAGCCCAAGGGCGGCATGATCGCGATGA
This sequence comes from Xanthomonas sp. LF02-5, assembly GCF_034105325.1. Lineage (NCBI taxonomy): Bacteria > Pseudomonadati > Pseudomonadota > Gammaproteobacteria > Lysobacterales > Lysobacteraceae > Xanthomonas > Xanthomonas sp. LF02-5. The sequence goes on along the minus strand of NZ_JAXGGF010000002.1, from coordinate 649,669 downwards.
CCCTGCGCGCGTTCCTGCGCCAGCCGCGCAAGCCGGTGCTGTTCCAGCCGATCTACGTCGGCTACGAGAAGCTGATGGAAGGCAACAGCTACCTCGACGAACTCAGCGGCCGGCCCAAGGAGAAGGAATCGATCTGGGCGCTGCTGTGGGGCATCCCCAAGGTGCTCAAGCAGAACTACGGCCAGGTGGTGGTGAACTTCGGCGAGCCGATTCCGCTGAGCCAGGTGCTGGCGCAGCGCGCGCCGGAATGGGACGGCCAGCCGCTGGGCGAGGACGAGAAACCGGCCTGGTTGAACGGCACCGTCGATGCGCTGGCGCAGCAGATCCAGGTGCACATCAACGCCGCCGCCGACGTCAACCCGGTCAACCTGCTGGCGCTGGCGCTGTTGTCCACGCCCAAGCACGCCATGGGCGAGGCCGACCTGATCGCGCAGATCGAACTGTGCAAGAAGCTGCTGGCGGAACTGCCGTACTCGGACCGGGTCACGGTGACCCCGCATTCGCCCGAGCGCATCATCGCCCACGCCGAAGAGATCAACGTGCTCACCCGCACGCCGCATCCGCTCGGCGACGTGCTTAGCGTCAACGGCGACAACGCGGTGCTGCTGAGCTACTTCCGCAACAACGTGCTGCACCTGTTCACCGCCTCCTCGTGGGTGGCGTGCTGTTTCCAGAACAACCGCCGCATGAGCCGCGCCGGCCTGCTGCGGCTGGGCCGCACCGTGTACCCGTTCCTGCAGGCGGAGCTGTTCCTGCCGTGGAGCGAGGACCAGTTCGCCGAGCGCATCGAACGCACCATCGAGGTGTTCGTGCGCGAAGGCCTGCTGCTGCAGCTCGCCGAGGACGACGGCAGCGTGCTGGCGCGCAACACCGGCCAGACCGACGAGGTGTTCCGCCTGCGCGCGATCGGCCACTCGCTGCAACAGGCGTTCGAGCGCTATTACATCGCCATCTCGGTCCTGGTGAAGAACGGCCCGGGCAAGCTCGGCGCCGGCGAATTGGAGAGCCTGTGCCAGCAGGCCGCGCAACGTCTGAGCCTGCTGTACGCACCGGCGGCGCCGGAGTTCTTCGACAAGACCCTGTTCCGCGGCTTCATCCAGAAACTGCGCGAACTGAAGCTGGTGTGGCCGGACGAGAACAGCAAGCTGGTGTTCGACGAACGGCTGGATGCGTGGGCGAAGGACGCGAAGTTCATCCTTGGCCGCGAGTTGCGCCACACCATCGAGCGGGTCAGCCCGGAAGCGGCCAAGGTGGAGGAGCCGCCGGTTCCGCAGGATTGAGGCGACAGTCGCAGCACTTGCCGTCGTGATGCGGTGAGATCCTGGCGCGTGGCGACGCGCCAAACAGAAGGGCGCCCTGGTATCACTGCGGCGCGGCGGTTGACGTCGCGGCACAGTGACTTCCGACACGCGACCGTGGGCCTGTGCGGCCCGAGCATGCTCCAAACTCCCTGCTGCGGGTTCCGGCGATGCGCACAGCTCCTCTTTTCGCTCTGTTGCTGCTTGCCGCCTCCAGCGGGCCCGCGTGGGCCGACCAAGGCGACGACGCTGGCAAGCACGACCACCGGCCGCAGGTGTCCTCGCGCCAGTGCGGCCTGAGCACGCCGTTCAACGTGCTCGCCGACACTGGCGGCATCTGGCTGACCCGCAGCGATGGCGACGGGCCGCGCGAGATCTTCTTCCATGCGGGCGAATTGAGCGTGGATCGCCAGGTGCAGCAGATCGGCGACGCCGATGCGCAGCGACTGCTGGAGATGGAACACGAAACCCGCGCGCTGATGCCGCAGGTGGCCGATCTTTCGCACGAGGTGGTCGATCTCAGCTACGACGTGCTGGGTTCCGTTGTGGAGATGCTGACCGGCAGTGCCGGCAACGCGCGCAAGATCGAACGGCTGCGCACGCACGCCAATGCCTATGTCGACGGCACCCTCGGCAAGGGGCGCTGGGACCAGGAGGCGTTCGACGACCGGTTCGAGGACTATGTCGAGACGCAGGCGGAAAGCTTCGTGGGCAGCATCACCCGTCACGTGCTCTGGCAGGTCGTGACGGGCCGCGCGGAGGCCATCGGCGAACGCGCCGACCGCATGGACGCCGCCCTCGAGGCGCGGCTGGATGCGCGCAGCAAGGGGATCGAAACCAAGGCGCAGGCGCTGTGTGCGCGGGTGGCGCGGCTGGACCAGCTGCAGCAGGCGCTGGAGTACCGCTATCGCGGCCAGCCTCTGCGCCTGCTCGCCGCCAACCAGGACGGAGCAAGCGGGCAGAGCACCACCACGCTCGTCAGCACCGACGATACGCCGCGCAGCAATGCGATCGCGGTGCCGTCGGTTCCGCAGGACTGAGTCTGACGCCGCTGCGCGTGGCGCGACCCGCAGTGGAATCCCGGGGCGTGGCGACGCGCCGGACACCCTGACGCGGCGACCACGGCGCGGCTCAGGCCTCGAACAGGTCCCCGGTGCGCGGTCCGGCATCCGCCGCATCCGGCGGATAGACCAGTTGCCCCTGCGCGTCGCTGCGCGCAGCCGGGTTGAGCGTGGCCGGCTCCTGGCGGCCGACATCGATCAGGTGCACCACCGGATGGCCATGGTGCAGCAGGTGGTCGCAGACGATCTGGCGGTGGCACTGCCGCCAGTAGGCCTCGGCGCACATGACCGCGCACGCGCCGTCCTCGCCGAAGGCCTGCAACTCGGCCAGCGCCTCGGCGAATTCGGCGCCCAGCGCGTAGTCGGCGTAGTGGTGGAAGCTGACGCTGCGCCAGTGACCGTTGCGCCGCGGATCGACGCCCGGCTGCCTGCCGCGGCGTCCGCCCAGGGCGCGGAAGTGCCGGTAGGCGATCCCCGCGGCGGCCAGCGCCGGTGCCAGCGCGCTGCCGTCGAACTGCGGGAACCGCCGCGAATACGGAAAGGCGCGCACGTCGGCGAGCCGGGTGACGCCGGCGCCCTGCAGGATCTGCAGGAAGGTCTCCAGGCTGCGCGTGGAATGGCCGACGCTGAAGAAGGTCGCCGCGCTCACGCCGGTTCGTCGGGGATCAGCAGATGTTCCAGGCGCAGGATGCAGTCCTTCAGTTGCAGCTTGCGCTTCTTCAGCCGCTTGGCTTCCAGCTCGTCGTCCAGATTGGCCGGGATGCGCTGCAACTGTTCGTCGAGCGCGCGGTGCTCCCGACGCAGGGCGTCGATGCGCAGGGAGATCTCGGCGGGCGTCAGGGTGTCCACGAGGTTCGAGCATACACAGGCCACCGGTCCGCCGTCACCGTGCAACGCGCCGCTATGCCGGGCGCAGGCCAGCCTGCACAATGCGCGCGGGCGCCGCGGCGGAGGCGGCGCCCTCCCACCCTCGTGCCACCCGCGGCAGGATCGCCGCGCCGAAAGGAGTCAGCCATGCGTTCGTTCCGTTCCCCGTTCGTTCTCGCCCTCGCCCTGGCGGCGGCCCTGCCGCAGCTGGCCGCGGCGGCCGATGCCAAGTTCTCCGGCTTCCTGTGCTGCAACATGCGCAGCGACGGCAGCTGGATCAGCGACAGCAACTACGCCGAAGACGGCAAGCGGGTGATCCCGGCCGGCACGCCGGTGCAGGTGACCGGCTACGGCCGCTACCGGGTCAATGTGCTGATCGACGGCAAGAAGCAGTCGATCGGCAACGACTACAGCCGCGACCTGGGCAACGAGGCCTTCGCCCAGCGCTACGTGGTCGCGCAGGATCCCACGGCGAAGCTGGCGGCCTACCCGCCGAAGATCCGCGAGGCGATCGCCGCCAACCGCGTGACCAAGGGCATGACCCGCGAGCAGGTGCTGATGGCGCTGGGCTATCCGATCACCAGCGAGAACCCGAGCCTGGACGCGCCGCTGTGGCGCTACTGGCTCGACAGCTTCAACGAGTTCCAGGTGTCCTTCGACGGCGCCGGTAAGGTCGAGAAGGTCACCGCCGATCCGAAGACCCAGAACCTGGTCTGGCAACCGTAAGCCCAGTGTGCCCTGGCGCCGCGCTCCCGACGCGATGGGAGGCGGCGCGAGCGGCGCGCCGTGACCGCGGCCTGCCGCGACCATGGCCCACCGAGACGGCAGTACCGCACGCGCACTGCCACCCTGCTGCGCTCAGCGGCTCAGCACCTGCGGCGGATCGCTCCGCGTCGGGCCCTGTTGCGTGGCCTGCAGCGCCTGTTCCTGCTCCTGCGCCTGGCGCTGCGCCTGGCCCTGCTGCGCGCCCAGTTGCTGCAGCTGCTGGTAGGTCTCCTGCGCCGGCCGCGCGATCGCCTCGCTGGTGGGCATGTGCGCGCGGTTGGCGTAGGGATCGGGCGAAACGTCGCCGCCATTGCGGTACACGAACGCCAGTTCGCCGCCCTGGTGCGCGGCGGTGGGCCGGTTGAAGCCCACCGCCAGCTGGTCGCGCTCGCTGAAGCCGTTCTGCCTGGCCAACAGGGTCAGGCTGGCGGTCATGCGCTCGCTGTTGTCGTCCCAGCCCTTGCCGATCGCCTGTTCGGCCTGGGCCACGCCGCTGCGGACCCGCTCGTGCAGGGCGCGGTCGGCGGCACCCGGCGCGGCGGCCGGCTCGCTGGCGCGCGGCGCGGGCGGCTGCGCCTGCGGCTCGGGCTGCTGTGCCGGCGCGGGCGCGGGCGCCGGTGCGGGGCCATCGCGGAATCCCGCCGGCAGCACATCGCGCGGCACCTGCGCGGCATCGATGCCGACCGCCTTCAGGTCGGCATGCACCGCCGGCGGCGTGCGCTCGGGGTGCTGCGCCTGCGCCCGGTCCTCGGCATCGGCGATCTGCGCCAGCGCGCGCTCGCCATAGTTCTGCGGATAGCCGCGCGCGTCGTAGAACAGCTTGCCCATCGCCTCCACGTTGCGCGGATTGTCGGCGTCGATCTTCAGGTCCTTGCCGAAGCTCAACCCGTCCTTGGCGGTGTAGGTGGCCTTGCTGCCCACGCCCTGCTTGTCGATGTAGCTGGCCATCTCGCTGCTGGCGTTGTACAGGTCCTTGAGCGTGGCCTTGGGATTGGTGCGGGTGACATAGTCGGCCAGCGTGTTGACCCCGGCGATCTCGTCCTTGGCCTCACGGGTGCGTTGCTCCTGCCCGTAGGCCTGGAGCGTGGCGGTGTAGTCGTGCGGCGAGGGCGAGGCGGCGATGCCGTCGACCTTGGCCGCGAACGCGGCATCGCTGCGGTCGATGGCGGCCTTGTTGATGGCATGGCCGATCTCGTGGCCCAGCACGATGCGGGCGGTGTTGGCCGAATCGTCGCGCGGTGCGTTCATCTTCGCCGTGGCCAGCACGTCCATCGGCAACTCGATCTGTCCGGTGCGCGGGCTGTACGACCCGGTACCCGCCTCGGGGCTGGGCGCGAAGCCGGACAGCTGCTGTTGCCCGATCGCCTGCTCCACGCGCGTGCGCAGTTCCGGCGTGTTGTCCAGCATCTGCCGCAGCGCCTGGCCTTCCTTCGGATGCGCCTGCGCGAAGGTGTCCACCATGCCCTTCAGGCGTTCGTCGTCGTGTGCCATCTCCGCTCTCCTTACGCGTCGACCAGGATCTGCAGCATCTCCACGCACGCCTGCGCGTCGTGCTCGCCGGCGTCCTTGCCGACGAAGGCGTACACGGCGACAGCGCCGCGTTCGAAATGCCAGCGGCCGGCGCTGCCCTGGCGCGGCGGCGCAATCCAGCGCGGCACGAAGCCGGCAGCGACCAGTGCCTGGCGATACCCGGCCAACGATTGCGTGCACTGCGACGGCGCCGCGCCCGGCGCGGGGGTGAAACGCAGATCCAACCGCGACGGCGGCGCAGCGTCGGCATCGGCGACCGATTCCAGCGTGTAGCCGCCACCGCCGGCGAGCGTGCCAGATGCGCTGAACGCATGCCCGCCCTCATCCTCGACCTGCAGCCCGGTCTGCGCCGCGACCTGGGCGGCGACCAGATCCTGCCTGCCGCCGATCGCCAGGATCAACCGTACTACGCCTTGTGCCAGGTGCTCTGGCGTCATCTCCGACATGGTCCGCTCCGTGTGTGCAGGGGTGATCGAGGGGGAAGAAGATTGCGCACCGGCACAGGCGGCCAGCAGCGCGGTGGCCAGCAGCAGGGCCGCGCGCGGCGCCAGGCGCGTGCCGGCGACGTGCCGCGACCCGCGGCGATTGCGATACAGCATCCGCTCCATGAAACGCCTCTCCGTCAAACGCCTACCGCGCGCGCAGCCGGGCGCGGTCAGGCATGAGCATGCGATTGTAGCCAGCGCGTCGACGTCTCGCAGCCTGCCGCTAGGCCGAGGCGTCAGCAATCCCAGTCGGCGCGGCGCTGCCAGACAAAGCCGGGCAGGTCGATGCGCTTGCGCGGCGTGCCGTCCCAGTCCACGGTGAAGCCCGCCGCACGCAACGCCGCGGCGACCTGCTGGCCGACCGCCAGGTCTGCGTCCTCCCGTCCTTCAAGATCGCCGAAGGCCAGCATCAGCCCGCCGCCGTCGATCGCGCGCTCCATGTCCTGGCCGTGATAGAAGCAGTAACCGTGGTAGCGCCGGTCCGGCGTGTCGGCCACCGCCTGGTTCACTTCGACGTGACCGTCGGACATGGTGTAGCCGGCATTGGCCAGCGCACAGATGCCGGCGTCGTGCAGCCGCTCGAACAGCGCATCGAGCCGGTCGCAATCGGTCTGCGCCGGCCAGGTCTGTTCCGCTTGCTGCTTGGCCTGCCACTGGCTGGCGACCGAGGCGCGCAACATGGCCTCGTCGCAGTCGTCTTCGAGGATGTCCTCGAGCATCTCCTGGATCTCGTCCTGGGAGTAGAACCCGGACCAGACCCATTTGCGGATCTCGTCGTACACGTAGGCGTCGGATTCGTTCATGGTCGCTCCTGCGGTCTTCGGCGCATGCCGCGCGCACTGTAGCAGGGCCATCCCGCGGCGTTGCTGACGATCGGATCAATACGCGCGGCCGCACCGGCCAGGCCGGCGCGACCGCACGCTTTCGTGCAGCGAACGAAGGCCGATCGACCTACTTGACCTCCACCGCGCCGAGATCGCACACCGCAGTATTGCGAGGATTGCCGCGCTGGTCGATGGCGGCGCAGCGGCTGCCTGCATTCAACGCCGGGCTGTTGGCCGCGGGCAGCTGCGTGAGCGTCGGTCCGCCGTTGTTGGCCGGGGCCGACAGCAACGGATCGGCCGCTTTCACGGTGCCCGCGGCCAGGCAGGCATTCGGCCACACCGCGCCCTTGGCCGAGTATTCGATCAGGTTGTTGCCGGTGTTGCTCTGGTTGTTGCAGAACACGCGCTCGGTCTTGGAGTACAGGATGCTGTTGCGGAGGTCGAACTTGTCGCCGAACAGCGTCACCCACGGCGTGTTTTCGGCGAAGGTGACGTTGTTGAAGCGCACGCTGGGGCTGCCCTGGTCGCCGTTGGCCGGCTGCCAGCCGACGTGCTGGATGGCCGCGCCCACGCCTTTCGCGTAGTTGCCGTAGAAAGTGCTGTTGCTGACGTCGCAGGCGCCGTAGCAATCCAGGTACAGCGCACCGGCGTTGCCCTGTTCGGCCTTGTTGGACAGGAAGCTGGTCTCGGCGACGTTGATGGTGCCCGGCGTGGTGATGGCGGTGCCGGCATGCGAGGTGTCGGTGAAGCCCATGCTGATGCGCGCGCCGCCGCCCGGACCGCCGGTGGCGACGTTGTTGGCGAAGGTGGAGTACTTCACGTCGATGGTGTCCGGCGCGTACGCCCACAACGTGGCGCCGCCGGAGCCATTGGCGGCAACGTTGTTGCGGACCACGGTGCCGCACACCGCCAGCGTGCCGCCACTGCCGACGCCGCCCTTGAGATAGCCGGCCAGCGATGCGCCGTCGGTGTCGATCGCCCCGCCACCGCCGAAGTTGCCGGCATCGGGGAAGCCCTGCGGCGCATTGATCGCCTGGTTGTTGGCGAATTCCGAGCCGACGATGGTCAGCCGGCTGAGCTGGGTGTACAGCGCGCCGCCGAGCCAGGAACTGTTCTTGTAGAAGCCGCTGCGGACGATGGTCACCTCGGCGTCGCTGCCGGCGAAGATGGCGCCGCCGCCGATGCTGCTGCGGTTGGCCAGGAACTGGCTGTTGATGACTTCCAGCTTGCCGCGGTAGCCGACCTTGATCGCGCCGCCGCCCCAGGTGCCCGGGTCGTAGGCCTGATTCGATGCCGGCTGCACGGAGCTGCCGTTCTGCAGTTTCAGGTTGCGCACTGACAGCGCGCTGCCGGCATTGACCAGCAGGATCCGGGCGGACTGGCGGCCGTCCAGGGTGATCCTGCCCTGGCCGTCGATCACCGTGGGCGTCGTCGCCGCGATGACGATCGAACGGGCGACGGCGATGCTGGTCGGCTTGCTGCCGCAGTTGAAGGTGATGTAGCCGCCTTGCGCCGCAGCGGTGGCCAGCGCACTGGCGGTGCAACTGGCCTGCGTGCCGTTGCCGACCACGGTGGTCGTGGTCGGCAACGCCCAGGCCTGCGGCACGCTGCATTGCGGCGCGGCGGGGACGGCGGCGATCGCCGTGGCGGCGGTCATGAGGGCAAGGACACCCAGCGCGCGTGCGCTGGTGGTGAGGGAGAGCGTCGTGGTCATGATCATGCTCGATAGGGTTGCGGGGGAACAAAACGACGCGCGACAGTCATCCAACTGTCATCCACGTCGCTGACACCTTGAGTGCAACCGGCGGCCTGGGCCGACCGGCGGCACAGGGTGCTTGAGCGCGTGTCGATCGGCCAGAACGCAGGTAGCAGATCGCGCGATTGCGTGCGCCGCGCATGCGACAGGGTGTCGATGCGCAGCATGCGGCACGCTTTGGGTGCGTCGCAGGACACATTCCTGCATCGCGTCCAGCCGCTGCGAATGCGCGCGAGTCGCCTGGCCCGCGCTACAGCGTGTCCAGACCTTCGCGCAACTGCTGCGCCTGTGCGCGCAAGGCCTGCAGTTGCGTGGCCGGCAACTTGCCCAACTGGCGGTAGACCATGTCCAGGCGACGATTGCGCCCCAGCGTGTCCTGGTGCCGTGCGAAGAAGTCCCAGTACAGCGCGTTGTAGGGACAGGCACGCGCGCCGGTCTTCTGCTTGCGATCGTAGCGGCAGCCCTGGCAGTAGTCGCTCATGCGGTCGATGTAGGCCGCGCTGCTGACGTAGGGCTTGGTCGCGAGCAGGCCGCCGTCGGCGAACTGGCTCATGCCCACGGTGTTGGGCAGTTCGACCCATTCGAACGCGTCGATGTAGACGCCCAGGTACCAGCGATGCACCGCCGCCGGATCCAGGCCGGCGAGCAGGGCGAAGTTGCCGATCACCATCAGCCGCTGGATATGGTGCGCGTACGCATCCTGCAGCGATTGGCCGATGGCGTGCTGCAGGCAGCGCATGTGCGTGTCGCCGGTCCAGAACCAGGCCGGCAGCGGCGTGTCGTGGCCGAGCGCATTGCGCGCTTCATAGCCAGGCATGTGTGCCCAGTAGATGCCGCGCACGTACTCGCGCCAGCCCAGGATCTGCCGCACGAAACCTTCCACCGCCGCCAGCGGCGCGGCGCCGGCGCCATAGGCCGCCAGCGCGCGCTGCACCACGTCCTGCGGCCGCAGCATCTTGGTGTTGAGGGCGAAGGAAAGCTGCGAATGGAACAGGCGCGGACTGCGCGTGCTCATCGCATCCTCGTAGCGGCCGAAATGCGGCAGGGCGTCGACGATGAACCGATCGAGGCAGGCCAGGGCCTCGGCCCGGTTCAGCGGCCAGCGCACCGCCTCTGCCTGCGGTTGGCCGAAGCTGGCGACGCCGGCGGCCTGGATGCTGGCCCACAGCGCGCGGTGATCGTGGCTCGGGCGCGTATCCGGGGGTGGCGGCGGCTCGCCATGCCAGGGCTGGCGATTGTCGTGGTCGTAGTTCCACTGCCCGCCCTCGGGTGTGCCGTCCGCCGCCAGCAGGATGCGGTGGCGCTTGCGCATGTGCCGGTAGAAATGCTCCATCAGCCACTGCCCACGTCCGCGGAAAAAGTCCGCCACTTCGTTGCGACGCGTGTAGAAGTGCGCGCTGTCCACCGCCTCGGTGGCGAAGGCCTGCATCGCCCCCCACTGCCGCAGCTGCTGGTCCAGACGCCATTCGTCCGGATCCTGATACTGCAGGCGCTGCGCACCGTAGTGCGCCATCAGCGCCTCGAGATTGGGGGGGATGGACTGGCGATTGCTGGCGTCATCGATCGCCACGTAGCGCACGCGGTGGCCCGTCGCCCGCAGCTGGCGGGCGAAATCGCGCATCGCGGCGAACACCGCCAGGATCTTCTGCGCATGGTGCAGGACGTAGTCGGTCTCCTGCCGCACTTCCATCAACACATACACCACGCCGGGATCGCGCACGTCGAACCAGGCGTGCTCGGGATCGAGCTGGTCGCCGAGCACCAGGCGCAGGGTGTGGGCGGTGGTGGGCAGCGGACTCATGCGGGGCGGCACGCCCGCGTACATGCGGTGCGCCAGCGCACGGCCCGGCGGCTCACGGCGCCTCCGGCGCGCGCACGCGCTTGCGTTCGCCACGGCAGCGGTCGGAACAATACTTCACCTCGTCCCAGACCTTCTCCCACTTCTTGCGCCAGCGGAACGGCCTGCCGCAGTGCAGGCAGGGCTTTTCCGGCAGATCCTGTTTCTTGCGCATGCCCATCCACAGCTCGCCCAGGCTCGCCGTCGCTCACTCCTGCGCTGGCCACTCGCGAAACACCACGCAGACCGTGGTGGGGTCCAGCATCGCGAACTCGCGTGCGCCCCAGGGCTTGAGCGCGACGGTACGGCAATTCGGATGCAGCCACTGCGGCGCACGTGCGGACAACTCGGCATAGATCGTGTCGATGCTGTCGGTTTCGATGCCCAGTTCCGGCCGGTCCTTCGCCGCCCACTCGGCGTTTTCCACCAGATAGGCCTTGGCGCCGTCGCGCGCGATCACCGCCATCGTGGCGTCCTGGTACAGCACCTGGAATCCCAGGCCGCCCACGAAGAAGTCCAGCCCGTCCTGCATGCGCGCGTAGAAGATCTTGGGAATGAGGTTCTTGAACATGGGGCGACCTTGCGTCGGTGACCAGTGGCGAGTGTAGCGGGCCGGTCCCGGCACGACATGACGACAAAATCAGGGGCGCCAGACGCCTGCCGCGCGCGGGGGCTGGCAATGCCGCAGGCGGCTACACTGGCCAGCCTTCTTGCCGTCTCGACTCCAGCCATGACGTTCCGCTTCACCTGCAGCGCCTGTGATCAGCTCCACGAAGGCATGCCCGGCTTCAGCGTGGCGTCGCCGCTGAGCTATGCGCTGATTCCGGAGGCGCAGCGCGCCACCCGCTGCGAGCTGGGCTCGGACGATTGTGTGATCGACGAGGCTCACTTCTTCGTCCGCGGCTGCATCGAGATCCCCGTGCATGGCCACGCCGAACCGTTTTCCTGGGGCGTGTGGGTCTCGCTCAGCGAAGCCAGCTACCTGCAGTGGGTCCACTGTTTCGATCAGCCGCAGCGTGCGCATGTGGGGCCATTCTTCGGCTGGCTGAATACACGCCTGTCGCCGTATCCGGAGACCGCCGGCCTCAAGACGCAGGTCCATCTGCGCAACGACGGCATTCGCCCATGGATCGAACTGGAGCCGACCGCGCACCCGCTCGCAGTCGAACAGCGTGAAGGGATCTCCGAGCAGCGGGTGGCCGAACTGTTTGCGCTGATGACGCACACATCCATCTCCGTTGCGACGGACCAGGGGACGACGCCATAACGCTGTCGTCGGTGTGGATGTTTGTGGGCCGCGGGCCGCGTTTCCGTCCGGTGTAGCGGAGGCGTGGAGCCGCGCGCGGTGCCGCGGCGGTACGCTGACCCAAGACCCGGTCGGCGTCGGCGCGTAAGACTCGACGGTGTACGAAGGCCCATTCCGACCGAACATCAGCACTACGAAATTGGCGTGTCGGCTGTGCCGGGGCATCGCATCCGCGAAGCGGTGACGTCGCACGCCGCTAGGCACCGCCCCGAATCGGAGCAGCACATGGGATATGAGTATCGCCTGACGTTTGCCGGCGCCGATCCAGCAAAGACACGGCAAGCCATCGGCCAGCTGCCGGGCGTGGAAGACGCGGACGCGCGCGGTGCCGGCGCCGCCGCGCTGGCACGCCCGATGCCGGACGCAGTGTTCTGGTGCACCGCAGACGGCCTGTCCTTTTGCGCGAACACCAGCGAGGGACTGCGCTGCCTCGGCACGGTCATCGCCCGCCTGACCAGCACGTTCGGGACGGTCGAGGTGGCGGAACTGGAATGACCGGCAACGCCGCCCGCGCGGTGCTGCGCCAGCCGCGCCGACTACACTACCGCCGATGACCTCGCCCCTGCCCCTGCCGCCGCTGCACCCGCTCGCCGATCCCACACCGCCTGCCGCCCGCAACGCCGCGGCGCTGGGCAAGCGCCTGTGCCGGCAGGTCGGCCAGGCGATCGCCGATTTCGGCATGATCGGTGCCGGCGACAAGGTGATGGTGTGCCTGTCCGGCGGCAAGGACAGCTACACCCTGCTGGACATCCTGCTGCAGCTGCAGCGCAAGGCGCCGGTACCGTTCGAGCTGGTGGCGGTGAACCTGGACCAGAAGCAGCCGGGCTTTCCCGCCGACGTGCTGCCGGCCTACCTGCGCCAGCGCGGCGTGCCCTGGCATGTGATCGAGCAGGACACCTATTCCGTGGTCACCCGGGTGGTGCCGGAAGGCAAGACCCTGTGTTCGCTGTGTTCGCGGCTGCGCCGCGGCGCGCTGTACCGCTACGCGGCGGAGAACGGCATCACCAAGATCGCGCTGGGCCACCACCGCGACGACATCGTCGCCACGTTCTTCATGAACCTGTTCTTCCACGCCAAGCTGGCGGCGATGGCGCCGGTACTGCGCAGCGACGACGGCCGCCACGTGGTGATCCGGCCGCTGGCCTACGTGCGTGAGGACGACATCGCCGCCTATGCGCAGGCGCAGGGCTTCCCGCTGATCCCCTGCACGCTGTGCGGCAGCCAGGAGACGCTGCAGCGCCGCCAGGTCGGCCAGCTGCTGCAGCAGTGGGACCGGGAGCATCCGGGGCGGGTGGAGCAGATCGCTCGCGCGCTGGGCAACGTGCATCCGGCGCAGCTGGCCGACCGCGCGCTGTTCGACTTCGCCGCGCTCGGCGGCGCGGCCACGGCCGGCGCCTGGGCGGACGACCCGTTGGGCTGATCCATCTCGCTGAACCGCCCGATGCGGTGCCGGGGCGGGCGCGATGCGACAATGGCCACCGCTCCCCGGCGCACGCCGCCGGACCGTTCCGTTTCCTTCCGCTGGATGCTCGATGTTCTTTCGCAATCTGACCCTGTTCCGCTTCCCCACCACGCTCGATTTCTCGGAGGTCGAAACGCTCCTGCCGGAGGCCCTGCTCAAGTCGGTCGGCCCGCTGGAAATGAGCTCGCGGGGCTTCATCTCCCCGTTCGGCCGCGACGAGCAGGAAGCGCTGTCGCACCGCATCGCCGATTTCCTGTGGCTGACCGTCGGTGGCGAGGACAAGATCCTGCCCGGCTCGGTGGTCAACGACCTGCTCGCGCGCAAGGTCGCCGAGATCGAGGAGAAGGAAGGCCGGCGCCCCGGCGGCCGCGCGCGCAAGCGGCTCAAGGACGACCTGATCCACGAGCTGCTGCCGCGCGCCTTCGTCAAGTCCTCGCGTACCGACGCCATGCTCGACCTGCAGCACGGCTACGTCGCCGTGGACACCTCCAGCCGCAAGACCGGCGAGAACGTGATGTCGGAGATCCGCGGCCTGCTCGGCAGCTTCCCGGCGCTGCCGCTCAACGCCGAAGTGGCGCCGCGCTCGATCCTCACCGGCTGGATCGCCGGCGAGCCGCTGCCCGAAGGCCTGAGCCTGGGCGAAGAATGCGAGATGAAGGATCCGATCGAAGGCGGCGCGGTGGTCAAGTGCCAGCACCAGGAGCTGCGCTGCGACGAGATCGACAAGCACCTGGAAGCCGGCAAGCAGGTCACCAAGCTGGCGCTGGTGCTCGACGACCACGTGTCCTTCGTGCTCGGCGACGATCTGGTGATCCGCAAGCTGAAGTTCCTCGACGGTGCGCTGGACCAGCTCGAGCATGCCGACCAGGACGGCGTGCGCGCCGAACTGGACGCGCGCTTCGCGCTGATGAGCGCCGAAGTGCGGCGCCTGTTCCTGTTGCTGGAAGCGGCGCTGAAGCTGAGCAAGGCCGACTGATGCCGCGGCGCAAGCGGGTGCACGCGGCTGTCACCGTGCGCACCCGCGCCGGCGGTATGCTGTGCCCATGCCCGATCTGCTCCGTCGCCTGATCGCGCCGCCCCCGGCGGCCGTCGAACGCGACCTCGTCCGCTTCCGCCTGGACGAGCGCGAGGTCGAGGTGCTGCGCGTGCGCGATCCGCGCGCGCGGCGCATCAAGCTCAGCGTGGACGAACGCGGCGCACGCCTGACCCTGCCGCTGCGCGCGAGCCTGATCGCCGGCGAGCGCTTCCTGCTGGAGAACCGCCAGTGGCTGGCGCAGCAGCTCTCGCGCTATGTCGCCGCCGAGACGCTGACGCCGCTGCGCCCGGGCGAGGCCGGCGAACTGCCGCTGCGCGGGCAGTCGCTGCCGGTGGCCTGGCACGACGCCCGCTACGCGCGCATCGAGGTCGCCGACGGCGTGGCGCACCTGCACCTGCCACCACGCGGCGGCGACGCGGCACTGCGCCGCGCGCTGCGCGATTTCTACGAAGCCCAGGCCCGCGCCGACGTCGGCCGCTGGCTGCCGCAGTACCTGCCGTCGCTGCCGCGCGCGCCGCGTGCGGTGCGCTACAAGGTCATGTCCTCGCAGTGGGGCTCGCTGGCGCCCGACGGCAGCATGGCGCTGGATCTGGCGCTGGTGCTGGGACGCCCCTCGGCGTTCGAGTACGTGCTGGTGCACGAACTCTGCCACCTGATCCAGGCCAATCATTCGCCGGCGTTCTGGCACGAAGTGGAAGCGCGCTTCCCCGACTGGCGCGCCGAGCGCACCTGGTTCCACCAGCACGGTCGCCAGCTCAAGGCGCATCTGCGCTGGCTGCTGCGGCCGGATCGCGACTGAAGCGTCCATCCACGAATGGTGGGAAACACTCCGTAGAAGCAGCTTCTGAAGGACAGGCTGCATCCGACAGATCGGCTTGGGCGAGAGCGCGTTCGTCGAAGCGCTCGAAGACGCTGCGGCGGGTGCGCCAGGACCACGGCTGAACACCGAACATCGCGGCGCGATCGACGGCCGCGGCGAGGCTGCGGTCGAGCGGCGAATCGGGCACGCATGCTGCGCTGCGGCACGACATGGCGCAAACGGGGATGCGAACAAGGGGGAACGAGCAGGCGGGTGGGCGCGCCGATGCGGTCGCATCGCGGTGTGTTGGCCCAGCGCTGCGGAAGCAGAACTCCATGCAGCGCCCGGCAGGCCCCCTCTCCTCCCGCCTACCGCGAATCAGGCGCGACCTCCGGCGCCAGCGAGGCGGTACGGTCCGTGCGGCACTACGCCGGCATGTCAGGACGCCGGGATCGAGCCGCGTACACAGGACGTATCGCGTCTACGCCTGTTGACGGCAGGCGCGGGCGCAACTTAAGCGAAAATTCTTTTACACACAAGCTTCACGATAGGTGTGTAGGGAACACACCTACAGACCTGTCCGCGTGTCCCCGACGTGGGTGCGTTCGGCCTGGCGATGGACGCCGTAGCGGTCGTCAACCGCACTGCCCGCGGCGCCCCGCTCCTGCGAACGCTTCCGCATCAGGCGCTGCGCGCATAGTCGAAGCCGGCTGGCGCAGGCTGGATCGCCAGCACCGGCAACGCCTGCTCCGCCGGCGGGACCGACGGTGCCGCATCGGCCAGCCGGAACACCGCCACCGCCTCGCTCAGACTGCCGGCCTGCTGCTCCAAGGCGCGCGATGCGGCCGTGGCCTGCTCCACCAACGCCAGGTTCTGCTGGGTGCTGCGGTCCATCTGCGCCATCGCCTGTCCGACTTCGTCGATGCCGGCGGCCTGCTCCTGCGAGGCCGCCGCAATGCCCGCCATGAGGGCATTGACCTCGTCCACCGAGGCCAGCACGCGCCCCATGGTGCGGCCGGCGTCGTGCACCTGCGCCGAGGCCACCGCGACCTGGTCCACCGAGGCCTCGATCAGGCGCTTGATCTCCTTGGCCGCATCGGCCGAGCGCTGCGCCAGCGCACGCACCTCGCTGGCGACCACCGCGAAGCCGCGGCCCTGCTCGCCGGCACGCGCGGCCTCCACCGCGGCATTGAGCGCCAGGATATTGGTCTGGAAGGCGATGCCGTCGATCACCGCGATGATCTCGCCGATCTTGCGCGAGGCCGCTTCCACGCCCTGCATCGCACCGACCGCCGCATCGATCGAAGCACCGCCCTGGCCGGCCACGGTCGCCGCGGCGTCGGCCAGCTGGTTGGCATGGTGCGCATGGGTGGCGTTCTGGCGCACGGTGTCGGTCAGGCGCGCCGCCGCACGGGCGGTGCGCTCCAGCGTGCCGGCCTGTTCGGCGCTGCGCTGCGACAGGTCCTGGTGGCCGCCGGCGATGGCGCCGGCCTCGGCATCGATCGCCGCGGCCGCATGCTGGATGCCGGCCACGATCGCCGCGAGCTGGTCTGCACTGGCGTTGGCGTCGTCGCGCATGTCAGCGAACACGCCATGGAAATCGCCGTGCATGCGCACGCCGAGGTCGCCGCTGGCGATGGCGCGCAACAGCCCGGACAACTCGCCCAGGTTGCCGTCCACCGTCGCCATCAGCTGGTTGAGACTCTCGAGCATGATGCGGAAATCGTGCTGGTGCGCGCCGAGATCGGCACGCGCGCTGAAGTCGCCGGCCGCGGCGGCCTCGGCCAGATGCCAGATGTCGCGGCTGAGCGTACCAAGGTTGGCCTTGATCGCATCCATCGCCTCGGAGATCGCGGCCTGCTCGCCGGGCAGGCGCGGCATGTCCTCGCTGAGATCGCCGATGGCGTAGCGCCGCATCAGCGCCACCATCGACTGCGCGGTGCCCACGTGCAGGTCGACCAGCGCATTGGCGTCACGCAGCAATTGACCGTAGTCGCCCGGGAAGGCGGCCGCATCGCCGCGGCAGGCGATGGCGCCGTCCGCATGTCGTTGCGCCATCCGCCGCTGCTCGGCCAGCACCGCGCGCAGTTGGGTCTGCATGGTCTGCATGCTGCGCAGCAGCTCGGCGGCCTCGTCGTTGCCCTGTGCCGGCAACACCGCGTCGAGTTGGCCGGCGGCGATCGCCGCGGCCACGCGGGTGCCTTCGCGCAGCGGCCGCACCAGGCTCTGGGTGATGCACCAGCCCAGCCACGCACTGACCGCCAGCAGCAGGCCGCCGCCGAGCAGCAGCAACCAGCGCGCGCGGGCCATGGTGGTCACCGCCTGCGCATAGGAGCCGTCGCTGAGCGTGCGCAGGTGCGCGGCGTTGCGCTGGATCGCCTGCTGCCACTGCGCCAGCAGCGGCTGCAAGGTGTACAGGTGCAAGGTCTGCGCATCCAGGTTCTGGTTGTCGGCGGCCATCGCCAGCACCTGCGACTGGAACGGCTGCACCTGCACATAGGCCTTGTCGATCGCCGCGCGCAGCTGCGCGCCGGTGCGGTCGGCCGGGTCCAGGCGCAGCGCGAACAGCTTGCGCCGTGCCTGCGCGTAGTCGCGCTGGGCCTGGCCGATCGCGCGCACCACCGCCTGCTTCTCGTCGGGGTTGGTCAGGATGACGTCGTTGAGCAGGCCGATCTCCAGCCGCGCCTGCGCCGCGACCATGGCGTTGGACAGGCGGATCTTCTCCATCTTGTCCAGGGCGATGTCGTCGAGCTGCTGGCGCGCCAGCGCCATCGACGCGAGGCTGGCCACGATCAGGGCGCCGCAGATCAACAGCAGGGCAGCGAAGGCGAAGGTCAGGCGTGGGCCGACCCGGTAGCGGCGAAGGAGGCGGATCATGGAAGCGCGGCGTCAGGGGGAAAGGTGCGCGCTACGCTGTGCGCCGAAGTTTTCCGAACCGCGACGGCACGGCGACAACATGTCGAACTGTGACGCCGCGAAAGGAACAATTGCGGCGGCCTGCGCAGCACCGGCGCCCACTGCGTCGCAGTGTGCGTGCGCGATGCCCGGATGCGATGGTCGCGGCGGTGCAGACGCATGGCGACGCGGTCAGCGCCGCGTCTGCGTCAGAGGAAGCCGTGCAGCAACGCGGCCACCGCCGCCGGTTGTTCCATGTGCAGATGGTGGGTGCCGGGCAGCGTGTGCACGCGGCCGTCGCGCAGGCACGCCGCGCGCTGCAGGCGCAGCGACTCGGGCAGGATGTCCTGCGCCGGATCGGCGAACACCACCGCGGTCGGGCACTCGATGCCGGCCAGCAGCGCCTGCATCTGCGGCTCGGTCGGGCGGATCGCGGTGGGCAGGGTCAGCCGGCGGTCGCTGCGCCACACGTAGCCGCCGTCCACCGCGCGCACGCCGCGTTCCACCAGCAGCCGCGCGGCCGGCTCGCTGAGCTGGTTGGCCAGCATCCGCGCCCGCACCGGCGCGGCCAGATCGGGAAAGACGCGCAACGACGTGGCGGTGGCACGGCGGGTACTGGCGACGCTGTTGCGCAGCCGTTCCACCGCGCCCGCCTCGCTCTCGGCCAGGCCGCCCAGCATCTCGATCGCCACGAACTTCTCGATGCGTTGCGGCGCCGCGGCGGCCAGCAGGCTGGCGATGGCCGCACCCATCGAATGGCCGATCAGCACGAAGCGCTCCCAGCCCAGCGCATCGGCCGCGTCCAGCACCGGGTGCAGGGCGCTGGCCAGCAGGTATTCGGCACCATCGGGCAGGTCGCTGCTGTGGCCATGGCCGGGCAAATCCAGCATCACCAGGTCCAGTTGCGGCAGGTGTCGGCTCAGCGGCACGAAGCTGGCGGCGTTGTCGAGCCATCCGTGCAAGGCCAGTGCCTTGGGGCCCTGCGGGTCGCCGCTGCGCAGTCCGGCCAGCGCGCCCACCCGCGACGGGCAGGCAAAAGCACGCAAACTCATGCGGCGCGGGCCGCCAGCTGCGCCAGCGCGCGCGCGTGCGCCGGGGCGTCGTTGAGACAGGGGATGTAGCGCACCTGCATGCCGCGTTCGGCGCAGGTCTCGACGAAGCCCATCGCCACTTCTTCCAGGGTTTCCAGGCAGTCGGTGGCGAAGCCGGGACAGAGTACGTCCACCTGCTTGACCCCCTGCCCGGCAAGCTCCCACAGCCGCGGCTCGGCGTACGGGCGCAGCCAGCGCTCGGCGCCGAAGCGCGACTGGTAGCCGAGCTCCCACTGGCCCGCCTCCAGGCCCAGTGCGGTGGCGATCGCCTGCGCGCTGGCTTCGCAGCGCTGCGGGTAGGGATCGCCGTTGTTGGCCACGCGCTGCGGCAGGCCATGGAAGGAGAAGAACAGCCGCTCGCCGCGGCCATGCTGCGCCCAGTGCGCACGCACGCTGTCGGCCACCGCCGCGACCCAGGCCGGATCGGTCGGGTAGTCCTCGATCAGGTGCACCGGCAGCTGCGGATGGCGCGCCTGCCAGGCCTGCACCACGTCCTCGATCGAGGCGGTGGTGGTGGTCGAATACTGCGGGTACAGCGGCAGCACCACGATCCGGCGCACGCCGGCCTCGCGCAGCGCGTCCAGGGCCGGCGCCAGCGCCGGCGCGCCGTAGCGCATCGCCCAGGCCACCCGGTGCCCGGGCAGCTCGCGCTGCATGCCCTCGGCCAGGCGCCGGGTGTACACCGCCAGCGGCGAGCCGTCCGCCAGCCACACCTGGGCGTACTTCTCCGCCGATTTCGGCGAGCGCCGCGGCAGGATCACCCAGTGCAGCAGCGGCCACCAGAACAGCCGCGGGATCGCGACCACGCGCTTGTCGCCAAGGAACTCGGCCAGATAACGGGCGACCGCAGGCGCGTTCGGCGCCTCGGGCGTGCCTAGATTCACCACCAGGATGGCGGTCTCGGGTGCGTCGGACATGCGCGCATTGTGGCAGAGCGCGCGCGTTGCGGCGTGTCGATACGCTCGATCGCGGCGATCGACGGCGCCTGCATGCGGTGCCGGCACCACTCATTGCCGATTCATTGCCCTGTGACTAAGTTCAAGCACTTGCAGTATCTTGCTGCGGACCTATTTCGGAGCCCGCCATGCCCCTCCTGCCGCGCCTCGCCCTGTTGTTGAGCACCCTGTTGTTCGTCGGCCACGCCGTGGCCGGACCGGAAGAGGACGAGCGCGCCCGCAACGCGCTGCGCGTGCTGACCGACATCCAGAAGATTCCCGAGCAGGCCATCCCCGACAAGCTGCTCGACGAGGGCCGTGCCATCGTGGTGATCCCGGATACGCTCAAGGCCGGCCTGGTGATCGGCGGGCGTCGCGGCCACGGCCTGATGTCGGTCAAGCGCCCCGACGGCACCTGGTCCAACCCGGTGTTCGTCAAGCTCACCGGCGGCAGCATCGGCTTCCAGGTCGGCGTGCAGTCCTCCGACGTGGTGCTGGTGTTCCGCAACGACCGCAGCCTGGACAACATCGTCAACGGCAAGTTCACCCTCGGCGCCGATGCCGGCGTCGCCGCCGGCCCGGTCGGGCGCAACGCCGCCGCCGCCACCGACGGCCAGCTCAAGGCCGAGATCTGGTCGTGGTCGCGCGCGCGCGGCCTGTTCGCCGGCGTCGCCCTGGATGGCGCCGCGCTGCAGATCGACGATGCCGCCGACCTCAACGCCTACGGCAGCAACACCACCCCGCGGATGATCTTCGAAGGCCGCACCACCAACCGGCCGTCCAACGACATCGTCGCCTTCCGCGACAAGCTCGAGGAAGCCACCTACGCCGCGCGGCAGAGCCGTGGCACCGACAGCAACGGCAGCCCGGGCGCCGCCCCGGCACCGGCGGCCATGCCGGCACCGCAGGCCACGCCGGAACCGACCGCCGCGCCCGACGCCGCTGCCAGCACCGTCCCCCTGCAGGGCCAGGCGCAACCGGCGCAGCAGGGCTTCCAGCCGGTGTCCGACGGCGAGATCCGCACCGAGAAGCTCGACGGCGATCGCTGAGCGCGGTTCCCAACGCCACCTGTCCATCGCGCCGTGCAGGCAGGCCTGCACGGCCGGGAAAGGTAACGCGGCGCGGCGCGGTGCGTTATCCTGCGGGTTCCTTACGACTTTTCTGCGAGCGGATCATGGGCAGTCTTAGCATCTGGCACTGGCTGGTGGTGCTGGTGATCGTGCTGCTGGTGTTCGGCACCAAGCGGCTGACGAGCGGCGCCAAGGATCTGGGCAACGCGGTCAAGGAATTCAAGAAAGGCATGCGCGATGACGACAAGCCCGCCGGCCAGCTCGGCGACGAGACGCGCAGCAGCAGCGAGCCGTCCCGCCAGACCCAGGCCGAGCGCGACCGCGACGCGCACTGACGGGACCCCGCCGGCGTGTTCGATATCGGATTCAGCGAACTGCTGGTGATCGCGGTGGTGGCCCTGGTGGTGCTCGGTCCCGAGCGCCTGCCCAAGGCGGCGCGCTTCGCCGGATTGTGGGTGCGCCGCGCCCGCGCGCAGTGGGACTCGGTGAAGCAGGAACTGGAACGCGAACTGGAAGCCGAGGAACTCAAGCGCAGCCTGCACGACGTGCAGAGCTCGCTGCGCCATGCCGAGACCCAGTTTCGCGATGGCAGCGAGGAACTGCAGCGGCAGACCGAGGCGCTGCGCCGCGAGATCGATCCGAACCCGCCGGTGCCGCCTGCCGACAGCGCGCCGTCGACCGTGCCGCCAGCGACAGCCGCCGCAATCGACACCCCGACTCCGCACGCTCCCGACACGACCACGCCCCTGCCCACGCACTCTGCCGCGACGGTGCCCGCCGCTTCCGTGGTGCCGGCCGCCGCGCGCGGTGCCGCCGCACCGCATCCGGCGTCCACCGCCACGGCGCACACCGGCCAGCCGCCCTCCATTGATCCGGAGGCGCCGCGATGAACGTGGAAGCCGAGAGCAGCCTGATCGAACACCTGATCGAACTGCGCGCGAGGCTGATGCGCGCGCTGATCGGCCTGGGCGTGGTGGTGGTGGCGCTGCTGCCCTTCTCCAAGCGCCTGTACTCCTGGCTGGCCGAGCCGATGCTGGCGCAGTTGCCAGTGGGCCAGAGCGTGATCGCCACGCACCCGGCCGGCGCGGTCATCGCACCGCTGAAGCTGGCGTTCTTCCTGGCCCTGTTCGTTTCCGCCCCCTGGCTGCTGTACCAAGCCTGGGCCTTCGTCGCCCCCGGCCTGTACCAGCGCGAGAAGCGCCTGGCGCTGCCGCTGCTGGCCTCGGCAGTGCTGCTGTTCTACCTCGGCTGCGGCTTCGCCTACTTCCTGGTGCTGCCGGCGGTGTTCCACTTCCTGACCACGTTCAAGCCGGACGTGATCCAGCTCACCCCCGATGCCGGCGCCTACCTGGACTTCGTGCTGGCGATCTTCTTCGCCTTCGGCGCCAGCTTCGAACTGCCGGTGGCATTGGTGATCCTGGCCCTGCTCGGCTGGGTGACCCCGCAGCAACTGCGCGAGGGCCGCGGCTACGCGGTGGTCGGCATCTTCGTGCTGGCCGCCGTGCTGACCCCGCCGGACGTGGTCTCGCAACTGATGCTGGCGATCCCCATGTGCCTGCTGTACGAGCTAGGCATCATCGCGGCAGCGGCGGTGACCAAGAAGCCGGGAATCGAGGCACGGGAATAGGGAATCGGAACAGCGGTTCGCTTCGCCTCACGCCCCCCCGCCAGATCGCACGTCGCAAAAACGGCCCCTCGGGGCCGTTTTTGCTGTTGCTGTTGCTCTGACGATTCCCGATTCCCGATTCCCCAATCCCGGCTCTACGCCACAAACACGTCGGACGGCGGCGGCGGCGGTACCACCGGCGTGGCGTCTTCGGCATGCACGAACATCTGCTTCCAGGCCGCGTACACGGCACCGGCGAGTACGGGGGTCACCAACGCCGTCGCCAGTAGCTGCGCGATCAGGGCGGCAAGGGTGGCGCCCACCATCATCTGCAGCAGCTTGATCACCACCGCCAACGCGAACGACAGCATGAACATGACGATGAAGGCGAGTACGAAGAACACCAGCAGCGCCGGCAAGTTGTGCAGGCAGGCACGCAGGCCATCACGTATGGCTTCCAGCCCGTTGCGCCGGTCGAACATCACCTGCGGCACGAACACAAACAGGACCAGGCCTACCACCACGAAGCCTAGCGCCACCAGCAGCAGCCACAGCAGGATACGCATGGCCGGCAGCGTCGCCACCAACTGCTCGACCTGCGCCGGATCCGGCTGCGCATTGGACTGGCTGAGTTCGTTGAGCTGGGTCATCACCGTGGTCATCTGCTCAAAGCCGCTCGGAGTGATCACCACCACGGCCAGGACGCTCAGCGTCAGCCCCACCACCGCCTGCGGCAGCAACGCCACCAGAAGATTGGGCAAACGCTGGTCGCGCAAGCCCTGCAACAGGTGCGCCGGCTGCGCGCTACGGCCCTGGTCGACTTCGCGGACCGCCCACACCAGGCCGCCAAACAGCACCGGTCCCGCCATGCCCATCAGCAGTTGCGAGAGCATGCCCAGTGTTGGATGCAGCAAACCGATGAACACGACCAACAGCATCACCAAGCCCCAAGTGGCGCCCAACCGACCCAGCGCCAGCGGCGCACGGCGCAGCAGCGCAACACCGGCCAACAGCCATTCCGCGCCGGCCGAGGCCGGCAGCTTGCGAATCTCGATCATTGCCAATCCGAAGTGGGGGACGCCGTACAGCGGCGGCGACTGCACAGATTATCGCGGTTTTGCCTGGCCGCTGCTGTGCTGCCCGCGTGCGTGCTGAACGAAGCGCCGCAACAGTTTGCGTGCCAGCGGTGCGGCGCTGACCTCGCGGGCGATGGTACGGGCGCAGCGTCCGGCGCTGCGTAGACAGTCCGCGCGCGCCTGCACGTAGCCGCGCATGTGGTGGGTGGCGAACTCCGGATGGAACTGCAGGCCCCAGGTCGCCTCGCCCCAGCGGAACGCGTGGCACTGGTCCTGCGCCGAGCGCGCCAGCACCGTGGCGCCGGACGGCGCGCGCAGCACGGTCTGCAGATGCGTGGCATGCGCGGGGAACCTCGCCGGCAGACCGGCGAACAGCGGATCTTCGGCCGCTGGCGGATGCAGTTCGATGTCCACCGTGCCCGATTCGCGCCCGGCCGGGTTGTAGGCGACCTCCCCGCCCAGCGCGTGCGCCAGCAACTGGTGCCCGTAGCAGATGCCCAGCAGCGGCGTGCCGTCCTCGGCGGCTTCGCGCAACCAGGCCGCCGAGCGTTCGCTCCACTCGGCCCGGTCGGTGACGAACGCCGCCGAGCCGGTGACGATCACCCCGGCGAAGTCGCCCCTTGCCGGCAACGCCTCGCCGGCGGCGACGTTGGTCACCACCGTCTCGCGCTCGGCCAGGCCGGCGGCGACGCGGATCCAGTGCGGGAAGCGTCCGTAGCGCCGCATCGTCGCCACCGGTTCACCGGTTTCGAGGATCAGGAAGGGCGCAGCACGGCGACGGACGGGAGAAGCGAACGGCATGGTGGGATTCTAGACGCCGTCGCCGTGGATTGTTCAAGGCCGCGCGGCGGTGGCGGCATAGCCATATAACTGGCGATCATGAGGCGGGGAAGCGCCCCGCGCTTTACTCCCGCGGCGGCAGCACCGACAGCACTTCTTCGATGGTGGTCAGGCCGGCGGCCACCTTTTCCAGGCCGGCGCGGCGCAGCGTGCGCACGCCCTCGTCCTGGGCGGCGCGGCTGAAGCCGGCCAGGTCCATGTCGGCGCGGATCAGGGTGCGCAGGCGCGGAGTCACCGGCAGCAGTTCGTACAGGCCCACGCGGCCCAGGTAGCCGGTGCGGCGGCACTCCAGGCAGCCGACCGGGGCGTAGGGCTGCAGCGGCTCGGGCAGGGCCTCGCCCGGCTCGCGCAACGCGTCCCACTCGTGCGCTTCCAGGGTGTGCGGGCGCTTGCAGTGGCCGCACAGGGTGCGCACCAGGCGCTGCGCCAGCACGCCGTTGAGGGTGGAGGCCACCAGGTAATGCGGCACGCCCAGGTCGAGCAGGCGGGTGATCGCCGAGGGCGCATCGTTGGTGTGCAGGGTCGACAGCACCAGGTGCCCGGTCAGCGAGGCCTGCACCGCCATCTGCGCGGTTTCCAGGTCGCGGATTTCGCCGATCATGATGATGTCCGGGTCCTGCCGCAGCAGGGTGCGTACGCCGCTGGCGAAGTCCAGGTCGATGTTGGTCTGCACCTGCATCTGGTTGAACTCGGTGGCGATCATCTCGATCGGATCTTCCACGCTGCACACGTTCACGTCCGGCGTGGCCAGGCGCTTGAGCGTGGAGTACAGCGTGGTGGTCTTGCCCGAGCCGGTGGGGCCGGTGACCAGCACGATGCCGTGCGGGCGCTCCACCAGCGCGTTCCAGCCAGCCGCTTCCTGCGCGCTGAAACCGAGCTGGTCCACGCTCTTGAACGCGGCATCCGGGTCGAAGATGCGCATGACGCACTTCTCGCCGAAGGCGGTGGGCATGGTCGACAGGCGCATCTCGGTCTCGCGCCCGCCGGGCGAGCGGGTCTTGATGCGCCCGTCCTGCGGGCGCCGCCGCTCGGCCAGGTCCATGCGCCCGAGCACCTTGATGCGGCTGACGATGGCGGTCATCACCGCCGGCGGCACTTCCAGCACCTTGTGCAGCACGCCGTCGATGCGGAAGCGCATGCGCCCGGCCTCGCGCCGCGGCTCCAGGTGGATGTCGCTGGCGCGCTGCTCGTAGGCGTACTGCAGCAGCCAGTCGACGATGTGCACGATATGGTGGTCGTCGGCGTTGACGTCGCCGCCGCGGCCCAGTTCCACCAGTTGCTCGAAGCTGGGCAGGCCGCTGCTCTGTTCGGTGCGCCCGTCCTTGGCGCCGCGCACCGAGCGGGTCACGCCGAAGAACTCCATCGTGTAGCGATGCAGGTCCAGCGGGTTGACCACCACCACCTCGATGCGGCGCCGCGCCAGGTGCTGCACGTCGCCGAGCCAGTCCAGCGCCAGCGGTTCGCTGGTCGCCACCAGCAGACGCTCGGGCTGCAGGGCAAGCGGCAGGATCCGGTGGCGGCGCGCATAGGCGTGCGAGACCACGCCGGTGACCGCGGCCACGTCGACCCGGGTCGGATCGATGCGCAGGTAACGCAGGCCGCAGCGCTGCGCCAGCCACTCGGTCAGCCGTTCCAGGCTCAGTTCGCTGCCGGGCGGACGGGTGGCGGCCAGTTTCAGGTTGGACAACAGCACCAGCGGATGCACGTCGCTGACGGTGCGTGCGGTCTGTGCCGAGAACTGCACGCGGCCGCGTTCGGCCGGTGCGACCAGGCCGTCGGCGAGCAATGCGGCGGCCACGCGCTCGAAGCTCAACCGGCCCGGCGGCAACGCCACGGTGGGTTCGGCGGGCGACGACGCGGGCGGCGCGGCAGGGCGCGAATCCATGGTCCAGGTCCGGTGCGCGGAAGTCCCCGCGAGTCGGTCGCTATACTAGCGCACCCCTCAACCGGCCCCCTGCGAGATGTCCGTTTCCCGGTCCGTTCCGATCACGTTCCAGGGTCTGATCCAGACCCTCAACCAGTTCTGGGCGCAGCACGGCTGCGTGCTGATCCAACCGTTGGACCTGGAAGTGGGCGCCGGCACCTTCCATCCGGCCACCTTCCTGCGCGCGCTCGGGCCGGAGCCGTGGAACGCGGCCTACGTGCAGCCGAGCCGGCGTCCCACCGACGGCCGCTACGGCGAGAACCCGAACCGCCTGCAGCGCTACTACCAGTACCAGGTGGCGATGAAGCCGAACCCGGACAACATCCAGCAGCTGTACCTGGATTCGCTCAAGGCGCTGGGCATCGATCCGCTGGTGCACGACCTGCGCTTCGTCGAGGACAACTGGGAATCGCCGACGCTCGGCGCCTGGGGCCTGGGCTGGGAGGTGTGGCTCAACGGCATGGAAGTCACCCAGTTCACCTACTTCCAGCAGGCCGGCGGCCTGGAGTGCAAGCCGGTGCTGGGCGAGATCACCTACGGTCTCGAGCGGCTGTGCATGTATCTGCAGAACTGCGACAACGTCTATGACCTGGTGTGGACCTACGGCCCCGACGGCACGCCGGTCACCTACGGCGACGTCTACCACCAGAACGAGGTGGAGCAGAGCGCGTACAACTTCGAACACGCCAATGTGGCCGAACTGTTCCACCGTTTCGACGCCTGCGAGCAGGAGGCGCAGGCGCTGGTCGAGGTCGGGCTGCCGCTGCCGGCCTACGAGCAGGTGACCAAGGCCAGCCACGCCTTCAACCTGCTCGACGCACGCCGCGCGATCTCGGTGACCGAACGCCAGCGCTACATCCTGCGCGTACGCGCGCTGGCGCAGGCGGTGGCCAAGGCCTACTACGCGCAGCGCGAGAAGCTGGGCTTCCCCGGCGTGAAGCGCTGAGGC
Organism: Xanthomonas sp. LF02-5; assembly: GCF_034105325.1. Classification (NCBI taxonomy): domain Bacteria; kingdom Pseudomonadati; phylum Pseudomonadota; class Gammaproteobacteria; order Lysobacterales; family Lysobacteraceae; genus Xanthomonas; species Xanthomonas sp. LF02-5. Next base: position 622,257 of record NZ_JAXGGF010000002.1, on the reverse strand, counting down.
GCGGCCGATGCGGCCTGATCGGGAACTGTTCGTGGTGCTGGGCCTGCTGTGGTCGGCGCCGGTGGCGTTCGGCTACTTCTGCGCCTGGTGGGCACAGCAGCGCGGGCGCAGCGCCTTTGGCTGGTTCCTGTTCGGCTGCTTCCTGCTGCCGGTAGCCGGATTGTGGCTGCTGGCGATCAACGGCGACGACCGCGATAGCCGCGGCAAGCCTAAAGACAAATCGATTGGGCGCGGCGACCTGCTGGCGACCCGGAAGGACGTGATATGAGCATGCACCCCCTGCTGATCGAACTGGGCACCGAGGAACTGCCGGTCAAGGCATTGCCGGGCCTGGCCCAGGCGCTGTTCGACGGCGTGATCGCCGGGCTGGAGAAGCGCGGCATCGCGGTCGAGCGCGGCGACGCCAGGCCGCTGTCCACGCCGCGCCGGCTGGCGGTGCTGCTGCCGGGCGTGGCCGTCGAACAGCCGGAGCAGCGCGCCGAAGTGCTCGGCCCCTACCTCAACATCGCGCTGGACGCGGACGGCCAGCCGACCAAGGCGCTGCAAGGTTTCGCCGCCAAGGCCGGGATCGACTGGACCGCGCTGGAGCGCACCAGCGACGCCAAGGGCGAGCGCTTCGTGCACCGCGCGGTGAACCCGGGCGCGCGCACCGCCACGCTGCTGCCGGAGATCCTGCGCGAAGCGATCGCGGCGATGCCGATCCCCAAGCCGATGCGCTGGGGCGACCACGACTACGGTTTCGCGCGGCCGGTGCAGTGGCTGGTGCTGCTGTTCGGCAGCGACGTGGTGCCGATGCCGCTGTTCGGCGTGCAGGCCGGCCGCGACAGCCGCGGCCACCGCTTCCTGCACGACGCACCGGTGCCGCTGTCGCAGCCAGGCGACTACGTGGCCGCGCTGCAGGCCGCGCAGGTGCTGGTGGACCCGGACGTGCGCCGCGCGCGCATCGTCGCCGAGGTGGAACAGGCCGCGCGCGAGGCCGGCGGCAGCGCGCGCATCGCCGAGGACAACCTGGAGCAGGTGGTGAACCTGGTCGAATGGCCGTCGGCGGTGCTGTGCAAGTTCGAGCCGGCGTTTCTGGCGGTGCCGCAGGAAGCGCTGATCGAGACCATGGAGAGCAACCAGAAGTTCTTCCCGGTGCTGGACGCCGGCGGCAAGCTCACCGAGCATTTCATCGGCATCGCCAACATCGTCTCGCGCGACGTCGCCGAAGTGGCCAAGGGCTACGAGCGGGTGATCCGCCCGCGCTTCGCCGACGCCAAGTTCTTCTTCGACGAAGACCTCAAGCAGGGCCTGGAGGCGATGGGCGCCGGCCTGGCCAGCGTCACCTACCAGGCCAAACTGGGCAGCATCGCCGACAAGGTGCAGCGCGTGGCCGCGCTGGCCGAGGCGATCGCCGCGCAGGTCGGCGTGGACCCGGCGCAGGCGCGCCGCGCCGCCGAGTTGAGCAAGAACGACCTGCAGTCGCGCATGGTCAACGAATTCCCCGAGCTGCAGGGCATCGCGGGGCGCCACTACGCCGTCGCCGCCGGCGAGCCGAGCGAGATCGCCCTGGCGATCGACGAGGCCTACCAGCCGCGCTTCGCCGGCGACGACATCGCGCTGTCGCCGCTGGGCAAGGTGCTGGCGATCGCCGAACGCCTGGACACGCTGGCCGGCGGGTTCGCGGCCGGGCTGAAGCCCACCGGCAACAAGGATCCGTTCGCGCTGCGGCGCAATGCGCTGGGGTTGGCGCGGACGGTGATTGAGAGTGGGTTTGATGTGGATGTGAAGGCGCTCCTGTCGACGGCTGCGACCCAGGCGATGGAGTCAGTTCGGCGTTCCGCCCTGCTGAAGAAGCTGGACACAGCAGCAGAGGCGAAGCGCAAAGGCGCTGAGATTGCATCCGGGCAACATCAGTTCGGTACGGTTTCGCTGGAGCAGGTCGAGGAGATCTTCGACTTCATCCTCGACCGCCTGCGCGGCTACTACGCCGACAAGGGCGTGCCGGCGACGCAGTTCAACGCGGTGGCAGAACTGAAGCCGGCCTCCCTGTACGACTTCGACCGCCGCATCGACGCGATCGGCACCTTCGCCGCGTTGCCGGAGGCCGAGGCGCTGGCCGCGGCCAACAAGCGCATCCGCAACATCCTGCGTAAGGCCGAGGGCGAGATTCCGGCGCAGGTCGACGCGGGCCTGCTGCGCGAGCCGGCCGAGCGCGCGCTGGCCGAGGCGGTGGAAGCGGCGATTGCCGAGACCGACGGCGCGCTGCGCCAGCACGACTACGTCACCGTGCTGAACTTCCTGGCACGGCTGCGTCCGCAGGTGGACGCGTTCTTCGACGGGGTGATGGTCAACGCCGACGACCCGGCGCTGCGTCGCAACCGCCTGGCCCTGCTCAAGCGCCTGGGCGACCGCCTCGGCAGCGTCGCGGCGATCGAGCACCTGTCGGCGTAAGCAGCAGAAGCGTCGAACCGGAGACGGGCCGCCTCGCGCGGCCCGTTCTCGTTTTTCGGGTGGAGCTCCTGCGGCAATGCTCGGCGCCAATGGCTTCGGCACACCGCAATGCGTCGGGACTGAAGTCCCTCCCACAGTGCAAGCTCCCTGCTGCCCGCAAGCCCCCTGCAGGCGCGTTCGCTTGCGTCCTTCACAACAACGTGTGCAAGCGCCCGCGCTAAGCCCCTCTCCCCTCGGGAGAGGGGTTGGGGTGAGGGTACGGCGCGAAGCGACCCGCAGAGATTGGGGACACGAGGCTTCACCGGACCCTCATCCGCCCCTTCGGGGCACCTTCCCCAAAAAGGGGGTCGTGGTCCCGCAGGGAGAAGCAACAGCCGACTAGCCCCTCTCCCTCCGGGAGAGGGGTTGGGGTGAGGGTACGGCGCGAAGCGACATGCAGAGATTGAGGACACGAGGCTTCGCCCGCACCCTCATCCGCCCCTCCGGGGCACCTTCCCCCAAAAGGGGGCCGTGGTCCCGGCGGGAGAAGGAACAGCCGACTAGCCCCTGCGCACATCCGCACGTCCCCTCCCAGCCACGGCGCGCACAACGCACCCCGCCATTACGAATCCCCGATCCCAACTCCCCAATCCCGGCCTTCAATCAAACAACGCCTGGATCGCCGCCAACCCCGCATTGGCGCGCTCCTTCTTGCGCGCTGCGTCGGCCACCGGGTCGGCGCCGTCGCGCTGCATTTCCTCGGCCGGGATCTCGTCGAAGAAGCGGCTGGGCTTGAGCCGGATATGCTCGCCGAACTTGCGGGTGAGCTTGCTGTAGCTCATCCACAGCTGCTCCTTGGCGCGGGTGATGCCCACGTACAGCAGGCGCCGCTCTTCCTGCAGGTTGCCTTCTTCCAGGCTGACCTCGTGCGGCAGCACGCCGTCCTCGCAGCCGACGATGAACACGTAGCGGAACTCCAGGCCCTTGGACGCGTGCATGGTCATCATCCGCACCTGGTTGCCGCCGTCGTCCTTGTCGTTGCGCGACAGCAGCGCCAGCTGCGCGGCCAGGTCGCCGACGGTGGCGCCGCGCGGGCCGCCCTCGAACCACTTGGCCAGTTCCTCCAGGTTGCCGCGGCGGCGCTGGAAACTCGCTTCGTCCTTGCACTGGCTGCGCAGCTCGCGGATCAGCCCCGACTGCTCGGCGAGCTGGCGCACCACGTCGGCCGAGGACAGCGTGGTCGAGGCCGTGCGCAGTTCGTGCAGGATGTCGACGAAGTCGCTCAGGCCGTTGGCCGCGCGCGGCGGCAACTGCTGCAGCGCGCCCACCGACTCGGCCGCGCGCGACATCGGCAGGTGCTTGGCCGAGGCCAGTTCGGCCAGCTTGGCCAGCGATGTCGCGCCGACCTCGCGCTTGGGCGCCTGCACCGCGCGCAGGAACGCCGCGTCGTCGTCGGGATTGACCAGCAGGCGCAGCCACGACAGCACGTCCTTGACCTCCTGCCGCTCCAGGAACGCGGTGCCGCCGGTGATGTGGTACGGCACGCTGGCCATCTGCAGCGCCTTTTCCAGCGGCCGCGACTGGAAATTGCCGCGGAACAGGATGCAGAAATCGCTCCACGGCACCTGCTTGGCGGTGCCCAGATAGGCGATCTCGGCAGCCACTTTCTCCGCCTCGTGTTCGCTGTCGCGGCACTCCCACACGCGGATGCGCTCGCCGTCGGCCTGATCGCTCCACAGCGTCTTCAGATGCTCGTGCGGGTTATGCGCGATCAGGGCGTTGGCCGCGCGCAGCACCCGGTTGGAGCAGCGGTAGTTCTGCTCCAGCTTGATGATCTGCAGGGCCGGATAGTCGCGGCCCATCTGCAACAGGTTCTCAGGATTGGCGCCGCGCCAGGCGTAGATGCTCTGGTCGTCGTCGCCCACGCAGGTGAAGTTGCCGCGCGGGCCGGCCAGCATCTTCAGCAACCGGTACTGCGCATCGTTGGTGTCCTGGCTCTCGTCCACCAGCAGATAGCCGATGCGCTCGCGCCAGGCCATCACGATGTCTTCGTTCTCCTCCAGCACCTGCACCGGCAGGCGGATCAGGTCGTCGAAGTCCACCGCGTTGAAGGTGCTCAGCCGCGCCTGGTAGCGCTCGTACAGGCTGGCCGCCTCCTGCTCGCGGTTGCTGCGCGCCGCCGCCATCGCCTGCTCCGGCGACAGCCCGGCGTTCTTGGCGCGCGAGATCAGGTTCTTGGCGTCCTCGATGGCATCGGGCTTGGCGCCGGGCATCAGATCCTTGATCTGCGCGGCGGCATCGTCGGCGTCGAAGATCGAGAAGCCGCGCTTCAGGCCCACCGCCGCGTGTTCGATCTGCAGGAACTTCAGCCCCAGGGCGTGGAAGGTGCAGATGGTCAGGCCGTCGGCGGCCTCGCTGCGGATGCGCTTGGCCACGCGCTCGCGCATTTCCTTGGCCGACTTGTTGGTGAAGGTGATCGCGGCGATGCGCTTGGCCGGGTAACGGCCGCTGGCGATCAGGTGCGCGATCTTTTCCACGATCACGCGGGTCTTGCCGCTGCCGGCGCCGGCCAGCACCAGCAACGGACCCTCGCAATGCAGGACCGCGGCGCGTTGGGGAGGATTGAGACCGTGCATGAAGACTTCCCTTGGCCGCGCATTGTAACGGGCGCCGGCCGGCGCCGACGCCCCACCGCCGCGCCGGCGCTGAACCGGTTCGCGAACCGCCCGGCGGCCGGGGCGCGCGGCCGCCGCGCTAGAATCGGCGGCATGGCGAAACTGTATTTCTACTATTCGGCGATGAACGCCGGCAAGACCACCACGCTGCTGCAGTCGGCGCACAACTACCGCGAGCGCGGCATGCGCACGGCGATCCTGACGCCGCGGCTGGACCATCGCGCCGGCAGCGGCGTGGTCGCCTCGCGCATCGGCCTGCGCGCCGACGGCATGCCCTTCGTCGCCGACACCGATCTGCTGACCACCCTCGAGGCCGACATCGCCAGCCACGGGCCGCTGCATTGCGTGCTGGTGGACGAAGCGCAGTTCCTCAGCCGTGCGCAGGTCTGGCAACTCAGCGAAGTGGTCGACCGGCTGCGCATCCCGGTGCTGTGCTACGGCCTGCGCACCGATTTCCGCGGCGAGCTGTTCGAGGGCAGCCAGTACCTGCTGGCCTGGGCCGACGAACTGCAGGAGATCAAGACCATCTGCCACACCGGCAGCAAGGCGACGATGACCGTGCGCGTGGACGAGAACGGCCATGCGGTGCAGGACGGCCCGCAGGTGGAGATCGGCGGCAACGAGCGCTACGTGTCGGTCAGCCGCCCCGAGTTCAAGAAGATCATGCGCGGCGAAGGGCGCATCGATCCGCTGCAGATCGCACTGCCGCTGTAACTCGCATGCAACGCGCGACGCACCGCACTGGTGCGTCGGATCGGACCGCGATGAACCGCCGCTGACGATTGCCGCGCAGGCGCCCGTGCCTATGCCATCAGTCTATGGAGCGCGCCCAGGCGGCATGCCTAGAATCGCGCCGATCGCACTCATGGGATGAGGAACATGCTTTCGTTCAAAGGATTTTTTGCCGGCAGCGGCACCGCACTGGCCTGTGCCCTGCTGCTCGCCCTGCCTGGCCCCGCCGCTGCGGCCCCGGGCGACCACACCTTCCAGGACATCCCGGCGCAGGTGCTCACCGACGGCTTCCTTGAGGCGCACCTGGACCTGTTCTATCGCCGCGCCGGTATCCGCGCCGACAAGAAGGGCGAGTACGCCGAGGCCAGGAAGCAGTACCAACTGGCCGCACGCTATGCCGACAAGCCGTCGCAGGCGCGGTTGGGCGAGATGTACTGGGAAGGCCAGGGCGGCGCCGCCGACCATACGATGGGCTTCCTGTGGATGGCGCTGGCCGCCGAGCGCGGCTACGACCAGTTCGGCGCGCGCAAGATGGAGTACTGGAACCAGCTGACTCCGGACGAGCGCAAGCGCGCGGCCAAGCTCGACAAGTCGATGCTCGCCGACTACGGCGATCAGGTCGCCAAGCCGCGCCAGGAAGCGGTCCTGCGGCGCGAAGCGATGCGCAGCACCGGCGGCCTGCTCGGCCACTCCGGCGCGGCCGGCCCGCTGTCGATCAACGGCCCGCGTGGCGGCAGCATCGATCCGGAGGTGTTCTACGCCAAGCAGTTCTGGGAACCGAGCGCGTACTGGAAGCTGCAGGACCAGGTGTGGGACGGCCGCACCCCGGGCCGGGTCGACATCGGCGATGTCGAGGACATCAGCACGGAAGGCGCACCGCCAACGCCGCCGCAGGAGCCGGGCAAGCACTGAACGCGGAGCCATTCCCGCGTCGGGACTGAAGTCCCTCCCACAGCAGCTCAGTGCCGGGCCTGTGCGCCCCTGTGGGAGTGGCTCAGCCGCGACGCGCGAGGCGCACCGCACTCGCACCCCCGACTGCGTCGGGACTTAAACACCCGCGCAACCGCCCCATCCAACGAGCGCCCGATGCCGGCCGGCGCCGAGCGCTTCGCGGCTCAGTACAACTTGCGCTCGGCCGCCGGCGGCGGCGTCCACTGGTAAAGCCAGGTCTCGGTCAGCGGGCGCTCGCCGCTGCGCAGGTACAGGCGGATGTCGATCTGCTCGGTGCCGTCGTCCGGCGGCACCACGTCGAACATCGCGCGGTAGCCGGAAATCTCGTGCAACGGCCGCGCCGAAACGATCTCGGTGCGGCCGCGGTTGAGCTGCAGCACCGCCTCGACCTTGGCGTCCTTCTCCTTGCCCAGCTTGGCCAGTTCGCCGCCGACGAAATCCACCGCGAAGCGCCACGAGAAGTAATGCCGCTTCTGCCCGACCACGCCGCCCAGGCCGGTACGCGTGGCCACGCAGTGCGCCAGCGGCGAGGACGCCGGCGCCTGTGCGCCCCAGTACAGGCGGTAGCCGAACAGCAGCTCCTGGCCGGGCTGCGGCTTGTCCTGCGGATTCCAGAACGCGACGATGTTGTCGAAGGTCTCGTCGACGGTGGGGATCTCCACCAGTTGCACCGAGCCCTTGCCCCAGCCCTGCTTCGGCTCCACCCACAGGCATGGGCGCTTCTCGTAGAACACGCCGTCGTCCTGGTAATGATCGAAGTTGCGGTCGCGCTGCAGCAGGCCGAAACCGCGCGGGTTCTCGTCGACGAACATGTTGAAGCGCAGGTGCGGCGGATTGCACAGCGGCCGCCAGATCCACTCGCCGCCGCCGGTCCACATCGCCAGGCCGTCGGTGTCGTGGATCTCAGGGCGCCAGTCCCAATCCATGCGGCGGTCGTTCTCGCCCACCTGGTACATGCTGGTGCACGGCCCCAGGCCCAGGCGCTCGATGGTCTTGCGCGGATAAAGCGCGCTGTCGATGTCCATCAGCAGTACGTCGCCATTGGTGATCGCGAAGCGGTAGGCACCGGCCACACTGGGCGAATCCAGCAGCGCGTACACCACCACCGTGTCCGAGCCGGCCTTGGGCTGCTCCAGCCAGTAGGCGATGAAGTCCGGGAATTCCTCCGGGCCGCCGGTGCCGGTATCGATCGCCAACCCGCGCGCCGACTGACCGTACTGGCCCTCCTTGCCGACCGCACGGAAGTAGCTGGCGCCGAGGAACGCGGCGAAGTCGCGCTCGGTGTCCTGCTTGGTGTTGAGGCGGAAACCGGCGAAGCCCAGTTCCTTCGGCAGCGGCTTGCCCTTCAGCCCGCTGCTGCCGTAATCGAACGCCGCGCTGTCGTAGGCCAGTTCCTGCGCCTGCCCGTCGACCAGGTCGAACATGTGCACCGGCGTCTTGAAGTACAGCCCCAGGTGGAAGAACTTGGCCTGGAACTTCGGACCCTGCTCGGCCGCCCACAGTGCGTGATCCTGGCGGTAGCGGATCGACTGGTACTGGTCCCAGGTCAAGCCCTCCACCGGCGCCGGCAGCGCCCGCTTGTGGCTCTGGTACGGCGCATCGGCCATGGCCCGCGCGTGGCCCTTGAGCCAGGCGTAGTCGAACGGTTGCGGCTTGCCCAGGCGGCGCAGGCCCACCGCAGGGGCCGCCTGGCCGAGCATCGGCATCGCCGGCAAGCCCATGGCGGCGAAGGCGGCGGCGGCGTTCTTGAGGAAATCGCGTCGTTGCATGGCCGGATCGAAACGGAAAAGGACGCCCATCATAGACAAGCGGCGCCGAAGGTGGCGGTGAGGGATGGTGCCCGTGGGTGCGAGCCCCGAACGCAGACGTGCTGGAGGTGGGCGGGCGGGCCCCGGCCGAGACAGTTGCCAACCCGACCACATCGGCGTCGCTATGCCCGAGTGGGCAAGGCCTCTTCGGGAGCCGCTAACGACGCGACAAGGCCCACCGAGAAGCCCAGCGACATGTGCGCTTGAGCCGACGCGTTACAGGTGATGCCCGTCGCGGCTGAATCGCGCTTGCGGTCGCGACGGCCCATCGTGCCGAGACGCTGCAAGACAAGAAGCGCGGTGCTGGCGGTATCCCTGCGGACGCCGGACCGCCTTCGTCGGTGCATGCAGCGCGATCGCGTTCGTTGCTCAGCGCTGGCAGTGGCCACACCAGACGCTGGCGCGTTGGCCGATGCTGGCGTGGCGCAGCGTGCGCCCGCAGCGCTTGCAGGCCTCGCCCTCGCGGCCGTAGACCGACAGCTCCTGCTCGAAGTAGCCCGGCGCCCCATCCGGGCTGATGAAATCGCGCAACGTCGTGCCGCCGCGCTGGATCGCATAGCCGAGGATCGCCTTGGCTGCCTCGGCCAGGCGTGCGTAACGGGCACGCGAGACGTCGCCGGCCTCGCGCAGCGGACTGATGCCCGCCTGGAACAGACTCTCTGCCGCGTAGATGTTGCCCACCCCGACCACGATGCGCTGATCCATCAGGAAGGTTTTGACCGGCGCGGTGCGGCCGCGGCTGAGCCGGAACAGATGATCGCCGTCGAACGCATCCGACAGCGGCTCCGGCCCCAGCTCGGCGAGCAGCGGATGGGTCTCCCCCGGCGCCTGCCACAGCAGGCAGCCGAACCGGCGCGGGTCGTTGAAGCGCAGCACGCGCCCGTCTTCCAGACTGATGTCGACGTGGTCGTGCGCCCGCGGCGGCGTGTCGCCCGGCAGCACGCGCAAGCTGCCGGACATGCCCAGATGCAACAGCGCACTGCCGACCGCGGTATCCAGCAACAAGTATTTCGCGCGCCGGCGAATGCCGTCGATGCGCTGCCCCGGCAACCGCTCGGCCACCTCGGGGGGAATCGGCCAACGCAGATCCGGCCGCCGCAGGATCACCCCATGGATGTGCCGCCCCGACAGATGCGGCTCCAGACCGCGCCGGGTGGTTTCGACTTCGGGGAGTTCGGGCATGGAACGCGGCCGTAGCGGTCGGGCGGGAACTAGGAGCTACCAACTCTATCATTAGGGGCGTTTTCCAGCGTTGGATGCATCGCCTCCAGACAGACGCACATCGAAGTGGGTGCATGCGCACAAGTTTCGTCGGATGGTTCATTGCGATGGCCACAGCCGGCCCTCGATTGCCAGCGGCACGGGTCTCGACTAGCATCGGCCTCAGTGATGACAAGGATTGTCGGATGCGCAACGTGGTATTTCCGTTCGCTCTACCGCCCAACTCGCGGCTGAGGCCATCTGCCCAGAATCGGGCATTCCGCAGACTTTTCCCCGCTGCGCCCACTGCGGCCTACCCGGTCGCCATGCGTTCTACGGCGTCGCTGATAGCGGCCGCAGGTGAAGCATGAAGTTCATCAAATGGGTGCCAGTGTTTATGTCATTCGCACTGTTTTTCCTGGCTGGATTGAATACCTTTTTCGCCAACCGGCATCTCCTTGATCAGTACGACGCGGGGGACTATCTGCGCTATCTGATCTTCTTCCCTGGGATCACGCTGTGCGTGTACCTCGCGTCCGCGATTCGCGCAGCCCGGACATGGCCCCATTTCTTTGTTGCAATTTTCCTAGCCGCGCCGGCGTTGATTGCCATTCACTTCGTCGTATCTGTGATGAATGCGCATGCAGGGAATGCTTATTGGGGGTGGCAGTTGTTGGAGATCGGCATGACCTACTTGGCTTGGGCGAAAACAGGTAAGCATTGGTCCAACAGCGAAGCGCCATCGCGAAAGCAAGCCTCTTTTCAAGGAGATTGATTGCATGCAAAGGAAGCTGCATCGCCTAGTGATTTTTCTGCTGTTTTTTGCCGCATCAGCATTGCCAACCCGTGTGGTTGCTGAAGAGATCCAGGAACGCACAGCCATTCTGGATAGCACCACCAAGGCCATGATGCAGGGTGACCTCGCGGCGCTTGAGCAACTAGCAGCGCTATACCGAACAAAACAGGCAAGGACGTCCAGCGGCGTGTGGAAGTTGAGCGTGCTGCATGGCGGAATCAATCGCTTTTATTTGCTCGCGTCGTACGACAAGGCGACATTGGCTGAAAAGGAGCACATCGCCGAACAATGGGTAAAGACGTATCCGAAGTCTCCCACCGCTCGGCTTGCCTATGCGGAAGTCTTGGCCAGGCGTGCATGGCATCGCCGCGGCGGCGGCTATGCGAACACGGTACGCGCAGAAGACTGGGCGCCGTTCAGAGAGGGAATCGAGGCGACCAGGCGCTATCTTGAGGACAATAAGCAGATCGCCTCATTGGATCCGGAGTGGTACATCAAGATGGAGGCGGTAGCCAAGGCGCAGCAATGGGACGATGCGCGGTTCCAAGCCTTGATCAATGAAGGGATGACCCGGTACCCGGAATACTACGAAATCTACTTTCAGGCGATCGAGTTCTATTCGCCCAAGTGGGGAGGCAGTGCGGTCGACATCGAACGCTTCGCCAGGATGGCGATGGAGCGCACACGTGAGCGGGAAGGCCAGGGACTGTACGCACGCATCTATTGGTACGCCTCGCAATCGATCTATGACGAACGCTTGTTCACCGAATCGCTGGCGCGCTGGTCGACCATGCGCGCTGGCATCGACGACGTGCTCAAAGTCTATGCGGACGAATGGAATTTGCAGAATTTTGCCCGCTTCGCCTGCCTGGCGCGCGATCGGGAGAAAGCCCTGGAACTGATCGAACGCGTGCGCGGACCCACCTATACCGAGGTCTGGAAAGGGGAAGAGAATTTCCAGCGCTGCAAGGCCTGGGTCTTGGAGGGCGTCACCTGATGCGCGAATGTCTTTGGATCCCGGATCGCGAGGCGACGTCGCGCTGATGCGGATAAAAGCCATCACCATGCTGCCGTCCATGCACCGCAAGCTTGCGGCGATGTATTGCTTGCTCGCCTGGGTGATGGTCAGCCTTCAGATGCATACGACCGCCATTGCCTTTCTTTCCGTGGCGCGGCTGCACCTGGTTTCTGCTCGCAGACTCGCCTCGGCGCCGGACACCGCAGCGCCAGCCCCGGAATCGGCGAGCACAGCACCCGCCGGATCGGCGTCCCCTACTGCGGCGGCGCCGCCAACTCCCGCGCGCTGAGGTAGCCGTCGCCGTTGGTGTCCTGCTTGCGGAAGCGGGCGGTCAGGGTGGCCAGGTGCTGTGCGCGGGTGATCGGCGGGCCGCGGCCGCCGGGCAATTCGGCGGGGCTGAGCACGCCGTCATGATCGAGGTCGCGCGCGTCGAAGGCATAGCTCATCCAGGCCAGGTATTCGTCCAGGCTGACGCGGCCGTCGCCATCGCGGTCCATGCGCTGCAGGTAGCTGGTGGTGCTGTCGATCGCCTGCGCGTGGGCGCTGACGATACCGCCGGCAAACAGGGCGCAGGCGATGCGCAGCGTCAGTCCGGCCAGTAACGACGAACGCCGCGCAAGGCGGCGTTCGTGCGACGGGATATGCGGTGCGCCGCGGCTCATGCCAGGGCGTAGCCCTTCAGTCGTGCGGCGTAGGCCTGCAGCGCGGCGATGCCGCTGGCTTCGGCGTCGTGACACCAGGCCTGCAGGTGCTTGAGACGCTCGCTGGCATCGTGGGTGCGCGCTTCGAGCAGGGCCGCCAGGCGGGCGCGATGCTCGACCAGCGTGCGCATGCGCGGCCGCTGCGCCACCCAGTGCTGCAGCTGTTCGCGCGCGTCGGGCTTGAGCCAGCGGCCATCGTCGACCAGGCCCTTGCGCAGGCGCCGCGGCAGCAGCTTGCGCAGCTTGGCGCCGGCCTGGGCGGCTTCTTCCTTGAGCGCGGGCTTGAACACGTTGCGCTGGTAATCGGTCATCGCCTGGAAGCGATGCGACAGCAGCGCGCGCAGGGTGTCGGCGTCGGGCACGGCGATGTTCGGGCGCACGTCCAGGGTCGGCGCCACGCGCAGGATCTTGGCCAGGCGCAGCGCGGCCAGCGCGCGGATCGCGATCCAGCCGATGTCCAGTTCCCAACGGCGCATCGAGAAACGCGCCGAGCTCGGGAAGGCATGGTGGTTGTTGTGCAGTTCTTCGCCACCGATCCACAGCGCCCACGGGGTCAGGTTGGTCGAGGTGTCGGCGGACTCGAAGTTGCGGTAGCCCCACCAGTGGCCCAGGCCGTTGATCACGCCGGCGGCCCAGAACGGGATCCACGCCATCTGCAGCGCCCACAGCGCGATGCCGGGCAGGCCGAACAGCGCGAAGTTGACCGCGAACAGCGCCACCGGCCCCAGGTTCGCGTACGGGGTATACAGGTGCCGCTCGATCCAGTCGTCCGGCGCGCCCTTGCCGTACTGCTCGATGTCGCCGCGCTGGGTGCGCGCTTCGCGGTAAAGCTCCACGCCGCGCCAGAACACGCGGGCGATGCCCTTGGTCTGCGGGCTGTGGGGGTCTTCCTCGGTCTCCACCTTGGCGTGGTGCTTGCGATGGATCGCCACCCACTCCTTGGTGATCATCGAGGTGGTGAACCAGGTCCAGAAGCGGAAGAAGTGCGACAGCAGCGGATGGAAGTCCACGCCGCGATGCGCCTGACTGCGGTGCAGATACAGCGTCACCGCGAAGATGGTGAGCTGGGTGAACAGCAGCAGCACGGCCAGCATGCCCCACCAGCCGACGCCGAGCAGGCCGTTGCCGAGGAAGTCGAGGATCGCGTCGAACATTGCCAGAAGCTCCAGAGCGTAGGACGGCGTGAGGGGATGACGACATGATGGGGGTTGCGGGCGCAAACTTCACCAGGCGCTCGCGTATGGTATTCAGCCGCCAAGCGCTTCCGATCACAGAACGGTTTCGGTTCCATGTCAGCCGCCTCTTCCCAAGCAACCCCCGTGCCAGCGGCCGCGCCGTTGATCGAACTCGATCGCGCCAGCGTCGTCCGCGGCCAGGTCCGCGTGCTGCATTCGCTGAGCCTGCGCATCGCGCTCGGCCAGCACACCGCGATCCTCGGCCCGAACGGCTGCGGCAAATCCTCGTTCATCAAGCTCATCACCCGCGAGCTGTATCCGCTGGCGCGCGTCGGCGAGGAGCCGGCGGTGCGGGTGCTCGGCCAGAGCCGCTGGCAGGTGGACCGGCTGCGCAGCCAGTTGGGCATCGTCACCGGCGACCTCAGCGTCAATCTCGCCGACATGCCCGGGCTGGACGTGGAAAGCGCGGTGCTGTCCGGGTTCTTCGCCAGCTACGTGGTGCCGCCGCACCGCGAGGTCACCGATGCGATGCGCGGCCGCGCGCGCGAGGCGCTGCAGGCGGCGCACGCGTTGCCGCTGTTGCGGCGGCCCTACGCCGAACTGTCAGCCGGCGAGACCCGACGCGTGCTGATCGCGCGCGCCCTGGTCAATCGGCCGCAGGCGCTGCTGCTGGACGAACCCAGTACCGGCCTGGACCTGGTCGCGCGCGAGCACTTGCTGGCGACGATGCGCGACCTCGCCCGTCAGGGCATCACCCTGGTGCTGGTCACCCACCACATCGAAGAGATCGTGCCGGAAATCGCACGGGTGATCCTGTTGCGCGAGGGCCAGGTGTACGCCGACGGCGCGCGCGAGGAACTGCTGGCCGATGCGCCGTTGTCGGCGGTGTTCGGCGGACCGGTACGGGTGCAGCGCGACGGCGACAGCTACAGCGCGCGGGTGGTTGCGGAGAGCTGATCCGCGGTTGCCGAATTCGGGCGTTTGGGGCCGTCGGGGTTGCGGGTAATGCGGGAATGTCCGTAAGGAGCGGCTTCCGCCGCGACCGGGCGTTCTCGGTAAAGCCGCTCGTACGGGACGCGTCAACCGTACGCGGCGCCCACCGCCCGCGCCGGTGCATCGGCCTCGAACGCGGCGCGCGCGCCACGGATCTGCGCGTGGTGATCGGCAGCCCAGCGCACCAGCGGTGCCAGCACCACGCTCAACGAGTGCCCCAGTGGGGTGAGCCGGTACTCCACGCCGGGCGGCACGGTCGGCAGCACCTCGCGGGCGACCAGCCCTTCGCGCTGCAGGTCGCGCAGGGTCTGGGTCAGCATGCGCTGGGAGATGTCCGGCACCGCGCGGCGCAGTTCGCCGAAGCGGTGCGGGCGTTCGGCCAGCAGCATCACGAACAGGGTGCTCCACTTGTCGCCGATCTGCGCCAGCACGTCGCGCACCGGGCACTGGTCGATGGCCATGCCGGCACGCTGGTAGTCCTGCAACTGCTGGCTCAACAGCGCGTCGCAGGCGGCGACCGGCGGTACGACGGTGTCCATGGTGGTTACCTCGGGGTAAGCAGGGGCGGAAAAAGTGCCGTCTTTACAGGTCGGCCAAGGTCTCTAGGATAGACCAGGTTCCTTTTCCAGACCATGGCGTCCTGCGACGCCGCCCTTCCTCAGGAGACCCGTCATGTCCGCATCTTCCGATTCCCTGCTCGTCACTGGCGCCGGCGGCCAGTTCGGCCAGCGCGTGCTCGCGCACCTGCTCGACACCCTCAAGGTGGCGCCGGCGCGGGTGGTGGCGATGACCCGCCAGCCCGAGCGCCTGGCCGCCTGGGCCGCGCGCGGCGTGGCCGTGCGCCACGGCGATTTCGACGACGCCGCTTCGCTCGACACCGCATTCCGTGGCGCCGGCCGCGTGCTGCTGATCAGCACCGACGCGCTGGACCGCCCCGGCCACCGCTTGCAGCAGCACCAGGCCGCGATCGCCGCCGCCGAGCGTGCCGGCGTCGGCCAACTGGTCTACACCTCCTGCCCGGAACCGCACGACTCGCCGCTGCTGCTGGCCACGGATCACGCCGGCACCGAGGACAGCCTGGCCGCCAGCGCCCTGCCCGCCTGGACCGTGCTGCGCAACCACTGGTACTTCGAAAACCTGTTCATGAGCCTGCCGTCGGTGCTGGCCTCGGGCCAGTGGTACAGCGCGGCCGGCGACGGCGGCATCGCCCATATCGCGCGCGACGACCTGGCCCGCGCCGCCGCGGTCGCCCTGGCCGGCGGCGACGGCAAGCGCACGCTCACCCTCAGCGGCGCGCGCGCCTACACCACCGCCGAGATCGCCGCGCAGGTCGCGCAAGTGCTGGAGGTGCAAATCCAGGTCGTGCCGGTACCGGTCGAAGGCCTGGTGCAGGGCATGGTCGGCGCCGGCCTGCCCGAGCCGGTCGCGCGCATCTACGCCTCGTTCGACACCAACACCGCCGCCGGCCGCGTCGCCACCGTCACCGGCGACTACCAGGCGCTGACCGGGCAGGCACCGCTGCCGTTCGAACAGTGGCTGCAGGAGCAGCGCGCGCAGCTGGCGGCGTTGAAGCCGTAAGCGAACTCGACGGCGCGCGGATGCGCGCTACTTGCCGATGCAGAAACTGGAGAAGATCCGCCCGAGCAGATCGTCGGCGCTGAGCGTGCCGACGATCTCGCCGAGCGCGGCATGGGCCAGGCGCAGCTCTTCGGCGGCCAGTTCCAGGCGTTCGTGCTGCAGTTCGACCGCCGCCGCGTCGGCATGCGTCGCGGCACGCTGCAGCGCGTCGACATGGCGGGCGCGCGCGGAGAACTCGCCGTCGCTGCCCTCGCCGGCCGCGGCACCGGCGATCACGCGCAACTGCGCGTGCAACTGCTCCAGCCCGCTGCCGGTAGCGGCGGAAACGTAGACGCGCTCGGCGCTGGCGGCGGGCACGGCAGCGAGCAGGTCGCTTTTGTTGTGGATCCACAGGCGCTGCGGCACATCGGCGATGGCGTCGGCGATCGCGGCACGGCCAGCCTCGGCCTCGCGCGCGTCGAGCACGATCAGCGCCAGGTCGGCACGCTGCAGTTCCTGGCGCGCGCGGCGCATGCCCTCGCGCTCGATCGCATCGCCGCCCTCGCGCAGCCCGGCGGTGTCGACCAGGGTCAGTTCCACGCCGTCCAGGCGCACGGTCTCGTGCAAGGTGTCGCGGGTGGTGCCGGCGATGTCGGTGACGATGGCGCGATCGCTGCCGGCCAGCGCATTGAGCAGCGAACTCTTGCCGGCATTGGGCGGGCCGACCAGCACCGCGTGCAGGCCATCGCGCAGGCGCCGGCCGCGTTCGGCGTCGGCACGCAACTGCGTCAGATCCGTGCGCGCCTGCGCCAGGCCGGCGCGCACCTGCGCACCGCCCAGCGTGTCCAATGCCTCGTCGGCGAAATCGATCGCCGCTTCGATGTGGATGCGCAGGCGGATCAGTTGTTCGGCCAGATCGTCGACGCGCCGCGAAAACACCCCGTCCAGCGAGCGCCGTGCGGCGCGCGCCGCACGCAAGTCGCCGGCGGCGATCAGGTCGGCGATCGCCTCGGCCTGGGCCAGGTCGAGCTTGCGGTTGAGGAAGGCGCGCTCGCTGAACTCGCCCGGGCGTGCCGGCCGCGCGCCGAGTTCGCAGCAGCGCGCCACCAGGTGCCGCAGCAGCACCGGACTGCCATGCGCCTGCAGTTCCAGCACGTCCTCGCCGGTGAAGCTGCGCGGCGCCGGAAACCACAGCGCGATGCCGTCGTCCACGATCTCGCCGTGCGCGTCGCGAAAACGCGCGTAGCGCGCGCTGCGCGGCACCAACGTGCCCAGGCCCAGCCCCTCGGCGATGGCCGCCGCCGCCGGACCGGACACGCGCACCACGCCGACGCCACCCGCGCCGGGAGCGGTGGCGATGGCGGCGATGGTCTCGGTGGCGGAAGGCGGCATGGCGAAGGCGACAGGTTCGGCGGCGCGATGGATCACAGCGTTTGCAGCTGGCCGCGGACGTAGGCGGCCGACGCCCCGTTGGGTTGCAGCTCCAGATAGGTCTGGAACGCGCGCTTGGCCTTGGCCGCATCGCCGAGCTGGCGGTAGGCGTCGCCCAGGTTGACGTAGGCCACCGCGCGCGAGGGATCGATCTTCAGCGTGTTCTCCAGCCAGCGCACGGCCTGCGCGTACTTGCCCTGGCGATAGTAGATGAAGCCCAGGTTGTTGGCCGCCAGCGCGAAGTCCGGGCGCAGCTTCAGCGCCTCGGTGAACTGCGCTTCGGCCTCGTCGTAGCGCTTCTCCTTGTACAGCTGCAGGCCGCGGTCGTTGGCGCGCTGCGCACGCTGGCGGTCGGACACCGGGCCGGCCGCGGCCGGCACCGCCAGCGGTCGCTCGCCGCCCTGCAGGTCCTTGACCACCACCGCCGGCTTGGACGCAGCGGGCGGTGCGTCGGCGCTGCTGGCGCCGGCGTTCGGGGTCGCGGTCGATGCGGGCGCGGCCGCATCGACGCGGTCGTTCATCGCGATCGCCGCCGAGGACAGTTGCTGGGTGCTGGCGGTGAGGAATTCTTCGCCCTCCGGTACCTGCAGCACGAACTCGCCGCCCTGCGAACCGGGCAGGCTGCCGAACGCGGGCGTCTGCTGCGAGATGCTCGACACCGCCGGCGCCACGTAGGCGGCCAGCTCGGTGCCGGTGATCAGACCATCGCCATTGAGGTCGGCCTTGCCCGACAGCGCCTGCAACAGCACCCAGGTGAATACCGAATGGCCATTGGGGCCGCTGTCGGCGACCTGCTGGTCGGCGCCGCCGGCGGTGAGCATCTGCCGGGCGATACGCCGCGCGTTCTCGCGCAGGTAGGCGCTGGTACCGCCGCCGCGGGTCAGGCCCAGGCCGCTGTAGCACGCGTCCATCACGAACAGCACGTGCTTGGCTTCCAGACTTTCGGCGATGTCCTGGATCTCGGTCATCGGGATCGCGTCGGTGGCGAACTGCGCCGGGTCCGAGTCGGCGGGCACGATGTAGCCGAGGTCGCGCCCGGAGGCCAACTTGCGGGTCGCACCGTGGCCGGCGAAGAACACGAACACGCGGTCGTTCTTGCCGACGCCGCCGTGTGCGAGGCGATCGTGGAAGGCGGCGAGGATATTGTTGCGGGTGGCTTCCTGGTTCTTCAGCACGATCACCTGCGACGACGGGAAGCCGAAGCTGCCGGTGAGCGTCTGCGCGATGGCCTGCGCATCGTTGGCCGCGTACTGCAGCTTGGGCCAGTGCGCGTAGTCGTCGATGCCGATGACGATGGCCCACGACTTGTCGTAGCCGCTGGTCACCGCCGGCGCGGCAGCGTTGCTGGCGGCGCGCGCCACGCTGAAGTCGCGCCCGTTCCACGCGGCGAACTGGTAACCGTCGGCGCTGAGTCGGTCCAGGATCTGCGGCAACGCCTTGACCGTGCGTTCGTGGATGTCGTGGAACAGCAGGATGCCGCGCTGCTCGCGGCCGACCTGCTCGAGCACGCGCTGTACGATCGACTCCGGCACCGGGTCGGCCCAGTCCAGCGAATCCACGTTCCACATCACCGACTTCAGGCCAGCCTCGCCGAGGATCTGCATGCCCTCGGCGTTGCGCGCGCCGTAGGGAAAGCGGAACAGCGGCGCACGCTTGGCATCGACCGCGCGCAGCATGCGGTCGGTGTCGAGGATCTGGCTGCGCAGCGCGGCGCCGGTTTCCTTGGACAGCTGCGCGTGGGTCAGGCTGTGGTTGCCGACGGTGTAGCCCTGCTCCATCAGGCTGCGGCTGACGCTGGCCAGCGGCGACAGATCGACCTTGCCATCCGGCTCCAGCTTGCCCAGGTTGCGGCCGACTTCGAAGAACGTGGCCGGCACGTCGTAGCGCTTGAGGATGGCCACGATCTCGTCGGTGTATTCGCGATGCGGGCCGTCGTCGAAACTCAGCACCACGGTCTTCGGCGGCAGGTCGCGGCCGAACACCTCGCGGTCGCTGTCCTTCATCGACATCGGGTACGGGGTGATCACGCCGTAGTCGCGCAGGATCGCCTCGCGCGTGTACAGCGTGCCCAGGTGGGCGACATAGTCCTCCCACTTCTCGCGCTTCTGCACGATCGCGCGGGTGCGATCGAAGCGGCTGAAGATTGCGGTGATCTCGCGGTTGTAGGTGCGTTCGATCTCGTCGAGCGCTTCCAGGTCTTCGCCGATGCGCTGGTGCAGCTTGATCGCCGGCAGCGAGGAGTCCTTGCCGATGCGCACCTGCCAGTCGGCGAGAATCTCGCGGAATGCCAGGCGGTCGGCGTCGTACAGGTCCGGCGCCGATTCGACGTAGTCCAGCAGGCTGCCGACCGCGGCGAAGCGCTGCGGGTCGGGCAGCGCCAGCAGCGCATCGAATTGCTTGGCCAGCGTCTCGCGGCGCTCCAGGCCCTCGTGGAACAGCTGCTGGCCGACGCTGCTGGAGGTCTGTCGGTCGGCCTGCGACTGCTTGGCCTCGTCGGCCAGCAACACGATGATCTTGCGCTGCGCCGCCAGCTGCGCCTGCAGGCCTTGCAGCAGCGTCGTCGCCTGGGCCTGCAATGCGGGAGAGCCTGGAATGGCGATCGCCGGCGACGATGGCGCGGGCTTGGACGGCGTGGCCGCGCTATCGGCAGGCGTGCGCTGGCACGCGGCCAGGGCCAAGGCGAGCAGGCCGATCATGACCACGGACGACGACAACGGACGACGGCGCTTGCGCATGACCACGGACTCGCGAGCAAGGCGCTACGGGAAGAACGCAGACGCCGGCGCCTTCCCCGGCCGCATGCGCAACGCCCGCCGGAGGGCGGGCGTTGTCGGGTTTACTTCTTGGCCTTGGCCGGCGGCTTGCCGCTGCCGCCACCACCGGCAGTGGCCGGTTCGCCGTGGCGCTTGGTCATCCACCACTGCTGCAGCAGACCCAGCGAACCGTTGGTGACCCAGTACAGCACCAGACCGGACGGCACGAAGGCCATCATCACGCCGAACACCAGCGGCATGAACTGCATCATCTTGGCCTGCACCGGATCCATGCCCGGCGACGGCGTCAGCTTCTGCGTCAGCCACATCACCGCCACGTTGATCACCGGCAGGATGAAGTAGGGATCGCGCGCGGTCAGGTCCTGGATCCAGGCGAACCACGGCGCCTGGCGCAGTTCCACCGACTCCACCAGCACCCAGTACAGGGCGAAGAAGATCGGCATCTGGATCAGCACCGGCAGGCAGCCGCCCATCGGGTTGATCTTCTCCTTCTTGTACAGCTCCATCATCGCCGTCTGGAACTTCTGCTTGTCGTCGCCGTAGCGCTCCTTGAGCTGCTGGATGCGCGGCTGGAACTTGCGCATCTTGGCCATGCTCTTGTACTGCGCGGCCGACAGCGGATACAGCATCAGCTTCAGCAGCACCACCAGGCCGACGATCGACCAGCCCCAGTTGCCGAGCAGGCTGTGCAGGTGGCTGAGGATCCAGAACAGGCCCTGGCCGAGCAGCGCCATCAGCGAGAAGCGGCTGTAGTCGACCACGCGGTCGAGGCCGCGCACGTTCTCCTTGGCGATCTGGCTGACCAGCTTCGGGCCGACCCACAGCCGCGCCTCGGTGCTGGCGCTGGCGCCCGGCGCCACGGTGAAGCCCGGGCCGCGTGCTTCGATCACATGCCGCGGGCCGTCGTTGGACAGCACGTACAGCGCCTGCTGGTCGGCCTGCGGAATCCAGCCGGTGAAGAAGTGGTGCTGCAGCAGCGCGATCCAGCCGCCGGAGATGGTCTGGTTGAGCGGGCCGTCTTCCAGGTAGTCCTTGAACGCACGACGCTGGTAGCCGTCGGCCGGGCTGAACCAGGTGGCGCCGTTGAAGCTGAAGGAATCCGGGTTGGTCATGCCGCGGCTGACGATGGTCGGCACCCGGCTCAGCTTGCGGAACACGTAACCCTGCCACGGCTTGCTGCCGTGGTTGACGACCTCGTCGCGCACCTGCACGGCGTAATGGCCGCGCTGCAGGGTGTACACGCGGCGGATGGTCACGCCGTCCGGACCGTTCCACACGAACGGCACCTGCAGGCTGTCCTGGCCCTTGGCCAGCACGTACTCCTGGCCCGGGTGTTCGGGGCGGAAGCCCGCCGGGCCCGGCGACGGCGAGTTGTGCTCGCCGACCCAGCCGCTGGTGGCGGTGTACGGATGCGCCGCGTCCTCGGTCAGCAGCTGCACCGGCGGGCTGCCGGGCTGCTTGGTCTGCGGGAACAGCAACAGATCGGCGTCGAACACGCTGCGGCCGTCCAGGGTCAGGCGCAGCACGTCGGTGGTGACGGTGACCCGCGGCGCGGCGCTGGCCGCGGCGGTCTCGGGCGTGGTGCTGGCCGGCGCGGTGCCGGGCACCGTGGCCTGCGGAACGGCCGGGGCATGCGTGGCGCCGGCATCGGCGTCCTGCGCCGGCGGCACCGTGGTCGCTGCCGCGACCGTCGCCGCGGTGGCGTTCGGCGCGTGTTCCTTGTTCCACTCCATCCACAACAGCGCCGCGACCATCAGCCAGGCGAAAATCAGGAAAAGGCGGGTCTGGTTCATCGGACAGGCAAGCTCGGCTCAGCCAGAAGCAGGTTCTGACGTGGATGTGGGGGAAGAAGGACGATCGGGCGGCGGCATTGTGCCGTCCGCGGCCGGGGCCGGCAATGCGCCGGCGCGACGCAGCAGGCGCAGATAGGCCTGGCGCAACTGCTCGCCGCTGGCCTGGGCGGCGGCGCTGCGCGCCACCACCACGTAGTCGCCGTGTTTCAGCCACGGCAACAGCTGCCGCGTGGCCTCGCGCAGCACGCGCTTGATGCGATTGCGCACGACCGCGCGCTTGTCGACCTTGCGCGACACCGCCAGACCCAGCCGCGCCGGGTGCGGCGCACTGCGCCAGTGCAGGCTCATCAGCGGCTCGGAACAGCGGCGCGCGGCATCGAACACGACGCGGTATTCCGCAGACGTGCGAACCCGCGCAGAGCGAGGAAATCGCCTACGCGGGTCGGGATGATTCACGGTCCGGATTGCAGGCGCCGCCTGGGGCGGCGAAGCAATCAAGCGCTCAGGCGCTTGCGGCCCTTGGCGCGGCGACGGGCCAGGATCTTGCGGCCGTCGGCGGTGGCCATACGGGCACGGAAGCCGTGGTCGCGCTTGCGCTTGAGGTTGCTGGGCTGGAAGGTGCGCTTGGTGGCCATCGGGGCGCTCTGATCTGAATGGGGCGGAAAGAACCGGAAATTCTATAGGACCACTCACGCCGCGGTCAACTCCCTGTATTGACGACGGCACAGGCCGGCCACGCCAGGCCTGTGGATGGATCTGTGAATAGCCGTGGGAAAACCATTCCCGACCCTGCGCGCCGGTGGTAGTCTGATCCATCCGCTTTCCTCTCCCACCGGCCGAATGCGCCGCGCCCGAGCGCGCCCTTCATGCCCGGTCTATCGACGAATTTAGATCTGATGGATGCTTGGCCCCGTTGCCTGGAACGTCTGGAAGCCGAATTTCCAGCCGAGGACGTTCACACTTGGTTGAAACCGCTGCAAGCCGAACAGCGCCATGACAACAGCATGGTGCTGTACGCCCCGAACGCCTTCATCGTCGAGCAGGTGCGCGAGCGCTACCTGCCGCGTATCCGCGAACTGCTGACCTATTTCGCCGGCAGCGGCGAGGTGCTGCTGCAGGTCGGCTCGCGTCCGCGCGCGCCGGAACCGGCGGCCGCCCCGCCCAGCGAGACCGCGGCCGCACGCACGCCGGCGCCGCCGTTGCTGGAGCCGTTCGCCGGCAACCTCGATTCGCACTACACCTTCGCCAACTTCGTCGAAGGCCGCAGCAACCAGCTCGGCCTGGCCGCGGCGGTGCAGGCCGCGCAGAAGCCCGGCGACCGCGCGCACAACCCGCTGCTGCTGTACGGCGGCACCGGCCTGGGCAAGACCCACCTGATGTTCGCCGCCGGCAACGCCATGCGCGAGCAGAACCCGAACGCGCGGGTGATGTACCTGCGCTCGGAACAGTTCTTCAGCGCGATGATCCGTGCGCTGCAGGACAAGACCATGGACCAGTTCAAGCGCCAGTTCCAGCAGGTGGACGCGCTGCTGATCGACGATATCCAGTTCTTCGCCGGCAAGGACCGCACCCAGGAAGAGTTCTTCCACACCTTCAACGCGCTGTTCGACGGCCGTCAGCAGATCATCCTGACCTGCGACCGCTACCCGCGCGAGGTCGAGGGCCTGGAGCCGCGGCTGAAGTCGCGCCTGGCCTGGGGCCTGTCGGTGGCGATCGATCCGCCCGATTTCGAGACCCGCGCGGCGATCGTGCTGGCCAAGGCGCGCGAGCGCGGCGCGGAGATCCCCGACGACGTGGCGTTCCTGATCGCCAAGAAGATGCGCTCGAACGTGCGCGACCTGGAAGGCGCGCTCAACACGCTGGCGGCGCGCGCCAACTTCACCGGCCGCGCGATCACCACCGAATTCGCCCAGGAAACCCTGCGCGACCTGCTCCGTGCGCAGCAGCAGGCGATCGGCATCCCCAACATCCAGAAGACCGTGGCCGACTACTACGGCCTGCAGATCAAGGATCTGCTGTCCAAGCGGCGCACGCGCTCGCTGGCGCGGCCGCGCCAGGTGGCGATGGCGCTGACCAAGGAACTGACCGAACACAGCCTGCCGGAGATCGGCGATGCGTTCGCCGGGCGCGACCACACCACCGTGTTGCACGCCTGCCGGCAGATCAAGCACCTGATGGAAACCGACGGCAAGCTCCGCGAAGACTGGGACAAGCTGATCCGCAAGCTCAGCGAGTGAGCCCGGAGAGGACAGGGCGACACGCCGATCCACACGCGCAGCGTGTGCGTTCGGCGGTCACCTGGAGCCACGTGATAAATCGGTGCATGACTTCGCGACAAATCCGGGAGAAACTGTGGATAAAGCGCGACGCGGCGGCGACGGCAAAACTATCCACAGGTTTCCCCACCAGTTCCGGGACAGTAGTACACGGGATTGAGGGCGATAAAAATCTTTTGTTTTCAGTGGTTTGAGCTACATTTGCACCGAATTTCGCTCTACCATCACCACCAAGCTTTTGATTTATTCCACATCTTTTAAAGCATAGGGGCACGGAACCACATGCGTTTCACACTGCAGCGCGAAGCCTTCCTCAAGCCATTGGCGCAAGTCGTCAATGTGGTCGAACGCCGCCAGACCTTGCCGGTTCTGGCCAACTTCCTGGTGCAGGTGCAGGGCGGCCAGCTGTCGCTGACCGGTACCGATCTGGAAGTGGAAATGGTCTCGCGCATTGCGGTCGACGATGCCCAGGACGGCGAAACCACGATCCCGGCTCGCAAGCTGTTCGAGATCGTGCGTGCCCTGCCCGACGGCAGCAAGGTCACCGTGTCCCAGTCCGGCGACAAGATCACCGTGCAGGCCGGGCGCAGCCGCTTCACCCTGGCCACGCTGCCCGCCAACGACTTCCCCTCGGTCGACGAAGTGGAAGCCACCGAGCGCGTGGTCGTTCCGGAAGCGGCATTGAAGGAACTGATCGAGCGCACCGCGTTCGCGATGGCGCAGCAGGACGTGCGCTATTACCTCAACGGCCTGCTGTTCGACCTGCGCGACCAGACCCTGCGCTGCGTGGCCACCGATGGCCATCGCCTGGCGCTGTGCGAGACCGAGCTGGAGAACGCCGGCGGCGCCAAGCGCCAGATCATCGTGCCGCGCAAGGGCGTGACCGAGCTGCAGCGCCTGCTGGAAGGCGGCGAGCGCGAAGTCGAGCTGGAAGTCGGCCGGGCACATGTGCGGGTCAAGCGCGACGATGTCACCTTTACCTCCAAGCTGATCGACGGTCGCTTCCCCGATTACGAAGCGGTGATCCCGATCGGTGCCGACCGCGAGGTCAAGCTGGATCGCGAGATCCTGCGCGCAGCGCTGCAGCGTGCGGCGATCCTGTCCAACGAGAAGTACCGCGGCGTGCGCGTGGAAGTCTCGCCGGGCCAGCTGAAGATCAGCGCGCATAACCCGGAACAGGAAGAAGCGCAGGAAGAAGTGGAAGCGGACACCAAGGTCAGCGACCTGGCGATCGGCTTCAACGTGAACTACCTGCTCGACGCCCTGTCCGCGCTGCGCGAGGAGTTCGTGGTGATCCAGCTGCGCGACGCCAACTCGTCGGCACTGGTGCGCGAAGCCAGCAGCGCCCGCTCCCGTCACGTGGTGATGCCGCTGCGTCTCTGACGGTTCCCGTTCGTGTTCCACGTGGAACACGTGCGAAAGCGACCCGGCCTTCGTGCCGGGTTTTCTTTTTGTTGGGCTCCAAGATCAACGCTCCCGCACTGAGAGGGATCCGTTGCCACGGGAGGCCCGCGCAGCTTGCACCCTTGCATTACCCGGCCAAAACGCATCGGCCGTGACTGTGTCTGCAAAGAGACGGGCTCCGGCACCTCGGCGGGATCACACCATTATCGAAGCGCCAGGAGACCGTGCGGCAAGACAACGTGCCTGTGGTCGCCTGGCCGACCCTCTTACCCACGCCTCCACCGTCCCGCGGGAGTCCGTCATCCCAATGATGCGGAGGTTGCTGGCACGCAGCGCTGCCAGTTTCCCGAGCGCGGCCGTCCTGACAGCGCCCATCAGCCGTTTTGGGTATGCTGCCGCCCTACCCCAAGCCCCGATCTGCGTGCGCCCGGTGCGAGCGCCTTCGCCTCTATCCCCGCATGCACGTCTCCCGCCTCGACTTCCACCACCTGCGCCGGTTCGCGGCGCTCGAGCTGGCGCCCGCGCCTGGACTGAACCTGATCACCGGCGACAATGGCGCCGGCAAGACCACGGTGCTCGAGGCGATGCACCTGATGGCGTATGGCCGCAGCTTCCGTGGTCGCGTGCGCGATGGGCTGGTCAGCCAGGGCCAGGACGCGCTGGACGTCTTCGTCGAATGGCAGGAGCAGTCGGCTGAGGTCGGCACTACACGCCGGCGCCGCGCCGGACTGCGCCACAGCGGCCAGGAATGGCGTGGCCGCCTCGACGGCCAGGACGTTGCCCACCTCGGCACCCTGTGTGCTGCGCTGGCGGTGGTGACCTTCGAGCCGGGCAGCCACCTGCTGGTCAGCGGTGGCGGCGAGCCCCGCCGCCGCTTCGTCGACTGGGGTTTGTTCCACGTGGAACCTGATTTCCTGTCCCTGTGGCGGCGCTACGCCCGCGCGCTCAAGCAGCGCAATGCGTTGCTCAAGAGCGGCGGCAGCGGCGCGGCGCTGGATGCCTGGGATCACGAGCTCGCCGAGTCTGGTGAGCCGTTGACCTCGCGCCGCCAGGACTACCTGGACCGCCTGCTTCAGCGTCTGCTCGCCCTCGCCCCGGATCTGGCGCCAGCGCTGGGTATCTCACATCTGCAGTTCGCGCCCGGCTGGCGCCGCCAGGAGGTGTCGCTGGCCGACGCGCTACTGCTCAACCGCGAACGCGACCGGCAGCTCGGCTATACCTCTGCCGGTCCGCACCGGGCCGACTGGAGCCTCAGCTTTGCCGAGATTCCCGGCCGTGATGCGCTCTCCCGCGGCCAGGCCAAGCTCACCGCCCTGGCCTGCCTGCTGGCGCAGGCCGAGGACTACGCCGAGCAGCGCGGCGAATGGCCGGTGATCGCCTTGGACGATCTGGGCTCGGAGCTGGACCGCCACCACCAGGCCCGGGTGCTTGAGCGCCTGCGTGCCGGGCCGGCGCAGGTCTTCGTCACTGCCACCGAGACCCCGCAGGCGCTGGCCGACGCCAGCCTGCCGATCGCCCGGTTCCACGTGGAACATGGCCAGATCCTGGCCGTTTCCTAGGCCGCCGCGGGTCCGGCGGCCCGGGCTGCTATAATTTCCGCCAATCCCCTATCCAGCGGCGCGAACCGGCCCCGGCCTGTCTTCGCCGCCTCGTGGAGCCTACGGCACCCGCATGACCGACGAACAGAACACCCCGCCCAGCAACGGCAACTACGACGCCAACAGCATCACCGCCCTGGAAGGCCTGGAGGCGGTCCGCAAGCGGCCCGGCATGTACATCGGCGACGTCCATGACGGCACCGGTCTGCATCACATGGTGTTCGAGGTCGTCGACAACTCCATCGACGAAGCCCTGGCCGGGCATGCCGACCACGTCGCGGTGACGATCCACGCCGATGGTTCGGTCTCGGTGTCGGACAATGGCCGCGGCATCCCAGTCGGCAAGCACGCGCAGATGAGCGCCAAGCTCGGCCGTGAGGTCTCCGCCGCCGAAGTGGTGATGACCGTCCTGCACGCCGGCGGCAAGTTCGACGACAACAGCTACAAGGTGTCCGGCGGCCTGCACGGCGTGGGCGTCAGCGTGGTCAACGCGCTGTCGGAGAAGCTGCTGCTGGACGTGTTCCAGGGCGGCTCGCACTACCAGCAGGAATTCAGCAACGGCGCGGCCGTCGCGCCGCTGGTCAAGCTCGGCGAGACCACCCAGCGCGGTACCACCGTACGCTTCTGGCCGTCGGTGGTGGCCTTCCACAACAACGTGGAGTTCCACTACGACATCCTGGCCCGGCGCCTGCGCGAGCTGTCCTTCCTCAATTCCGGGGTCAAGATTGTGCTCGCCGACGAGCGCGGCGAGGGGCGCCGCGACGACTTCCACTACGAGGGCGGCATCCGCAGCTTCGTCGAGCACCTCGCGCAGCTGAAGACCCCGCTGCACCCGAACGTGATCTCGGTCACCGGCGAGCACAACGGCATCACCGTGGACGTGGCGCTGCAGTGGACCGACTCCTACCAGGAGACGATGTACTGCTTCACCAACAACATCCCGCAGAAGGACGGCGGCACCCACCTGGCCGGCTTCCGCGGCGCGCTGACCCGCGTGCTCAACACCTACATCGAGCAGAACGGCATCGCCAAGCAGGCCAAGATCAACCTGACCGGCGACGACATGCGCGAAGGCATGATCGCGGTGCTGTCGGTGAAGGTGCCGGACCCCAGCTTCTCCAGCCAGACCAAGGAGAAGCTGGTCAGCTCCGACGTGCGCCCGGCGGTGGAGAACGCCTTCGGCGCACGCCTGGAGGAGTTCCTGCAGGAGAACCCCAACGAGGCCAAGGCCATCGCCGGCAAGATCGTCGATGCCGCCCGCGCCCGTGAGGCCGCGCGCAAGGCAAGAGACCTGACCCGCCGCAAGGGCGCGCTGGACATCGCCGGCCTGCCCGGCAAGCTGGCCGATTGCCAGGAAAAGGATCCGGCGCTGTCGGAGCTGTTCATCGTCGAGGGCGACTCGGCAGGCGGCTCGGCCAAGCAAGGCCGTAATCGCAAGAACCAGGCGGTGCTGCCGCTGCGCGGCAAGATCCTCAACGTCGAGCGCGCGCGCTTCGACCGCATGCTGTCCTCCGACCAGGTCGGCACGCTGATCACCGCGCTGGGCACCGGCATCGGCCGCGACGAGTACAACCCGGACAAGCTGCGCTACCACCGCATCATCATCATGACCGACGCCGACGTCGACGGCGCGCACATCCGCACCCTGCTGCTGACCTTCTTCTACCGGCAGATGCCGGAGCTGATCGAGCGCGGCTACGTCTACATCGGCCTGCCGCCGCTGTATCGGCTCAAGCAGGGCAAGCAGGAGCTGTACCTGAAGGACGACAACGCGCTCAACGCCTACCTGGCCAGCAGCGCGGTCGAAGGCGCGGCGCTGGTCCCGGCCAGCAACGAGCCACCGATCACCGGCGCGGCGCTGGAGAAGCTGCTGCTGCTGTTCGCCAGCGCCAACGAGGCGGTGGCGCGCAATGCGCACCGCTACGACCCGGCGCTGCTGAGCGCGCTGATCGACCTGCCGCCGCTGGACGTGGCCCAGCTCGAGAGCGAGGGCGAGACGCATCCGAGCCTGGACGCGCTGCAGGCGGTGCTCAATCGCGGCAGCCTGGGCTCGGCGCGCTATAGCCTGCGTTTCCAGGCGTCCAACGCGCAGCGCCCGGCCACCCTGCTGGTGGAGCGCCGGCACATGGGCGAGGAGACCACCTATGTGGTGCCGATGGCGGTGTTCGAGAGCGGCGAGCTGCGGCCGCTGCGCGAGATCGCGCGGGAGTTGCATGGGCTGGTGCGCGAGGGCGCGCAGATCGTGCGCGGCAACAAGACCCAGGCCATCACCAGCTTCGCCCAGGCCTACGCCTGGCTGTTCGAGGAGGCCAAGAAGGGCCGCCAGATCCAGCGCTTCAAGGGCCTGGGCGAAATGAACGCCGAGCAGCTGTGGGAGACCACGGTGAACCCGGATACGCGTCGCCTGCTGCAGGTGCGCATCGAGGACGCGGTCGCCGCCGACCAGATCTTCAGCACGCTGATGGGCGACGTGGTCGAACCGCGCCGCGACTTCATCGAAGAAAACGCGCTGAAGGTCGCCAACCTCGATATCTGACCCTGGCGGTCCCCGCCCTGGCGTGCGCCGGGGCGGGCGTCCCGCTGTGCCTTCCGCCCGCTTCCGCACAGGATCGCGATGACCGCGCCGCCGTTGCCCGCCACCCCGCTGCCGTTGCCTTCCGCGCCGCCGGCCCGCCCGCGCCGGCCGATCCTCGGTTTCTTCCTCGACGTGCTGCTGGCGGCGGTGGTGCTGCTGGCGGTGAGCGTGCTGAGCGGCCTGGTCTGGGGCGTGATCCGCGGCTTCCAGCTGGCGATGGAACTGAAGGCGCACGGCATCCCCGCCGATCGCCTGGCATCGGTGGTGGCGCAGCGGGTCGGCCAGCCGGGCGCGCTGGCGCAACTGCTGATCGCCCTGGTCAGCACGCTCTCCGCGGCGCTGCTGCTGTACTTCCTGCGGCGTCCGGCCAGCGCCGCCGAGCGCCGTGCCTCCTGGCAGGCGGCGCGCACGCCGTCGACCTGGGGCTGGGTGCTGCTGGTCGCGGTCGGCGTGTTCGTCGGCAGCGCGGCGATTTCCGCGCTGGCGGCGCAGATCGGCATCAAGCCGGTGCCGACCAACCTGCCGCTGATGCAGGACGCGATGGCGCAGATGCCGCTGTTCCTGTGCGTGTTCGCGATCGTGATCGCGCCGGCCTACGAGGAACTGCTGTTCCGCCGCGTGCTGTTCGGGCGGCTGTGGGACGCAGGCCGGCCGCGGTTGGGCATGCTGCTCAGCGGCGCCGCCTTCGCCCTGGTGCACGAAGTACCGGGGACCACCGGCAACAGCCTCGCCGCCACCGCGCAACTGTGGCTGGTCTACGGCGGCATGGGCGCCGCGTTCGCCTGGCTGTACAAGCGTACCGGCACCTTGTGGGCGTCGATCGCCGCGCATGGCCTCAACAACGCCATCGCGGTCGCCGGACTCTACTGGTTTGGCGCAACCTGAAGGTTTGTTTGACGAAATGTTAAGACGCGGCCCCCCACACTGCGACGCGTGTTAGGAGGGGGGACCGTATGAAGCAAGTGGTACTTGGCGCATCGCTGGCGATGCTGCTGGCAGCGTGTGCGACGACGACATCGCCAACCGGGCGCACCCAGGTCGTGGGCGGCATCTCGCAACAACAACTCGACCAGATGGGCGCGCAGGCGTTCGCCGAAGCCAAGGCCAAGGAACAGCTGGACACCGATCCCAAGCGCAACGCCTACGTGCGCTGCGTGGTCAACACGCTGGTCGCGCAGCTGCCCGAGCAATGGCGCGGCACCGGCTGGGAAACCGCGCTGTTCAACGACAAGGAACCCAACGCGTTCGCCCTGCCCGGCGGCAAGGTCGGGGTCAACAGCGGCATCTTCAGCGTGGCCAAGAACCAGGACCAGCTCGCCGCCGTGCTCGGCCACGAGATCGGCCACGTCATTTCGCGTCATCACGAAGAACGCATCACCCGCCAGCTCGGTGCGCAGGCAGGCCTGAGCGTGATTGGCGCGTTGGCCGGTGCCCGCTACGGTCAGGGCGCGGCCGACACCGTCGGCCAGGTCGGCGGCATGACTGCGCAGACCCTGTTCCTGCTGCCCGGTTCGCGCCAGCAGGAAACCGAAGCGGATGTCGTCGGCCAGCGCCTGATGGCGCAGGCCGGATTCGATCCCGCGCAGGCGGTGGATCTGTGGAAGAACATGATGGCCGCCGGCGGCGCACGTCCGCCGCAATGGCTGTCCACCCACCCCGATCCCAGTGCCCGCATCGGCGAGCTGCAGCGCGACGTCGCCGCGCTGGAACCGGTGTATGCGCAGGCGCGCAGCGCCGGCAGGACGCCCAAGTGCGGCTGAGTCGTCCGTCGTCCCTGTGTCCGTCGCCGGCACTGTCACAGAAAACGCATCCAAAAACGTTTTCACGGCGTACAGGTTTCTGATAGGTTTGCTGGCTCGGCCGAGGAATGGCCGCTCCGTCTTCCGTGCCGCTCCGGGCGGTTTCCACCGAGGTGACCCATGAAATTCCGCATTCGCAAGCAAGCGTTGTTGTCCCTGGTGATCGCCGCCGCCCTCGGTGGCGCGGTGGTGACCGATGCCGCTGCGCAGAGCGATCGCACCGACCACCGTTCCTCGCGCAATGCGAAGAACGAGAAGGCGGCGGTGCTGTTCCCCAATGCCGAGCGCAAGGAGCCGACCGGCAAGCCGTCGTCCAAGCTCGGCAGCAAGCTGCAGAAGCTCATCGACACCTACAACAAGGGCGAGGACTACGCGGCGGTGCGCGCCCAGGCCGATGAGATCCTGGCCAACAGCGGCGCCAACGAGTACGACAAGTCGCTGGCCGCGCAGCTGGCCGCGCAGGCCGCCTACAACCTCGACGACAGCAAGGCCGCGCAGGCGTACCTGAAGCAGGCGATCCAGTTCAACGGCCTGGACAACAACGGCCACTACCAGTCGATGCTGATGCTGGCGCAGCTGCAGCTGCAGGACGAGCAGACCGCCGAGGGCTTGGCCACCCTCGACAAGTTCCTCGCCGAAACCAAGTCGACCCGCCCGGAAGACCTGATCCTCAAGGGCCAGGCGCTGTACCAGGCGCAGCGCTACCAGGAAGCGATCCCGGCGCTGAAGCAGGCGATCGCCGCGTCGCCGGAGCCGAAGGACAGCTGGAATCAGCTGCTGATGGCGTCCTACGCCGAAGCCGGCCAGACCGGTGAAGCGGTCAAGGCCGCCGAGGCGTTGGCCGCCAAGTCGCCCAACGACAAGAAGGCCCAGCTCAACCTGGCCAGCATGTACATGCAGGCCGACCAGATGGACAAGGCCGCGGCGGTGATGGACAAGCTGCGCGCCGCCGGTCAGCTGACCGACGAGAAGGAATACAAGCAGCTGTACTCGATCTACGCCAACACCGACGGCCACGAAAAGGACGTCATCGCGGTCATCAACGAAGGCATGCAGAAGGGCATTCTGAAGCCGGACTACCAGACCTACCTGGCGCTGGCGCAGTCGTACTACTACACCGACCAGCTGCCGCAGGCGATCGAGAACTGGCAGAAGGCGGCGCCGCTGTCCAAGGACGGCGAAACCTATCTCAACCTGGCCAAGGTGCTGCATTCGGAAGGCCGCGTTGCCGAGGCCAAGCAGGCCGCGCAGCAGGCACTGGCCAAGGGCGTCAAAAAGCCGGAAGACGCCAAGAAGATCATCAACCTGAAGTAGCACGCAAAAAAAGCCCCCGAAGACCAGTGCTGAAAGTAGTGCAGGTAACAGGGATTGGTATAAGCTTGGAGGTTCCTGCGGTGTCATTGCCGCGTGAACTTGGGTTCCGCTCCACAGCGGAATCCGCCCCCCTTTAATTGAGTCATTGGCGCATGACGGAACAACTGGTCATCCATCGGCAGTACGACAAAGATGACGCCTCCGGCCTCAGCTGGCCGCGCATCATCGGTATTGCCTTCGTAATCGCGCTGCATCTTGCGGCGCTGATGTTGCTGCTGATTCCGGCCGTTGCGCCCAAGGCGGTGGCGGAGAAGGAACGCAACATCATGGTCACCCTGGTGGACGCACCGCCGCCGCCTCCCCCGCCGCCGCCGCCGCCGCCGAAGCCGCCGGAAACTCCGCCGCCGCCGGTGAAGAACCTCGCGCCGCCGAAGCCGACCCCGCTGCCGCCGCCGCCGGAAGCCCCGGTGATCGACGTGCCGGAGCCGCGCCCGAACGACGTGGCCACCCCGCCGTCGCCGCCTGCGCCGCCGGCCGCACCCTCCGACATCAGCGCTAGCGTCGATATTTCGTCGAAGAACATGAACCCGCCGAAGTACCCGCCGGCTGCATTCCGGTCGGGCGCGCAGGGTGAGGTGATCCTGATCATCGATGTCGATGCCAGTGGTAACGTCACGAACGTTGCCGTCGAGAAATCCAGCCGCAACCGCGACCTGGACCGCGCCGCCATGGAAGCAGCGCGCAAGTGGCGGTTCAATGCCGCTGTCGTCAATGGACAGAAGACCGCCGGCCGCGTCCGCGTCCCGGTCAACTTCGCGCTGAACTGATACAAAGGTTGCGCGGACCGGCGCACCGCCGGTCCGCAAACCCTGTCTACTCTTTGCACCACCCTCATCACCACCACACACAACAAAGGTAAGCGTCATGCTGCAGGAAATTTTCATCGCCGCTGCTGCGGGGGGCAACAACGCATCGAACGCCCTGTCGCAGATGGGCTTCGAGCACCTGATCACCGAAATGACCTCCAAGCCGGGTGACTTCGCCGTCTCCTGGGTGGTGCTCATCACCCTGATCATCATGTCCGCCTCGTCCTGGTACTGGACGATCATCAACATCTTCCGCGCCACCCGTCTGAAGAGCCAGGCCGACCGCGTCACCAGCCTGTTCTGGGACACCCCGAACGCCCAGGACGCCATCCGTGCGATGGAAGAGCAGCCGGCCTCCGAGCCGTTCTCGAAGATCGCCCTGGACGCCGCGCAGGCCGCCGCTCACCACCAGCGCGCCGAAGCCGGCACCGGCACCGGCCTGGGCGAGACCCTGAGCCGTTCGGAGTTCGTCGACCGCGCCCTGCGTCAGGCCGTGACCCGCGAAAGCACCAAGCTGCAGTCGGGCATGACCCTGCTGGCGACCGTCGGTGCGACCGCGCCGTTCGTCGGTCTGCTGGGTACGGTGTGGGGCATCTACGGCGCGCTGATCAAGATCGGTGCCACCGGCTCCGCCTCGATCGACGCCGTGGCCGGCCCGGTCGGTGAAGCGCTGATCATGACCGCGATCGGTCTGTTCGTCGCGATCCCGGCCGTGTTCGCCTTCAACTTCTTCAGCAAGGTCAACAGCTCGGTGATCGCCAAGTTCGACACCTTCGCTCACGACCTGCACGACTTCTTCGCCACCGGTTCGCGCGTTCGCTGATCCCGGCTAAGTCGTCCACGCAACGTTAACGGAGCCCGTTATGGCTTTCAGTAGTGGTAACAGCGGCGGCCCCATGGCCGACATCAACGTCACGCCCCTCGTGGACGTGATGCTGGTGCTGCTGATCATCTTCATCATCACGGCACCGCTGATGTCCCACAAGGTCAAGGTGGAACTGCCCCAAGCCAACTTGAAGCAGGATCCGGACAAGGACGACAAGCGTTCGAATCCGATCACCCTGGCGGTCAAGGAGGACGGGTCGCTGTACTGGAACGATGAGCCGATTTCCAAGGAAGCCCTGGAATCGCGCTTCTCGACCGCTGCACAGCAGACCCCGCAGCCGCCGCTCAACCTGCGTGGCGACCGCACCACCAAGATGCGCACGATCAACGAGATCACCAAGATCGCGCAGAGTCAGGGCATGCTGGACGTCGGCTTCGTTGCGACCAAAGAGAAGGGGAACTGAGCCATGGCGTTCAGCTCAGGAGGCGGCCGTGGTCCCATGGCCGACATCAACGTCACGCCGCTGGTCGACGTGATGCTGGTGCTGTTGATCATCTTCATCGTGACCGCGCCGATCATGACGTACCCGATCGACGTGGATCTGCCGCAGCGGGTCATCAACCCGCCGCCGCAGTTGCGCGATCCGCCGCCGCCGATCGATCTGCGGATCGATGCGTCGAACCAGGTGTTCTGGAACAACAGCCCGGTGGCGGTGAGTGCGCTCCCGCAGATGATGGAAAACGAAGTCCAGCGCGATCCGACCAACCAGCCGGAACTGCGCATCGATGCCAATCCGGATTCCGAGTACGAAGTGATGGCCAAGGTGCTGGCCGCCGCCAAGAACTCGGACATGAAGAAGATCGGCTTCGTGCAGCAATAATCTTCACCGCAATTCGCTTCACCGCAACACCTCAGTCATGACGCGACTGCAAACGCCACCGGCAACGGTGGCGTTTTTTTGTGCGTGCACGGTTGGCTGCACTGCCCGCTGCGACGATGCCTGCCCGCGGTCCTGCGTGTGGCGCGTCGCGTCGTCCGCCTTGCCGGGCGTGCTTCGCGCTCGCCTGCTCGCCTCCCGGCCTGAGCAGTCCGATGCGGGACCACTCCCGAGCCTGCCCGCCTGTCGCCGCCCCTCGCATCCCGCCGCGCCGCGGGTGTAGGCTGGTGGCGCGACACCACAACACCCACAGGAGGCTGGCCATGGCGTTCAGTGCTGCAGGGAATCGGGGACCGCTGGCGGAGATCAATGTCACCCCGCTGGTCGATGTGATGCTGGTGCTGTTGATCATCTTCATCGTCACAGCGCCGATGCTGACGCGGACGATCGCCATGGACCTGCCGCAGCGGACGCCGGCACTTTCCAGGCCCTTGCCGCCACCGGACCCGATCCAGTTGCGCCTGGACGCCAGTGGCCAGTTGTTCTGGAATGCCGTGCCGCTGGCCTTGCGCGATCTGCAGCCCCGGCTGCAGGAAGCGATGGCGCAGGCGGCCGGCAATCCGCCCGAACTGCGCATCGATGCCAGCCCGGACGCCGACTACGAGGCCATGGCCAAGGTGCTGGCGGCGGCCAAGAACGCCGACGTCCAGCGCATCGGTTTCGTGCAGTAACAGGCAGCCGGCGATGCGACGCCACCGTTGTCGGTGACGTCGCCCGCTCGGGCACCGCACGGCGCGCGCCCTGGCGGAGACAGCCAAAAACCCACGCTGATTGGATTGCGCCGAGCGCGAGCACTGCAGCACGCGATGGCTGCCAAGCGGCCAGTCTGCCCGGGAAGCGCCCTGCCTCGCTTTGCCGGCCTCGCTCAGCGTGCCCCGGCCAGCACCGCCAGATACGCCTTCACCGTGGCGTCGAGCCCGGCGTAGAGCGCCTCGCCGATCAGCGCGTGGCCGATCGACACTTCCAGCACCTGCGGCACCGTCTCCAGGAACGCGCCGAGATTGGCCTGGGCCAGATCGTGGCCGGCGTTGACGCCGAGCCCGGCAGCCTGCGCGCGGCGTGCGGCAGCAGCGAACGGCGCGGCCGCGGCACTGTCGCCCTGCTCCCACGCGGCGGCATAGGGACCGGTGTACAACTCGATGCGGTCGGCGCCCAGTTCGGCCGCCACCGCCAGATCCGGGTTGTCGGCATCGACGAACAGGCTGACCCGGCAGCCCAGGGCTTTCAGTTCGGCGATCAGCGGGCGCAGACGCTCGCTGTCGCGGCCGAAGTCGAAACCGTGGTCGGAGGTGAGCTGGCCGTCGCCGTCGGGCACCAGGGTGGCCTGCGCCGGGCGGGTCTGCGCGCACAGGGCGATCAGTCCCGGGTAGCCGGGACGCGGCGGCGCGAACGGGTTGCCCTCGATGTTGAATTCGACGCCGCGCTCGCGGGTCAGTTCGGCCAGCGCCAGCACGTCCTCGGCATGGATGTGGCGCCGGTCCGGGCGCGGGTGCACGGTGATGCCGTGCGCGCCGGCGTCCAGGCAGGCACGCGCGGCGTCGAGCACGCTGGGCAGGTCGCCGCCGCGCGAATTGCGCAGCACCGCGATCTTGTTGACGTTGACGCTGAGCTTGGTCATCGCCGGCGAACCGCTTATGGTGCCGCGGCGTCGTCGCTGGCGGCGGCCGCAGCGCGGCGCGCCTCGGCCTGCTCGCGCAGCCGGCGCAGTTCGGCCGGGTCGATCATCGGCATCGCGTCGCGCTGGCTGGCATCGCCGATCTTGGCCACGTACCAGCCGCGTGCCCAGGCCAGCAGAAAGGCCAGCGCGGCCAGCAGGCTCACCACCAGCAACCACATGTGCGGCGTCGTGAACGCCAGAACGAAAGCACCCAGCGCGAGCGGCAGAAAGAGCCAATACATGACGATCTCCCCAAGGATGGCGCAGTGTAGCGCCGCCGGGCGTGCCGGTTCCACGTGGCGTGGCGGCCGGCGCGCGCCGCTCCCGGCGCCGGGGCGCCGCGCTTACAGCAGCGGCGAGGTCAGCCGCGCCACCGCCTCCGGCAGCCGGTAGCGCCACAGCGAGCGCTTGCGGTCGTCGCGCACGCGCACCGCGTCGGCCATCTCGCCTTCCAGCAGCTCGGCCAGCTGCCGGGTCAGCCCACGGTCGCGGAACAGCGTGGCGACCTCGAAATTGAGCCGGAAACTGCGGTTGTCGAAGTTGGCGCTGCCGACCAGACACAGGTCCTCGTCGGTGATCAGCGCCTTGGTGTGCAGCATGCGCGGGCCGTACTCGTAGATCCGCACGCCGGCCTGCAGCAGTTCGTCGAAGTAGGAGCGCGCGGCCAAGGTCACCAGCCGCGAGTCGCTGCGCTTGGGCACCAGCAGGCGCACGTCCAGCCCGCCCAGCGCCGCCGAGGTCAGCGCCATGCGCGCGGCCTCGCCCGGCACGAAGTACGGCGTGACCAGCCACACCCGCCGTTGCGCCTCGTGGATCGCCGCCACCTGCAGGCGATGGATGCTTTCCCACGACGAATCCGGCCCCGACACCAGCACCTGTGCCTGGATGCTGCCGGCGTCGCGGCTGGGCATGTCGCTGGGCCAGATCCGCGCCATGTCGAAGGCGTCGCGGCCCTGGCGGGTGGCGTACAGCCAGTCCTCCACGAACACCAGCTGCAGGCTGCGCACCACGTGGCCTTCGCAGCGCAGGTGCAGGTCGCGGTAGGCGTCGGCGCGCAGCGCCTCGTTCTCCTCGTCGGTGACGTTGATGCCGCCGGTGAAGGCGATGCGGCCGTCGATCACCACGATCTTGCGGTGGGTGCGCAGGTTGACCCAGGGCCGCTTGAACTTGAACGGCCGCAGCAACTGGGTGGGATGGAACCAGGCCACCTCGGCGCCGGCCTCCAGCAGTGGCCGCAGGAAGCGCTTGCGCACCTGCGAGGAGCCGACCGCATCCAGCAGCAGGCGCACCCGAACCCCGGCGCGAGCGCGCTCGACCAGCGCGTCGCGGATGCGCGTGCCGGTGCGGTCGGGATTGAAGATGTAGTACTCCAGGTGCACATGGTGCTGCGCGGCGCCGATGTCGCGCAGGATCGCCTCGTAGGTAGCGGCGCCGTCGACCAGCCACTGCACCGCGGTGGCCGAACTCGGCGCCAGGCCGGTGGTGGCCTGGGCGATCTTGGCCAGCTCGGTGCAGTCGGCGTCGGGTGGGCACACGCTGCTGTAGTGCTCCATGCCCGAGCGCGAGCGGCCACGGCGCAGGCGCTGCCGCTTCACCTTCTGCGGGCCCAGCAGGTAGTAGATGACGAAGCCCAGGTAGGGCAAGGCGGCCAGCGACAGCACCCAGCTCAGCGTCGCCGCCGGCTCGCGTTTCTGCAGCACGATCCAGCCGCTCAGCCACAGGATGTACAGCAGGTAGGCGGCGGTGAGGTAGGCGCCGATGTGCGGGATGCCGGTCAGCCGGTCCCAGGTGTTCTGCAGAGTCGCGATCACGAGCATCGGCGGATTCTAGAGGGTGACGCGGAGATTGCGGCGAAGGCGGTGCCGGCTCGGTACCGCGGCGACTGCCCGGATCGCGTGGGTTTGCTGTCTGGCGCGCTGGCAGTCATCCGCTCTGCGAACCTGCCCTGCACGGCGGGTGCATGACAGCAGGCGTTCGCGGCAACCGGGTGACGCCAAGGCGACGGCGTTCGCGTGCGCCCGCGACGAGGCCCCGGTTCGGCGAATGGCAGCGTCATCGCCAAAGAGCGACAGGCCGCCGGCCCGCCGTGGAACGTCGATCTGCTGCGCCGCCATGCGCAACGGGCGGAGGCGAGCCACGCTGCCTGCGTGGCCTGAAAGATTCAGCGCCGCCGTCGGTGCCGTCGCATCCGCCGAGACGCCTGCCGCGTAGCCTATGCCGATGAGCACCGCCATCAAGGGCCGCGGCGCCGGCAGCCATCTGCCGGGCCGCTTCGAACGGACCGTCAGCCAGGCCGAGGACGACGGCTGGCACCCCGACGACAGCGAGGAATTCGCCGCTCCGCGCCTGCGCACCCAGGTGAGCGAGGAGACCGCACGCAGCATCATCAGCCGCAACCAGTCGCCGGACGTGGGGTTCGCCCAATCGGTGAATCCGTACCGCGGCTGCGAGCACGGCTGCAGCTACTGCTTCGCCCGCCCCAGCCATGCCTATCTGAACCTGTCGCCGGGGCTGGACTTCGAGACGCGGCTGTTCGCCAAGACCAATGCCCCGGAGCTGTTGCGCCGGGAGCTGGCCAAGCCCGGCTACGTGCCCAGCCCGATCGCGCTGGGCATCAACACCGACGCCTACCAGCCGATCGAGCGCAAGCTGCAGCTGACCCGGCGCCTGATCGAGGTCTTCGCCGAGACTCGCCACCCGTTCTCGCTGATCACCAAGAACGCGCTGGTCGAGCGCGACCTGGACCTGCTGGCGCCGCTGGCCCGCGACAACCTGGTCAGCGTGCACTTCTCGGTGACCTCGCTGGACCCGCGGCTGTCGGCCAAGCTGGAGCCGCGCGCCTCGGCGCCGCACGCGAGGCTGCGCGCGATGCGTAGCTTGCATGAGGCCGGCGTGCCGGTCGGGGTGATGGTGGCGCCGGTGATCCCGTGGATCAACGATCACGCCCTCGAAGCGGTGCTGGAGGCGGCCCGCGAGGCCGGCGCCGAGTCCGCCGGCTACGTGCTGCTGCGCCTGCCGCACGAGGTGGCGCCGCTGTTCCGCGACTGGCTGCAGGCGCACCATCCCGACCGCGCCGCGCACGTGATGAGCACGGTGCAGCAACTGCGCGGCGGCAAGGACTACGACAGCACCTTCGGCAAGCGCATGCGCGGCGAAGGGGTGTACGCCGACCTGCTGGCACGGCGCTTCGCGCTGGCGCACAAGCGGCTGGGTTATGCCGAGTCCCCGCGTCGCCGCCTGGACTGCAGCCACTTCGTCAAACCGCAGCCGCCGCGCCCGCCGTCGCCGCAGGGTGTGTTGTTTTGAGCGGGGATTGGGGATTCGGGATTGGGGATTCGCAAGAGCGACACGGCGCGGCCTGACGCAGCCACTGCAATCCAACTGCCAAGAAAGCCGCTTTTACGAATCCCCATTCCCCATTCCCTATTCCCTGCCGTAAAGCGCCTGCGCCGACTGGAACAGGATCCAGCTTGTGGCGATGAACTTGTCGCCGCGCTGCGGGCGGTTGCCGCGGTGGGTGTGGGTGAAGGCGGTCGGGGCGATCAGCAGGCTGCCGGCGCGCGGGACGATCTTGCGCTGCTGGAACAGGAACTCGGTCTCGCCCTCGTCGAAATCGTCGTTGAGGTAAAGGGTCCACAGCAGGTGCCGGTGCAGGGTCTCGGCACTCGGATCGCGCGGGTACAGTTCGCAGTGCCAGTACGGGTAGCCGCCCTCGCCCGCTTCGTACCACTGCAGGTTGATCGCGCCCGGGCGCAGGCAGGTGCGCGCCAGGTTGGATAGCGCGGCGTCGTCGAGCAGGGCGAAGTCGTCGGCGCCGAGCCGGTGTGGCTGGCCGTCGGCGCCGGGCACCTGCAGCATCAGCGGCGAGATCAGGGTCTGCGGGTACTTGCGCAGGTAGCCGAGCAGCCCGCCGAACACGGCCTGCTGCAGCCGCTGTTCCACGTCGCGCCATGGCTCCAGGCCGCTGATGCGCAGGTCGCGGCTGCGCTTGAGCTCGGGGAACACGCCGCTGCCTACCTCGCCGGGCCGCAACTGGGTGCTGCCGCGCAGGCGGCGCAGGATGGCGGCGCAGTCCTCGCGGGACATGGCGCCATCGAACACTTCGATGAAATCGGGATGCAGGTCGGACATCGCGCGACCTTACCAGCGATTTCGCAGGGTTGCAGCCGCAGCGCAGCGGCTCCGTGCCACTGGCGCTCCGACGCGGCGGAACGCTCAGGCCAGCGGCGGTGGGTACGGATTGGCCTTGAGCAGGCGCGCCAGGTGCGCGGCGTTGCTGGCGGCGGTCTTGATGGTGTCGGCCAGCACCTTCGGCGTCTGTTTCAGGTCCTGGTAGTCGGTGCTGCCCATCGCCTCGCCGACCCAGTACGGCGGGCTGCCGGCGGCGACGCTGAAACCGAAGTCGGTCAGCCCCTGGTAGAGATCGGCGCTGACCTTGTGCGCGCCATCCTCGTTGCCCACCACCGCGACCATGGCCACGCGGTTGAAGGTCGGATACACGCCGTCGTCGCCTATTTCGCCGAGAAACGCATCCATGCGCTCCAGGACGCGCTGCGCCAGGCTCGACGGATGGCCGACCCAGATCGGTGTGGCCAGCACGAAGATGTCTGCATCCAGCACGCGCTGGCGCAGCTGCGGCCAGGCATCGCCGTCGCCTTCGTCGGCACGTACGCCGGGGCGCACGTCGAAGTCGGCCACACGCGCCGAATCGCCCTGCACGCCGTGCGCGGCCAGTGCCTGCAGGATCTGATCCAGCAGGCGCTGGGTGGACGAGGGCGCAGTGCCGCGCTTGAGCGAGCAGTTCAGGCCGAAGGCGCGCAGGGACATGGTCCGACTCCGTCAGTAAAACCTCACTGTGGATCGGGCGCGATGGGCCTGACGTCGCGATGGCGTGCAAGGGTCGTGAGCGCTGCGGCACCGCAAACACGCAGCGAGCGCGGTCCGTGTGGCCTTGAGATCGGCCTGGGCGATAGCGGTCCGCCGCCGCGATCGCCCCATCGCGCACCGACCAGGCGTGCGGGCGCTGTCGGTGGCTAGGAGCGCTTGGATGACCCGGGCGTGCCGCGGATCGCGATGCCCAACAGCGCCAGCCACACCGCCAGCGCCAGCAGGGTCGGCAGCTCGAAGCGG
This sequence comes from Xanthomonas sp. LF02-5, assembly GCF_034105325.1. Classification (NCBI taxonomy): domain Bacteria; kingdom Pseudomonadati; phylum Pseudomonadota; class Gammaproteobacteria; order Lysobacterales; family Lysobacteraceae; genus Xanthomonas; species Xanthomonas sp. LF02-5. The sequence continues at coordinate 579,859 of NZ_JAXGGF010000002.1, read as the reverse complement.
CTGGAGTTGTACAGGGTGAAGCTGCGGGCGGCGAAGAACAGCAGCGTCCACAGCGCCAGGTTGACCAGCACGATCCGCCGCCGCCAGCGGTGGCGGGTGAACAGCGCGATGACCGTGGGCATCAGCGCGACCGGTGCGGTGGCGAAGAAGAACAACACGACGAGGGTCTGGTTCATGGGGTTCCTCCCGCCCGGGACGACCAGGTGCATGCGACGACCGCCGGCGATCAACGCGCTCTGCTGGCGCCGGACGCCGCTACCCTACCGCAGCCAGGGCGTCAGGCAACCGCCGGCACGTCGCCAGCGGCGCAAAGGAGCGGTGTCGCAGCGGACGCACGGTCGTGCGTCATGACGAGCGCCGCTCCCGCGCCTCAGTGCGCCGCACTCGCTGGCCAGACCCGATCGACCAGGTCGCCGATTTCGATCGGCGACTGTTCGCCTTCCGCAGCACGCTGCCAGGCCGCTGGCGAAGGACCTTGGCGCCCGGTCGGCGGCGCGTCCCACAGCGTGACGTTGAGCGCGAACACCACCACACCGCCCTTGGCCTGGAATGGCGGTACCCGCTCCAGAGCGGAGACCAGCGTGTTCGCCACCGGATCGGGCAGTGCCGGTGTCACATCCAGCCAGATCCGGGACCGGCCGCCAGGGCGGACCGCCACGGCCACGAAGCCGGCGGCCGGTCGGGGTGTGGCGACCCGCGCCAGTTCGCGCGACGCCGTGGCATTCAGCGCTTTCACATATGCCGCCAGGTCTTCGACGCTCTCGGCGCGATCGCGCATCACCGATTCCGGCTGCAGCAGCATGAGGTTCTGCATGCGAAAGGGTTCGGCGGCCGACAGCGTTCCGCTCGACATCATTGCCACCAGCATCAGGCACCAGCGCATCGGAACCTCCCTGTTCGTCTCGATCGGCGCATCCTGCCGCATCGCCGCGCGCCCGGCCAGGGGCGCGGCAAGCGTCGGGGATCAGTACAGCAGATCGACGTAGTGGATCTTCTTCGCGCCGAAACCGCCACAGCCCTCGCTGGTCGTGTACTGCAGCACGACCTGAGTCCTGGACGTGGCGGCGGAGAGAATGGCCGAATACTTTTCCTTGGCGATGGCGTCCGCGGAAAAATCGATCACCCAGCGTCCATCGGACGCGCACTCGTTGTTGGTCGGCTGGTTCTCCAGCCAGACCGAAGCGTAGTTGGATTCGACCACGACGCGGGTGATCTTCCCCTGCTGCGTGGTGTCGGCACAGGCCACACCCGAGGCGAGCAGCAGCAATAGCCCGATGACACGCTTCATTGCATTTCCCCTGTTTGAGTTTTCTACCGCCATCGGCGCTGTGGCAGTGAGCGCACATCATCGAGCCAAGACGCCGCCCCGAAGCGACTGCGCCGCTACAGGACGATCTCGCCCCCCAATCGCAATGTGCCGCCTGTAGCGGTCTCCCCCTTGCACCCACCGCGACCATGCCGGCGATGCGGCACCGAGGATACGACAGCGCTGGCGACAGCCGCCATCGTCCAGGGTCCCCGGACGCGCGGCTGCCGCGCCACCACGCTCAGCCGTGGTGGCTGTCGTGCTCCAGGTGATACCGCACCGCCTCGGCCACTTCGTTCTTCGAGCCCAGGAACACCGGCACGCGCTGGTGCAGTTGCTCCGGCTGCAGGCCGAGGATGCGTGCGCGGCCGGTGCTGGCGGCGCCGCCGGCCTGCTCCACCAGCATGCCCATCGGGTTGGCTTCGTACATCAGCCGCAGCTTGCCGGCCTTGCCTGGGTCTTTCTTGTCCCAGGGATAGATGAAGATGCCGCCGCGGGTGAGGATGCGATGCACGTCGGCGACCATGCTGGCGATCCAGCGCATGTTGAAGTTCTTGCCGCGCACGCCTTCGCTGCCGGCCAGCAGGTCGGCCACGTACTGCTGCATCGGCGCTTCCCAGTGGCGCTGGTTGGACATGTTGATCGCGAACTCGGCGGTGTCCTCGGGGATGCGCATGTCGGCCTGGGTCAGCAGGAAGCTGCCCTCCTCGCGCTCCAGGGTGAAGGCGTGGGTACCGTGGCCCAGGGTCAGCACCAGCATCGTGCTGGGGCCGTAGATGCAGTAGCCGGCGGCGACCTGCGCGGTGCCCGGCTGCAGGAAGTGCTCGTCGCCGGGCTTGTCGGTGCCCGGGGGAGCGCGCAGCACCGAGAAGATGGTGCCGACCGAGACGTTGACGTCGATGTTGGAGCTGCCGTCCAGCGGATCGAACAGCAGCAGGAAATCGCCGCTGGGGTACTTGTCGGGCACCGGCTGGCAGTGGTCCATCTCTTCCGAGGCGCAGGCGGCGAGGTGGCCGCCCCAGGCGTTGGCTTCGAGCAGGATGTCGTTGCTGAGCACGTCCAGCTTCTTCTGCGCCTCGCCCTGCACGTTGCCGGTGCCGGCATCGCCGAGCACGCCGCCGAGGGCGCCCTTGCTGACCGCGATGGAGATGCGCTTGCAGGCGCGGGACACGATCGTGATGAGCTGGCGCAGCTCCGGGCCGATACGCCCGGCATGCTGTTCTTCGATCAGGAAGCGGGTCAGCGACGTTCGCGACATGGGCAGGACGGCCTTGCGTGAGAAGGGGGCCGCCATTGTCGCGGGTTGCGCCGCAGATTTCGATCAACGGTGTTCCGCGACCATGCAGGCGCGGGCCGACACGGCCCCCATGCAGGCACAAAAAAGCCGGAAGCGCAGGCGCTTCCGGCTCGGTGCGGGACCGCAGGGCTCAGCCCTTGTGCACGGTCGCCACGGCCTGGGTCACGTAGTCCAGGTTCTTCTGGCTCAGCGCGGCCACGCAGATGCGGCCGGTGCCGACCGCGTAGATGCCGAACTCCTCGCGCAGCCGGTCCACCTGCGCCTTGCTCAGGCCCGAGTAGGAGAACATGCCGGCCTGCTGCTGGATGAAGCCGAACTCCGGCGCGCCCAGGGCGGCCAGCTTCTGCACCATGCCGGCGCGCAAGGCGTGGATGCGCTCGCGCATCTCGGTCAGTTCCTGCTCCCACATCGCGCGCAGTTCCGGGCTGTTGAGCACCCCGGCGACCAGCGCGGCGCCGTGCGTGGACGGGCTGGAGTAGATGGTGCGGATGATGCGCTTGACCTGTGACTGCACCGCCTTGCTCTCGGCGGCGTTGGCCGAGACCACCGACAGCGCGCCGACGCGCTCGCCGTACAGCGAGAACGACTTGGAGTACGAACTGGCGACCACGTAGTTGTCGATGCCGACCTCGGCCAGCAGGCGCACCGCGTAGGCGTCGGCGTCGATGCCCTTGTCGAAGCCCTGGTAGGCGATGTCCACGAACGGGAACAGGTTGCGTTCCTTCAGCAGCTCGGCCACGGTGCGCCACTGCGCCTGGCTCAGGTCGGCGCCGGTCGGGTTGTGACAGCAGGCGTGCAGCAGCACCACGCTGCCGGGGGCGAGCTGGCGCAGGTCGGCGAGCATGCCGTCGAAGTTCAGGCCGTGGCTGGCCGGATCGAAATAGGTGTACTCGACCACGTCGAAGCCGGCGGCACCGAACACGGCGCGGTGGTTCTCCCAGCTCGGGTTGCTGATGGCGATGGTGGAGGTGGACAGCAGCTTCTTCAGCAGGTCCGCGCCCACCCGCAGCGCACCGCTGCCGCCGATGGTCTGCGAGGTGGCGACGCGGCCGGCGGCCAGCAGCGGCGACTCGGCGCCGAACAGCAGCTTCTGCGTGGCCAGGTCGTAGGCCGGCAGGCCGTCGATCGGCAGGTAGCCGCGCGGCCTGGCGTCCTGCGCCAATTGCTGTTCGATCTGCTGCACCGCGCGCAGCAGCGGGATGCGGCCGTTTTCGTCGTAGTAGATGCCCACGCCCAGGTTGACCTTGGTCGGGCGGGAATCGGCGTTGTAGGCCTCGGTCAGGCCCAGGATCGGGTCGCCTGGGACCTGTTCCACGTTTGCAAAGAAGGACACGGCGGTACTCGTTCGGTGGCGGAGGTGGGGGCCGGAAGGACCGGAGCCGGCGCGGTCAAACACCTCATCCTAACAAACGCTGCCGCGCTTGGACGGGTGCGGCCGGGCGGCAGTTGGGCGATGATGGGCCATGTCATCTTCCCTGCCCTCCGCCCTGCTCTGCGGGGCCTGCGCCCTGGCGCTGTCGCCCCTGGTCCACGCCGCTCCCGGCGAGGATCCGGCCACCACCTTGCCAGTGCTCCAGGTCCAGGCCGCCCGCGTCGGCGGCGTGGCCGATTTCGACCTGCCGGCGTCGCTGACCACGACCGGCCTGGGCGACAGCGACCGCCTCGGCATACAGGCGTCCGAGGCGCTGGTCGGGGTGCCCGGCCTGCTCGCGCGCGATCGCCAGAACTATGCGCAGGACACCCAGCTGTCGATCCGCGGCTTCGGCGCGCGCTCGGCGTTCGGCGTACGCGGCGTTCGCCTGCTGCTGGACGGCATCCCGGCGACGATGCCGGATGGCCAGGGCCAGCTATCCAACTTCAACCTGTTCGGCAGCGAGCGCGTCGAGGTGCTGCGCGGGCCGTTCTCGGCGCTGTACGGCAACTCTTCCGGCGGCGTGGTGCAGCTGTGGAGCGCCGACGGCCAGCCGGACGATCCGTGGCGGCTGCGCAGTGCGATCGGCAGCCACGGCACCGCCGCGCTCAGCGCGCAGGCGCTGGGCCAGCAGGGGGACGTCCACTACAACCTGGCGGCCACCCATTTCAGCACCGACGGCTACCGCGACCACAGCCACGCCCAGCGCACCACCTTCAACGCCAAGATCGGCATCGACCTGGCGCCCGGGCGGCGCCTGGACCTGCTGCTCAACGCGCTGCAGGCGCCCGATGCGCAGGATCCGCTGGGCCTGAGCCGCGCCCAGGTCGCCGCCGACCCGCGCCAGGCCACTGCCGCAGCCGGCCAGTTCGACACCCGCAAGTCCACCCGCCAGGTGCAGGCCGGCGCGATCTTCACCCAGCAGGTGGACCAGCAGACCTGGCGGCTGATGGGCTACGCCGGGCGCCGCGACGTCACCCAATACCTCTCGGTCCCGGTGGGCGCGCAGAGCAACCCGCTCAATGCCGGCGGCGTGATCGACCTGGACGGCGACTACGGCGGCCTCGACGCGCGCTGGGCCTGGCAGGGCGAACTGGGCGGCCGCCCGTTCCAGTTCACCGTCGGCGCCAATGCCGACCGCCAGCAACAGCACCGCACCGGCTACGAGAACTTCGTCGGCAGCACGTTGGGGGTGAAGGGTCGGCTGCGCCGCGACCAGCAGGACCGGGTGGAGAACGTGGACCAGTTCGCCCAGGCCTGGTGGCAGTTCGCCGAGCGCTGGTCGCTGCTGGCCGGGCTGCGCCACAGCCAGGTGCGGTTCCGCTCGAACGACGCCTACATCGTCGGCCGCAATCCCGACGACAGCGGCCGCACCGACTATGCGGCGACCACGCCGGTGGCCGGGCTGGTGTTCCGCGTCACCGACGACCTGCGGCTCTACGCCTCGGCCGGGCGCGGGTTCGAGACCCCGACCTTCAACGAGCTGGGCTACCGCCGCGACGGCGGCGCCGGCCTGGCGCTGGACCTGGACGCCGCGCGCAGCCAGAACCTGGAACTGGGCGCGAAGTGGCGCAACGCCGCGGGCGCCCGTTGGGACGCGGCGCTGTTCCGCGCCACCACCGAGGACGAGCTGGCGGTGGCCAGCAACACCAACGGCCGCAGTACCTATCGCAACATCGGTCGCACCCGCCGCCAGGGCGCCGAGACCAGCCTGACCCTGCCGCTGGGCGCCAGTGCGCAACTGCAGGTGGCCTACACCTGGCTGCAGGCGACGGTGCGCCAGGCCTACCTGACCTGCGCCAGCAGCGGCTGCGCGAGGCCGACCGCGGTGGTGGCCGCCGGCACGCGCCTGCCCGGCGTGCCGCAGCAGCAACTGTTCGCGCGCTGGCAGTGGCAGCCGCGCGCCTGGCAATTCGCGGTGGAGGGCGTGGCCGCCGGCGACACCGTGGTCAACGACCTGGCCAGCGAGGCCGCGCCCGGCTACGCCCTGCTCAACCTGGAAGCGGCGCGGCGCTGGACCACCGCGCACGGCACCCTGCGCACCTTCGCGCGCATCGACAACGCGTTCGATCGCCGCTACATCGGCTCGGTCATCGTCAACGACGGCAACGGCCGTTACTACGAGCCGGGCCCCGACCGCAGCTACACGGTCGGCTTGCAGTGGGACTTGCCGCACTAGCCGCGAACGCCTGCCGGTCGGGCTAGGCTTCGCGCGCGGCTGCGTACTTGCTTGGTTCCGGCGACCACTCGGCGATGGCCTGCCGCAGCTGTACGCCGACGACGGTCGATGCGTCCATCAGCATCTGCACCTGTCGAACGACGGCAAGTGCGAGGCGCAGATGCAGTGCGAGGCGAACGCGATAGCGGCACTGCGGAAGAAGGCGCCTGGCAGCCGCGTATGAATCATCGGAGGCGATGCCGCGCCTGGCTTGAGCGAACGCCAGGTGCCGCGTGTCTACATGCTGCGCCGCGCATGCAAGTCGTCTACCAAACGCACTGCACCTGTCTACGCGAACCGGCGGCGGACGCTGGCGGCGTTCTTCGCGGCGGCGCTAGCGTAATGCCACCCCCGCATACCGCCACGCCTCTCCAGGAGACGCACCATGAGCACATCCGACGACAGCCGCGACAACGCCGGCACCAAGAGCAAACCCGCGCTGGCCGAAGGCGTCAGCGCCACGCCGTACCAAGGCACCTTCACGGTGGTCAATTGCACCGGCCAGACGATCAACAACGTCAGCGTCAAGCACACCTGCGGCAACTACATGGATCCGGCCGCTTCGGCATCACTGCCGCCGGGCGGTACGATCGCCTCCGTGCCCCTGCGGGCGCAGACCGGCTCCAACGACTACTGGAACCTGTCGTTCCAGATGAGCGACGGCAGCTCGCGTAGCCGCAACAGCAAGCAATGCAACTACGTGCAGAGCGATGCGCCGGGAACCTGCATCATCGCGCTGTACGCCAGCAGCTTCAGTGTGCTGACGCCGGTCAGCTCACCGTGCATGAACAACAGCTACGACTGAGCGATTGCATGCCCGGCCGCTGCTGTCGCGACGTCGGCAGCGGCAGGGCATTGCCCGCGGTGGCGAGCGTGCGCCTCGCCACGCAGCGTGCGGGCGCGGCGACATCGCGACCGCCGTCCGCGTCAACTGCGCATGATCGATACCCCGCCGTCGACCAGCATCGCGCTGCCGGTCACGAACGCGGCTTCGTCCGAGGCCAGGAACAGCGCGGCCCGTGCCAGTTCGTCCGGCTGCGCCAGGCGTTTGAGCGCATGCAGCTGCGCGACCTGCGCCAGCGCTTCCGGCGTGCCGTTCATCGCCTCTGCCATTGGCGTGTGCGTGCCGCCCGGCAGCAAGGCGTTGACCCGGATCGCCTGCGGTCCGAACTCCGCTGCCAGCGCCTGGGTCAGGCCGATCAGGCCGGCCTTGCTGGCGGCATAGGCGGCGGTGCACGGGAAGCCGACGGTGTGGCCGACGAAGGTCGAGGTGAAGATCAGCGACCCGCCGCCGCGTGCCAGCATCGCCGGAATCTGATGCTTGGCGCCGAAGAATGCGCCGCTGAGATTGGTATCGAGCGCGTCGCGCCAGGCCTGCGCCTGCAGCTGCGTGGTCGGCACCAGCGTGCCCAGGGTGCCGGCGTTGTTGAAGCCGATGTCCAGCCCGCCGAAGCGCGTGTTCGCCAGCGCCACCAACGCCTGCGCATAGGCCTCCTCGCGGACGTCGCCGGCCAGCCACGCGGCCTGGCCGCCGGCGTCCTCGATCTGCGCGGCGAGCGTCTGCAGCAGCGCACCGCGGCGCGCGCCCAGCACCACGCAGGCGCCTTCGCGCGCGAACAGGTGCGCGGCGGCGTGGCCGATGCCGGAACTGGCGCCGGTGATGAGCGCGATCTTGCCGTGCAAGCGTTGCATGTGAAGCTCCATGGTTGCGAAGGAGCCTGGAGCATCGCCGGCAGCACCGCGCGCTGCTCGCCGTGTTCGGACGCGGCAGTCGTGGGCGATGTGTTCGGTCAGAAAGAGGTCATGGATGCGAGAGCGGTTTCCAACCGATGAGGGGTCTGTGGGAGGGCTGTCGCGGCGAAAGGGCGCTCCAGCCACGCGCGTTGCTGCGGTTCGGTGGAAACCGCGCTGCGCTGTAGGAGCAGCGTCAGCCGCGACTGACATGACCGATAACGCCGTGTCGCGGCTGCAGCCGCTCCTACGGGACGTGCGACGTCGACGACCGCGTAAGGCGCAGCCGGCGATATGCCGCCTCAGTGGGTCCCCAACTGCAGCCGCCGGTACAGCGTGCTGCGGCTGATGCCGAGCCGGCGTGCGGCCTGCGAGACGTTGCCGTTGCAGGCATCCAGGGCCTGGCGCATGGCGCCGAGCGCGAGACTGTCGAGGTCGGCATCGGGCAACGGCATCGCGGTGCCGCCGTTGCTGCCCTGCTCTCCCGCGCGCACGCCGGGCAGGTAGGCCGGCAAGGCGTCGGTATCGACCAGCGCATCCGCTTCGCTCAACGCCACCAGGGTGCGCAGGCACGCCACCAGCTGGCGCAGATTGCCCGGCCACGTGTAGGCGCTCAGCGTCGCCAGGGCCGCCTCGCTCAGACGCCTGCCCTGCCCCAGCCGCGCCCACAGCTCGGCGACGAGCGCGTGCCGGTCCGGATGCGCACGCAGTGCCGGAATCTGCACGCAGTGGTGTGCGATGCGGTAGTACAGATCGGGCCGGAAGCGCTGCTCGGCCATCGCCGCGTCCAGGTCGCGGTGGGTGGCGCAGACCAGGGCGAAATCCAGCTTCACCGGCTTGCCGCCGCCCAGCGGCAGCAGTTCGCGTTCCTGCAGCACGCGCAGCAGCCGCGGCTGTAGGGCCAGCGGCATGTCGCCGATCTCGTCCAGGAACAGCACGCCGCCGTCGGCCTGGCGCAGCAGGCCCGGGTTGCCGTGCTTGCGCGCGCCGGTGAAGGCGCCGTCCTCGTAGCCGAACAGTTCCGCTTCGATCAGCCCTTCCGGCAGCGCCGCGCAGTTGACCGCCACGAACGGGCGCCCGGCGCGCGCGCTGCGCCGGTGCAGTTCGCGCGCGAACACTTCCTTGCCGGTGCCGGTCTCGCCCTGCACCAGCACCGGCAGTTGCGCATCGAGTACGCGCCGCGCGCGTTCCAGCGCCAGTTCCTGCGCCGCGTCGAACAGCGGCGCCTCGGACGCCGCCGCCGCCGAAGGCCGCGATGACGCGGTTACGGTGATCGGCGCCTGCTGCGGGCGTCGCCGCGGACGATCGTCGGCCGGGCTGTCGATGCGTCCGTGCAGCGCCCGCCCCTGCAGGTCGAACACGCTGCCCTGCTGGCGCAGCCGCGACAGCGGCTCTTCGAACAGCGCTTCGTAGGGCGCGCGGCCGAGTTCGTGGCGCTCCAGCCCGAACAGCCGCAACCCGGCCTGGTTGGCGGCCACCAGGCGGCCGTTGCGGAACGCCAGCAGCGCTTCGCGCGCCGTGCCGAGCAGCGCCGGGTCGTGGTGCACGCGCAGCAGTTCGCAGCCGGGGATGCCGTCGTCGAAATAGCGGTGTTCGATGTTGGCCACCGCCATCCGCGCCAGTGCCAGCGCATGCATGTGCTGCACGCTGGCGTCGCCGGAGATGTCGAGCACGCCGGCCAGGGCGCCGTACGGATCGAAGATCGGCACCGCCGCGCAACTGAGGATCTGGTGCGGGGCGAAATAGTGCTCGCCGCCACGCACTTCCACCGAGCGGCTTTCGACGATGGCGGTGCCGATGGCGTTGGTGCCGACCTGGGGTTCGCTCCAGCATGCGCCGGGCATCAGCGCCACCCTGCCCGCCTTGTCGAGGAAGCGCGGGCTGCCTTCGGCGTCGAGGATCCAGCCGGCCTCGTCGGTGAGCAGCACGATGCTGCCGGTGGCCGCAGCGTCGCCGGCCAGGCCTTCCAGTTCGGCGCGGGCCAGCCGCCACAGCCGCTCGTGCGCCTCGCGCAGGGCGCGCAGGCGCGAGGCTTCCAGCGGCTCGATCGCGGGCTTCGCGTCCGCGGCCAGGCCCAGGCGTTGGCAGCGCTGCCACGACTGCAGGATGGTGTCGGGCACCTGCCCGACCGGCGCGCCGCCGCGTTCGAAGAAGGCTCGGCGGGCCTGGCCGAGTTGGTGTTGCGAAGGGTGCTGCGCCATGTCCGGCTCCGCTGTCGCAGATTGCGACACCTGGTGATACGGGTGTTCCGATAAACAGCACATCCGCAGGCGCGGCGCAATCGACAGACGTGACGCGACGCAGCAAAACCGCAGGGGGTGCGTCGGTGTGTCGCGGTGCGACCGGGTGACGCGGCGCAGCACGCGAAACCTGGCATCGGACTTGCGCTTGTGCAGCTACCCGGACGGGCCTGCCCTGTCCTTCTCGACCGCCGAAGGAGACACCACGATGAATGCCGTCAGCACCGCCAAGCCGCATGCCACCGATCCGCAGTCCATCTTCAAGTCGCGCTACGGCAACTTCATCGGCGGCAAGTGGGTGGAGCCGAAGAGCGGGCAGTACTTCGACAACAGCACGCCGATCACCGGCAAGGTATTCACCGCGGTGGCGCGCTCCAACGCCGAGGACATCGAGGCGGCGCTGGACGCCGCGCACGCCGCCAAGGACGCCTGGGGCAAGAGCTCCAGCACCGAGCGCAGCAACGTGCTGCTGAAGATCGCCGACCGCATCGAGCAGAACCTGGAGCTGCTGGCCTATGCCGAGACCTGGGACAACGGCAAGCCGGTGCGCGAGACGCTCAACGCCGACGTGCCGCTGTGCGTGGACCACTTCCGCTACTTCGCCGGCGCGGTGCGCGCGCAGGAAGGCGGCATCTCCGAGATCGATCACGACACCATCGCCTACCACTTCCACGAACCGCTCGGCGTGGTCGGCCAGATCATCCCGTGGAACTTCCCGCTGCTGATGGCGTGCTGGAAGCTGGCACCGGCGCTGGCCGCCGGCAACTGCGTGGTGATGAAGCCGGCCGAGCAGACCCCGGCCTCGATCCTGGTGCTGATGGAGGTGATCGGCGACCTGCTGCCGCCGGGCGTGCTCAACGTGGTCAACGGCTTCGGCCTGGAAGCGGGCAAGCCGCTGGCCAGCAACCCGCGCATCGCCAAGATCGCCTTCACCGGCGAGACCACCACCGGCCGGCTGATCATGCAGTACGCCAGCCAGAACCTGATCCCGGTGACGCTGGAGCTGGGCGGCAAGTCGCCCAACATCTTCTTCGCCGACGTGATGGCCGAGAACGACGACTTCCTCGACAAGGCGGTGGAAGGCTTCGTGCTGTTCGCCTTCAACCAGGGCGAGGTGTGCACCTGTCCCTCGCGCGCGCTGATCCAGGAGTCGATCTACGAGCGCTTCATGGAGAAGGTGCTCAAGCGGGTGGCGGCGATCAAGCAGGGCAACCCGCTCGATCCCAACACCATGGTCGGCGCGCAGGCCTCCAGCGAGCAGTTGGAGAAGATCCTGTCCTACATCGACATCGGCAAGCAGGAAGGCGCCGAGGTGCTGATCGGCGGCGAACGCAACGCGCTGGATGGCGAGCTGGCCGGCGGCTTCTACGTCAAGCCGACGGTGTTCAAGGGCCACAACAGGATGCGTGTGTTCCAGGAGGAGATCTTCGGCCCGGTGGTGTCGGTGACCACCTTCAAGGACGAGGCCGAGGCGCTGGCGATCGCCAACGACACGCTGTACGGCCTGGGCGCCGGCGTGTGGAGCCGCGATGCGGCGCGGCTGTACCGCATGGGCCGCGCGATCCAGGCCGGGCGGGTGTGGACCAACTGCTACCACGCCTATCCGGCGCATGCCGCGTTCGGCGGCTACAAGCAGTCGGGCATCGGCCGCGAGAACCACAAGATGATGCTCGACCACTACCAGCAGACCAAGAACCTGCTGGTCAGCTACTCGCCGAAGGCGTTGGGCTTCTTCTGACCCGCCGGGCAGGGCGGCGGCACGCTGCCGGCGTGCCGTCGTCCGCCTGCGAACTGATCTGGATCAAGGCACTCCGTCGCCGGTCGCGCGATGGTGACAGTACCCGTTTTTCTCAGGAGCGTTGCGATGGACAAGACGATGAAAGCCGCCGTGGTGCGTGAGTTCGGCAAGCCATTGGTGATCGAGGAAGTGACGGTGCCGCGGCCGCAGGCCGGCGACATCCTGGTCAAGATCGAAGCCTGCGGCGTGTGCCATACCGACCTGCATGCGGCCGAGGGCGACTGGCCGGTGAAGCCGAACCCGCCGTTCATCCCCGGCCACGAGGGCGTGGGCCATGTGGTGGCGGTCGGCGCCGGCGTGGACCACGTCAGGGAAGGCGATCGCGTCGGCATTCCGTGGCTGTACTCGGCCTGCGGCCATTGCGAGCATTGCCTGGGCGGCTGGGAAACCCTGTGCGAGGCGCAGCAGAACACCGGCTACTCGGTCAACGGCGGCTTCGCCGAATATGCCCTGGCCAATGCCAACTACGTCGGCCACCTGCCGAAGAACATCGGCTTCGTCGAGGTCGCGCCGATCCTGTGCGCTGGCGTCACCGTGTACAAGGGCCTGAAGGTCACCGACACCAAGCCCGGCAACTGGGTGGTGATCTCCGGCATCGGCGGTCTCGGCCACATGGCGGTGCAGTACGCCAAGGCGATGGGCCTGAACGTGGCCGCGGTCGACGTGGACGACGCCAAGCTGGCGCTGGCCACGCGCCTGGGCGCGACGGTGACGGTGAACGCGCGCACCACCGATCCGGTCGCGTACCTGAAGAAGGAGATCGGCGGTGCGCACGGTGCGCTGGTCACCGCGGTGTCGCCGAAGGCGTTCGAGCAGGCCATCGGCATGGTCCGCCGCGGCGGCACCGTCTCGCTCAACGGGTTGCCGCCGGGCCAGTTCCCGCTGGACATCTTCGGCATGGTGCTCAACGGCGTGACCGTGCGCGGCTCGATCGTCGGCACCCGCCTGGACCTGCAGGAATCGCTGGAATTCGCCGAGCAGGGCAAGGTCGCCGCGACCGTGGCCACCGACACCCTGGACAACGTCAACGACGTGTTCGCGCGCATGCACGCCGGCAAGATCGAAGGCCGCATCGTGCTGGACATGGCCGCCTGATGGACGCGTCCGCGCCCGCTGACGCGCTGCCGCCGCAGGTGCTGGCGACGCTGCCGGCCCTGCAGCTGATCGCCAAGCTGCGGGCGCGGCACGGCGCGCTGCTGTTCCACCAGTCGGGCGGCTGCTGCGACGGTTCCTCGCCGATGTGCTACCCGCAGGACGACTTCATCGTCGGCGACCGCGACGTGCTGCTCGGCGAGATCGGCGAGGCGCCGTTCTACATCAGCCCGTCGCAGTTCGCCTACTGGAAGCACACCCAGTTGATCATCGACGTCGTGCCTGGGCGTGGCGGCATGTTCTCCCTGGAGAACGGCGAGGGCGTGCGCTTCCTGGTGCGCTCGCGGCTGTTCAGCGACAGCGAGTACGCCGCGCTGGAGGCGGCGGGAAAGGTGTAGTGGCGGAAGGCACGCGGTGCAGCGAGTTCTTCTGCACCGTGTTTCCGATCCTATCGATGGAAGCGCTGCCCGCCGGCCCCTCCTTGTGGGAGGGACTTCAGTCCCGACTGCAGTGCAGTCGGACGCGCCGATGATGTCGCTCGTCGCGGCTGATGTTGCAGTCGAGATTTTTTGAGGTGCCCTGAAGTCACTTCCACACCGATGCTGGTAGGACGCCAGACTTCGATGCGCTACGACGCCTTCGGCGCCTTCGCCGGCACGAACGGCGACACCGGATCGCTGGCGGGGAAGGTTTCTTCCAGGGCTTCGTCCTGGTTGGCGTCGGCATGCCGTCCGTGCGCGGTGTCCGGCGTGGAGTGCGCCGGCGTGTCCGGCGGGGCAGGGCGGTTCTCGCCGGTGCGCGGTTCGTGTTCGACGATGGTCTCGGGGCGGTCGCCGGCGCCGCGGTCTTCGCGGTCCTGCGTCTGGCGCTTGCCGCGCTGTTCGCCGGGGACGGGCGCGGCCTGGCGCAGCGGATCGGTGGGCGTGGACATGTCCGGTTCCTCCAGGGAATAGCGGAGGTCCAGTTCACCGCCGGCGTGGTGAAGCCATTGCGAATCGCGCATCCTCCACGGATCGGTCACGGGTCGCTAACGGCTGCAGCGCTACTGCTGCGCGTCCCCCGCCGCCGTTGCCGCCCGGAGCCCTGCCATGCGCCCCAGCGACCGTCCCGACCCGCTGCTGTTCAACGCCCATCTGGATCCCTTGCCGAGCGCTCCGCCGCCGCGCCGCCGTGGTGCGGCCCTGCGCCCGCACGACGCACCGGACTACCGCCGCTACAGCCTGGCCGACTACCGCCAGCGCCGCGCCCGCCACCGCACGCCGTGGCGCGACCTGTGCCCGGCCTACGCCTTCGCCCTGCAGACCCATGCACGCGGCTGGCCGCGCGGGCCCGGCGCCGAGACCGAAGACGAACTGGCCGCGCACTGGGACCTGATGCGTGGCGACTCGCGGCTGGACTGGGCCCAGGCGCGGCAGGTGATCGAGGATGCCTGGCAGGCGCTGGATCATCTGCCGGCGCAGGCCGCCGGCGTGGAGCCGCACTGATGCCGCGCCCGATCTGGACCGGCACGCTGTCCTTCGGCCTGCTCAACGTGCCGGTGTCGCTGATGTCCGGCGAACGCCGGATCGACCTGCACTTCCGCATGCTCGACGCGCGCGACAAGCGCCCGATCCGCTTCGAGCGGGTCAACGCCGACACCGGCGAGGAAGTGCCGTGGAAGGACATCGTCAAGGCCTACGAGTACAGCAAGGGCAACTACGTAGTGGTGGAGCAGCAGGACATCGCCTCGGCCGCACCGGAAAGCCACGAGACGGTGGAAGTGGAGGCCTTCGTCGACGCCGCCGAGATCGACCTGCGCTATTTCGAGAAACCCTACGTGCTGGTGCCGGGCAAGAAGGCCGAGAAGGGCTACGTGTTGCTGCGCGAGACCCTGCGCAACACCGGCAAGGTCGGCATCGCGCGGGTGGTGATCCGCACCCGCGAGTATTTGTCGGCGGTGATGCCGCTGCAGGATGCGCTGGTGCTGATCCTGCTGCGCTACCCGCAGGAACTGGTCGACCTGGACGACTACATGCTGCCCAGCGGCAAGGCCGCCGACTACCGGATCAGCGCCAAGGAAACCGAGATGGCGGCGCAGCTGATCGATTCGATGTCCGGGCGCTGGGACCCCGATGCCTACCACGACGAATTCCGCGAGCGGCTGCACGCGGTGATCCAGAAACGGATCAAGGCGCAGGAGGGCACCACCCAGGTCGACGAGGATGCCGAGGCGCCGCAGCGCGAGGACGCCACCACCAACGTGGTCGACTTCATGTCGCTGCTGCAGAAGAGCCTGGAGGCCAAGAAGCGCACGCCGGCCAGGCAGGAGGAGCGCGTGCCGGTGCGCAAGACCGCGAAGAAGGCGGCCAAGCCGGCCAAGGCCGCGGCCGGCAAGGCCAAGAAGGCGACGCGCGCCAAACCGAAACCAGCGGCGGCCAAGGCCAAGCCAGCTGCGCGCAAGGCCCCGGCGCGGCGCAAGGCCGGGTAGAGCAGGTCGGTCGCGGCGGCGCCAGGGTCGCCGCGACCGGCTTTACGCCGAGACCATCGCCTCGCGCGTCACCTGTGCCAGCGACTCGCGCGAAATCGCCGCGATCGATTTGGCGCCGGTCAGGGTCATCGCCACCTGCATCTCCTTCTCGATCAGGCTCAGCAGATGCTCCACGCCGGCCTGTCCGGCGGCGGCCAGCGCGTAGACGAAGGCGCGGCCGAGCAGCACGGTGTCGGCGCCCAGCGCCAGCATGCGCACCACGTCCAGGCCGTTGCGCACGCCGGAGTCGGCCAGGATCTTCAGCTCGCCCTTCACCGCATCGGCGATCGCCGGCAACGCCCGCGCGCTGGACAGCACGCCGTCGAGCTGGCGCCCGCCATGGTTGGAAACGACGATGCCGTCGGCACCGAACCGCACCGCATCGCGCGCATCGTCCGGATCGAGGATGCCCTTGATCACCATCGGCCCGGTCCAGAACTCGCGGATCCACTCCAGGTCCTTCCACGAAATCGACGGATCGAAGTTGGCGCCGAGCCAGCCGATGTAGTCGGCCAGCCCGGTGGGATGGCCGCGGTAGGTGGAGATGTTGCCCAGGTCGTGCGGGCGCCCACGCAGGCCCACGTCCCAGGCCCAGCGCGGATGGGTGACGGCCTGCAGCATGCGCCGCAGCGGCGCGTTGGGGCCGCTCATGCCCGAATGCGCGTCGCGGTAGCGCGCGCCCGGCACCGGCATGTCCACGGTGAACACGAGGGTGGTGACGCCTGCGGCCTTGGCCCGCTCCAGCGCGTTGCGCATGAAGCCGCGGTCCTTGAGCACGTACAGCTGGAACCACATCGGCCGGTCGATCGCCGGCGCCACTTCCTCGATCGGGCACACCGACACCGTGGACAGGGTGAACGGCACGCCCTTGGCCGCTGCCGCCCTGGCCGCCTGCACCTCGCCGCGGCGTGCGTACATGCCGGTCAGGCCCACCGGCCCCAGCGCCACCGGCAAGGCCAGGCGTTCGCCGAACAGCTCGGTGTGCAGGTCCAGCGCCGACATGTCGCGCAGCACGCGCTGGCGCAGGGCGATGTCGCTCAGGTCGGACACGTTGCGGCGCAGGGTGTGCTCGGCATAGGCGCCGCCGTCGATGTAGTGGAACAGAAACGGCGGCAGCTGGCGCTGCGCGGCGGCACGGTAGTCGGTGGAGGCGGAAATGATCATGGGGGCAGGGCGGTCAGGGAGAGGAGGGCAGGCGCGAGGCACGGGCGCGGCGCGCATCGTCCTCGTCGAGGGTGCGCAGCGCGCTGTGCACGAATTCCAGGTGGGCGTGCGCGGCGGCGCGGGCGCGTTCGGGGTCGCCGGCCAGGATCGCGTCGCGCAGGGCGCGGTGCTGGGCGAGCAGGGCGGAGAAGATGCGCGGCGATTCGAACAGCTGTTGCCGGCTCTGCGAGATGTTGGCCTGCAGCAGGTCGAACAGCCCGCGCATCACCTGCAGCAGCACCCGGTTGTGGGTGGCCTCGGCGATGGCCAGGTGGAAATCGGCGTCGGCGTGCGCCTGCGCCGCCGCATCGGCCTGCGCATGGGTCTGCAGCAGCGCCTCGTAGGCCGCCTCGATGCGCGCGCGGTCGTCGTCGGTGGCGCGCAGCGCCGCATGCCAGGCGGTGGCGCCTTCCAGCGCATGGCGCGCTTCCAGCACGTCGAAACGGTACTCCGGGTCGGCGTGCAGCAACGGCAGGAACGGCTGCAGCGGCGCCACCACCTGGTCTTCCGGAGTCGGTGGCCGTTGCACGTAGGTGCCGCCGCCCACCCGGGCCCGCAGCAGCCCCTGGCTGGCGAGCTGGGCGATGGCCTCGCGCAGCACCGGGCGGGACACCCCCAGCTCCGCTGCCAGGGTCCGCTCGGCGGGCAGGCGCGCGTCGATCGCCAGGCCGCGTTGCGCGATCAGCGTGCGCAACTGCGCGGCGACCCGGTCGCTGAGCCGGGCAGGGGACTCGCCGGCAGCGGCAGTGGCGGCAGCTTTAAGACTATTGGTCATACCAATAAACTGGCGGGGCGCGAATGGTGTGACCATTAGGCGCCTTGGATTACGCGACGTCAATGGTTGCAACGATGCGAGCCGCCTAAATTGGTAATACCAATAAGGTCATGCCGTAACGTGCCATCGCCGCGGCCAGCACCACCAGCACCGCCAACAGGCCCAGTTCCACCCCGATCAACCGCTGCAGCGTGCGCACCTGTGCCGCGTTCGGCGACCAGGTCGGCTGCAGCCGCGCCTGCCGGCGCCAGCGCAGCAGGCGCAGCGTCGGCACCAGCGAGAGCAGGCCGATCGCCGCGAAGGTGCCGAGCTTGGCCCAGAACCAGGGGTTGTGCAGGTAGTAACCGGTGCCCTTGAGCCCGTAGCGCACGCGCAGGGCACCGATCGCCAGGATCAGCAGCGCGGCCAGCCCGTAGCCGGCGTCGACGCGGACCAGCCGCGTCAATTGGCGGTGGTCCGGCGGCGCACGCAGCAGGGTCCATTCCGCCACCAGCGTGGCGATCAACAGCAGCATCGCCAGGTGGTGCAGGCTGGCCAGGATCAGGTCGCGCAGCGCCATCGCGGCGGCCTCACCACACCCACGGCAGCAGCCGCCAGCTGTGCGCGGCGTAGTCCGGGTATTCTTCTGGAAAGGCCTGGGTCAGCATCGCTTCCTCGACCCGGATGCGGCGCAGGAACGCCCAGGTCACCGGCAGCACGATCGCCAGCAGCGACAGCACGTTGCCCATGCCCAGCGCCAGCCCGTAGAACGCCAGCAGCGCGCCGGTGTACGAGGGATGCCGCAGATAGCGGTACGGCCCGTGGCGGACCAGGCGGTGGCCTTCCTGGATGGTCACGTCGACGGTGAACCAGCGCGCCAGCACCCGGATCGACCACAGCCGCAGCGCCAGCCCGCCGGCCAGCAGCGCGCAGGCCAACCAGCGCAGCGGTTCGCGCAGGTGCGGCGCATAGCGCCACACGCCGAGCAGCGACGGCAGCACGCCCAGCGCCACCGCGGCGTACAGCACGCGCCACAGCAGGCGCAGCGTGCCCTGGTCGCGCGCACCGCCATCGGCGGCGCGACGGCGGCGGCTGAGCAGCATCTCGTACGCGCCCCAGCCCAGGCCGAGCAGCATGAACAGCAGATCCGGATGGCGCAGGGTCAGGAGCATGACGGTGTTCCTCGTGGCGGCGTGCACCACGCATTGCGTGGCAGGGTGGATGAACCGGGCCCGTCCTGCGTGCCGATCGTCCGGCACCCGGCAGGGCATGGACGCAGTGTGGCGCCATCGGGGGGGCGCGGCAGTGGCCGCTGGTCATGCCGTCCGCCTGCCGGAAGTCACTTTCTGCGCCCGCCCCATTGCCGCGGCATCGGCCCGCGGTCAGCATCGGCCGCATGAACCGATTCCTGCGCGATCTGATCGAACCCAAGCGCCTGGCCGGGTTGCTGACCGTGGCCACCGTGCTGTGGTCGTTCCAGTTCGCGCCGCATGCGCTGGTGGCCTGGCGCTGGACTGCGGCGGCGCTGTTCCTGCTGCCGCTGCTCGGCGCGCACTACCTGCCCGGGCGCTGGCGCGATGTCGCGCTGTGGGTCGAGGCAGCCGCGGCGATGGCCCTGGTCTGGCTGGAGCCACACGTCGGCACCGCGCCGGTGCTGCTGGTGGTGGTGGTCGCGCAGGTGGCGCTGCAGTGGCCGCCGCGGCCGGTGCTGGCGCTGGCGCTGCTGGCCAACCTGGGCACCTTCCTGGCGCTGTCCGCCGCCGGCATCAGGCATCCGTTGCTGACCACGCTGATCTACGCCGGCTTCCATGCTTTCGCCGGCCTCAGCGCGCACTACGCGCGCACCGCCGAGCTGGCGCGCGAGGCGCTGGCGCGGGTCAACGCCGACCTGCTGGCCACCCGCGCGCTGCTCGCCGACAGCACCCGCGACGCCGAGCGCCTGCGCCTGGCGCGCGAACTGCACGACGTGGCCGGGCACAAGCTCACCGCCCTGCGCATCCAGTTGCGCCTGCTGCTGGCCGATCCGGCGCTGGCGCAACGCCCGGAGGTGGCGACGGTGGAGCGACTGTCCGGCGAGCTGCTGGCCGACATCCGCGCAGTGGTGCAGTCGCTGCGCGACGACCGCGGGGTGGATCTGGAGACCGCGCTGTGCGCCCTGGCCGCGCCGTTTCCGCGGCCGCAGCTGCAGTTGCAGATCGACCCGGCGCTGCGCATCACCGATCCGCATCTGGCCGAGACCCTGCTGCGGCTGGTGCAGGAAGCGCTGACCAACGCCGCCCGGCATGCCGACGCGGCACATGTGCGGGTGCGCCTGGGCCAGGATCGGCAGCAGCTGTGCCTGGACATCGAGGACGACGGCCACCGCGCCGAGCGCATCCGCGAGGGCAACGGCATCGCCGGCATGCGCGAGCGTCTGGCCGCGCTGCACGGGCGCCTGGAACTGGGCCGCACGCCGCTCGGCGGCATGCAACTGAGCGCGAGGCTGCCGCTGTGAGCGCGCTGCGGATCGCCCTGGCCGACGACCAGGTGCTGGTGCGCGCCGGCCTGCGCGCGCTGTTGCAGACCCAGGGCATCGTCGTCGCCTGCGAGGCCGACGACGGCCAGGCCTTGCTCGACGTGGTGGCGGCCACGCCGGTGGACGTGGTGCTCAGCGACATCCGCATGCCCGGCATGGACGGCATCCAGGCGCTGCAGCAGTTGCGCGCGCGCGGCGACCGCACGCCGGTGCTGCTGCTCACCACCTTCGACGAATCCGATCTGCTGCTGCGCGCCACCGCCGCCGGCGCGCAGGGCTTCCTGCTCAAGGACGCCGCGCCCGAGGACCTGCGCGAGGCGATCGCGCGCGTGGCCGCCGGCGAGACCCTGCTGCAGCCGGTCAGCACCGACCCGGTGCGTGCGCGCTACCGCTACCGCGACGAGGACGCCCCGCGCGACACCTTCAACGAACGCGAAGTCGCGATCCTGCGCCTGCTCGCCGGCGGCTACTCCAACAAGGAGATCGCGCGCAGCCTGTTCCTGGCCGAGGGCACGGTGAAGAACTACGTCTCCACCATCCTCGACAAGCTCGGCACCCGCGACCGCACCCGTGCCGTGCTCAAGGCGATCACCTTGCGCATCATCTGATGCGTGCACCAGCGGTGGCGCTGCGACGTCCACCGGCAGCGCGGCGGGACTGAAGTCCCTCCCACAACGGTGCGACCGTGCCGTGCCGCGGCCTGCCGCAGGAGCGGCTTCAGCCGCGACAACCGATGGCGCGATTGCGGCTCGCCGATCAGCTGTTTCCCTCCAGCCAGCACGACATCCGCCGCCGCGACGCCTCCCCTGTGGGAGCGACCTCAGTCGCGACGCGACCCATCCGAACGCGCGCGCACGCCCGCAGTACGCTCCATACCCCGCCGTGTGCTGCCACCGGGACTTCTGCACACCCGCCGCAGACATTAAGATGCCGCGGGCATTGTGCCGACGAGGAATTCACGTTGATCATCCATCCGAAAGTCCGCGGTTTCATCTGCACCACCACGCATCCGCTCGGCTGCGAGCGCAACGTGCTCGAGCAGATCGCCGCCACGCGCGCGCGCGGCGTGCGCCACGACGGGCCAAAGAACGTGCTGGTGATCGGCGCGTCCAGCGGCTACGGCCTGGCCTCGCGCATCACCGCCGCGTTCGGCTTCGGCGCCGCCACCCTCGGCGTGTTCTTCGAAAAGCCCGGCAGCGAGAAGAAGGCCGGCACCGCCGGCTGGTACAACGCCGCCGCCTTCGACAAGCAGGCCAAGGCCGCCGGCCTGTACAGCAAGTCGATCAACGGCGACGCGTTCTCCGACGAGGCGCGCGCCAAGGTCATCGAACTGATCAAGCAGGACATGGGCGGCCAGGTCGACCTGGTGGTGTATTCGCTGGCCTCGCCGGTGCGCAAGCTGCCGGGCACCGGCGAAGTGAAGCGCTCGGCGCTCAAGCCGATCGGCCAGACCTACACCGCCACCGCCATCGACACCAACAAGGACGCGATCATCGAGGCCTCGATCGAGCCGGCCTCCGAGCAGGAGATCGAAGACACCGTCACCGTGATGGGCGGGCAGGACTGGGAACTGTGGATCGATGCGCTGGACGCCGCCGGCGTGCTTGCCCCGGGCGCGCGCACCGTCGCCTTCAGCTACATCGGCACCGAGATCACCTGGCCGATCTACTGGCACGGCGCGCTGGGCAAGGCCAAGGTCGACCTCGACCAGACCGCGCAGCGCCTGCATGCGCGCCTGCAGCAGCACGGCGGCGCGGCCAACGTGGCGGTGCTGAAATCGGTGGTGACCCAGGCCAGCGCGGCGATCCCGGTGATGCCGCTGTACATCTCCATGGTCTACAAGATCATGAAGGAGAAGGGCCTGCACGAAGGCACCATCGAACAGGCCGACCGCCTGTTCCGCGAACGCCTGTATCGCGAGGACGGCCAGCCCGCGGCCACCGACGACGAGAACCGCTTGCGCCTGGACGACTGGGAACTGCGCGACGACGTGCAGGACGCCTGCAAGGCGCTGTGGCCGCAGGTGACCACCGAGAACCTGTTCCAGCTCACCGACTACGCCGGCTACAAGCACGAGTTCCTCAAGCTGTTCGGCTTCGAGCGCAAGGACGTGGACTACGACGCCGAGGTCGACCCCGACGTCAAGTTCGATTGCGTGGAGCTCTGAGGAGCGAGGATTCGGGATTCGGGAGTGGGGATTCGGGCGTCGTGTTGATCCCGGGCCCCGGACAGAAGATGCGGCCGGCAGCGATGTCGGCCGTTTTTTTGCGGTGACGGCGAGGCAGCGGTGGCGGCACGTCGACCGAATCGCGTCGGGACTGAAGTCCCTCCCACAAAGACCTCATCCATCCCCGCGGCATCTGCTGTAGGAGGGGCTTCAGCCGCGACAATCGAAGCCGCGACGCCGGGACTATCCGCACACCATCAAGACAAAAAAACGCCACAACGCAACGCCGATCCGCACGCAAACCCCGCAGCGCCAGCGCTTTTACGATTCCCCACTCCCCACTCCCCATTCCCCATTCCCGGCCTCACCGCCTCACCGCCTCACATCGAACCGCGTCGCCCCCACGCACGCCCGCACCTCGGCCTCGCTCAGCGCCAGCACGTCGCCCGGCAGCGTGTGCTTGAGGCAGCCGGCGGCCAGGCCGAAGCGGATCGTGGCGGTGTCGTCCCATCCGCGGCTCAGCCCGTGCAGCACGCCGGCGGCGAAGGCGTCGCCGCCGCCGATGCGGTCGACGATGCCGCTCAGCTCCTCGGCTGGCGCCTGCGCGACGCTGCCGTCGCGGCGCAGCAGCATCGCGCCCAGGCTGTGCCGGTCCACGCTGTGCGCCACGCGCTGGGTGCAGGCCATCGCCTGCAGCTGCGGGAATGCGGCGAAGGCGTCGCGCGCGCCCGCTTCCACCCGCGCCTGCACGCTGTCCTGCGGGTAGCGGTGGCCCAGCACCACCTCCAGGTCGCGGTAGTCGGCGAACAGCACGTCCGCCTGCGCCAGCAGCTGGCGCAGGATGCCCGGCGCATCGCCGTTCCAGGCCTCCCATAGCTTGGGGCGGTAGTTGCCGTCGAACGACACCCGCACCCCGGCCGCGCGTGCCGCCTGCGCGGCCGCCAGCGCCGCGGCCGCGCCGCGTTCGCCCAGCGCCGGGGTCACCCCGGACAGGTGCAGCCACTGCGCGCCCCGTAGCAGCGCCGGCCAGTCGTGCCGGTCGCCCGCATCCAGCGCGAAGGCCGAGCCGGCGCGGTCGTAGGTGACCTCGCTGGGGCGGTGCCCGGCGCCGGTGCTGAGGAAGTACAGGCCCATGCGCCCGGGCACGAAGCGCACCCCGCTGGTGTCCACGCCATGCCGGCGCAGTTCGCCGGCCGCGGCCTGGCCCAGCGGGTTGTCCGGCAGCACGCTGACCACCGAGACGGCGTGGCCGAAATGCGCCAGCGCCACGCCCACGTTGGCCTCGGCACCGCCCACCTGCACCTCCAGCCGCGGCGTCTGCAGCAGCCGTTCGTGGCCGGGCGCGCCCAGGCGCAGCAACAGTTCGCCGAAGCAGACGATGCGGGAAACGGTCATGGCAAGCGGGTCCGGCAGCCGAAGGGACGCCAAGCATGCCGCGAAATGCAAACGCCGACCAGAAAAAGTGACTAGCGGTGTCATTTTTGTGCGGCAGCAGGCGCTTCGGCACTGGCCGACGTCGAGATCCTGCGCTATCTCATTGACTGAAAAGACCCTCGGGTCGCCGGGCACTCTGTTGCGCTGCAAGATGCCGGGATGTTTCGCAACTGTTAACGTTGGTTTTGACCAGCGGTGTCATTCGCGACAACGCCCGCAGTTCCACGCCGTCATGTAACCCTTGGGAGGGGAGGACATGCAATCACGTACCGAACGCCGGAAGACACCGGTTACCTTGCTCGCGCTGTCGATCGGCCTGGCCCTGCAGGCCGGTGCCCTGCAGGCACAGGAAGCGCCGGCGGCCGCGCCGCCCGCCGCGGCCTCGGCCGATGCCACCACCGAGCTCGACACCGTCGTCGTCACCGGTTACCGCGCCAGCGTGGAGAAGGCGCTGGACATCAAGCGCGCCGAAAAGGGCATGGTCGACGCCATCGTCGCCGAGGATGTGGGCAAGTTCCCGGACACCAACCTGGCCGAATCGCTGCAGCGCATCCCCGGCGTGGTCATCACCCGCGACGCCGGCGAAGGCCGCAACATCTCCGTGCGCGGCCTCGGCCCGGACTTCACCCGCGTGCGCATCAACGGCATGGAAGCGCTGACCACGGTCGGCGCCAGCGATCAGAGCGGCGGCACCAACCGCGGCCGCGGCTTCGACTTCAACGTGTTCGCTTCGGACCTGTTCACCCAGATGGTGGTGCGCAAGACCGCCTCGGCCGACGTCGAGGAAGGCTCGCTGGGCGCCACGGTCGACCTGCGCACCGCGCGGCCGTTCGACTACGACGGCTTCACCTTCGCCGCCAACGGCCAGGCCACCTACAACGGCATGTCGCAGAAGGCCGATCCGCGCATCGCCGCGCTGGTCGCCAACACCTGGGCCGACGGCACCTTCGGCGCGCTGATGTCGGTGGCCTACTCCGAGCGCCAGGTGCTCGAGGAAGGCAGCGGCACCACGCGCTGGGCCAACGGCCCGAGCAACAACGGCTACAGCCCCACCTCGCCGTTCGCCGCCGCCAACAGCGCCAACGTGTTCAGCCCGCGCATCCCGCGCTACACGCAGATGGAGCACGAGCAGAACCGCCTGGGCGTGACCGGCTCGCTGCAGTGGAAGCCCAACGACAGCACCGAGTTCTCGCTGGACGGCCTGTACTCGAAGATCGATGCCAAGCGCGACGAGCACTACATCGAGGCGATCAGCTTCAGCCGCGGCCGCTCGCAGAACGGCAAGCCGGACATGATCGTGCGCGACGGCTACGTCGACCCGGCCTCCGGTGCGCTGCTGTACGGTCGCTTCGACAACACCGACATCCGCTCGGAGAACCGCCACGACGAGTGGAACACGGTCTTCAAGCAGCTCACCCTCAACGGCGAGCACCGCTTCAGCGACACCTTCAAGATCACCGGCGAGATCGGCACCTCCAGTTCCAAGCACCGGAACCCGATCCAGACCACGGTGATCATGGACAAGAACAACGTCGCCGGTTACAGCTACGACTACCGCAACAGCTACACCTCGCCGGTGTTCAACTACGGCATCGACCCGACCGCCGCAAACGGCTGGACCCTGGCCGAAGTGCGCATGCGTCCGCAGTCGGCCAACAACAGCTTCGACACCGGCTCACTGAACTTCGAGTGGAACCTGGGCACCAACTTCACCCTCAAGGGCGGCGTGCTGGCCAAGAACTACGGCTTCGACACCAAGGAGTTCCGCCGCGCGTCCGAGACCAGCGTGCCGACCTTCGCCACCGGCAACCGCATCGTGCCGGTCAACCTGGTGACGCTGGCCGGGCTCAAGGGCATCGAGGGCACGCCGTCGAACTGGGCGGTGCCCGACCTCAACGGCATCGCCGATGCGCTGGGCATCTACAGCGGCACCGGCACCTGGACGCTGACCGAGCGCGCGGTCAACACCCGCAGCGTGGAAGAGAAGGACCGCGGCGCCTGGTTGATGGGCGACTTCGCCTTCGACATCGGCGCGATCCCGTTCTCCGGCAACATCGGCGTGCGCTACGTGAAGACCAACCAGTCTTCCACCGGCTACGCCCTGGTCGGCTCGAACCTGATCAACACCACGGTCGAGCGCGACTACCACGACACCCTGCCGTCGCTGAACCTGGTCGCCGAGATCACCCCGGACTTCCTGATCCGCTTCGGCGCCGCCAAGGTGATGACGCGGCCGGGCCTGGGCAGCCTGACCCCGGGCGTGACGGTCGCCGTCGCCGGCGGCGCGCGCACGGTCAGCGGCGGCAATCCGAACCTGGATCCGATCCGCGCCAAGACCGCCGACCTCGGCTTCGAGTGGTACCTGCAGGAAGGCGCGATGCTCGGCCTGGCGCTGTTCTACAAGGACATCGACAGCTTCGTGCAGACCGCGCGCACCATCGCCCCGTACTCCAGCAGCGGCCTGCCGGTCAGCCTGCTCGACGGCACCGGCGCGGCGGCCACCGACGACTTCGTCTTCAGCGTGCCGCTCAACACCCCGGGCGGCAAGCTGAAGGGCGCGGAGTTCAACTACATCCAGCCCTTCAGCTTCCTGCCGGGCAAGTGGGCCAACTTCGGTACCCAGCTGAACTACACCTACGTGCAGTCGAAGATCCAGTACGTCACCGGCACCGGCGCGCTGTCGTTCAACACTGATCTCACCGGCCTGTCGAAGAATTCGTACAACGCCACGCTGTTCTACGAAGGCGAGCGCTTCAGCGGTCGCGTGTCGCTGACCCACCGCGACGGCTACCTGACCCAGGTGCCGGCCACGGAAACCGGCTTCGACATGCACGGCATGCGCGGCACCAATGTCGTGGACGCCAAGCTGACCTACAAGATCGACGAGAAGATCGACATCAGCCTGGAAGGGTCGAACCTGACCAATGTGCCGTACTACGAGTGGGTGCAGACCAGCGCCACCGGCGCGCAGCTGCCGCTGACCTACAGCGAGACCGGCCGCCAGTACGCGATCGGGGTGCGTTACAAGTTCTGAAGACTGCGTTCGCCGGTGCCGCGCTGCGGCATCGGCAACGCCCCGCTGCCCGCATACTCGCGGGCCGGGGAGGGAGATCGACGCGCGCCGCCACGGTGCGCGCCGATCGCAAAGGAGCGAGATGAAACAGGCAATGTGCGGCAGCGCGGTGGGCGCCGGCGGTGGTGTGTCGGCGATCGGTCCTGGGGTGTGGCGTCGCCTGAAGGCGAAGGCGGTGCACCTGCTTGCGTCCATCGGCTCTCCGCGATTGCCACAGGATGTGCGGGCATCGCGCGTCGCGGCTGACGCCGCTCCCACAGTGCAGTACCGCACATGTGGGAGCGGCTTCAGCCGCGACGCGCTGTTCCTACCCACTTCGGCAAAGCAAGGCTCTACTGCATACGTCTCCAAATCGCAGAGCCCAGGTCGCATCTCACACCGCCTCGCCCTGCTCTGTGCCCTCGCGTTGCCAGCGATCGCCGCAGCCGCCACTCCCGAACTGCTGTTCCGCGTCTCCGCCGACAAAGGCCTGGACGCCGACGTCGCCCATGGCGACCCCCAACCCAACTTCCGCGACAAGATCGCCCTGGTACCGACCGGCGTGTCCGGGCAGGCCATCGAATGGGCCGACGATGGCGTGCTGTCCTGGAACGCTCCCGGCAACCTCTACACCCAGCGCGGCACGCTGTCGTTCTTCTGGCGTTCGCGTTACCCGGTGGGCGAAGCGCCGTTCGTGATCTTCCGCGTCGGCTACGCCGACCACACCAGCTGGGACATGGCCTGGCTGCGCATCGATTGGAACGGCCACGGCTTCGATGCCTTCGTGACCGACGCCAACCTGGCGCGCACCCGCGTCTCCTTCAAGCTGGACAAATTCCCCGCGCCGAGCGCCTGGACCCACCTGGCCTTCGCCTGGGACGAGACCCGCGGCGTGCGCCTGTACGTGGACGGCAAGGAAGCCGCACGCGTGGACTGCACCCAGGCCTGCGCCGACGGCGGCTCGCTCGACTTCGACGCCGCGCTCGACCAGCTCGGCCTGGCCGCACGCGTACTCGCCCCGCACCAGGTGCAGAGCCGCTACAACTTCCTGCGCGGCAGCGATTTCGACGAGATCCGCGTCTACGACCGCATGCTCGACGCCGCGGGCGTCGCCGCGCTGGCCCGGCAGCAGGAACCGCGCAGCGCCGAGACCGTGCCCGACAGTGCCGCGCGCAACGCCTGGCTGCACCGCTTCGGCTGGGACCACGGCCGCGCACCGCCGGCGCTGGATGCCCCGTCCACGCGCATCCGCAAGGTCGAGTTCGCCGACGCCAAGGACCTCAAGGAATGGATGTGGAAGGCCACCGACGGCATCGCCGAGACCACCTGGCCCGGCGTCTATAACCGCTCGCGCCTGCCCGGCCGCAACGACTACTTCCAGTTGCCCGACTGGAACGTCTACGTCGAAGGCGGCAAGGCGCTGGACCTGGCCCTGCCGGACGAACCGTTCAACCGCATCGAACTGCGCGGCGCCGCCTACGGCCAGGCCACCTATGCCGCCGATGGTGCGACGCCGACGCCGCTGTTCTCGCGCGCCCAGGGCACGGTGCGCAGCGTCGATCAGTTCGAACGCCGCCGCGGCGGCCATCTGCGCTTCACCAACGTCGCCCAGGAAACTCCGATCCAGGAGATCTGGGCCTACGACGTCGGCGCCGGTGCCGAGCCGGCCAACCCCAGCGCCACGCTGCGCTACACCGTGCGCAGCGACGTCGCCCCGGACTACGCCAACCTCGCCGCGCTGCGCGCCTACATCGCCGGGCGCTACCCGCCGGACGAGCGCAGCACCGTGGTCGCGCTGCCGACCAAGGCGCCGTCGCGCAAGCGTGCCGACGGAAAGATCGCTGCGCCGCCGCTGCCCATCGTCCACGTGCTGATTCCGTCCAACCTCGGCGACGCACCGGCCGCGCAGCCGCTGATGCGCAGTTGGTCGTACGGCTGGGAGAACATGCACGACGGCCTGGACGGCATCGCCATCGACCTGCCGGCGCTGCAGCTGCCAGCCACGCACAACGGCCTGATCCCGCTCAACATCCGCGTCAAGGATCCGATCTGGCCCGGCCGCGACATGCTCGACGTGTCGGTCTCGGTCGCGCCCGGGCAGGCGCGCACGCTGTGGCTGGACCTGCGCGACCGCATCCTGACCGACGACAGCCTGATGCTCAGCATCGCCTCGGCCGCGCCCGGCTTCGACGCGCGCACGCTGGACGGTGCGCAGATCCGCCTGCTGTTCAAGCCGCGCGAGCAGGCCAAGGTCGAGCACATCGCCGATCGCTTCAACCAGGTCAAGGACAACTGGGGCTTCCTGGTCGAAGAACACACCACCTCCAAGCGCCAGCGCCTGTACGCGCGCCTGGATGCGGATATCCACGACCTGCTGCGGGTAGACCCGGACAACGCGCTGGGCCGCCAGTACTGGGCCGACATCAGCTACGGCAACCAGGGCCCGCTGCCGGTGCAGTTGCCGCAGCCGCCCAAGGGCGTGCCCGGCTGGGCGTTCTGGCAACTGGAAGACCTCAAGGCCACGCGCCGCTACATCAACTGGTGGATCGACGAGCGCCAGGTCGACTACGGCGATTTCGGCGGCGGCATCTCCGACGATTCCGACCTCACCCAGCAATGGCCCGGCGTCGCCCTGATGGGCGTGGATCCCGACAAGCTCAACGCCTCGCTCACCGCCCTGTCCGACGCCAACTACCGCAACGGCATGTTCACCGACGGCCTCTCCACCATCGAGACCGACGAACTGCATTCCTACGAGGACGGCATCAACATCAACAGCGAAATGCTCTACCTCAACTGGGGCGACCCGCTGACGGTGGAGCGGCTGATGCGCACGGTGAAGGCGTTCGACCGCATCATCCAGGTCAACCCGCAGGGCCACCTGCTGTTCGCCAGCAACTGGTTTGGCGGGCGCAAGGTCTACCGCGAACCGAACTGGCAGTGGCAAAAACCCTATTCGTTCCCGATCCTGCACCCGGCGCTGCTGCTGGGCGGCTACAACGCCGACCCCAACAGCCGCCGCATCGTCACCGGCCTGGCCGACGGCTATCTCGCCCACGCCTACACCGACGCCAAGGGCCAGTGGGCGCTGCCCAACGAGATCAACTGGGCCACCGGCAAGACCCGCGGCGGCAGCCTGTTCGACGGCAGCGGCGGCCCCGACACCTTGCACACCTTCTGGGCGGCGTACCGCTGGACCGGCGATGCGCGCTATTTGAAGGCGATCGACTACCGCGTCGCCAAGGCCGGCCCAGGCGGCCTGTCCCTGCTCAACGAGAACTTCCTCGACGTGCTTGGCAAGCGCGACAGCTGGGGCGCCAGCCTGGCCAAGGCGGCGGCCGACGCCGACCCCGACGACGCCCCCGACTTCGCCCACCACGTCGCCTGGGAACAGACCGGCGACCCGCGCTGGCTGGAAACCCTGTACCGCGCCGAGACCCGCGACAAACTGCAGACCTTCTACATGAACACCGAAGGCCACTGGTGGAGCGACCGCGTCGAATCGCCCACCGTGAACCTGCAGCGCGCCCGCCTCGGCGGCGTCGCCCTCAAGCGCAACCAGACCTACCCCGGCCACACCGTCAGCTGGCGCTTCGCCGATCCCGAAGGCGCCGTGCAGGTAGCGCTGCTGCTGCCGAAGCCGCGGCAGGATCGCTTCACCGTCATCGGCTACAACACCAGCGGCAAGACGCAGCGGGCGCAGATGACCGGGTGGAATGTCGCGGCCGGGCAGTGGCGGATGCGTGCGGGCGTGGATCGCGATGGCGATGGGAAGATCGACGGCAAGGTCGCTAGCCGCGAGTTCGCGTTCGAGAAGAGCGGGGCGGTGGATGTGGAATTCCCGGCCGGCAAGACGGTGGTGATGGAGTTCGAGCTGGTCACGCCGGCCGCGGTGCCGGTCGAGCTGCGGCCGGATCTGGGGATTGGGCGTGGGGATGTGCGGGTGATGGCCGATGCCATCGAAGTCACCGTGCATAGCCTGGGGCATGTGGATGCGCCGGCTGGGTTCGTGGTGCTGGAGGATGCGCGGGGTCGGGAATTGGCGCGGGCGGGGTTTCCTGCGTTGGAGGCGCCGCGGGATTTGGAGCCGAGGACGGCGCTGGTGCGGCTGGCGGTGCCGGCCGGAAAAAGCGCCAAGGGAGGACGGGTGCGTGTCGTCACCGAGGGCGACGTGGCGGAACTGACGCGGAGAAACAATGCGGTGGATGTGCCCTAGTTTAATCGAGGCCTGGGTCACGACGCGCTTTGCATAGCGGGGTGACTTCGCCTGGGAATGCCCCCAATGGATGGCTGCATTTGTCTCCCAAAAAAGTGTGACGCCGTGCTAGAACAAGATCGTCTGTGGGGGGAGAACGGACTTCCATAGGACCTGATCGGACGGTTGCGCCTGGGGATATGCGGCGCAGAGCGTCCATGTTTAATGAGAACGCTAGGACGCCAAATTTTCTCAGGGGAAATCGATGTTTACCAAAGTCTCGATCATCGCGGCGCTAGCGGGGTTTGCCTTGTGCCTAGCCGCCGCATCTGCGAACGCACGTGTGCGCGCATTTGGTTCACACCACACGACGAGTCACGGCGGTCACTACACGTCGGGCCACGGCTCTTCGTATAAGGGTGGTAGCTACCATAGCCCGAGCACCAACAATCAATACCGTCGGCATAAGCCTTAATTTTCTAAGTTGGGAGAGTCCATAAGGTGCGGTCTAATTCAAGTGTTAGATAACAAAGATAGCCACTAAGTTAACGGGAAAACGGAATGACTAGCCCTAATGCACGAAGCAACCTCGGCGTCCATTTCTTCTATGTAGCGCTGATCCTAAGTCTCGCTATCGTACTGCTAATCACTTTTGACTGGACCCATCTTCAGGGCTTCACAGAATACTTAAGCGTTGCTGCAACGGTGACTTCGTTAGTCCTCGGTATCCTTGCGATCATTTTCGGCTTCGTGTCCAGCGGCACCATTAGCCAGTCACTTGGCTCAGTAGAATCAAGCGCGTCAAATTTCACGCAGATCGCAGCGGAACTCAAGGCGGTTTTAGAAGGAGGACAGCGGGCCCAGGCGCGCGCAGAAGAGCGTACGGGGCAACTCCATGGCCTCATTGATGACATGCGCTCGGGCCTAGCCTCTCTATCTGAAACGACAGAGCGGATCGAAACGGGCCTGGAGGCGATACCAGACCGGATAAACAATTCAAAATCACTCGCGCCAACTGACCCGCCGACCAATACTATGGCAGAGCCCTCCGATGACAACAAATCGGGATCGTGGGGTGAGAACGAGTTAAAGACTTTCTTTAGTCTTGCAAGCCCTATCGGTCGAATAGCCGTTTACGCCGCGTGGCGGGCAAAGAAGGAGAACAGTTACGTTGACTTTTCTCGGCTAATGGAAGCTAGATTATACACCTATGTCTACGGCTTCCTCATCGCCTCCAACTGTGCAAGTGTTTTCGAGCTGGAATATTCCGAGAAAGAGAAGAGCATGAAGTCCGTTCGTCTAAAAGACCCAAGTGACGCACTTGGCTCCGTTCTAGAGCAGCTCTGGGCTAAGCGAAACGAAAAAAAGGATAAGACTTGGGCAAAGGTCGCTGCGAGGTATGAAGAAAAAATTGAAGATTCTTTTGTAAACGGACCAGCTATCCCGGACGAGCCTAGAGATGTCGTCTAATAATTCATCCAAGCCGACCTCGCTTCTAAAGGCCTTAGGTTGCATGGGATAACGGGGTCAGTTTGAATTATTCATTGATCGTGGTGGGTTTGCGTCGTCGGTGGACTAAAAATCAGGGTCAAAAATCAGGGTCAGAGTACATTTTTTTATGCGATACCTCTGGAGGTATTCACCCGAGCACTATGCACTGGCCAGAGTAAATTCGTCAGAGAGGAAAGTTCTAGATATATTTTATAAATACAGAGCTTCCGACCTCGATCCTTGGTTTGGTTAGCATATCTAATAAATAGGTGTAATGATGTCTTCAAAGTTTCAAATATTCGTTAGCTCTACCTTCCGCGATTTACACGAGGAGAGAGACCTAGTTATCAAGGCTATTTTAGAAATGGGGCATATCCCTGTTGGGATGGAGATGTTCAGTGCTGCTGACGAAGAACAGTGGAACATTATAAAAAAGCAAATTGATCAATCAGATTACTATGTTGTCGTTGCTGCCCATTGCTACGGAACATGTGATGCAGCAGGCTTGAGCTACACTGAGAAAGAGTATGATTACGCTATTTCAAAAGGTATACCTGCGTTAGGTTTTGTTCTTGATGAAAGTGTATCTTGGCCTAAAGAAAAATCTGATTCTGATAAAAACGCGATTAAGCGTTTGAAGGCATTCAAAGAAAAAGTGAAGAAAAAGCCAGTCAGCTTTTGGAAAAACGGAGAGGATCTCTATGGGAGATGTTCAATTGCCCTAATGAAGGCCTTTAATGCTTATCCAAGGGAAGGCTGGGTTCGGGCCTCTAAAGTGCAAGACGCGGCAGCTGCAAAAGAAATTGTTAGATTAAGCTCGGAGAACGCCGAGCTGCGCCGCCGAATTGCAATTTACGAGGAGCAAGAAAAAAAGCAGTCCAATTTAGTTGAAGTGATGGAAATACTGAGAAATAATAAGCAAATTATCGCATTTCATAAAAAGAGCGGAGCCGATTGGGAATCTGGGAAGGAGGTGACGCTCTATCAAATATTTGAGGTTCTAGCGCCGGAGTTACAGGTCGAATTTTCGCTGGCAGAGATCGCCCGATACATCGCTATGCATATAAATGATGTTCCCTTCAAGGAACTTCGCAGCATCTGGCCAACTCCAAGAAACACACTGCGGACTCTCCTTGCTGACTTGGCCGCGCTTGGATGTGTCGAACCTTCCAAACGCAGGAAGCCCGTGGCAGATAAGGACGAATACTGGTCACTTTCTCCTTTTGGATTACTAATGCTATCAGAAATGAGAAAAAGGCGTCTCAACAAAGTTGAAAGTTTGAGGAAGATTACTGAGGCTAATCTACCAAAATCAAAAAGCGATGCGTAGCAGATATTGAACAAGGGTCGGTGGAAAGGAACCGGATAAAGGGGCCAGGTTAACTTGCTCGTTGATCGTAGTGGGTTTGCGTGGCCGATAGTCCGATCTTACACCAGCGAAGCGGCGGGTCTTGGCCTCGTCCATGCCGCGAAACGCATCGTTGCTAGAAACAGGGGTCTAGAAACACGGGGCAGAGTGCACTTATTCTTGTGTGCTGAACCTTCGAAAGTTCACTCTAACCCCAGCTTTAACACGCGAATTTCATGGCAAATCAAAACCTGGTCAGAGAAAGCGAAAACAGGGGTCAGAGTGCACTTTTCTATCTCGCCTCGCGACGCGGCTTAGTCCAAACGAGTGAGTTCTATGGAAGCCTGGCAGCCCATTACGGTCGATGAGCTTGAGGCACTGGTGGCCGATCAGCTTCCTAGCTGCTCGCTTGCCCAGCAGACTGCGTTCGCCCGCTACCGTGTGCCGTTCTACTCAGTGCCTTTCCAGCGCAGCTTCGGCTTGGAGCAGGCCCTTGTTATTGCGGAGCTGCCGTCCGGCCTGCTCTACTACGAGGACGTTGAGGACGGATTTGAGGTTGGGGTGTTGGATGCGGATGGCATCTTGCACGACCATGGCTGCAACCAGTTGGAATTGACTTACGCGCTGTCGCGGGCAGGGTTCTGACACTTCATTCGAGTCCATCTCGCTCGGCTCCGCCTCTTAACGCTCGTTGGACCCCATGCTAAAGATTGTCATCAGCGTCTGGATCTACCTCTGCGGCCTCTTCGGATCGCTTGCCACGGCCGCACAGCTGTCGCAGGTTCTCGCTGCTTTTCCCGCGAGCCAGCTCGAGTCTTATGGGCCGCACGTGCCGCAGGTCGCCCGATCGTTTTCTGCTTGGTTGCCTTATTCCCCATTCGCGCTCTGGCTCAGTGCAGCCGTTACTGCGGCAATTGGTCTCTATCTGTGGCGGTCGCGTCACCCGCTCGAGAACAAGCTCTTTGCCTCGGCCGTTATCGCGGCACTCAATCTGTTCTTGGCAATGTTCTTTGCGACTACGCTGCTGACGGCGTACTTCTATCTGCCCAAGGTCGCGAATACGGCCTAATATCCATCCGGGCGGCCGCCACATCCCGGCGCGGCACCATGCAGGCGCTGGACTCATAACCGGAAATGTAAGTGATTCGACTGATACTGACCGCGATTCTCGTTGTGGCATGCACGTCGGTGCATGCAGACGAAGCACTTCCAGCTGCGCTTTCGCCAGCCGACGAGGCAGCCAAAATTGCGTCCGCACAAACCGTCGGAAGCACGATCTACCTGCATGATCAAGCCGCGTCCGTGGCGACCGACGCGGTGCTGGCAGTGCCTGAGTTCAGGCGAGACAAGCGGGTTAGGGGCTGGGTCACGGAACAGCAGGGCGCCGACATCGTCGTGACGTTTCTGGACAGCACGCCGGCGGCGATCTATCGGGTCGCCGTCACCAACGGGAAGGCCGGGTCTTTCAAGGCGCTGGAAGCGCCTGTTGCACTCACCGCTTACGAAGCGGGCGCGGCACAAGCCCGCGCCGCGGCAACGACGGCGCAATTCGAGCGATGCGCGAAGAAGTACAACTCCGTTGTGTTGCCAGGCAAGAGTCCCGAGGAAGACTGGGTCGTTTACCTTCTTCCAGCAACGACAAAGAACAACGTGGTGCCGATCGGCGGCACCTACCGCTTCTCGGTGAAGGATGCGCGCGTCGTATCCCAGCGGGCATTCACGCGCACATGCATCGTTCTAGAGACGGGCCAAAAGGTGGAGGCGCTGATGATCACCCACTTGCTCGATCCTGTGCCCACGGAGGCGCACGTGTTCTGGAGCCTGTGGGCCAGAAAGCCCATCTATGTCGCAACAGCGCCCGCGGGAACGATCTGGACTGTGCAGGGCGACCAGATCAGGTTAGTCGAGCGCAAATAGGAAAGACCGCGAAGACAAGGGGAGAGTGCACTTTGTTGTGTGCGACACGTCTGTAAGTTTGCTCCGATTTCAGTCGGCTCTAGCGCCAACACCGCGATCTGTGGGAACCTCGATTCTCGGTGGCAGCGCCCGGCAGCATTGTTCATACGTCAGCGCCTCCTGGTATGGATTCGTCGAAGCCGGCATGCTCCGCGCGCGGCTCAACCCAGGCCGTAGGCTCAACAGCAGGGTTCTTGATGGCCCCACATGCTCCGAAAGCACTGGATCGTCGGCGGTGGGCAGTCGTTGCGACCACGTCGTTGCTTGTCTTGGTGCTTTGCTACCTCACGCTTTGTCTGGTCGTACTGCGTCAGCCTGGCTGGCTACCTTCTGGTTCGGTCCTTGGCGCCTCGCTGATTGGTCCACCGTATTGGCTTGTCTGGGGAGCCGGGGCATCCACCATGTTCTGGTGCTCCACTCTGCTTGTTGCGGCCGTCGCCGCTATTGGCGCCTGCTGGCGCGCGCTCGCGCTGCCTTGTGTCGGGCTTTGCCTTCTCGTATGGATGAGTTCAGGATTTCTTGCAGTGGCCATGTCTATCTAGACATGCTGGGTAAAACAATCCACGCGATACGAATGCGTATCGTGAGTCCGCTTACTTCAGGCATCAGTCTAGTGATGGACGCGCGGTGCGGCGTCCACTTTGGACAAGTCCTCATGATCGCGATCTGTGGCATGCTCGGCTCCTGGCGGCAGTACTGGGGAGCGCCGTCCATGCTTCACCCCTTCCTTGGCACCAACGCCTAACGATGATGCAACCCGAATCCGCCGCGCGGTGCGGTTCAATTCAGTTGGCAGACCCCGAGAACACGTCTATGCAGCCGGCGAAGATTTCCGTACTTGCTCTGCTGGTTCTTGAAGCAAGTCTGGTCATTTCTGCGGTGGCGGCCCTCCTCCTGCGCGATGTACCAGTGGTGCCTGTTGCGTTCGCCGTGCTTGGCGTTGGCTCGTTCCTGGCGCTTCTGATCTCGGTTCCGGCAGCGTGGTACTCCGTGGCCACGGATCGCTCAGCTCGCTCGGCGCCTTACCTGTCGGCCGTCGCCGTCGGTAGTCTCCTGATTACCTGTTTCATCGTGCTGCCGTTTCTGGGCGGCGGCGTGTAGCAGTGCGCACACCAAGCCCGGAGGCTTGGGCCTTGACGACCGATCTTTGTGACACCCAGAGACCAGCGACGCCAGCAAGATCCAAGACAGAGATCTATGGCATGCTCGCGCCCGTGCGCTGGGGGAGCGCAGTCGATGCTTCACCACCTCCTGGCACCACCGTTTAACGATTCATTCGACCGGCCAGGCTTCGCGGTGTCGCCCAACCCAGGTGTAGGACCCATGATCAAGCAGTTCCGACTCTCGCAAGATCAGATCAAGCCAGTGGCCGAAGGCTACGGCGGCTGTATTGCCACCGACAGGATCACCGTTGACGGTGATTCCGTGCGCTTCATGTACCGCGAGGCGCCGGACAACGACATCGATAGCGGTTGGCGCTTCATGTCAGGCACCGAAGACGATGCGTACATGGACAACCCAGCCAACCATGCCGTGTATGACGTCAACACGATCGCCAACTACGACCCAAGCATTATTCCTTTTCTGGACGCCCCGGAAGGGAGCGCATTTGAAAAGCCTCCGGATTCGGAGCACTTCATCGCTGTGACGAATTGGACGCCGGAGGATGAGCCCTGACAATTGATTCAAACCGCCTCCAGATCGTGGCGCGGTTTAACTCGTATGTTGGCGCGCCATGAGAATTGCAAACCACTTGATCGTCTCCTTCCGAATCTTTGGAGATGACCTCGTGCCATCGGAGATCACAAGACTGCTGCGTAAACAGGGGTCAGAGTGCGATGGCCAGCCCTTCATCGGCCCGGGCAGTGCGGAGCATTGGAGGCATCCCGACCTGGGCGCCATCCTCTGGCAGGTCATCGCCATCCCGCTCTTTCCGCTGACCCTGCTCTACGGCCTGATCCGCTGGGCCAGTTTCCACATCAAGAGCAAGCCCGTATGGCCGCGTGAAGTGCTGGCCAGCGTGGGCGGCGCCCCCTTGCATGGCAGCGCGCTGGAAGCCTGGCGCCATGTGGTGCCGGACCGCGCAGCAGGGGCCGCTGCGCCGCTGCCGTCGAGCGCCTCAGCCTCGGGCGCGACCGCTCATCGTGAATAAAAGCAGCTCCCAAAACCCAGCGAAGCGGTTCTGGCGAGGCACCGCATCGAAGGCAGTACGAGTAGTACGACAAGATGCGGCAACGACGCCAGAAGGGTTTTGTGAGCCGCTCTAAACCCTGACCATGACCCGAACCAAGAACGACAAACACTCCGCCTCCGAGCCCAAGCCATCGATATCGCGCCGACCCGCCGGTATGGCCGACATCGAATGGCTCGGCCAGCAGGCCGGAGACGAATTCTTCAAGCTGCACGAGAACGAAGTGTTCAAAGGCGTGGGGACCCAGGCCGTCCTCTTGCCGCCGCACGGCGTACCGGCCAGCCGATCACCCAACAGCGGAGGCGCGGTCATCGAAGCATTTCCCCATGGGCTGGCTTATGGAAGCATGATGACTGCACTCTTGGGCTACTTGGCCTTCGGCGCCTTGGTGATGATGCCCCCTCTGATCTACATCGTCTTCGATGCGACCTTTGATCGCGTACTAGGACTTAGCTACTTCGGGTTGATCGCACTCATGGTTTTGCTGGTTAGCGCACTTCTCATGCTCCGCTTCGACCTCATCGGCTACCGCTACGCACCCACCCTGTTCGACCGCAACGCCGGCAAGGTCCATGTCTTCAAGGACAACACGCGTCTCTTCGGCTGGTGGCCGCTCTGGGGCGGGGACGGCCAACACGAGATCCTCAGCTACGACTGGGCCTGCGTGCGCGCCCAGGTCGTCCGCTTCAAGACCTTCACCGGCACCGTCGCACAGGACAACGCGGCCCTGCAGATGATCGTGCTGGCCGCGCCCGGCGACACCCGCGTGGTCGGCCAGTTCGGCCTGGGCCTGACCAGCAGCGCCATCGCGGTGCAACCCCTGCTCGATACCTGGGAGCACATCCGCCGCTTCATGGAACACGAAGGGCCGCTGTTCGTGGAAGGCGACGGACCCAATGAGGCCTTGTTCGAGATGCGCTTGGCGCGCTGCATCTTCTTCGGCCAGCCCTTCATCGGCCCGGGCAGTGCGGAGCATTGGAAGCACCCCGACCTGGGCGCCATCCTCTGGCAGGTCATCGCCATCCCGCTCTTTCCGCTGACCCTGCTCTACGGCCTGATCCGCTGGGCCAGTTTCCACATCAAGAGCAAGCCCGTATGGCCGCGTGAAGTGCTGGCCAGCGTGGGCGGCGCCCCCTTGCGCGGCAGCGCGCTGGACGCTTAGAAAACGGGGGGCGGAGTGCATTTTTCTTGTATGCAAGGCCATTTAAAGTTAGCTCTGACCCCAGTTCTGGAGTAGACATGCTGGGCACAACAATCCACACGAGACGAATGCGTGTCGTGGTTCCGCCTACTTCATGCATCAGTCTAGTGATGGACGCGCGATGCGGCGTCCACTTTGGGCACGTCCTCATGATCGCGAACTGTGGCATGCTCGGTTTTTGGCAGTAGTGCTGGGGAGCGCGGTCCATGCTTCACGACCTCCTTGGCACCAACGCCTAACGATGATGCAACCCGAAGCCGCCGCGCGGTGCGGTTCAATTCAGGTACCAAGCCCCGAGAACATGTCTATGCAGCCGGCGAAGATTTCCATACTTGCTCTGCTGGTTCTTGAAGCAAGTCTGGTCATTTCAACGGTGGCGTCCCTCCTCCTGCGCGATGTCCCTGTGGTGCCTGTTGCGTTCGCCGTGCTTGGGGTTGGCTCGTTCCTGGCGCTTCTGATCTCGGTTCCGGCAGCGTGGTACTCCGTGGCCACGGATCGCTCAACTCGCTCGGCGCCTTACTTGTCGACCGTCGTCGTCGGTAGTCTCCTGATTACCTCTTTCATCGTGCTGCCGTTTCTGGGCGGCGGCGTGTAGCAGTGGGCACACCAAGCCCGGAGGCTTGAGGCCTGACGACCGGTCTTGGTGACACCCAGAGACCAGCGACGCCAGCAAGATCCAAGACAGAGATCTATGGCATGCTCGCGCCCATGCGGCAGTGCTGGTGAAGCGCAGTCGATGCTTCACCACCTCTGGCACCACCGTCCAACTATTCATTCAACCGGCCCTGCTTCGCGGTGTCGCCCAATCCAGGTGTCAGGACGCATGACCAAGCAGTTCCGACTCTCGCAAGATCAGATCGAGCCAATGGCCGAAGGCTACGGCGGCTGTATTGCCACCGACAGGATCACCGTCGACGGTGATTCCGTGCGCTTCATGTACCGCGAAGCGCCGGACAACGACATCGATAGCGGTTGGCGCTTCATGTCAGGCTCCGAAGACGATGCGTACATGGACAACCCAGCCAACCATGCCGTCTATGACGTCAACACGATCGCCAACTACGACCCGAGCATTATTCCGTTTCTGGACGCCCCGGAAGGCAGCGCATTTGAAAAGTCCCCGGAGTCGGAGCAGTTCATCGCTGTGATGGATTGGGCACCAGCGGATGCGCCATGATGGGTGGATCAAGTCGCCTCCAGGTCGTGGTGTGGTTTAACGGAGGCATTAGCGACAATGTGTGATCTTCCGCAAATTCGGATCTATGCAGATTTCAATGGTTTGGTCTGTGGCGTCATCAATCAGGAACGAACCGCTGTCGTTCTCGACACATTCGGTAGCATCCGCGATCTATCAAACGCTGGGGTTGTGCTGTCGCCTGGCCTTCCGCTTATAGCCTACGATGAGTCGGATGAGTCCGAGGATCTTGAGGGGCATGGAACGGCGCAGTACGACCCGAAGCGCCGTTGGTGGGTAGTTGAGTTCGATGAGCTGGGGGTTCGGGATGTCCCGCGTGTGGGCCAAGTCTCAGAGGCGGTGTTTCACTGCGTTCGTTGCCGTCTTCCGATGGCTGGCGTTACCTGCAATACGCTTGGCGACCCTGGTCTCTGTTGCAAAAACTGTGGCACAAGTGTGATGGCGGCAATCAATCCGCCTGCATGACGTGCAACCTAAGTATTTAACCTAGCTGACCCCCAATTGCTTCGCGCTTGGTCCGCTGTGTAGTTCAAACCTTGACCGCACATGAAAACTCCTTTTGCTCTCGTATTGCTCGTGTTCCTAGCATTGCCACTGACGCTAAGCGCGTCTGGTCCGGAGCTATTCTGCATTTACTTCAAACCTGGACAGCCTTCTATTGACAATGATCTGACCACATCCGTCGACTCTACAGAGTGGTTAATGCGCGCCGTGGAGCACGATTCGCAGATCATGTTGCGCGTCAATCAGATTCGGTATCAGGCTGTTGGCAGAGCCGACCCAAGCGAATGTGCGGATGCGCAATGCAGCGCCCTGGCACTCAAGCGTGCGCAACTGTTTCAGGATGCCTTGGTGAGCGCCGGAGTTCCGCTCTCACTGTTCTGTCCACCCGTCGCGCTTGGGCCACCCTGGCCCGCCACATATCGACCCACGCCGGAGCAGCTGCTATTGGCGCGACAGGCTGGTGTTGAGCCTGTCTTCGACGGCTGTGAGCAAAAGTAGGTGCGACACCATTGAAAGATCGGCTTTTTCCCAATTCCATGTTTCGGTCCATCTTCGAATCGCCCTCCGCTTCGCCTCCCAGCTTCATTGCTCACCCGCGCTCCTTGCCCTTTGTTCCAGCGAAGTAGCAGCCAGCAATCGAGTAAGCACCATGGCTACACGTTGTGGCATGCTCGGCT
Organism: Xanthomonas sp. LF02-5; assembly: GCF_034105325.1. NCBI lineage: Bacteria > Pseudomonadati > Pseudomonadota > Gammaproteobacteria > Lysobacterales > Lysobacteraceae > Xanthomonas > Xanthomonas sp. LF02-5. The sequence goes on along the minus strand of NZ_JAXGGF010000002.1, from coordinate 538,377 downwards.
CTCGGCGGCAGCGTTGGGGAATACGGCTCCTACCGACTAGTCATTCATTCAAGCTGACGCCACCTCGCGGCGCGGCTTAACTCGTATGTTGGCGCGCCATGAGAATTGCAGACCACTCGATCGTCTCCTTCCGAATCTTTGGAGATGACCTCGTGCCATCGGAGATCACAAGCCTGCTGGGCTGTGAGCCAACCAAGGCGTTTGCCAAGGGTGATATCCGTGTAGGGGCCAAGACTGGCAACCGCTACGTAGAGAAGATCGGACGATGGAGCTTGGCGGCTGAAGACAGCTACCCCGAAGACATTCCGGCCCAAATCTTCAAGATACTGAGCAAGCTGCCGGAAGACCCGGCCGTTTGGGCCTCGCTTCGGTCACGCTTCACAATGGACTTTTTCTGCGGCGTGTTCATGGGCTCCTCCAACGATGGACTGGAGTTCTGCCCGGAGGTGCTCGGAGCACTTTCGCGCCGCGGCATCTCGCTCAGCCTGGATATCTATGACGCGTCCGATGATTGACGTGCAGGGGACGCATGCCTACGGTGTGCGGCCTGACAACGCGCTCAACCCTGACGTACCACGGAAACGGGATCGGCGCACTTGTCTTGGAATTGCAGACTGGTTCTTGTTCTATTGAACGCAAAGCCAGTAAACACGGCCCGCCCTCGATGAAGCGCGGAAGACGCATACGTGACGACGACAGCTGACGACCTCAAAGCTCAACTCGCCCGCCCGGGTGTCATCCTGGAGATCGGGGGATTCCGGCCGCCCGACGATCCCCTGGCAAGTTGGTTCGGTCGCGTGAACGTCTGCGCGCCGGGCGAGACATGGCCGGAGACGGCGGGACGGCCGATGCATGCGCTGTGTCAGATCAATGTCAGCGAACTGCCGCTGCGGCCGGCGCGCCTCGCGGATATCGCACTGATTGCGGTGTTCATCGGTCCCGATGCGCTCCCGGTCGATACGCCCAACGGGGAAGGGTGGTGTCTGCGGGCGTACAAGCGGCTCGATGGACTGGTGCCACTGGCGCGACGGCACACCGATTCGCCGATCAACGCATTTCCGATGCGGCCGCATGTCTTTCATGACGACTACCCGTGCTGGGAGGATGCGCCGATGGATCTGCCAGCAGATATCGAAGCGCACTACCACGATCTCTTCCGGAACCTGGATGGCTTCAAGCTGGGAGGATGGCCGACGCTGATCCAGGCCGAGATCTTCTGGGCGCCCTTCAAACGCCATCCCGCATCGCCGGAGTTCGTCTTTCAGATCGACTCCACGGACAAGGGCCGCTGGATGTGGGGCGACGGCGGCGTTGGCTACTTCGGCCGCGGAACAGCACCAGGAAAAGAAGACGAGTGGGCGCTTGCGTGGCAGTGCTACTAGCGGCGCCCGGCGGAGAAGGCTGCGGGACCAGGTGCGCAGTTGATCGAGTGATGCATCAAGCGAAGTCCTAGCAAGACTGCGCGCTATTGTGCGCAGTGCGCCGACAGGTCTACTCTGATCCAGCTGTCTGGTCGATCACATTAGGGGGTGTGATATGAAGTGTGGACTGCTGTCGTTGATCCTGCTGGCGGGCCTTGTGGCATGTCACTCCGCGCCGTCGCCGAGGCCGGCCGTCGCACATGGGGATGGCGCATCGCCGGACCGCCCCGTCGATCTGTCTGCGGCGCATAGCGAAGGCGCGGGCATCGCCGCGCAACGCACATGGCTCGATCAGCACTACCCCGGCGCGCGCATCAAATCGCAGTCGCTATTGTTCGAGCCGTCGGCCATGGACCTCATCACGATCGTGCTGCCCTACGGCGAGGAGCGCGAGGTCTACTTCGACATTTCGTCCTACTTTGGGAAGTGGTGAGCGGTGCGATGCATGGCATGCAGGCACTTGTGATCGGATTCCTGGCGCTGGTTGCGTGTGCCGGAGCGGCCTTCGTCGTGGTGGTCGTCTTCCCATCCAGCCTGACGTTGTGCTCACGTCGACCACGACCTTCCTATGCCTGCTTTGCGTCGACTGGTTCCTGCGGGATGGATTGGGACCGGACGCGGTCACATCGCAGGGAATGGAGGCGGCCTCGCGTGTCGCCTCCAGTGCGTGGTTTCCGGCCTTGTGTTGGGTTCTTCTCAACGGTTCGGCCCATCTGGTCTATCGATCGAGACGCAGGAAGCGTGGAGAACGCACCGCACTGGCCGACATGCGCTCCGGGTGAAGCGTGGCGACTAGCTCGCCTTACATCGGTGCCGAGTCGCGAAGCCGATCGCTTCGCGACTCGGTTCAATTAGTGGGATGACACATGCAAATAATCCGCATTGCCGCACTAAAGAGTTTGATGCTCTTCGCCGCCGTGCTGGTGGCAGTTCCGGCACAGTCGATGTCGCTTGATTGGCGAACGGTCTACTTCAAAAAAGGACATCCACTTGTAGGGGAGAACCTTGAGGACTCCATGGATAACGCGAGTGGATCTCAACTCGAGAATCTACAGGTGAATGTCTCGATCATGAAGGAGTATCCGAACGTCGCCTATGACTTGATGGGGAGGGCGAACGCAACTGAGTGCAGCCCTACCTCGTGCATGATGTTGTCGGCACGTCGCGCCGAACTGGTCTATGACTATCTGTTGGAGCAGGGCATTCCCGCTTGCCAGATCAAGACCATCGTCGCCGCCGGCACCAGCAGTCCGATTGCGCGACCGCAGGATGATGCGCCCCCTGACAGGGCAGTGCACCTGTTGGTGACGCTCGGCAAGACTTGCTGATGCAATGAGACATCTCTGACGGGATCAACTGGACCATTGACGCATCTAGTTCGCCCGTCTTGAATCATGGTCGGCGAGGCGAGGCTAACTCCTACTCCATCGCGGACCGATCTAGGCACCCCACAGCATGCATCGACGTATCCAGGCCCTGGGAGCCGCGACCATCGTGGCGTGTGTCGCCGGATTCATGCTCGTCGGCTATTCGCCGATGCCGTGTGCCTGCGAGACGCCATGGCAGCTGGTGTATGCCGCGTCCGGTTTGCCGTTCGACCGTCCCTATCGGACCTATGACGCGGAGCAGCTGCAACGTGGCCTTGACCGCCATCTTGCAGGATCGACTGTCGCAGGTTCGAGCGACTACTTCTTCGACGCCTGCCAGGAAACGGCACCCCGGCGGCGGCGATGCGTCATCGCCACCGAAGAGTCGCTGCTGCGAAAGTCGGGCTACGTGATCGAGATGGAAACGGACGCGAAGGGAAGGCTCGAACGCACCCACGTAACGACCTACTCGGCGTGGCGCTAGCGGTTCCACCGCGGAAAAAAGATCGCATGCGGCGACGATGCGTGTCATCTGAGAATTCTTGGTGTCCGATACCTTGAGAGCCGCCACGGAAAAGTCATGCAACAATGCGCCTCAGCTACTGGAGAGAAAGTATGAAAAAGCATCTCGCCGTACTGCTGCTGATCGTGGGCCTGGTCTGTAGCGCGCCCGTGTACGCCCAATCTTCCAAGTCGCCCTTGCTCGGCAAATGGGTACTCGATGTCGCGAGCATGTCGGCGCCGCCCGCGCAGCGGCCAAAGAGCGCCTCGCTCACCTACAGCGATGTGGGCAAGGGCAAGTGGCAGACGAATGCCGATATCGTCGGCGGCGATGGGCATGACATCCACGCCGTCGCCATCTATCCGCTCGACGGAACCGCAGCCCCAAGCAAAGGCTACCCGACGGTCGACACCACGGCCGTATGGCTGCCGGCGCCGAACGTGATGGTCGCCGCGTTCTACTTGAAGGGAATGCCACGCACGACGCGTACCTACACCGTCGCCCCTGACGGCAAGACGATGACAGAAACCGTGGTCTGGTTGAACATCAACGGCGAGCCGGCGATCACGATGAATCGCTTCAACCGCGCGGAGCAGCAATGACGTGTTGGTGGCGTTTGCCGTAGCGCTGCGCTGGCGGTTGCGGCACAAGGCCGAGCAATAATTTAGGCCACGTACGGCCACGACGACCACCTCCAGGAAATGCGCCAAGAGTAGGCGACCGGCGCGCTTGCACTGATCCGAAATTAGGGGTCAGAGTGCACTTTTCTTGTGTGCTATACCTTTATAGTTCACCCTGACCCTAGTTTTAACATGCCAATTTCATGGCAACCCAAACCTGGACAAAGAAAGAATACGTGGAGTGCCTGAAGCACGAATGCCACTTGTTCGCGCGGGTTCTTAGCTCTTACGGGTCGTACTCACCGGCGGACGCTGACGACGCGGCAGTTGCATGCTATCCATACGAGGAGCCAAATGATCTACACGGGCTAATCTTTCATGACGAGGCATGGCATTGGGCCATGCTTCGCATCCACGGAGAAGCTCACTGGCTTGCCAATCCTCAGCTTGAGTCTCCGCCGCAGGAATACCTTGATGCATCATCGTCGCTGGAGCCGAACAGTGGCCCCCAACAGTTCACTCAAGCCGACGCCGAAGTCGCTGCGTGGGTCCGCTTAGTTCAAGCGCTAGGTGCCACGTCAGATGCTTAGCCAGCTTTGGGGATCATGGCAGTTCAACCTCGGACTCGGCTTGGCTAGCCTCGGCGCTGGGCTGCTGGTAGTGTCGCCTTGCCTGCTCGTCCCGTCTTGGCGTCGCAAGCTTCTTCGGTCGAACTTAGATATCGAGGGCGTCGGTCTCATTGCGCTGACGGTCGCGCTTGTTGCAGTCGGCTGTTACAACTACGTCAGCGCCGGAAACGGCAGCTGACAGTTCCATTCAGGCCGAACCGACTTCGCTGATTGAGATAATTTAAGCGCTAGGTCACATGAAGAAGATTCTCGCAAACCTAGTAACAGTGCTCGGCGTGCTATTCTCGCTGACCGGGCTATTCGGCACGCCATTAGTACTGCATCAGCTTCCGATCTCCTTGATGTTGCCAAGTGATGGAGAGACCTCCCATCAATACCTTCGGGCGGTCCCTGCCGAGCTACCCTGGCCGGAATATCTGCCATACATTTTTATCCTTGTGGGGAGCGCAATGCTTGTTGCCGGCATACGTTTGCGCCTAAAAATTCGTGCACTGCGGCGTAACTAGTTATTCAAGCGGAAGCTGCCTCGCGGTTCGGTTTAAATCAGGTGTTCGTCCTTATATGTTGAGTTGCGCTAACTGTCGGGAGGTCTGGGAATCGGCTCCAAATGGGTCGTCTCTTTGCGCTCTCATCAACGGCGACATCGGCTGGCTTATGTTCTTGCCTTCGTCTGAAGATCCAGGCTTCAGTTGTCGCAACCCTTCCTATTCCGGACCGCTTGACGAAATGATCGAATACAGGCTCTCCAATGGCCAAGTCGATTTATATCCAGCTTCATGGGCGCTGCCGCTCGCAACGATTGAGCGAGCCTTCGCCTCCTTCCGAGACACGGGAAAGCCACCAACTTTCGTCTGCTGGCACAACGACTCCGGTGATGCTTTAGAACTCTGATCACCGGTCTAGGAAAAAGAGTCAGAGTGCACTTGTCTTGAAGATGCACTCTGACCCCAGTTCTCCGACCCCAGTTCTCCTGCCGACCGCCGTATGTATATCGCACGGCTACTGGCCGGGCTGGCATCGTTGCCGATCCGGAAGCAACTTTCAGGATGGCGGCGTCGAGTCAAGGACGGATTGACTGTGGTCGTCCACTCGGCAAGGATCACTGCAGGCCTAGCCCAGGCGATCGGACACCGATTGGAAACCCATGAGTAAGTACACCTTCGAAATAGAGCATTTTCTGTCCGACCACGAAGTCGCTGCACTCGAGGCAGAGTGTGCGCCTTCGCTGCGGATGCTCAACCTGCGGTACACGCCACACGTGGATCTTTCGCAAGGTCACCTCTTGGACGCGGAGTATCTCGATGTGGTTCGCACGTCCTGGTTGCTGGATGAAGCGAGCGACCGTCCCGAACACTCGATTTTGGTCGAGGGGCTTGGTTTCGCCTTTGGCAAGTTGTTGCAGCAACGCACCACCCTGCGTTGCTGCATGGTCCGCGACAGCTACGGGACTTTCTTCTCGATGGGTCGGCTGGGCCCGAACCCTGCCAAGATTTCTGTTCCTGTCTTCAGTTACGTCGAGAAGCGGGAAACACTGATGAACGGAGAGGTCTTCAGTGATTTCTTCAAGCAAGTCTCATCCGATGCGCTCGGCGCTTGAGCAGACACGGACATGGTCCTTGTAGCTGGAGCATGCCCCGACACTAGGCCGATGCTGGCTAACAAGGCGACGCACTTAAACATGGATATCCGCTCATGACCACCCACCCAAAAGTCCTTTCTCCCGTCGGCTGGTATGTCGGTAGCTACGTGATTCGCTTCGTCGAGCTCGATGTTCTCGGTAACGACGATCCGCAAGAGGAATTCCTCGTATGGGAGAACACGATCATCGCCAGCGCGCCAGATTTTGACGAGGCCTACAGGAAGGTTGTTGCCGTGGCCGAGACGACAACCGACCCCTACAAGGGCGGTCCCGGCGGGGTGCCTGTCCAGTGGGTCTTCGAAGGTGTCACGCAACTCCTGCCGATCTACGAGTCGCTCGAAGATGGGTCGGAAATCATGTACGAGGAACACGCGTCAATGCGGCTCGATGTGCTGAGACAGCGGGTGATGTCGCTGGATGCTTTGAAGGATCAACTGAATGCATGACGGCGACCTCGAACTGCCACCGGGCCATCAGCGAGGGTGAATTGCCATGGACCGCAGCAAGATCAGGTTCTATTCCGAAAGAGAGCAACAGGACTTTTGTCTCCATTTGTGGCACGAGCTCACCATTGCGGGACGCGCCATCTGGAGCGACGCTAAGCTCGACCAATCGAGCAAGCTGGAGGCGCTGAAGTGGCTGAATGAGATCCAGCATCACGTCTACAACGCTTACCGGCGTAGTGGTGAGGGAACGCTCTCCCCGCTGTTTGAGCGCATTATCACATTCTGCAAAGAGGCAAGGTGCCTGGCGTTTCATGTGCGCGTCGCGCTTGATCGCGCGGTTGCCAAGGTGGCATCCGGTCCCATCAAACCGTCGGTCGACTAGCGATCTGAAAGTTCACGGTCACCTGTCGATGATCGCGGCTGATCCCATGACGTATTGGATTGGCCTTGTGATAAGTGTGATCTCGATGGTGCGCAAGGCGGGCATCATGTGGTCACGCGTGGCTCAAGAACATGCCATATCCGTCCCATACCCAGGCGCTTCTTGCTTGTCGACCACGAGCTTTCAGGAGCTCCGTATGCGATTCATCCTCGTCACTAGCAGGATCGACCTGACCTACACCGATCCAGGCGATCCCTCGCTTCCACCGAGCTTCAAGCTAAGGGGAGCAGGGCCGGACACGACCTTGACCATGCGCGGTAGGATGTACAAGGGCAAACTAAGTTGTCGGGCATGGTGAGCCATCCGCGACCGCCTGGTCGTCAACCAGCGCTGTGCCGCTGAGCTGAAGGCTGGGACTGGCGCCTCTCTGAACCAGGAACCTGTTGGCGGCCTGTGCGCACTGGGCGGTCGTTTGGAGAAGCCGTAGTGAAGAGTATGGATTGGAGTCACGTGGTTCCTCCCTATAGACTGGAATTTATCCAACCCAACGACAGTTCGTGCGGATCGACTCAAAAGAGGCAACTTGCAACATGAAAAGGGTCTCTCTACTCGCCGTGTTGGCGCTCAGCGTGTTGCCACCCGCCGTCGATGCCAAAGACCTCTTCGCCAAAGATCGCTGCAAGGCCGCGTACGATTATCACTTCCTCAATAGGGCCGTGGCGTTCGAGGATTGGACAGGGGTAGAAATTTTGCTTGAAGGAGGCGCAGACCCAAACGGCCGTGGCTATGCGCAGATCACGGAGTGCGTTGGCCTTCCAGGCGAGTTCAGCTCCCCACTCGCACTGGCAGTGAGGAATGGCAACGCCGACCTCGTTCGCTTGCTACTGAAATATGGGGCAGATCCTAATCTTCCGGAAGGAGAGTCGGTGACCCCAACGGGAATTGCACGCGGCATGGCTTCTCCGGCCATCCTGCAACTGCTGCTTGAGCATGGCGGAAGATAGGCGCAGTGCCTTGTTCGTGCGAGATCGCATCAATCTGCCGCTAACGGACGCATGACCACATTCCAATTCCAACCACGCTGGAAGGAAGAACTCGTCTGCACCGGCCCGGGCGGGGAGTTCGTACTGGATTTCCCGATGGGCGTGCCGACGGTCTACGTGCCCACCGAGCATGCCTGGGCGCAGAGTGCACCTGCGTGGGCGCGCGAGCTGTGGCCGGTGTTCAAGGCCGAGCTGGAAGCCTGGTGCCAGGCGCGCGACGTGCAGTTCTTCCTGGATGGATCGGCCAAGTGCTATGGCTCCATCGCCAAGGTCTAGGTGAACACGCTGACAGCAGGTGGATGCGCCTGGCTTGGTATCCTGGCGCGCCATCGCAGAAAGGTTTCCAATGAGCCAGAGTGCAGAGCGCGCCGACGCGACGAACGTCCTGCTGTATTACTTAATCGTGCCGGAATCGCACGAGGTGCTCGGCCCCTGGGCGGACGCGTTCCCGGCGTATACCGTCGTGGTCGGCTACTCGAGTCTCGGCCACTTCTTTCTGCACGACCCGGCCAGCCAGGAGTACGCGGTGCTGCATCCGTTCAAGGCTGCCGGCAAGTCGTATGGCGCACATGCGTCCACAGCGGCGTTCGAGGCGGCCATCCTGCGCGATCTCCGGGCTTCGAGGCGTACGTGTTGTGCGGCGACCACGTGCGGGCGATCGCGGCGCGTCTTGGCCCGTTGAAGCCTGGGCAGATCTACATCCCGCAGCCGTATCCGACGCTGGGCGGAACGGAAGCGCCCGAGACGTACGACAAGGGGGATGTATGGGTCTTTGCGGACCTGGTCGCGCAAAGCGTGGGCTTGTGACGCAAACTGGAATGAAGCCGCGGGATGCGATCTTCTAGCGAGAACCCAGGCGGCACCGGATCACCGCCTGGATCAAACCCCATGCCAGCACCGCAGAGGCCGCGCCTCAGCGCTTCGCCGACTTGCGCCGGTACACGCCATTGAAGCTGACGTTGGCGCCACCGCACTCCAGGTTGTCCGAGGCCACCAGCAGGTCGCCGACTAGCTGCAGGCGGACCTTGCAGTCGTCCTGGCTGAGTTCAAGCCGATTGCCTTCGGGAAAGCCGCGCGCGGTGACGGCGCCAAGGTGCGGCCCACCAGGCGCTTGATCTGGGGTCGGGTTGGCGCTGGGCCAGTAGGCATCGCCGTTGGCGGTGATGGTGCCGTCGCCGTTGGCGATCAGTTGCAGTTCGTTGTCGCCGTCGTGCCACTGGCCGACCCAGGCCTGCGGCTTCGGTGCGGCCGTCGCCGGCAGCGGCTGCACGCTCGACGCTGCCACCCAACCGGCGCTGCCGCCGACCTTGTTGGGGTAGAACGCGCAGACGAAGCCGCCCTGGCGCTGCGCCAGGATCACGGTGTCGTCCTTGACCACATAGGCGCGCTGCCGGCACGCGGCCTCGCCCTTGGCCGGGCAACCGTCGTCGTCGTTGAGCAGGTACAGGCGCGGCACTGCGACCTTGGCGAGCGAGAACCCGGCCGTACTCATGGGGAAGCCGCCGTTGCGGCACATTGCCGTGTCCTCGTCCGGCGCCGCGTAGGCCAGTGCGGGAACCGCCAACAAGGCGAGCAGCCAGGTCTTGTGCATCACAGTCGCTCCAGAGGTGGGGCAATAGTGTGGTGCATGCCGGGTGAACCGGTGGCGAGCGAATCAGTAGGTGAGGACATCATGCTGCCCGCTGGACACCGTCGCTGTGGTGCGTGGCGTGGCCTCCGTAACCCATGCGCGCCGGCCAGCCGCAGCGACGCCGAGGAACACCTCGACCAGTAAGGTGGCTGCCATCAGGCACGCCGTGGGGATACCTTGCCGCGGTCCAGATTTCAGAGGGTGGTGGAATGGCAGTGAAGTACCGGGCGGGCGATGTCTTCGCGATCCCGTCGGATGCTGGAACGTACGCGCCTGCCAAGTGCTGTGGGCGCCGCGGGGCGACTATCGCAAGGTGGTCGGCTTCTGTGTGCTGGAACAGCAGGCATCGGAACCGACGCTTGGCGCGTCGCCGACACGGCCGCTGCCGGTGCGCGATGGCGACAAGGACATCCGGTTGCTGTTCACCGGCACCCAGAAACTCAGGAGCGGCGAATGGCAGATCGTCGGCCGCGCGCCGCTGCCCCAAGACGCCGGGGAGTTGCTGACATTCCACATCGCCGGCGCCCTGCACGAAGACGACACCTTCGCGCGGATGCTGTCGGTGGACGAGTACGCGCGCTATCCGTCGATGTCGGTGCTCGGATTCGAGCTGGTGCAGCGGCTGCTGAGCGACAGCCGGTGATCGAGGGCGCCGGCCGTTGACGGACAGTGCCCGCTCGGCGAGCATCGCATGCAGCCTCGGCGCAGGGGCGAGGCCAACGCCGCACATCACTTCTGTCTGGATCAGGTGACACCATGCCCGCAAGCCTGTTGACCGAGGTCGTCCTGCGCCCGCTGGTCGAGATCGTCCTCTACGGTCTGTGCTATGTCGTCGGCATGCTCGTGGTACCGACGTTCTCGTTCGGTTACTACAGTGTCGAACCGTGGAGCAGCAAACGGCGCAGCAAATCCGGCAAGCGCAGCGCGTACCTGGCCCCACGCGTGGTCTCGGCCGACGCGGCGGCCTTCTGGGGCGGGTTTGCCCTGGTGGGCTTGGGGCTGTTGGGCTATGCGCTGTGGCAGGCAGCGGGCAGCTAAGGCCAAGGCTGGGGCACGGCAAAGTAGTGGGTTGCCCAGGAGAGCAGCCATGATGCGTTCCGTGGCGCCGTCCTCATCCAGGCGCGACATGCGTGACGCAAATCCGATTGGGGCCTGGCTGAGCACGCGGCATCGAGAATCTCGCTGTCTTGTTTTGCCTGCCACTGCTTCATCCATACCAACGTTGCTCTATGAAGGTTTACGCGATGGCAAAGGATCTCTACTGCTGGCGCCTCTCCATCTATGGTCCTCCGTGTCACGTCTGCGGAAAGCCACTGCGAACCCCGCGGGCGAAGCTCTGTGCCGCGTGTGGCAGGAGCGTCTCTACCTGATGTGCCTCGCTGCATGCGGATGGATCGGGACCAGCCAACACACGCGGGCGCATATCGGTGACAAGGGAGCAAAGAATGCGAGATCCAGAAAGAATTGATGGCGTGCTCGCCGCGGTGAGGGAGGCATGGCAGCGCGATCCCGACCTGCGTCTGGGTCAGTTGATGATGATTGCGGTAAAGCCAGAATTGCCGTGTCGGGAGATGTTCTACATCGAAGACGACGCATTGTTGCGACGTCTGCGGAATGATGTGGATGTGCGCTACTTCGCATCGGCCCGCCGTCCGGACGAAATGCTGACGTTGCGTCGCGCGGTCAGCGAGGTGCTGCACTACATCTGGGACCCTATCGGCATCGCAGGGACCCCGCAGGCACGCGACGAGTACGATGGCTATGTCGAGCCGATCTGCAGTCTTCTCTGGCAAGGCGCAGAGCATCCGGTGCTGGTTCGTCATCTTGTGCAGCTCAGCGAGCAGCGGATGGAACTCCCCGGGATGGAGCAACAAGCCGAACGGGCTGCACACAGATTGCTGCAATGGCGTGAGATCGCGACACGCTGAATAAGGAGCGCCAAGCGCCACGTTAGGGCATGACGGTGCCGCCGCGGCAGGCTCCTCTAGCCAACCCTTTACCTGGCCTGCGCCTCGCCCTGCCGCAAGGTCGCCGACGTGTGGCTCACCGCCGCGATCGGTCGCTGGGCGTCTTTGGGCGCATGCGCCTGTCTACGGCGGATGCGATGAGTTGTCATGCAGGCATGCTGCAATGGATCTGGCCGGTTGCGGCACCATGGTGTCCGGCGCTGGTCGCTGGGTGCTGCGAGTGGCGTGTCTGCGTGCCGCAGGCGCGTGCGTAGGCCGCACGAGCCACATGACGTGCCGCACCGCTGTCCACCTGGACCGCCGCGCGTGCGTTACCCTCCGGGACCGCCCATCCGCGCTTGCGCGCCATGACGCAGCCGCGCCGATGCGCGCGTCCGCCCCCCGATCGTTCGAGAGTCAAGCTGCCGCATGCATCCTGTCATCCATTTCCGCTCCCGTCTGCTCGAGGTGAGCGCCGAGCCGGAGAATCCGATCAATCCGATCCGCGGCAGCTCGCTGCTGGACTGGCTGCGCGTGCGTGTGGGCGACGCCATGGTCCTGTCCGAGCCGGACCCGGAGGACTGGGGCTGGGCCTCCGAAGCGGAATGCCAGGGGCGCACCTATCTGGTCGGCGCCTACGCCGAGGAAGAGGTCGATGGCAACCATACCTGGATGCTGCAGATCGAGAAGGAGCGTTCGTTCTGGGAGCGGCTGCTCGGCCGCCATGCGATGCGCGACGACGATCCGTGCTTTGCGCGGCTGCATGCGCTGATCGCGGCGGAACCGCGGTTCACCGACGTGGTGGTGGAACGCGAACCCTGACCGCCGGTAGGGCTGCGCGACGCGATGGCGCGGACTGCAGCACACGCGCCATCGCGCTTGGGTATGCTCGGCGGTCCCTCTCCATCCGCGTGCCACCATGCCGATCCGTACCCTGTCGCTGTTCCCGTTGCTCCTGATCGGCACCTCGCCCGAGCTGATGGCGGCGCCCAGGCATTGCCTGCCGTATGGCCCGACTCAGGTCACCCTGTCCGGTATTCTGGCGCCGTCGCCCACCGACGCCGCCCCGCCTGCTGTCCCGCATACGCATGCGCATACGCATCCGGACGCCGCTGCCGGTGCGGCAGCGACCCAGGAAGAGGTACTGATCCTGCCGCAGCCGCTGTGCGTGGCGGCGTCGGCGGATGGGCGCCAGCCGCGGCACGAGCAGGTGCGCCAGTTGCGGCTGGCGGTCACCGCGGACCAGGCCGCACACCTGCGCGAAGAAGGTGTCGGCCAGGTGGTGAGGGTGACCGGAACCCTCGCGCATGCGCCGATCGGGCCGGATGCACCGCCGCTGCGCTTGAGCGTGCTCGGGGTGGACAGCGACTGAAGGATGCCCTGGTGATGCGCTTTCGCTGCGATTTAGCGGCATGTGTCGTGGCCTTGTAGGAGCGGTTTCAGCCGCAACGGGCATTCCCGGTAAAGCCTGTCGCGGCTGAAGCCGCTCTACGTGGTTGGAGTTCCGGTGAAATCGGATGTCTCCTGTTCCTAGGCATCTGGTTGCTGCGGCCACGCCGGCCGCTGGCGCACGAGGCAGCGCTCGCATTGACGCCGCGCAGCCACTGGTCGAGGATCGCCATGCCGCATCTGGCGGCCCAAGGTGGCAACGATCCATGAGGGGAATGCGCGTTCTGTGTGCGATAAGTTTGTGGCTGAGCGCGTTCGCCGCCATCGCGGGCGAGTCGCCGGTGCGCACGGTCCAGACGTTCTATGCCTGGGCGATCGCGCCCAAGCACGCCGATGGCGACGTTGCGCAGGTGCGGCATCTGCTTGGGCGGGAACTGTTCGCGGCGCTGGAGGCGCAGCGCGCCTACGAGGCAGCCTGCGCCAAACTTGTGCCTGCAGACGTCAAGCCGCACATGCTCGACCAGAGCCCATTCTTCCTGTGGCCGGACCAACCGACGGCGCTGGTCTCGACGACCGCGCAAGTCACCGGCGACGCCGCGCAGGTGCGCGCCCGGCTTGCCATCGATGACCAGCAGTGGACGGATACGTTGGTGCTCGGTCGCCAGGACGATCGCTGGGTGATCCTCGACATCGCGTGGCAGGAAGGAACGCTCACCCGACGCCTGGCCGACTTTGCCGCGCAGCGCTGCACGCAATGAAGTCGCCGGCGTAGACGAGGGAAGCGCGATGGATGACGTCGGCAGTCGTACCGCGCTATTGCTGAGCCTGCAGCGCGCCCTGCTCGGTGAGGTGCACCCACAACTGCGGCAGGCCTCGATCGAGGCCGACCAGGCGCGCCGCGTGGTCCGGTTGCGCTTCGAATACGACGGCCCGCCGATGGAAACGCCTCGCGAAAGCTGCTCGTGCGCCGCCACCGAGGTGATCGCGGACTTTCCGGCGAGCTGGGACCTCGAAGAAGTGCATGTCGCCGTGCCGATGCCGGAGCCGCTGCAGCCCCTGCAGCACGTGGCATACCGTCGCGCAGAACCGGACGCTTCGGCCTGAATCACGCCGCTGGCGCGTGGCATCCTGGGTCCTATCGTTCCCCCGTGCCCGCGTCCACCGCCCCGGGAATCGGCGTCGCCGAGGGAAACGCCTCGCGCAGCAGGTGCACGCCCTGCTGTGGCTTGGCCAGTGGCGTCAGGTCCTGGCGGTCGGCGCGCAGTTCGGCGCTGCGGTGCGGGGCGATGGCGTCGCGGCGGGCCTGCAGGTCCGGCTGCAGTTCGCCGTCGCGATGCATGAGGTCCGTAGATGTCCGCTGCGACGGCGTGGCGTGACGTGATGCGGTCACGCATCGTCGCGCCGTGGCCGCCGCGCCGTCATTGCAACGGCGGTGCAACACAGACGACATATCGTGCCGCGCTGCGCCACAGTCTGGCGCATGCCGTCGCGGGCTGCTGCGCAAGCCGAACGGACTCGATTTTGCGCGCTCACAAGGATCCGACATGCTGCATCCCCATCTCTCCCCGCGGCCGCTGACCGCGCGCGCCGCGCCGGCCCGTACCCGCCTGGCGCAGGCCTGCGCCGCCCTGGTGCTGGCCTCGGTCGCCGCCGCCGCCGCCGCGCAGGACAGCGCGCCGTCGCTGGCCGGCAGCGAGACCCGCCCGGCCAATGCCGCCGGCACTGGCGATGCGGCCACCTCGCTGGACACCATCATCGTCACCGCCGAGCACCGCGAGCAGAACCTGCAGGAGGTACCGGTGTCGGTGGGCGTGGTGCAGGGCGAGGCGATGCGCGACTTCACCGCCGGCGGCGACGACACCCTGCTGGCGCTGTCCGGCCGCGTGCCCAGCTTCTACGCCGAAACCACCACCGGCCGCATCTTCCCGCGCTTCTACATCCGCGGCCTGGGCAACATCGACTTCTATCTCGGCGCCTCGCAGCCGGTGTCGATCATCCAGGACGACGTGGTGCTGGAGCACGTGGTGCTGAAGTCCAACCCGGTCTACGACGTGGATCAGGTGGAAGTGCTGCGCGGCCCGCAGGGCTCGCTGTTCGGCCGCAACACCACCGCCGGCATCGTCAAGTTCGACAGCATCAAGCCCAGCGACGACTACACCGGCCGCGTCACCGCCAGCTATGGCAGCTACAACACGGTCTCGGTGGACGGCGGCATCGGCGGCCCGATCAACGACGTGCTGTCGTTCCGCGTGTCCACGCTGTACCAGCACCGCGACGACTGGGTGGACAACACCTACACCGGCCCCAGCGCCGACGGCACGGTCACCCCGAAGAAGGACGCGATGGGCGGCTACGACGACCGCAACGCGCGCCTGCAGCTGCTGCTGAAGCCGAGCGAGAACTTCTCTCTGCTGGGTTCGTTCCATACCCGCGACTACGACGGCACCTCCACCCTGTTCCTGCGCGGCGCGCTGCGCAAGGGCTCGAACAAGCTCGACGTGCCGCGCGACCAGGTGGCCTACGACGAAGCCCACGACAACCCGCAGGCGTACAAGACCCACGGCGCCTCGCTGAAGGCGATCTACGACTTCGGTGGCGTGTCGCTGACCTCGATCAGCGCCTACGAGACCACCTCCGGCTACAGCCGCGGCGACACCGACGGCGGCGCCGCGGCCAACTTCCCGGTCAACGGCGTGCCCAACGGCTACGGCCAGTCGATGGGCCAGGTGCGCGACCTGGACCAGTACACCCAGGAACTGCGCCTGGCCAGCGAAGGCGACGCCCCGCTGCAGTGGCAGGCCGGCGCGTTCTACTTCGACGGCAAGGACACCACCGACTTCTACCAGCGCGCCTATTTCCTGCAGACCGCCGCGCGCAATCCCAACAACTGGGTGCGCCTGCACAACAGCAACACCTCCTGGGCCGGCTTCGGCCAGCTGACCTACAAGGTCACCGACGCGCTGACCCTGACCGCCGGCGTGCGCCAGACCCGCGACAGCAAAGAGACCAAGCTGCTCAAGACCGCCGACACCGCGGCCGGCGTGGTCACCTACAAGGGCCGCCGCGACGTGCGCCTGGCCGACACCCAGCCGAGCTGGGACCTGAGCGCGATGTATGAGATCAACCCGAACGTCAACGTGTATGCGAAGGTCGCGCGCGGTTTCCGTGGCCCGACCATCCAGGGCCGTTCGGCGGTGTTCAACTCCGACTTCACCACCGCGGACTCGGAAACCATCCTGTCGTGGGAAGCCGGCATCAAGAGCAACCTGTTCGACAACCGCCTGCGCCTGAACGTCACCGGCTTCACCTACACCGTCGACGACATCCAGCTCAACGGCAACGACTCCAACGGCAACGGCGTGCTGTTCAACGCCGACAAGGCCAAGGCCTACGGCATGGAAGCGGACCTGGACTGGCGCCCGATCCCCAACCTGTCGCTGACCGCGGGCCTGAGCCTGCTGCACAGCGAGATCCAGGACAAACGCGTGTATGCGCAGGTGTGCGGCCTGAACGGCGTGGTGGTGTGCACGGTGAAGGACCCGACCATCCGCATCGGCAACAACACCTTCGCCCAGATCGACGGCAACCCGCTGCCGAACGCGCCCAAGTACAACGTCAACCTGGCCGCCCGCTACGACATCCCGGTCAACGACGGCGGCGCCTTCTTCGTCGCCACCGACTGGAACAAGCAGGGTTACACCAGCTTCGTGCTGTACGACTCCACCGAGTTCACCTCCAACGGCAACTTCGAGGGCGGCCTCAAGCTGGGTTACACCGGCGACTACGGCGCATGGGAAGTGGCCGCGTTCGCCCGCAACATCACCAACGAGAAGAACCTCAAGGGCGTGATCGAGAACTACATGGCGGCCGTGTACAACGAACCGCGCATCGTCGGCGTCTCGTTCAACCTGCACTGGCACTGATCGCAGCACGTCGTAGCACCACGCCGGCAGCACCTACCGGCACCAGCGGGCGGGAGGGCGACAGTCCTCCCGCCCGTTTACGTTTTCGCAGCAGTAAATAGCCGGTAACTGTAGCCATGGCGATAGCCTTGCTGTTGCTGTTGTCGTGCTGTTGTCGTGCTGTTGCTTGGCGTTGGCTTTTGCTTTTGCCTTGCCGGGTTCCCTTCCGAAGCGGCGGATGGACCGGGGAAAAACCCCGAAGGGGCGGCGCACAGGGACGTGCGCCGTTCGCGGCAGGGGCAGGATGCCCCTTCCGCGAATCCCCGGTGCATCCGCGGACCCGGAGCGCGCAGCGCGGAGGGCGCGTAGGCAGGGCGCGCTTGACCAGCCTTCGGCTGTGGTAAAGCGCTTCTTTTGGTTACCTTTTCTTTGCGCGAGCAAAGAAAAGTAACTCGCCGCCAGGCGAAAGCCTTTGCTGTTGCTTCAAGCTTTACTGTTGGATGAGAAGAACCGTAGTAGCGAGCGGCTTCAGCCGCTACGCGCGACGCGCCAGCGTCGCTATGCCTCTGGGACGATGGCCCCCTGCATCGCGGCAGCCGCCGGTCACGACGTCGGGACTGAAGTCCCTCCCACAACACGTGTCTGCGCGTGACGCATACGTTGGCGATGCCCACCCGTAGGAGCGGCTCCTACGCTCCCAAGACCCCCGAGCAAACCTGCCACCCATCCCAAATCCCATGGCAGCTCCGCCCCCGCTCTGCTAAAGTCCGCGCCCAGCGCTGCCGCGTCCGGCAGCCAGGCACAGCCGCCGCCATGCCTTCAACCGTGAGTCTTTCGGGGGAAGTGGTGTATGCGCGTCGCGCGGTCCGTGTTGTCCTTATGCGTGGTATCCGTCTTGCTGAGCTGGGCGCCGCCAACGCGCGCTGCCAGCGCCGATGCCGCGCCGCCTCCTGATCCCACCACTCTCGACCAGATCGTCGTCACCGGCGAGAAAAGCGGCCGCAGCGTGCAGGACACCACCAGCTCGGTCGCCGTCACCACCGAAGCGCGCATCGAGCAGGAGAACCTGCAGAGCGCCTACGAAGTCTTCAACCGCACCGCCAACATGGCCCAGACCTACGGCGATGCCGGCTTCAGCATCCGCGGCATCCGCAACATCGACGGCGGCAGCGATGCGCCGCTGGCTACCATCTACCTGGACGGCGCCGCCCTGCCGTGGAAGGCGATCAGCTGGGCGCCGCTGAGCCTGTGGGACCTGCAGCAGGTGGAAATCCTGCGCGGCCCGCAGTCCACCCTGCAGGGCGAGAACGCCCTGGCCGGCGCGATCGTCCTGCGCACCGCCGAGCCGACCATGGACTGGCAGGGCAAGCTGCGGGTGCTGGCCTCCGATCCGTCCGACCGCAGCGTGGCCGGCGCGGTCGGCGGCCCGATCGTCGCCGACGAACTGGCGTTCCGCGCCTCGGTGGAGCAGCGCAGCTTCGACGGCTACACCTGGAACCTCACCCGCCAGGCCGCCGACGACGCGCAGGTCTCGGCGATCTACCGCGGCAAGCTGCTGTGGACGCCGTCGGCGATCGCCGGGCTGAAGGTGCAGCTGGGCTACACCCGCTCGCACCGCACCGGCCCGTACATGTACAGCTACGTGCGCACCGATATGCCCGACTATTTCGCGCACCGCTACACCACCAACAACACCCCGGACCGCACCCGCAGCGACAGCGACATCGTCACCCTGCAGGCCGACTACGCGCTCTCCGACGCCTGGTCGTTGTCCTCGGTCAGCGCCTGGAACAAGGTCACCTCGTCCAGCCTGTGGGACATGGACCATGGCCCGGATAACGCCGGCTACGCGCGGCGCCAGCTCGACGACACCACCGCCTCGCAGGAATTGCGCCTGCACTACGCCGGCGCCGCGGTGCAGGGCCTGCTCGGCGCGTACTGGGCGCGGCACGTGGAAGACAACGACGCGCAACTGCTGAACAACGTCGCCACGCCGACCACCACCATCGCCGGGCTGCTGCGCAGCGCCGGCTTCCCGGCCGCCACCGCCAGCGCGATCGCCACCCGCTACGCGCAGGCGCTGCCGGTGATTCCGGTCGACTACGTCAGCGCCAGCCCGACCCGCTCCAGCAACCGCGCGCTGTTCGCCGACGGCCAATGGCAGATGGGCAGCGGGTTCTCGCTGCTCGGTGGGCTGCGCTACGACCGCCAGCGCTACGCCATGGCCTCCGACACCACCGCGGCCTTCGCCGGCCGCTATCCCGACCCGGCCGCCTTCGCCGCCAGCGGCACCGCGCTGTATCGGGCCATCGTCGCGATCAACCAGGGCGTGGCCGGCATCGTGCGCTCGGCCAACGGCGAGGTGGCCTGGAACACGCGCGACTTCGATGCGCTGCTGCCCAAGCTCGGCATGCGCTACGACTGGAACCCGGACCTGTCGACCAGCTTGGTGGTGCAGCGCGGCTACCGCTCCGGCGGCTCCAGCTTCAACTCGGCGCGCAGCCAGGCCTTCCCCTACGATCCGGAATACACCTGGAACTACGAAGCCGCGCTGCGCTCGCAGTGGCTGGACCGGCGCCTGACCCTCAACGCCAACGCCTACTACATCGACTGGAAGGACAAGCAGACCACCGCCTACTTCGGCCTCAACAGCTTCGACTTCAACACCGTCAACGCCGGCCGCGCGCATCTATACGGCGCCGAGCTGGAGGCCAGCCACCGCCCCAGCGAGGCCTTCGACTGGTACGGCTCGCTGGGCTATGCGCGCACCCGCTACGACAGCTTCGCCACCATCGCCGGCGCCTCGGTCATCGACTACGCCGGCCGCGAATTCGCCTACGCGCCGCACTGGACCGCGGCGCTGGGCGCCAACTGGCGCTTCGCCGAGGGCTGGCTGGCCAACCTCAACGCCAGCTTCCGCGACCGCGTCTACACCGACATCGGTGCCGGTGCCGTGCAACTGGCCTCGCGCACCGTGGTCAATGCCAAGTTCGGCTACGAGAACCTGGACTGGAGCGCGTGGATCTTCGCCAACAACCTGCTCGACCGCCATTACATGCAGTACCGCTGGGCCACCGATCCGGTCGCGATCCTGGGCGCGCCGCGTGTGGTCGGCATCGGCTTCGAGGCGCGCTGGTGATGCTCGCCTTTGCCACCGTCGCCTATCTGCTCGCCGCCGCGCTGGCGGCGCTGGCGTTCTACCTGGCCACCGCGCACCAGCGGCTGCGTCCGGCCTGGCATCGGCACGCGCGCGCGCTGCGCGTGGCCGGCACGCTGCTGTGCGTGGCCGCGTTGGGTGCGGCGATTTCGGCGCTGGGCGTGTGGGCCGGCGTGTTCGCCGCGCTGAGCGCGACGATGCTTGCGGCGGTGGCCCTGCCGTACCTGGATGCGTGGCGACAATTGCACCAAGGGGCTGGCGATGTGGGCTAGGTGGCTGGCGGCGATCGTGCTGGGCCTGCCGCTGGCGGTGGGCGTCATCGGCTTGTGCGTGCTGCTGTGGCCGGGCGACCTGCAGGTGCATACGTTGCCCTGGCTGTTGCTGGTGTTCCCGCTGTGGGTCGGCGCGATGTCGCTGGCCTTCGTGTTCCGCAGCGGCGCGCGCGCGTGGCTGTGGCTGGGCGCTGCGACCGCACTGTGCTACGTGGCGCTTTACCTGCTCAAGGCCACCCATCTCGTGCAGGTGAGCGCATGAAGGCCGCGACCCTGCGCCAGTTCCTGTCGGCGCACAGCTGGATGGGCCTGCTCGCCGGCATGGCCTTGTTCATCGCCTTCTACGCCGGGGCGATCAACGTGTTCACCCACGACCTGGAGCAGTGGCCGCGCCCGGCCGCGGTGCAGGCCCCGGCGTTGCCGCCGGAGCAGGCCGCGCAGGCGCTGGCCGATGCGGTGCTGGCGCGGCATCCGGCGCTGGCCGCGTCGTACACGCTGATGCTGCCCGGCGAGGGCCGCACGCAGCCGCAGTTGTTCGCGTTCGGGCCGGCCGCGCAGCAGGCCTTCGGCGGCATGGTGCAGTTCCAGCCCGGTGCCGACGGGCAGCCGGTGCAACTGCCGCAGCGCAGTGGCTTCGTCGCGTTCCTGTACGACCTGCACTTCACTGCCGGGCTGCCGCGCACCTTCGGCACCTACCTGTTCGGCGTGGTCTGCCTGCTGTACGGAGTGGCCCTGGTCAGTGGCGTGGTGCTGTACGCGCCGGTGCTGCTCAAGGACCTGTTCGCGCTGCGCCGCGGCCGCAACGTCAAGCGCCTGTGGCAGGACGCGCACAACGCCATCGGCATGCTGTCGCTGCCGTTCCACGTGATCTTCGCCTGGTCCGGCGCGGTGCTGACCCTGGGCGTGCTGCTGCTGGCGCCGTTCCAGTACCTGGTGTTCGACGGCAAGCTGATGCAGGTGCTGCAGCCGGACTTCGAACTGGCGCCGCACGTGCAGCCCGCGCACGTGCCTGCGCCGATGCTGCCGGTGGCCGAGCTGGTGGCACGGGCGCGCGCGGCCAATCCCGGCTTCGTGCCGGAGAGCCTGTCCTTCCACGATGCCGGCGACGCCAATGCGCAGGTGGAGCTCTACGGCCACCAGGAGCAGCGCCGGCTCAACACGCTCGGCGGCGTGGCGCTGCGCGCGGCCGACGGCAAGGTGTTGCGGGTGCTGTCGCCGCAGACCATGTCGCCGGGCGTGGCCGCGCTGCGCGGCCTGCAGACCCTGCACTTCGGCGACTACGGGCGCTGGCCGCTGCAGTGGCTGTACTTCCTGCTCGGGCTCGGCGGCGCGTTCCTGTTCTACAGCGGCAACCTGCTGTGGGTGGAAGCGCGGCGCAAGCGCCGCCAGGTCGCGCAGCCGTTGCGCACCCACGTCATGGCGCGGCTGACCACCGGCGTCTGCCTGGGCTGCGTGGCCGGGGTGTCGGCGCTGTTCGTGGCCGCGCGCCTGTTGCCGCCGGGGATGGAGCGCTGGGCGTACTACGCCGTGTTCGCGCTCGGCGTGGCCTGGGCGCTGTTGCGGCCGACCGCGCGCGGCGCCTACGAACTGCTGCTGGCCTGTGCGGTGCTGACCGCGCTGGTGCCGCTGGCCGGGTTGCGCGGCGCCGCCGGCTGGGTGGCGCCGTGGAGCAGCGGGACGCTGCTGGCCATCGACGCCTGCGCGCTGGCGCTGGCCTGGGCCTACTGGCAGATGGCGCGCGCCGCGTATCGCCGCGGGCAGGGCGGCGATCCACACAGCGTGTGGGCGTTCCCGCCGCCGCGCTGACGCTCGCCCTGCCGTGCCAAGGCGGCGCGGCAGGGCGCTGCTGTCACGCAACCGATCGTCCCAAAAGTGGACAATCACGCGCCGGTGCTTTTTCATGGTCTCGACGTGGGCACCGCAGCGTCCGCGCGAAACCGAATCGGGTGACACGATTTGATGTGACCTGATCCGCACTTCGCGCCGCGTTGCCGTCGACAGGGGACTGCATGCACGAGCGTTACCAGGAGCCACACGACGCACCGCCGGGCGAGGCCTACGCGGCGCAATTGCGCAAGGGATTCGCCGCGCTGCGTTTCGATCCTCCGCTGGAACGGGCGTACCGCCACTACACCGCCGCCACGCTGGGCTTCGCGCAGCGCGTGGCGGCCTCGCTGGGCGTGTTGATCGCGCTGCTGCTGCTGGGCTGGGACGCGGTGCATTTCGGCTGGCGCGGCGGCGGCCTGCTCGGCTATGCGGTGGCGGTGCGCGTGGCGACCCTGCTGGCGCTGCTGTGGGTGGCGGCGGCGATCCATCGCGCCGACACGCACGGCCCCGGCCGCGCCG
The DNA here is from genome assembly GCF_034105325.1 of Xanthomonas sp. LF02-5. Taxonomy (NCBI): domain Bacteria; kingdom Pseudomonadati; phylum Pseudomonadota; class Gammaproteobacteria; order Lysobacterales; family Lysobacteraceae; genus Xanthomonas; species Xanthomonas sp. LF02-5. The sequence continues at coordinate 515,686 of NZ_JAXGGF010000002.1, read as the reverse complement.
CGCTGTTGCTGCTGGTCGGCGGCACCGGGCTGGTGCTGTCGAGCATCGGCTACCCGCCGCAGGAACTGCGCTATGCGGCGGCGGTGATGACCCTGGTGATCGTGGCCGGCTTCTTCCCGTTGGGCATGGCGTTGTGGCAGAGCGTGGCGGTGGCGCTGCTGCTGTGCGCGATCAGCGCCGTGGCCGGCCATCTGCTGCTGGAGGGCGCGGCGCACGATGCCTACCTGCGCCTGCAGTGGCTGCTGTGGACCGCGGTGCCGGTCGGTGCGGCCGGCGGCTACCTGCGCGAACACTCGCGCCGCGAAGGCTTCCTGCAGCGGCGGGTACGCGACGACGAGGCCTTGCGCGACGCGCTCACCGGCCTGGGCGACCGCCGCCGCTTCGACGAACACCTGGCGGTGGCGCTGGCCGAGCGCGGGCGCCTGCAGCGCGGGCTGGCGCTGATCCTGGTCCAACTCGACGGCTTCGCCGCGCTGAACCAGCGCAGCGGCGCCGGGGCCGCCGACCGCGCGGTGCTGGAGGTGGCCGAGGCCATGCAATGCCTGCTGCGGCCGCTGGACGTGGCCATGCGCATCGGCGCCGACCGCTTCGCGCTGGTGCTGTACGACGCCAGCGGCGCGCACCTGCGCCAGGTGGCGCCGGCGCTGCGCGACATGGTCGAGGTGATGGCGATCGCCCAGGATGCGGCGGACGCGCAGGCGCTGACGGTCAGCGTCGGTGCGCTGCTGGCCACGCCCGAGGACACGCCGGCCACGCTGATGCAACGGGCCGAGGCATTGCTGGATTCCGCGCGCGCCGTCGGCAACCGCGTGGTGCTGGCCGAGGACACCGGCTGGTAGCGCGCTGAGCCGGCGCACCAGCCCTCGCGACCGACGCCGCAGCCGCCATTGTGGGAGGGACTTCAGTCCCGACGCGGCACACCGACCGACCTGGGAAGCCCGCCTCTGCTTTCGACGGGGGCGCACACGTGCTTCGTCACGGCCGCGAACGCTGCACGCGGCACTTGACCACCGCCGCCTCAGAACGTCCCCCGCTGCACGAACGGCACCTGCGCGTAGAGCTGGCGCTCGCCGCCGCGCGGGTCGTGCGCCAGGCGGCTGTCGGTGTCGAACAGCAGGGTTTCGCGCTGGGCCAGCGAGTACGGTGCCCAGCGTGGCAGGCCGGGGTGGTTGGGATCGCCGTGGCGGGCGAAGGCCAGCAGCGCTGCGCTCATCGCATCGGCCATGCGCTGCGCGTCGGCGCCATCGCCGGTGCGCGATCCGGGCTGGCGGATGTTGTCGAACACCAGCGGGATGTCCAGGGTGTGGAAGGCGCCGAACTTGCCGCCGTCCAGTGGCGAACCCCAGTCCAGTTGGTAGACCCAGGTCGGCGCGCCCTGCCGCGCGCGCGCCTCGGCTTCCTCGACCGCGCCACGCCAGGAGCGGCCGGCGGTGGTGGCGGCGAAGAACACCTCGCTCGGCGTGTAGTGCGGATACAGCCGTCGGTACTCGGCGATCACCACCTGCGGCGGCAGGTCCACGTACTGCTCCTGCGCCAGCTTGGCCGGCAGCGCGTCCCAGGTCAGCGCGAAGTTGGCCGGATCGTGGCCGAGGAAGGCGCGGGTCTCGTCGTGGGTGTTGCCGATCACCATCGGGATGCGCGCCGACTGCGGCGGCGCGTCCGGCCAGAACGGATGGCGGTGCAGCACCTGCGCATCCAGCACCGGGCCCAGGTACAGCGCGGTGTCCTCCGCGCGCGATGGATCGCGGATGCGCGTGGCCTCGAGCACGCGCTGCAGCGGCAGCGTGCGCAGCGCGTCCAGTTGCGATGGTTCCAACTGCAACGCCTGCAGCAGCAACTGCGCGCGCTGGCCGGCGGCACGTGGCCCGGCGGCGGTGACCTGTTGCCCGCTCATGGTCCAGGCGCGGTGGAACAGCCCCTGCGCGGCCGGCATCGCCATCAGCGTGGCGATCTTGGCGCCGCCGCCGGACTGGCCGAACACGGTGACGTTGCCGGCATCGCCGCCGAACTCGGCCGCGTGCGCGCGCACCCACTGCAGCGCCTGCACCAGGTCGAGCTGGCCGACATTGCCGGAGGCGGCATAGGCGTCGCCCCCGAACGGCGCCAGGTACAGATAGCCGAACGCATTGAGGCGATGATTGACGCTGACCACCACCACGTCGCCGCGCTGGCACAGGCGCACGCCGTCGTACAGCGGGTCGCTGCCGGAGCCGTTGTTGTAGGCGCCGCCGTGGATGTAGAACAGGATCGGACGCTTCGCACCGTCGCGCAGGCCCGGGGTCCAGACGTTGAGGAACAGGCAGTCCTCGCTGACCGGCTCGGACCCGCGCTGCGGCGCCGACGCACCATAGGCGCCGCAGTCGCGCACGCCGTGCCAGGGCCGTTCCTGCAGCGCCGGTTGGAAGCGTCGCGGCGCGGTGTCGGCGCCGTAGGCAATGCCCTTGAACACGCACACGCCCTGCTCGCGCACGCCACGGATGCGGCCGCTGCGGGTGCGCGCCAGCGGCGCCGCCCGCATCGGCACCGAGGCCGGCGCCAGACCGGGCAGCGCGCCGCTGAAGGCCAGGGCGCCGAGCGCGCCGTCGCGCAGGAAGCGGCGGCGGCCATGGTCGTCGGGGGCGGCCGCGTCGGGCGCGGTGGGGAGCGGGGCGGGCAGGCGAGGGCGGGCGGTCATGCGTGGACGGTGTCCTGGCTAGGCGATCGGGGACGCGAGAGGTGTGGCGGCGTGGCCGTGTTTGCGACGGCCGGCGGTCCGGCGGCGTGCGTGGACCGGGCGAGGCGGGCGCCGCCGCGTGGTGGAGAGGTCGCTCACGGACGGGCTCACGGCGTGCCCGCCGGTGGCGGGATCGGCGCGCGGGCGCGGGGATCGTCCTGCACGCTGCGCATCCAGCCCAGCGCCAGCTGCGGCCATGCCGCCAGCGGCAGGCCGGCGATGCCGCGGGTGCCGAAGCCATGGCCGCCGTGCGCGAACAGGTGCAGCTCGGCCGGCACCCCGGCCTGGCGCAGCGCCTGGTAGAACAGCAGGCTGTTCTCTTCCGGCACTACCGGATCGTCCTGCGCGTGCACCAGGAAGGTCGGCGGCATGCCGGCATGCACCCGGTTCTGCAGCGAGTAGGCGGCCATGGTCGCCGCGTCCGGATGGCGGCCCAGCAGCCGCAGCCGTGAGCCGGTGTGCGCCGCGGTGCCGCTACCCATGTCGATGACCGGGTACAGCAGCAACAGGAAATCCGGCCGCGCGCTGACCCGGTCGATCGCATCGCGCGCCGGATACACCACGTCGTCGTAGCGGGTGCCGAGGCTGGCGGCGACGTGGCCGCCGGCGGAGAAGCCGATCGCGCCGATGCGCTGCGGATCCACGCCGTAGTCGGCGGCATGCGCGCGGATCAGGCGCAGCGCGCGCTGCGCATCGGCCAGTGGCTGGTCGCGCGCCATGGCGCCGTCGGCGGCCGCATCGGGCAGCCGGTAACGCAGCACGAACAGGGTGATGCCGGCTTGTTCGGCGAAGATCGATACCAATGCCGTGCCTTCCTTGTCCAGCACCACGCGCGCATAGCCGCCGCCCGGCGCCACCAGCAGCGCGCTGCCGTTCGGGTGCTTCGGCCGGTACACCACCATGTAGGGCTGGTAACGGCCGCTGAGCGCGCGATCGGGCAGGGCCGGGTCGTCGCTGCGCTCGACCAGATGCGCGTGCTCGGAGCCGGCCGTCGACCCCGGCGCCGGACCGGGCCACAGCGGCAGCCGCGCCGCCGCCTCGGCAGCGCTCTCGCTGGCCGGCCGCTCGGCCGCTGCCGTCGGGCCGAGGGCGCCCAGCAACAGGCACAGCGCTGCCAGCAGGGCGATGCCGGAGCGGGGGCTGTGCCTGCCGCAGGATGGGGACAGTGGTTCGGCGGGACGTAGGCGGGTGGCGAGGAGTCGGGCCGACATCATCGAGATCTCGTCGTGGATGGAAGAAACCCGCGGCGCGTGGCCGAGGGCACGATGGCCCCAGTGTGCGCGCCGCCTGCGCCAACGCATGGCGCTGTATCGCTGTTGCTGTTGCTGTTGCTGTTGCTGTTGCCTTTGCCGATTCCCGATTCCCGATTCCCGATTCCCGGCCTTTTGCCGCACCGCACATTGCCAATGACACCGGTTTACCATATACAACGGCGCAACGCGCTGTCGATGCGCGGCGCAGCAATTCCGATCCCCCACATTCCTTGCGGAGATGCCCTTGAGCCTTCCTTCCGGCCCGTCGCAGACGCCACCGCCCGCGTTGGCCGACATCGCGGCCCGCTTCGTCCAGGCCCGTCGCCAGGGCCGCTCGTTGCCCGATTTCCCCGGTGTCATCCCCGACGATCTGGAGACCGCCTACCGCGTGCAGGACCTGGCGATCGCGCAATGGCCGGACCGTGTGGTCGGCTGGAAGGTCGGCTACATCGCCGCCGAGCGTCGCGATCACTCCGGGGACGAGCGCCTGCTGGGCCCGATCTTCGCGGCTGCGCTGTGGAATGCTACCGGTGGAACAACGGACATCCCGGTGTTCGAGGGCGGCTTCGGCGCGGTCGAGGCCGAGTACGTGCTGCGCCTGGACGCGGACGTGCCGGCCGACCAGTTGCACTGGACTCCACAGCAGGCCGCGCAGGTGCCGGCGACGCTGTTCGTCGGCGTCGAGGTGGCGAGCAGCCCGCTGGCCACGATCAACCAGCTGGGGCCGCGCGTGGTGATCTCCGATTTCGGCAACAACAACGGCCTGCTGCTGGGGCCGCAGGTGCCGGACTGGACCGCGCTGGACGAGACCGCGCTGCGCGCCGAGACCTGGATCGAGGGTCAGTGCGTGGGCACCGGCGGCGCCACGCTGTTGCCGGGCGGCCTGCGTGCGGCGTTCGCGTTCGCGCTGGCGCGCTCGGCCAGGCGTGGCCGGCCGCTGCGCCGCGGCGAGCTGATCGCCACCGGCAACGCCACCGGCATCCACGACATCGCCATCGGCCAGCAGGCGACGATCCGCTTCGACGGCTACGGCGAACTTCACTGCAGGGCGGTCGCGGCCTAGGCTGGCGACGGCAATGACGCGCGGGAGGGCGCAGCATGATCACTCGTAGACGATTCCTGGGCGCGGGCCTGACCGCGGCGGCCGCGGCCGGCGTGCCGCTGGGTGCGCTGGCGCAGGCCGGCGGTAGCGGTACGCGCCTGCTCACCGCCACCGACGTGCACGTGGCCGACTACCCCACCGTGGAGGCGGTGCGCTGGTTCGGGCAGATCCTGGAGCAGAAGACCGGCGGCCGCCTGCGCCTGCGCGAGTATCACTCCGGCCAGCTCGGTCGCGAGGCGGAGGCGATCGACATGGCGCGCTTCGGCGCCATCGACATCACCCGCGTGTACTCCGGTGCGTTGAACAACGCCTTCCCGCTGACCCAGGCGCTGTGCCTGCCGTACGTGTTCGACTCGGTGGCGCACCTGCGCCGCGCGATCGACGGCCATGTCGGCGACAGCATCCTGCGCAGCTTCGAACAGCGCGACCTGGTCGGGCTGGCGATCTACGACTCCGGCGCGCGCTGCTTCTACAACACCAAGCATCCGCTGCGGCAGCCCAAGGACCTGCACGGGCTCAAGCTGCGCGTGGCGAACTCGGACATCTTCCTCAAGCTGATGCGCATGCTCGGCGCCAACCCCACGCCGATGTCGCTGGGCGAGACCTTCTCGGCGATGGAAACGCACATGATCGACGGCGCCGAGAACAACATGCGCAGCTTCCAGTCCAGCCGCCACTTCGAGGCCGCGCACTACTGGTCGCAGAGCGATCACTCGTACGCGCCGGACGTGCTGGTGATGTCCCGGCGCAGTTTCGAGACGCTGACGCCGGACCAGCGCGCGCTGGTGCTGGAGACGGCGCGGCAGTCGGTGACGGTGATGCGCCGGCTGTGGGATGCCTCCGAGGCGCAGGCGCGGCAGCAGGTGATCGACTACGGCGTGGCCATCAACGAGGTGGACATGCCGGCCTTCCGCAAGGCCGCCGCGCCGCTGCTGGCCGAGTACCGGCAGCAGCCGGAGATCGAAGCCCTCTACCGCCGCATTCGCGATTTCGCCTGAGCCCATGCCGATGACCGACCACGCCCCCGCCCTCCCGGTGCCGCCGCTGCAGCGGCTGCTGGACCGGATCGCCAACCTCGCCATCGGCACCGCCGCCGCCGCCCTGCTCGGGCTGGTGGTGGTGCAGGGCTGGCAGGTGTTCACCCGCTACGTGCTCAACGACTCGCCGAGCTGGACCGAGCCGGTGACGCTGCTGCTGCTGAGCACGGCGATGAGCCTGGGTGCCGCCGCCGGCGTGCACACCCGCCGCCACTTCGGCTTCTTCCTGCTGGCCGAGACGCTGCACGCCAACCTGCGCCGCGTCATCGACCTGGTGCGCCCGCTGCTGGTGGCCGCCATCGGTGCGGTGATCGCGTGGTGGGGCGCGGTGCTGCTGCTGGACGGGCTGGACATCAAGATGGCCGGCGCGCAGATGCCGCAGAGCATCAACTACCTGCCGCTGTCGATCGGCGGCGCGCTGATGAGCGTGTTCGCGCTGTACCAGGCCTGGCGGGTGCTGCGCCCGGGCACCACCATGGGGAGGAACTGAGCATGGCCATCGCCATCCTGTTGGGCTTGTTCGTGGTGCTGCTGCTGATCGGCGTGCCGGTGGCGTATGCGCTGGGCACGGCCGCGCTGGCCACGCTGCTGTATCTGGACCTGCCGGCGGTGGTGCTGGTGCAGCAGATCTCCGCCGGCAGCGGCTCGGCGTCGCTGATCGCGATCCCGTTGTTCATCTTCGCCGGCGAACTGATGCTGCGCGGTGGCATCTCCGACCGCCTGATTGCGCTGGCGTCCTCGCTGGTCGGGCGCATGCGCGGCGGCCTGGGCCAGGTCAGCGTGCTGTCCTCGCTGTTCTTCGGCGGCGTGTCCGGCTCGGCCATCGCCGACGTCTCGGCGGTCGGCGGCACCATGATTCCGCAGATGATCAACCGCGGCTACGACCGCGACTACGCGGTCAACGTGAGCATGACCGCGGCGCTGGTGGCGCTGCTGGTGCCGCCCTCGCACAACCTGATCCTGTTCTCGGCCGCGGCCGGTGGCGGCCTGTCGATCGCCGACCTGTTCGCCGCCGGCATCGTCCCGGCTCTGCTGATGACCGCGGCGATGATGCTCACCGGCTACGCGGTGGCGCGCTCGCGCGGCTACGGCACCGAGGCGTTCCCGGGCTGGCGCGCGGTGGCGCTGCGCCTGGTCGGCGCGCTGCCGGGCCTGGGCCTGGTCGCGCTGATCTTCGTCGGCATCCGCGCCGGCATCTTCACCGCGGTGGAGAGCGCGGCGATCGCGGTGGTGTACGCGCTGCTGGTCACCGCGCTGCTGTACCGGCAGCTGCGCTGGGCCGAGTTCTTCGGTGCGGTGACGCATGCCGCGCGCACAACCGGGGTGATCCTGTTCGTGATCGCCACCGCGGCGGTGTTCGGCTGGCTGCTGGCCTACCTGCAGGTACCGGCGGCGGCGGTGCACTTCCTGCAGTCCATCGCCCACAGCCAGCACACCGTGCTGCTGATGATCGTGGTGATGCTGCTGCTGCTGGGCATGTTCATGGACCTGGCGCCGAAGATCCTGATCTGCACGCCGATCTTCCTGCCGGTAGCCAAGGCCTACGGCATCGACCCGATCCATTTCGGCCTGGTGATGGTGCTGGCCGGCGGCATCGGCCTGATCACCCCGCCGGTGGGCTCGGTGCTGTTCATCGGTACCTCGATCGGACAGATCACCGTGGCCCAGAGCATGCGCACCATCTGGCCGTTCTGGCTGGCGGCGCTGTGCGTGCTGCTGATCGTGGCGTTCTTCCCGGAGCTGTCGCTGTGGCTGCCGCGCGCGCTGCGCGCCTGAGCCGGTCCGGCGGCGCCGGCTCGCGCCAGGCGGGTGACCGTGGGCCGTTCGCGCCGATGGCCGCTGCAGGCCTTGGCAGCGCCGCGGCCGGTCACCGGGGCGGTGCGCCTACACCGCTTCCGTGACCGTGCGCTGGAGCGAACATGACACCCAGTAGAATCCCCTTTCTTTCGCCCGGTTTTCCGTCCATGGCGCCGAACAAGCCCCGTTCCGTCGATGCTCCCGCTTCCGCCCACGGCAAGGCCGCGACGATCAACGACATCGCGCGCCTGTCAGGGGTGTCGAAGAAGACCGTGTCGCGGATCATCAACAACTCGCCGCTGGTGCGCAAAGACACCCGCGAGAAGGTCGAGGCGCTGATGCGCGAGGTCGGCTATGCGCCGGACCCGCTGGCGCGCGGGCTGGCGTTCCGTCGCTCGTTCCTGATCGGCATGGTCTACGACAACCCCACCGCGCAGTACATCGTGGACATGCAGTACGGCGCGCTGGACGCACTGCGCGGCTCCAGCTTCGAACTGGTGGTGCATCCTTGCGACAGTCGCAGTCCCGGCTACATCGAGGGCGTGCGCCGCTTCGTGCAGCAGCAGAAGCTGCACGGGGTGATCCTGGTGCCGCGCGCCTCCGAGGACCAGGCCCTGGCCGACATGCTCGCCGGCATCGGCGTGCGCTACACCCGCATCGCCTCGCTGCCGCTGGACGACACCTCGCAGATGGTGGTCACCCACGACCGCGACGGCGCCGCCGAGGCCGCCGACTACCTGCTGTCGCTGGGCCACCGCGACATCGCCCTGATCACCGGCCCCAGCGCCTACCGCTCCGCGCACGAGCGCACCGCCGGCTTCATCGACGCGCTGACCCGGCGCGGCATCGAACTGCCGCCGGCGCGCATCGTCGAGGCCGGCTACACCTTCGAATCGGGCGTGGCCGCGGCGGAAAAGCTGCTGCTGGGCAAGCAGCGCCCCAGCGCGATCTTCACCGGCAACGACGAAATGGCCGCCGGCGTGTACAAGGTCGCGCTGCGCGCCAACATCAACATCCCGCGCCAGCTGTCGATCATCGGCTACGACGACAGCCCGCTGGCCTCGCGGCTGTGGCCGTCGCTGACCTCGGTGCGCCGGCACACCCGCGACACCGGCCGCACCGCCGCGGCCATGCTGATCCAGCCCGAGGGCACGCCGTCGCTGGCGGTGGCCAGCGTGCGCCCGCACCTGATCGTGCGCGACTCCTGCCAGCCGCCGGAAGACTGAGCGCGGCGGCGCGGCGGCGCGGCGAGCTGCCGCAGCGAGCGGTGGCAGACGGAGGCTTGCGGCCTGCCAGGCGCTCGCGACGACACGGCGAGATGCATGATTCGCGCCCCGCCAGTTCGCCTGGCTCCGCCGCACGCGCATCCGCCGCTGCGGGAGCGGCGTCAGCGACCTGCAATGCGGGTGTCAGGCGCTTTGTGGGGAGTCGACGGTCGTGCAGACGCGACAAGCGAAGCCGAAAGCCGACTGACACCCTCCGTCGTCGGGACTGAAGTCCCTCCCACAGGGAGGCCCAGCGCATTCTTGTGGGAGCGGCTTCAGCCCCGACGCGCACGAACCGAACTGCCGCGGCGAACGATTCCCGGCAGACCGGGAGCCGTTCCCAGGCAGCAGTGAAGCGCCTGCTGACCGCGGGGCGTGCGCGTTTCAACGCCATCCATGCGTCGCACCCACATGTCGGCCGGGGCACGTGTCCCCCACCGCCTCCCGACTCGCCGCAAACGGTCTACACTGCCGCCGACCGTGCGGACACCGCTCCGCCCATCGAAGGCCCGCTCCGTTCCGGCACCGCCCGGGCGGACCGCGCGGCCTTCCTGCGAGGAGCCTTCGCCATGTCGTCCCCCATCCCCGCCCCCGTCGCGGTCCGTTTCGGCCGCCTGGCGCCGACCGTGCCCGTCGCCGAGATCGCCCGCGCCGTCGCCTTCTACACCGAGCGCCTGGGCTTCCGCAGCGTGTTCCAGAACGGCAATCCGGTCGGTTTCGTGATCCTGAAGAAGGACGACGCCGAACTGCACCTGACCCTGCGTCCCGACCACCGCGGCAGCACCAGCAACGTCGCCCACCTGATCGTCGACGACGCCGCGGCCCTGTACGACGGCCTGCAGGCGCAGGGCGTGCGCATCATCAAGGCGATCCGCGATGCCGACTTCGGCCTGCGCTGCTTCGTCTTCGCCGACCCCGACGGCAACCGCATCGACGTCGGCCAACAGCTCCCGCGGTGAGACCCGCGCCGCCTGGGCGGCGCCGCTTGCCAATCCCCACTCCCGAATCCCCAATCCCGGCCCTTCGTGCACTGCGGAATGACACCGGTTTACCAGACCCGCTAGACTGTCCTCCGTGGCGGGCTGACACACGCCGTCGCCTGCCTTGGAGCGCCCCATGTCCCTGTACTGCAAGACCCACTACGCGACCCATCCCGACGCGATCAAGGGCGCCAGCAACGACCAGCTGCGCGACCTGTACCTGCTCGATGGCCTGTTCGTCGACGACGCGGTGACCCTGAAGTACACCCACTACGAGCGCTTCGTGCTCGGCGGCGCCGCCCCGCGCACGCGGGCGCTGACGCTGCCGGCGCAGAGCGAACCGGCCTCGGCCGCGGGACACCCGTTCCTGGAGCGGCGCGAGCTGGGCGTGATCAACGTCGGCGCCGGCAGCGGCACCGTCACCGTCGACGGCACCGTGTATCCGCTGGGCCCGAAGGACGGCCTGTACGTGGCGATGGGCAGCGCCGAGGTGGTGTTCGCCTCCGACGACGCGGCCAACCCGGCGCAGTTCTATCTGGCCTCCACGCCGGCGCACGCGCGCTTCGCCACCAAGCGCCTGTCGATCGCCGAGGCGGTGGCGCTGGACCGCGGCGCGCTGGAGACCAGCAACGAACGCACCATCTACCAGTACATCGTGCCGGCCACCTGCCAGTCCTCGCAGCTGCTGCTGGGCCTGACCGTGCTCAAGCCGGGCAGCGTCTGGAACACCATGCCGCCGCACCTGCACGACCGCCGCAGCGAGGTCTATTTCTACTTCGATCTCGGCGCCAACGACCGCGTCTACCACTTCATGGGCGAGCCGGACGCGCAGCGCCACATCGTGGTGCAGAACAACGAGGCCGTGGTGTCGCCGCCGTGGTCGATCCACATGGGCGCCGGCACCGCCAACTACGCCTTCATCTGGGCGATGGGCGGCGAGAACCTCGACTACACCGACATGCACGTGCTGGACATCTGCCAGCTCAAGTAGGCCGCCGTCCCGCGCGCCGCTCCCATTCCCGTCGTCCGCATTCCCTCAAGGAGTCCACGCAATGACCCACCCGTTCAGTCTCGAAGGCAAGGTCGCCCTGGTCACCGGCGCCAACACCGGCCTCGGCCAAGGCATCGCCGTGGCGCTGGCGCAGGCCGGCGCCGACATCGCCGCCGCCGGCATCGCCGCGCCCACCGAGACCGAGGCCAAGGTCACCGCGCTGGGCCGCCGCTTCGTCGCCATCGAGGCCAACCTGATCAGCATCGAGCCGGTGCAGCGCATTCTCGACGAGACCCTGGCCGGGCTCGGCCGTCTCGACATCCTGGTCAACAACGCCGGGCTGATCCGCCGTGCCGATGCGGTGGACTTCAGCGAGCAGGACTGGGACGACGTCATGAACGTCAACATCAAGTCCGCGTTCTTCATGTGCCAGGCCGCCGGCCGCCACTTCATCGCCCAGGGCAGCGGCAAGATCATCAACATCGCCTCGATGCTGTCGTTCCAGGGCGGCATCCGCGTGCCCTCGTATACCGCCAGCAAGTCCGGCATCGCCGGCATCACCCGTCTGCTGGCCAACGAGTGGGGCGCCAAGGGCGTCAACATCAACGCCATCGCCCCGGGCTACATGGCCACCGACAACACCGCGCAGCTGCGCGCCGACGCCGCACGCAACCAGGCGATCCTGGACCGTATCCCGGCCGGCCGCTGGGGCGTACCGGAGGACCTGGGCGGCACCGCGGTGTTCCTGGCCAGCAGCGCCTCGGACTACGTCAACGGCACCGTGATCCCGGTCGACGGCGGCTGGCTCGCCCGCTAACTGCCGTCCCTTCTCCCTTCGGGAGAAGGTGCCCGTCAGGGCGGATGAGGGTACGTCAGCCGCCGACCCGTGTTCCGCCCAACCTGCCCCCACCAACCAATCCCCCACGCAAAGGACCCCCATGAAAATCGCCCTAATGAACGAGTTCAGCCAGGCCGCCAAGAACCCGGTGATCCTGCAGCAGCTCAACGACGTCGCCGCCGCACAGGGCCACAGCGTGTTCAACGTCGGCATGGACGGCGACGCCGACCACCGCCTGACCTACATCCACCTGGGCATCTGCGCCGGCCTGCTGCTCAATGCCGGCGCGGTGGACTTCGTGGTCGCCGGCTGCGGCACCGGGCAGGGCGCGATGATGTCGCTCAACGCGCACCCGGGCGTGTTCTGCGGCTACTGCATCGAGCCGACCGACGCCTACCTGTTCGCCCAGGTCAACAACGGCAACGCGCTGGCGCTGGCCTTCGCCAAGGGCTACGGCTGGGGCGCGGAGATCAACGTGCGCTACATCTTCGAGAAGGCCTTCAGCGGCGAGCGCGGCATGGGCTACCCGGCCGAGCGCCGCGAATCGCAGCAGGCCAACGCCGGCATCCTGACCCAGGTCAAGCAGGCCCTGGCCAAGTCCTACCTGGACGGCCTGCGCGCGCTGGATCCGGAACTGGTCAAGCAGGCCGTGGGCGGCCCGCGCTTCCAGCAGTGCTTCTTCGACAACGCCAAGGACGCCGACCTGCGCGCCTTCGTCGCCGGCGTGCTGGGCAAGGCCGACGCCGCCGCGGCCTGAGGTCGCGCCCGCCCAGGCGGGTGTGTCCGGTAGCGTGTTCGCCAAACGCCCCGCATCTGCGGGGCGTTGGCATGCGAACTTACTGCACCAGCAGCAGGCCTTCCGCCAGCGAATAGTTCCGCTCCGGGCAGGCAATATGCATGGTGTCCACCACGTAGAACGTCTGGCCCAGCTTCTGCTCGGTGTGCACGAGGTAGGTCAGCGTGCCGCGCGGCGCGTACAGCTTGGCGAGGATGCCGTGGCCGACCAGCAAGCGCTTCAGGTCCTTGGCGAAGTTGTTGGCGATGGAGTTGGTTTGGCTCTGCGCGCCGACCTGGCAGGCCATCAGCACGATCTCCTCGAACGACTCCTTGCCCAGTCCCTTGGCCAGCAGTTGCTGCAGGAATGCCTCCGGTGCAAGCCCGGCGAAGACGTTGACGTTGCCGTGCGAATTGATCACCAAGCGCTTGCCGCGCGTCTTGTTGCTGGACGATAGCGAGGCCGCGTCGAGCAGGGTCAGCGCATGCGATTGGTTTTCGCCGAAGTGGGATTGCAAGGCTTTCAGCTTGGCGCCGCGCTGATCCGCCTGATCGCCGTCCAGGCCGACATAAATGAGCATGAGGATTCTCCCGACGCACAGGACCGCCAACATGCGTTGGGCGGGAGCATCCGGGAATCCGGGGTGGCCGCGTCGTGGCGCACCGATCTTGCTCGCTGCGCAGCGTAGGGTCGCCGTCGGTGGCCCGGGATCGGCGCATTGCCGATTCTCCGCTGTGGATTGGCCGATCTCTGGCGCGATGCAGTGTGCCGCAGCGCGATGGCGCAGCATCCAGGTCCGGCGACCGAGCAACACGGCCCGGGCACGCCCGCATTGCGACAGCCCCGCAAAAATTTCTAAAGTTCCACCTAGCGCCGCCGATACACATCACCTAGCTGGGTCCCGCTGCGTCGCGGGACGACATGGATTTTTCTTTCCCTGCCCTGCGCAGGATGGTCATGGAGCGACATCACTCTTCTGCAGCGCCTGTTTCCCTGCTTTCGCCGATGGCCCGGATCGCGCCGTCCGCACGCGATCGTGCATGCCTGTCGCATGCGGCGACGCTGGGCAAGGACAGAGCCGATGGCGATGCGTTTTTTCGTAGCTGTATCAACAAGGGGCAATCGATGAAGGACAGTGTGATCAAGGGGGCCATGGGGTTGACGCTTGCGTTGGGCTTGGCGGCCTGCGCGACCGAAACCCATCAGAGCGTCAAACCGCAGACAGTTTCGGCGGCCAGCGTGCCTTACGCCGGCGCACGCGCGCCGATCGCGGTGGGCAAGTTCGACAACCGCTCGTCCTTCATGCGCGGCCTGTTTTCCGATGGTGCGGATCGCCTGGGCAGCCAGGCCAAGACCATCCTGATCACCCATCTGCAGCAGACCAATCGTTTCCGTGTGCTGGATCGCGACAACATGGGCGAGATCAAGCAGGAAGCGCAGATCAAGGGCCAGGCGCAGCAACTCAAGGGCGCCGACTACGTCGTGACTGGCGACGTGACCGAGTTCGGCCGCAAGGAGACCGGCGATACGCAGCTGTTCGGCATTCTCGGCCGTGGCAAGCAGCAGCAGGCCTATGCCAAGGTCAGCCTGAACGTGGTCGATAGCGCGACATCCGAAGTGGTGTATTCGGTGCAGGGCGGCGGCGAGTACACCTTGTCCAACCGCGAGGTCGTCGGCTTCGGCGGGACCTCCAGCTACGACTCCACGCTCAACGGCAAAGTCCTGGATCTGGCGATCCGCGAGGCTGTCAACAATCTCACCGCCGCGATCGACTCCGGCGCCTGGAAGCCGGTCAAGTGACCCGCAACGGACCCTTGCACATGAATACCCTCAATGTCCGCACGCGGTTCTGGCTTGGCGCCTGCGCCATGCTCGCGCTGGTCGGCTGCGCCCACCAGAGCGCCTCGCTCTACCAGTGGGGCAGCTACCAGGATCAGGTCTACAGCCACTTCAAGGGCGGTAGCCCGGAACAGCAGATCCAGGCGCTGGAAAAGGACCTGCAGGTGATGCAGGCCGCCAACCGCAGGCCGCCGCCGGGACTGCAGGCGCATCTGGGCATGCTGTACGCCGAAACCGGCAACGATGCCAAAGCGCAGCAGGAACTCCTCGCCGAGAAGACGCAGTATCCCGAGTCCGGCACCTACATCGATCTGTTGTTGAAGAACGCCAGCAACGCGAGGAGCGCGCAATGAAGAACGTCGCAAGAATGGCCTGCGTGGCCGTGCTCGGTCTGCTGCTGAGCGCCTGCGCGACGCAGCCGATGTCGCAAGATTACAGCGCGTACAAGGCCAGCAAGCCGCGGTCGATCCTGGTCTTGCCGCCGGTCAGCCATGCACCGGACGTCAACGCCAGCCTGAGCGTGCTGTCGGTCACCACGTTGCCGCTGGCCGAAGCGGGCTACTACGTGATGCCGGTGGCGCCGGTCTACGAGACCTTCAAGCAGAACGGCATCACCGTGGCGGATGAAGCACAGGCGGTGTCTCCGGAGAAGTTGCGGGAAATCTTCGGCGCCGACGCCGCGCTGTACATCACCGTGGAAAAGTACGGTGCTGTCTACCAGATCATCAACAGCGTGGTCGTGGTCTCGGCCAACGCCAAGCTGGTGGATCTGCGCACCGGGACGGTGCTGTGGCAGGGCCAGGCACAGGCGTCGAGCGGCGAAAATCAGAACAACGCCGGGGGCGGCCTGGTCGGAATGCTGGTGACGGCTGCGATCAATCAGGTCGTCAACCAGGTCACCGACCAAGGGCATCAGATGGGGAACGTGGCCAGCCAGCGTCTGCTGTCCGCCGGCCACCCTGGCGGCTTGTTGTACGGGCCCTACAACCCGAAGTACGGCACCGACTGACCCGGCGCCCTGCCCCGTCTCCGTCAGGTTTGGCGGAGACGGGTAATGCCGCGATTCACACGTCGCCGCCGTCCGCCCAGCCTTCGCCGCTGCCGGCATGGAACACGCGGTCCTGCGCCTGTACCTGGCCAGCCGGCAGATGCGCCTGGTCGGCCAGTGCCGCATAGATCGGGGTGAAATCCGGCGCGGTCGCCTGCATCAGTTGCTCGAAGCTGTCGATGACGAAGTAGGTCTTCTGGTAGGTGTCGATGCGGTAGCGGGTGCGCATGATCCGCTGCAGGTCGAAGCCGATGCGGTTGGGGGCGTCCGACTCCAGCGAGTAGAGCGATTCGCCCTTCGACGAGACGATGCCGGCGCCGTAGATGCGCAGGCCGTCGGGGGTGTCGATCAGGCCGAACTCCACCGTGTACCAGTACAGCCGGGTCAGGTTCTGCAGCGCGTCCGGACCGATCGCGTGCGCCTTGACGCCGCCGCGCCCGTAGGCCTGCATGTAGTCGGCGAACAGCGGGTTCATCAGCAGCGGCACGTGGCCGAACAGGTCGTGGAACAGGTCCGGCTCGGCGATGTAGTCGATCTGCTCGGGACGGCGGATCCACCAGGTCACCGGGAAGCGGCGGTTGGCCAGGTGGTCGAAGAAGTCCAGCTCCGGCAGCAACCCTTCCACGCCGACCAGGGTCCAGCCGGTGGTCGCCTGCAGCACCGCGTTGAGCTCGTCGAAGCGCGGGATCGCCTGCGAACTCATGCCCATCGCGTCCTGCGCCTGCAGGAACTCGGCGCAGGCGCGGCCGACCAGCAGCTCGCGCTGGCGCGTGTACAGCGTGCCCCAGGTGGCGTGGTCGTCGGCGCTGTAGCTGTCCCACGGCTGGGTCACCACGGCCGTGGTGTAGACCGGCACGTAGCCCTTGTCGGTCTGCTGGTGTTCGACGCGGCGCGGTGCGGTGTCCATGGTCGACGCTCCGGAAAGGAATAGCCACGATGGTAGGCGCGCGGGCGCGCAATGGGCTTGCGAAGTTGCACGGATCGGCGCGCTGCGCGCAAGATTATTGCGTATAAGCCATGTTGCAGAGCAATAAATGACCGGATCGCCGACCTTCGACCGCACCGACCTGCGCCTGCTCGCCCTGCTGCAGCGGGAAGGCCGCGCCAGCAACGCCGAGCTGGCCGCGCAGGTGAACCTGTCGCCCTCGGCCTGCCTGCGCCGGGTGCAGCGGCTGGAGGCCGAGGGCGTGGTCGCCGGCTACGCCGCGCGGCTGGTGCCGGCGGCGATCGGCCTGGGCCTGCAGGCCTTCGTGCGCGTGCAGCTGGAGAAGCACGGCCAGAGCGGCATCGCCCATTTCGCCGACAGCGTGCAGGGCTGGGATGAGGTGGTCGCCTGCCATGCGCTGACCGGCGACATGGACTACTTGTTGCACGTCTACGTCCGCGATCTGGCTCACTTCTCCGCGTTTCTGCTGGACAAGTTGCTCAATGCCGCCGGCGTCGCCGACGTCAATTCCAGCTTCGTGCTGCGCACGGTCAAGGACTTCGCGGGCCTGCCGCTGCCGCGCGTTTAGCGGCCCATCGCCGATGTGTCGCAGCGTGTCGGTGCGTGGCCACCCTTGTTAAGTTGTTGCTAACGATTTACATTTGCGTTCTGCGACGGCCATCCACGGCCACAGCCCCTCCGCCAGCCCTGCCGGGCCAGCCACGCCGGTTTCCGCCGTGGAGTGCGGCTGCGCCTGTCCTTTTCCTGCCACCCGCGGCGCGACCGTGTCGCCCCGTGCCCAAACTTCGCGAGATCGATTCATGCTTTCCTCCGCTCCACGCCGTCTGCTGTCCCTCGCCGTGCTGTCCGCGCTCTCCGCCGCCTCGGCACCGCTGCTCGCCGCAGAAGCCGAGGCCGCGGCCGACGTGCAGCCGACCACGCTGGACAAGGTCGAGGTCAGCGGCAGCCCGAGCCGTGCGCAGCCGTCCACCACCACCCGCCTGCCGCTGACGCTGCAGGAGACGCCGCAGTCGGTGAGCGTGCTGGGCCAGCAGCGGCTGGAAGAGGAATCGCTGTTCAGCGTCAACGACGTCATGCGCAACGTCACCGGCGTCAACGTGTCCTTCTACGACACCCAGCGCCCGCTGTACTTCGCGCGCGGCTTCCAGATCACCGACTTCCAGGTCGACGGCCTGCCCACCTACAGCGGCTCCACCAACCAGGAATACGACATGGTCTTCTACGACCGCGTCGAGGTGATCCGCGGCGCCAACGGCCTGCTCAGCGGCGCCGGCATTCCCTCGGCCACGGTCAACCTGCTGCGCAAGCGCCCCGGCAAGAGCTTCGATGCGTCGTTCGCGGCCTCGCTCGGCACCTGGGACTTCCGCCGCACCCAGGCCGACGTCACCGCGCCGCTGACCGCCGACGGCCGCTTCCGCAGCCGTTTCGTCGCCGCCTGGCAGGACCGCGGCTACTACTACGACCACTACACCGAGAAGAAGATGTCCGGCATGGCGGTGCTGGAAGGCGACCTGACCGACACCACCACGGTCACCGTCGGCTACCAGCGCCAGGACAACGACCCGGTCGGCTCGACCTGGGGCACGGTGCCGTACTTCTTCGCCGACGGCAGCTTCGCCGACCTGCCGACCTCCACCAACCTGGCGCCGAAGTGGGCGCGCTGGCAGCGCAACACCCACACCACCTTCGCCAACCTGGAACAGCGCTTCGGCGACAACTGGCTGTTGAAGGTCAACCTGGCGCGCACCGAGGGCGAGGTCGAAAACCTGCGCGTCTACGGCAGCGGCTATCCCAGGCGCGACGGCAGCGGCATCTACCTGCGCGCCGCCGCCGGGCAGGCCACCGACACCCGCGACGGCCTGGACGTGTACCTGTCCGGCACGTTCCCCTTGTTCGGCCGCGACCACGACGTGGTGGTCGGCGGCAGCTGGCAGGACCTGCAGTCGACCACGCCGACCCTGGCGCTGCGCTACCCGGGCGACTGGACCACCTGCGGCCGCGAGCGCTGCTACTACATCCCCAACGTCTACGACTGGCACGGCGACGTGGGCCAGATCACCACCACGCGCACCGGCGCGCGGCGCGAGGCACGCACCACCCAGCGCGGCGTGTACGCCTCCACCCGGCTGCGCCTGGTCGAACCGCTGTCACTGATTGCCGGCGCACGCCTGAGTTCCTGGCAGACCCGCACCCAGGCCTTCGCCGCCGACGGCAGCTACACCGGCACCAGCGGCCGCTACCGGGTCAGCGACGAGGTCACGCCCTACGTCGGCCTGGTCTACGACCTCACCCCGGCCATCTCCACCTACGCCAGCTACACCGAGATCTTCAATCCGCAGAACTACAAGGACAAGGACAACAACCTGCTGGCGCCGGTGCAGGGCTCCAACCTGGAAGCGGGCATCAAGGCGCAGCTGGCCGACGGCCGCGCGCTGCTCAGTGCGGCGGTGTTCGAGGCCAGGCAGGACAACTATGCGGTGCGCGACATGACCCAGCCGGAAGCCTCGCTGCCCGACGGCAGCTCGGCCTACATCGGCGTCGACGGCACCAAGAGCCGCGGCTGGGAACTGGAATACAACGGCGAGTTGCGCCCGGGCTGGACGCTCAATGCCGGCTACACCCACGCCAAGGTCACCCGTGCGCCGACCGACGCGATCTACGCCAACCTGCCGGAGGACTATCTGCAGCTGTCCACCCAGGTGCGCCTGCCCGGCGCCTGGCAGCGCCTGAGCCTGGGAGGCGGCGTGAGCTGGCAGAGCGCGGTGCGCGGCTACAACATCCAGCGCCCGCTCGGCGACGGCAGCGCCGCCACGCGGCCGGTCACCGTGGTGCAGGATCCGTACGCGCTGGTGCACTTCAATGCCAACTACCAGCTCAGCACGCAGTGGACCGCGACGCTGGCGGTGACCAATGCATTGAACAAGAAGTACTGGGCCAACCTGGATTATCAGAACTACGGCGAGCCGCGGTTCGTCAGCGTTACGCTGCGCTGGCGGTACTGAGCGACGGCGCATGACAGGCAAGGACGCCCGTCGCGCAGCCCGGTATTGCTGCGATGGTGGTCGCCGTGGCGATGCGTGCCGATGGCCGGCACTGCGCGTCTATACTGCCGCCGCCATCATCGGAGGATGCAGATGCGACCCGCCACGCGCTTGGCCCAGTGCTTGTTGCTTGCCGGCATCCTGCCCCTGGCAGGGTGCGCACAGTCCGGCTCTGCCGACACGCCGGCGGCTACCTCCACCAATGCCCAGGGCTGCGTGAGACAGCGCCAGCTCGGCCCACAGGATCCGTTCAAGACGCCGCCGCCATTGATGGAGGCATGCCTGGGTCCGTACAAGCTACGCATTCCGGCCAACTACTTCGGCGACCAGATGGGGCCGAACTTCGACGACAGTTTCGGCCTGTACCTGGAATACCCGTCGCTGCAGCCGTTCGCACCGGGCGAACGCGCACATCTGAGCCTGGATGTGTCGACGCGGACGGTCGATATCGGGTACCACTATTTGAATGGCGTGGATCCAAATAACGTCCTATACGCGCCGAACTCTACGGATGATGGCGACCCGGCTGAACGTCTTGAGGGTAGAATTCAGGGTAAGGAGATTTATGGCCTGACGCCATACTATGCCGATCTGAAAAAATCCTTCACCTATTATCGCAAAAATGGCTATAACGAGTCGCACTCGGATGAGCCAACAAGCATTTTCAATGTCGCCAGTCAAAAAGACTGGTATGTGGCGCGCGACCACAATGGGCAGATCAGCACGCTGATCAAGTGCACCTCTCATGAAGTGACCGAGTCAGGTGTCGAGTACCGCGATGGGAGACTAGTCCGAAGCAAAGAAGATCCACTTCCGGACTGTACTCATTTGTTTGTCATAAAAGATTTGAGCGCCATGGTGGAAATCCGGTACGTCCGCTTCGCGCTGCCAGATTGGAAAAAGATCGAAGCAGCCGCGCGCGACAATCTGAAGAAGTTCATGGTGCAGAGTCGAGGGCTGTAAGGTGCGATCTATTCGGGATAAGGAGAATCTCTGATGACAGGACTTGATGAAAAGGATATCGAAATCCTCAAATACTATGCCCAAGATGGAAACCGGGAGCTTTATTGGAACTACCTCGCGCACAAGCAGGGCAATGACGGTTATGGCTTGCTTGCGCTTGGCGTAGTTCGCAACGACAACGCGCCAGGTGCCACTGCCAATGCGTTTGCAGATCGCCAGGCGCGGGAAGATGGCGTCCGCATGAGTGAGCGCCAATGGAATGGTTTCGGTGTCGACTTGATGAGGAGTGATTTCGAGCAGCGTGAGCTCTATCAGAAGAAAGCGCATCGCCCCGATCTGGCGCTCAATCTTCCAGTCAAGGACGTTGAAGCCGTCCACGACGCCACCTTCCAGAAGCACCACATCAACCCCAATGGCTGGACGCCGCGCGAACTGCTCGACGCCGCGCGCCGCCATGGTGGCGAGCCCGAGGCGGAGAAGGTCTGGTCGATGATGCTCGACAATTCCGCACTCGGCTTGAGCCGTGCCGGTTTCACCATGAACGACGTGCGCAAGTACGACGACGCGCAGTTGGATGCGATGTCCTACATCGGGCGCATGACCGCTGCGCGGGCGCTCGCGCACGAAGCGCGGCCGATCGCCGATCCGGAGCGGATCGGCGATCGGAGCGTCTACTACGAGCGCGATGCGCGGACCGGCAAATGGACCAACTGGGTCGATGGCGGCGAGCAGACCATCGCCCAGCCGGTGCGCGACCCGCAGCAGCTGCGCGAGCTTGACGATACGCGTGCACTGCGACTGGAGCGCCAGCAGTTACGCGAGCAGTTCCATCCCGAGGATCCGTACCGCCACCAGCCTATCCTGCGCAGCCCGCAGACGCTGGCCGAAGCCGATCCGGTGCGGGTTGGTCCGGCGACCGCGCAGGCCGCGCGCACGTCCGATCCCAGCGAGCCAGGCCATCCGCGTCATGCGCTGTACCAGCAGTGCGCCGCCGGCACCCAGGCGCTGGATCGGCAGTTGGGGCGCAGCCCCGATGCGGACAGCGCCTGCATGGCGGCCAGCGTCACCGACCTGGCCGCACGCAACGGTCTGCAGCGAGTGGATCACGTGCTGTTGAGCGAGCGCGGGCGCACGGCGCAGCCGGGCGAGCTGGTGTTCGTCGTGCAGGGCGATCCGAAGGATCCGGCGCACCTGCGCGCGCACATGTCCACCGAAGAGGCGATCCGCACGCCGGTAGCGCAGTCCTTCGAGCGGCTTGCCGAGTTCGATCGGCAGCAGGCGTTGGTCCAGGCGCAGCAGGTCGCCCTGCATCAGGATGTCCACCAGCAGGACGCGCAGCGGCAGAGTGCGGTGCCGCGGATCTGAGTGACGCGACGCCTGCGGGACCTGTGGTCATGTCCGCAGTGCGCATGCTGGATGCGCCTGCTGTGCGTCCCACGCCAGGCGTCACAGCGGCGCGCGCGGTTCTGCAAACTTGACTGGTGTGCTTACCCTCACCCCCGGCCCCTCTCCTGGCGGGAGAGGGGAGCGAATGCTCAGTCTTTCGGCTTGCAGGGATCGTCGCGGCGCAGCAGGCGGCCCAGTCGCGATTGCGGCTCGCACGGCGGCGGCGCCGGTTGCGCGGCCTTTGCCGCCGCGGCTGCCGCTGCCGCGCGCTGCTGCTGCAGTTGCGCCAGCTTGGCCTTGATCTGCGGCATCGCTGCCAGCGCGGCCTTTTCGCCTTCCAGGATCGCGGCGTTGCGCTGGGCGAAGTCGGCCGCGCCGATGTCGTTGACCTTGGGCCGGATCACGATGTCGGCGCGGCCCAGTTCCTGCTGGCCCAGGCGCTGGCCCATGATCGCGATCGACTGGTTGACGGTGCCGAGCATGCTGCCCGGGTTCTTGCCGCTGGCCTTGCTGGAGATGTCCACGGCGATGACGAAGTCGGCGCCGAGCTGGCGCGCCGCGTCCACCGGCACCGGGCTGACCACGCCGCCGTCCACGTAATGGAACTTGCCGATGGTCACCGGCTCGAACACGCCGGGGATGCTGCTGGACGCGCGCACCGCCTGGCCGGCATTGCCGCGCACGAACACGGTGCGCTCGCCGTCTTCCAGCCGGGTGGCGACCGCGGCGAACGGTTTGGCCAGCTTCTCGATCGGCTTGCCCTTGAGCTGGGCGTTGACGTAGTCCTGCAGCGCCTGGCCCTGCACCAGGCCGCCGGAGAACAGGCGCATGTCGCGGATGCTGCTCTCGTCCAGCGCCACCGCCGCCTGCTGCATCTGGAACGCGTCCATGCCGCTGGCGTACAGCGCGCCGACCACGCTGCCGGCGCTGGTGCCGGACACCACCGTCGGCTCCAGACCATTGGCCTGCAGCATCTTGATCACGCCGATGTGGGCGAAGCCCTTGGCCGCACCGCCGCCCAGGGCGATGCCGATGCGCAGCGGCTGGGCGGCCGGCGTGGGCAGCGGTGCCGGTCCGCTCACCACCGGGGCCGGCGGTGCCGGCTTGGGTTCGCCGCCACAGGCGGCAAGCAGGCCGAACAGGGACAGGGACAGCAGCAGGCGCGGGGAGCGGAACACGGTCATGGATGCGTCGCGGAAGGAAGAAGAAGGGAGGAGCCGGCGCGAGGATAGCCGCATCCTCCTGCACCGCCCACGACTGGAGGTCATGGGGTGGGGTGTGCGCGCGTTTCTGAGGCCTGGGGTTTGTGCGCCTGATGTTGCGAGGCGCTGCGCGCACGTACCCTCACCCCAACCCCTCTCCCGGGGGGAGAGGGGCTAATGCGCCGCTTTAGAAGTTGTTGTCGCCGTCGAGGATGCGGCCGAAGCCGCCCAGCACCGAGCCTTCGCCGCGGTTCTGCCCGCCTCCCTGCGGCGCGGCGGCGAACATGCGTCCGGCCAGGCGCGAGAACGGCAGCGACTGCAGCCAGACCTTGCCGGGGCCGGTGAGGGTGGCCAGGAACATGCCTTCGCCGCCGAAGAACATGCTCTTGATGCCGCTGACCGGGCGCACGTCCATGTCCACCGAGGCGTGGAAGGCGACCACGCAGCCGGTGTCCACGTCCAGCCGCTCGCCGGCCGCCAGCTCGCGCTCGATCACGCAGCCGCCGGCATGCACGAATACCCAGCCGTCGCCCTCCAGCTTCTGCATGATGAAACCTTCGCCGCCGAACAGGCCGGTCATGATCTTGCGCTGGAAATGGATGCCCAGCGACACGCCGCGTGCGCCGGCCAGGAAGCTGTCCTTCTGGCAGATCAGGCGGCCGCCGTGCTGGTCCAGCTTCATTGCCAGCACCGTGCCGGGATAGGGCGCGGCGAAGGCGACCTTGGCCTTGCCCTGGCCCTGGTGGGTGAACACCGTGGTGAACAGGCTCTCGCCGGTGACCAGGCGCTTGCCGGCCGACAGCAGCTTGCCCATCAGCCCGCCCTGGTTGCCGCCGGAACCGTCGCCGAACACGGTGTCCATCTGCACCGCCGCGTCCTTGAACATCAGGGCGCCGGCCTCGGCCACCGCGCTCTCGCCGGGGTCCAGCTCGATCTCCACGAACTGCATTTCGTGGCCGACGATGCGGAAGTCGATCTCGTCGGCGCGGCCGCCTGCGGCCGGCGGCGGCGGCAGGCCCGGCGGCAGGAACGTCGCGCCACCCTGCAGGGCCGCGATCTGCGCCACCGGCAGCCAGCCGTTCTGGCCCTGGCTCCAGGCCAGTGCCGTGGGGTTGTTGCGGGCGAAGGCGACTGCATCGGCATCGTCGAACGGGCCGGAGCGGGTCTGTTCGCTGCCGGTCAGGAAGTACCACTGGGTCATGGGTGCAGGTCCTTGGCGGGAAGTCGCGCGAGTCTAGCCTGCCGTCCCGGACCGTTCGCATCTGCCCAAAGGCAGGGGGCGGTGCAGCCGGTCCGCACGCTGCGCCTTACAACGCGCTGGCCGGGCGCACCTGCAGAACCTCGTTCTCCGCGGTGCAGTCGCCTGCCGGCATCCGCCCGGCCGCGCGGGCGGCGGCGATCTCGCCGCGCGCCGCGGCCAGGTCGGCGCGGAAGGCCGCATCGTCGTGCAGCCGCGCCACCGTGGCCGCGCCAATGAACCGGCCGGCGAGCACGTCGCTCTGCCAGTGCACGTTGCACACCAGCCGGCTCTCGCCGTAGTTGCGGCCGCGCGCGATCAGCGCAGTGGCGCGTTCGGGCGCGATCTCGCTCAGGATCAGCGCCCAGGCCCAGCCGATGGCGCTGTGTCCTGAGGGATAGGAGCCGCTCTGGCGCAGGTCGTCGAGATCGCCCGGGGTGCACACCGCCTGCGCGTTGCGCAGGAACGGCCGCGCGCGCTGGTACCGGCGCTTGGCCGCCTTGGTGGCGGCACTGGCGTCGATGCGGCTGCGCTCCAGCAAGGTGTACAGGTGCGGGGTGTGCTGCGCATCGATCGCCACGTCCAGCGCGCAGGCGAACTGGCCGGCGCCGTTCGGGAAGCTCAGGTCGGCATCGCGCGCGGCCTGCTGCCAGCGCGCGCTGCCGCGCAGGGCCAGCGCCTCGCGGTTGATCGCCATGTCCAACGCCTCACCCGGCGAGTCGGCTGCCGGCGGCGCCGGCAGCAGCTGCAGGCTGTCCGGCACCGCCGCGGCCGGCAGATAGCCCACCGCCTTGGCCGGCGCAGGCGCAGGCGCCGGTGCACGCAGCGCGGGACCGCTGCAGGCGGCCAGGGCGAGCGCCAGCACCACGGCGACGGAACGGACACGACAGGCGGGCGACACGGGCATGCGGACTCGGACAGCGACGGCGGATCGGTCAGTGTACGGTGCGATGCAGCGACGGGTCGCCCGAGGCGGCATGCCGCGGCGCGCGACTGCGGAGAGGAGCGGCTTCAGCCGCGACGGGCGTGACCGGGAAGGCCCGTCGCGGCTGAACCCGCTCCTCCGGAAGCAGGTTTGCGTATTTCTGGAAGCACCGTTCCCGCCTCAGCCCCCGTCACGCTCCTCGCGCGGCGGGAAGCGCAGCACGACCCCGCGCGGCGGCGCCGGCGGTGGCTGCCACAGCACCGGCACCTGGGTCGGCGGCGGCGGTTCCAGTTCGTCGTCGGCGACGAGGAGATCGTCGGTCTCGTCCTCGTCCTCCCAGCTGTAGCGCTTGCGCGGCGGCAGCGGATCGCGATGGCGCAGCAGCAGCGCGGCGACCACGCCGCCCACGGCACCGCCCAGGTGCGATTGCCAGGACACCCCGTCCTCGTGCGGCAGCACCGTCACCAGCATGCCGCCGTAGAACAGGAAGGCGATCATGCTGGCGGCGATCGCGGCGCGGTCGCGGCGCAGCAAGGCCAGCACGAACACCAGGAACAGCAGGCCGTGGGCGACGCCGCTGGCGCCCAGGTGATGGCTGCCGGGATCGCCGAGCCACCAGGCGCCCAGGCCCGAGCCCAGCCACAGCAAGGGCAGCCCGGCCAGGGTGGCGCGCGGATACACGCTGCCAGCCAGGGTGCCCAGGATCAGCAGGGCGCCAGCATTGGCCCCCAGATGCTCGAGCGAGCCGTGCAGCAGCGGTGCGGTCAGCACGCCGAGCAGGCCGGCGGCCGTGTGCGGCGCGACCGCCCAGGGCCGCCAGTCGAACAGGCCCTGGCTGGCGAACACCGCCACCAGCACCGCCACGAAGGCCAGGCTGGCATTGAACGCACGCAGGATCCGCGCGCGGTCGAAGCGGCCCTGCGCATCGGGTTCGGGCGTGGGCGAGGGGAGCGAAGAGGTGTCCATCCTCCCTGGATGGCGGCGCCGGGCGTCCAAGGCAAGGCGCCGCCGATGGGAGGGACTGGCCGCGGCCGCGGGACAATCCGCGGCCGCGGCGCCCGCGCCGGGTCAGTGCGCCGGCTTGGCCGGGCGCAGCAGGCTCAGCACCACGGTGGCGCCGATCACCACCGCCACCGCCAGCAGCGACACCAGTACCGGGATCTTGTACAGGTCGATGATCAGCATCTTGGTGCCGATGAACACCAGCACGATCGCCAGGCCGTAGGGCAGCAGGTGGAAGCGGTCGGCCATGCCCGCCAGCAGGAAGAACATCGCGCGCAGGCCCAGCACCGCGAACACGTTGGAGGTCAGCACGATGAACGGGTCGGTGGTGATCGCGAAGATCGCCGGAATGCTGTCCACCGCGAAGATCACGTCGGTGATCGCGATCAGCATCAGCACCGCGAACAGCGGAGTGAACCAGCGCTTGCCTTCCTGGGTCACGCTCAGCGCGTTGCCGTGGTACTGCGGCGTCAGGCGCAGATGCTTGCGCATGAAGCGCAGCACCGGGTTGGCCTCCAGGTCCGGCTCCTTGCCCGCCGAGAACCACATCTTGATGCCGGTCAGCAGCAGGAACGCGCCGAACACGTACAGCAGCCAGTGGAACTTGGTCAGCAGCACCGAGCCGGCGAAGATCATCACCGCGCGCAGCACGATCGCGCCGAGCACGCCGATCACCAGCACGCGCTGGCGCTGCTCCTCCGGCACCGCGAAGTAGCTCATAATCATCAGGAACACGAAGATGTTGTCGACCGCCAGCGACTTCTCGACCAGGTAGCCGGTCAGGAACTCAAGGCCGAGGCGGTTGCCGGTGGCCACGTCGATGGTCTCGCGCAGGTACCACCACAGGCCCGCATTGAACGCCAGCGCCAGCGCGATCCAGCCGATGCTCCACCACAGCGCTTCCTTGAAGGTGACCTTGTGCGGACCGCCGTGGCGCATCAGCACCAGGTCCGCCAGCAGCGCCACGACCACAACGATCGCGAAACCGCCCCACAACCACACGTTGCCTATCGTTTCCATTGGGAATTTTCCGTCAGTGAACAGGGAACCTCGGGGCCGCGGTGGCGGAGGCGTTCCGGACGGAGACGACGGATGTCGTCCAGAGGGTGCCTTCGCCACTGCGGCGAAGGTCTCGCTCGCAACCGGCGGACCGGTTGCCGTTGCACCGGAGCCCGCAGGCTCGAATTGACGGCGACAACGTCGGGAGCTACTCCCCTTCTGCGCGCATTCTTGCGGCTGCCGGCGGTGCCGTCAATCGGGGCGGCTACAATGGCGTTCATGAATAGTCCCCTGCCCGTAGTCCGTCTCAAGAACGCCTGGCGCTCCAGCCATCCTTGGATCTTCCAGAAACTGGTCGAAAAACCCGCCGCCAGGCCCAAGCCGGGCGCGCTGGTGGACGTGGTCGGGGTGGACGGCGACTGGATCGGCCGCGGCTTCTACAACGGCCACTCGCGCATCGCCGTGCGCATCCTCGAGACCCACCCCGACATCGCGGTCGATGAGTCCTGGTTCGCGCGCAAGATCGCCGAGGCGGTGTCGCTGCGCCGTGACGTGCTCAAGCTGGACGCGGTCAGCGATGCCTGGCGCGTGGTGCATGCCGAGGGCGACGGCCTGTCCGGCCTGGTGGTGGACCGCTACGGCGACCTGCTGGTGGTGGAGTTCTTCAGCGCCGGCATGTTCCGCCACCGCGAGTGGATCTACGCCGCGCTGCGCGCGCAGTTCCCCGGCGCGCGCTTCTACAGCTTCGCCGAGGAGCACGTGCAGAAGCAGGAGAGCTTCGACTACCGGCCGGTGTCCAGCAGCGGCGAGCGCCCGGAGCCGGCGATCATCAGCGAATACGGCGTGCGCTTCCGCGCCGATCCGGCTGGCGCGCACAAGACCGGCTTCTTCGCCGACCAGCGCGAGAACCGCCAGTGGCTGAGCCAGCAGGTGGAGGGAAAGCGCGTGCTCGACCTGTGCTGCAACACCGGCGGCTTCGCGGTCTACGCCAAGGTCCGCGGCGCCACCGAGGTGGTCGGCGTGGACATCGACGAGGACGTGATCGAGATCGCCAAGGGCAACGCTCGCCTCAACGACGTGCGGCCCAAGTTCGTGCAGGCCGACATCTTCCCGTACCTGCGCGATGCCGCTGCCCGCGGCGACCAGTACGACGTGGTGATCCTGGACCCGGCCAAGATGACCCGCGACCGCGACCAGGTGATCCCGGCGCTGAAGAAGTATCTGGACATGAACAAGCTGGCGCTGGGCGTGGTCGCTCCGGGCGGCCTGTTCGCCACCTTCTCCTGCACCGGCCTGGTCGCCGAGCACGAGTTCCTGGACATGCTGCGCCGCGCCGCCTATTTCTCCGGCCGCACCATCCAGATCCTGAAGGTGGCCGGCGCCGGCGCCGACCACCCGTTCATGGCCCACGTGCAGGAATCGCGCTACCTCAAGGCGGTGTTCTGCCGCGTGCTGGACTAGCGCGCCACGCATGCGCAAGGCCGAGCGGCGATGCCTGCGTGACGGCCTGATCCGGGTGCGCCGGCCGGCGATCGACGCCGCCGCTGCATGAAGATCGTCATCGCCCCGGACGCGTTCAAGGAAAGCCTGTCCGCGGCGGAGGCGGCCGCGCAGATCGCGGCCGGCTTCCGCAGCGTGTTCCCGGCCGCGCAGTACGTGCTGCTGCCGTTCGCCGACGGCGGCGAGGGCACGGTGGACGCGCTGGTCGCCGCTGGCGGTGGGCGCCGGGTCGCCTGCACGGTGACCGGGCCGCTGGGCGCGCCGGTCGCCGCGCAGTTCGGCCTGAGCAAGGACGGCGGCACCGCCCTGATCGAGATGGCCGCGGCCAGCGGGCTGATGCTGGTGCCGCCGCAACAGCGCGATCCATGCCTGACCGGCACCCGCGGCGTCGGCGAACTGATCCTGGCCGCGCTGGATGCCGGTGCGCGCCGGCTGCTGATCGGCATCGGCGGCAGCGCCAGCAACGACGGCGGCGCCGGCATGGCGCAGGCCCTGGGCGTGCGCCTGCTGGACGCGCACGGCTGCGACCTGGCCGCCGGCGGCGCGGCGCTGGGCGCGCTGGCGCGCATCGATCTGGACGGGCTGGACCCGCGACTGCGCGAGTGCACCATCGAAGTCGCCTGCGATGTCGACAACCCGCTGACCGGGCCGAGCGGCGCCTCGGCGGTGTTCGGGCCGCAGAAGGGCGCCACGCCGGCGATGGTCGCGCAGCTCGATGCCGGGTTGCGGCACTACGCCGAGGCGATCGAACGCACCTTGGGCGTGGCAGTGGCGCAACTGCCCGGCGCCGGCGCGGGCGGCGGTATCGGCGCGGCCCTGCTCGCCTTCCTCGGCGCGCGGCTGCGGCCGGGCGTGGAGATCGTCGCGCAGGCGCTGGGGCTGGAAGCGCACCTGGCCGGCGCCGATCTGCTGGTCACCGGCGAAGGCCGCCTGGACGGGCAGAGTGCGCAGGGCAAGGTGCCGGTCGGCCTCGCCCGCATCGCCCGGCGCCACGGCGTGCCGGTGCTGGCCATCGCCGGCGGTCTGGGCGAGGGCGCGGCGGATCTGCAGGCGCAGGGGATCGACGCGCTGTTCGGCGCTGTGCAGCGCGTGTCCACGCGCGAGGCCGCGCTGGCCGACGCTGCGGACGCCCTGCGCCAGTCCGCGCGCAACGTGGCCGCGGCGATCGCCCTGGGCCAGCGCCTCGGCGGCTCCCGGGCGCAATAGCGGTCTCACTGTCGGCTCGGCTTGGCGCTGCAAGCCGCAGCGTTGGGAGTCCTGTGTGGGAGGGACTTCAGTCCCGACGCGGTGACCGGTGATTGCCGCAGGACCCCGCGAGGCGGTTGCCCCGCGCGTCGCGGCTGAAGCCGCTCCCACATATGGGTATGTCGCAGCGGATGCGCCACGTGCAGGCAAGCCCTGTGGGAGGGACTTCAGTCCCGACGCGACGACTGTCGGTCTCCGCAATGCTGGCAGGGAAGCCCGTCCCCAAGCCAGGCCTGACGTCGGCGCCCGCCCGCTGCGACCAATCCCGAATCCCCAATCCCAACTCTCCAGGCCCGCACCAAACTGGTGCGGCAGCCGCGCCCATTTGGCGCGCGCTGCCCCGTTCAGGTAAACTGAAAACGTTTACAACACGGATTCTAACGCCATGGAAACCCCCAATCTCCCGCAACGTGCGCCGCTCAGCCCGAAGTGGCAGTTCCGCTTCGACTTCTTCGACCGTTACGGCGCCCCGTCCACGCCCGAGTACAAGGCCGCGTTCAAGGCACTGCCGTTCATGGAACGGTTGAAGATCAACATGAACTTCTTCGCCCTGTTCTTCGGCTTCATCTACTTCTTCATCCTCGGCATGTGGCGCAAGGCGCTGGGGTTGATCGGCATCTGGCTGGCGCTGGCTGTGGTCGCGGCGTTCCTCCCCGAGGCGATCGGCCGCGGCCTGGGCATCGCCTACTCGCTGCTGGTCGGCATGGCCGCCAACTACGCCTACTACCTGGACCAGCGCAAGGGCAGCGTCAGCTGGAACCCGTTCGAAGGCCTGCGTTGGTGGTAAGCGTCGGGCACGGCGGCGCGCAGGTGCGACACGCCGCCGCTGCGCTCAACGCTTGCGCTTCCAGAACTGCCAGGCCGGTGCCGGCTTCGGCGTGACCGCCGCGGCCTGCGCCGGGGCCAGCTGGCCCTGAATGCCGGTCAGCCGCGCCTGCGCATCGAATGCCAGGACGATGCGGGTGTTGCCGCGCGTCGCCACGGTCTGCGCGGCGTCGCGCTGCAGGGCATAGCCCTGATCGGCCAGGAAGCCGTCGGTCATGGCCCGGTGGTCGAGTTCGAACTGCATCGGCAATTCGCCGAGCAGGCGCAGCACGCGGGCGTCGTCGCACGGCGCGAAGACCGCGGCCGGTACGTCCTCGAGCAGGAAGAACAGCGCGCCGCCGTCGTACGGCGCGCGGTAGTAGCAGCGCCCGCGCAGGGCACCGGCGAGCAGGGCGATCTGGTGGCCGCCGTCCTCGCCCAGCGCCGAGGACGGCGCGGCCAGTTCGGCGATGCCCTCGCGCTCGCCGTGCGCACGTAGCGCATTGGCATCGGCCAGCAGGGCCGGTGGCAGGTTGCTGGCGGTGTTGGCCCAGGCCCACAGCCAGCTGGCGCTGGCTTCTGCGGCGGTGCCCAGCAATTGAATCGGGAACTGCAGGTCCTCGCCGAAGTACACCTGGCCTTCGCCCAGGTCCATTTGCCAGCGACGCTCGGCCAGCACGTCGGCCAGCGCCAGCTGGCGGGCGTAGGCGCTGCCGATGTGCCGTGCCAGCGCTGCCTGGAACGCCGGGCTCATCGCGGCGTCTGCGGCGCGCGCTGCAGCAGGCTGTTGCGGCGGCCGTACAGCAGGTAGGCGACCACGCCCAGCGCGTTCCACAGCCCGAACCAGATCTTCGTGGTATCCGGCAGGCTCCAGAACAGGTACAGGCAGCCGCCGATCGCCAGCGGCCCGACCAGCCACGCCAGCGGCGTGCGGAAGGTGCGGGCGCGGCCGGGTTCGCGGCGGCGCAGGACCAGCATGCACGCGGCCACGGCGATGAAGGCGGCCAGGGTGCCGGCATTGGCCAGCGCGGCGATCTCGTCCAGCCGCGCCACGCCGGCCAGCGCCGCCACCAGCACCGCGGTGAACAGGGTGGTCGCCACCGGGGTGCCGGTACGCGCGTTGACCTTGGACAGCCCGCGCGGCAGCAGGCCGTCGCGCGACATCACGAAGAAGATCCGGCTCTGCCCGTACAGGAACGCCAGCAGCACGGTGGGCAGCGCGATCACCGCGACCACGCCGATCGCCGCCGCCGCCTTGCCTTGGCCGAGTTCGCGCAGGATCAGCGCCAGCGGCTCGGCGCTGGCGCCGAACACGTCGTAGCGCATCGCGCCGACCGCGGCCAGCGCCACCAGGATGTAGATCAGGGTGCAGCCGATCATCGAACCGACGATGCCGATCGCCAGGTCGCGCTTTGGGTTCTTGGTTTCCTCGGCGGCGGTGGAGATCGCATCGAAGCCGTAGAAGGCGAAGAAGATGATCGCCGCCGCCGCCATGACCCCGTGCGCGACGCCGTCGGCGCCGACCGTCTTGGGGAAACCGTAGGGCATGAACGGGTGCAAGTTGGCGCTCTGGAACGCCGGCAGCGCCACCGCCACGAAGATGCCCAGGGCGATCAGCTTCAGCACCACCAGCACCGCGTTGAGCGTGGCGCTCTCCTTGGTGCCGGCCATCAGAAGGCCGGCCACGGCGAAGGTGATCAGCACCGCCGGCAGGTTGACGATGCCGCCGGCATGCGGCCCCGCGGTCAGCGCCGCCGGCAGGTTCAGGTCCATGCCGGTCTGCGCACTGGCCCAGTGCAGGAAGCCGACGAAGTAGCCGGACCAGCCCACCGCCACCGTGCTGACCACCAGCGAGTACTCCAGGATCAGGCTCCAGCCCACCACCCAGGCGATCGCTTCGCCCAGCGCGACGTAGCTGTAGGTGTAGGCGCTGCCGGCGGCCGGCATCATCGTCGCCATCTCCGCATAGGCCAGCGCGGCGCAGGCGCAGATCGCCCCGGCCACCGCGAACGACACCAGCACCGCGGGCCCGGCCAGCTGTGCGCCGACGCCGATCAAGGTGTAGATGCCGGTGCCGACGATCGCGCCGATGCCCAGCGCCACCAGATGCGACCAGCTCAGCGAGGGCACCAGCCGGCGGCCGGCCTCGTGGACGGTGACCAGGTCGAGCGACTTGCGCCGGAACAGGAACGACATGCGGGCCTCGGGGTGCGGAAGTGACAAGCCCGGCAGTGTCGCCGAATGCGGTGCAGCAAAGCTACGCCTGCGGCGCGGTATGGCACGGCGCTTGTGGAGGTCGATGCGAAGCGCAAGTCCGGCCTTATCGAGCGGAGACCGCTCGCTCTCTCTCTCTCTGTCTCGTAGCAGCGGCTTCAGCCGCGACGGGCTTTCCCGATGAAGCCCGTCGCGGCTGAAGCCGCTGCTGCGGAATACCGGTGCGTCAGGACCTGTTCCGCCGCGCCCGGCAATCGTGGGTTCTCGCAACCGACCTACCGCCCCAGCCGCTCCGCCAGCCTTACCAGCTCGGCCAGCGAACCGACCTCCAGCTTGCGCATCGCATTGCCGCGGCGCACCTTCACCGTGATCTCGCTGAGCTGCAGCCGCGCCGCCACCTGCTTGTTCAACAGGCCCTGCACCACCAGCTCCACCACCTCGCGTTCGCCGGCGCTGAGCCGCGCCCAGCGTGCCTGCAGTTCCGCCTGCGCCGCATCGGCGGCGCGGCGCGCGCGGTCGCGGGCGATGCCCTGGCCGATCGCGTCGAGCAGGTCCTGGTCGCGGAACGGCTTGGTCAGGAACTCGATCGCGCCGTTCTTCATCGCTTCCACGCTCATCGGGATGTCGCCGTGGCCGGTGATGAAGATGGTCGGCAGCGCCAGCCCGGCCTCGCGCATGTTGCGGTGGAAGTCCATGCCGCTCTGCCCGGGCATGCGGATGTCCAGCACCAGGCAGCTCGGCGCGTCGGCGCGCGGATGCGCCAGGAAGTCGCGGGTCGAGGCGAAGGCGTGCACCTGCAGGTCCACCGAGGCGAACAGGTCTTCCAGCGCGGCGCGGATCGAGGCGTCGTCGTCGATCAGGTACACCACCGGGCGTGCGGTCGCGTCATTCATAGCGTGGCTCCGCCGGCGGTGGGCAGGCACACGCAGAACACCGCGCCGCGCGGCCGCCCGGGTTCGGCCCAGATGCGCCCGCCGCCGGCCTCGACGATGCTGCGGCTGATGCTCAGGCCGATGCCGATGCCGCCCTGCTTGGTGGTCCAGAACGCATCGAACAGATGCGCCTGCGCCTGCGCGGACAGGCCTTCGCCGCTGTCGGCCACGCTCAGCCGCACCGAACGCGCGTCCTCGCGCTCGGTGACGATGCGCAGCGCACGCTGCGCCGGCGGCGTGGCGGCCATCGCCTCGATCGCGTTGAGCAGCAGGTTGCCGATCACCTGCTGGATCTGCACCGGGTCGGCCGACACCGGCGGCAGCAGCGCCGACAGTTCGGTGTGCACGCTGACCGCGCTGCGTTCCAGTTCGCCCTGCGACAGCGCCAGTACCTCGGCCACCGCGGCGTTGAGGTCGAAGGCGCGCTGCTGCGGCGCCTCGCCCCGGGTCAGGCTGCGCACCCGCGCGATCACCTCGCCGGCACGCTCGGCGTCGGCGAGGATGCGCGCCAGCGCCGCACGCGCCTTGTCCAGGTTCGGCGGCTGCTGGTCGAGCCAGCGCTGGCAGGCGTTGCCGCTGGTGACGATGGCCGCCAGCGGCTGGTTGACCTCGTGCGCGATCGACGCGGTCAGGCTGCCCAGGCTGCGTACCCGCGCCAGCCGCAGCAACTGCGCCTGCGCCGCGTGCGCGGCGGCCTTGGCCCGCTCCATGCGCACCGCGATGGAGGCGGTGACCGCCACCACCACGATGCTGATCGCCGAGTTGATCACGCCGACGTGGTAGGCCCCGGCATGCGTGAGATGGAAGCTGAGCACAACCAGCATCACGCAGATGCCCGCCAGCACGCCCAGCCCGGCCGGGGCCAGCAAGCGCACCGCGCCGAGGATCGCCACGGTGTAGAACAGCGCCGCCGCCACCGCGTAGTCGGTGACCGTGTCGGCGACGAAGATCGCACCCAGCGCCAGGCCCAGCGCGGCCAGGCCGAGCAGGCGGCGATGCGGCGGCAGCGGCTTGAACCAGGCGATCATCGGCGGCGTGGCGTGGGAGTGACGGGGATAGGCATGACTGGCTCAGGCTTCGGCGCCGGCGTTCCAGAACGCCTGTTGTACACCCGGTTCGCCCTCCAGGCGCTGCACCACCGCATCCAGTTCCTCGGCACGCACCGCGGTGGCGTACAGGGTGGCGGCGATCTCCACGTCCTTCTGCCCGAACGGATGCTGCTCGACCTCGCGCGCCGGGTAGTGCGCTTCCTCCAGCAGTTCGATCAGCCGCTCGCGCACCTCGCCGTGCACCTCGCGCGCGCAGATCGCATAGAACATGTAGGTGGCTTCCAGCGAGGATTCCTTCAGCGGATGCCGGTTGATCCGGTTCACCATCGGCCGCAGCAGGGTATTGCTGAGCAGCACGAACATGGCCGCCAGCACCGCCTCGGCGACCAGCCCGGCACCGGCGCAGGCGCCGACCGCGCCCGACCCCCACAACGTCGCCGCGGTATTGAGCCCGGTGACGTTGGCGCCTTCCTTCATGATCGCGCCGGCGCCGAGGAAGCCGATGCCCGAGACCACGTAGGCCACCACCTGCACCGCGCCCTGGGTGCCGCCGTGGATCTCGAACAGGCGATCGCCGAGCGAGACGAAGATCGCCGCGCCGACCGCGACCAGGGTGTTGGTGCGCAGCCCGGCGGTGCGCTGGCGCACTTGGCGCTCGAAGCCGATGATCGCGCCGAGCACGAAGGCGGCGGTGAGGCTGACCAGGGTGTCGAGCAGCGAGCCGAGATTGAACAGACGCAGTGCTTCCATCAGGGCGCGTTCCAGTAGGTGGGGGGAGCGGTCATGGCGGCTCCGGGAAAGGAGTGAGCGGATGCGGGTGGCGCATGATGCCGGGGCAAGATGGCATCCGATACCGCGGCGGCAGGCGCGCGCGGCTCAGCGCACCCCGGGCCACCACGCCAGCGCGGCATGCAGCCAGTGCGCGGCCGGAGTGTTCGCCCCGGCCTCGTGCAGGCGCCGCTGCGCCGCATGCG
The DNA here is from genome assembly GCF_034105325.1 of Xanthomonas sp. LF02-5. Classification (NCBI taxonomy): domain Bacteria; kingdom Pseudomonadati; phylum Pseudomonadota; class Gammaproteobacteria; order Lysobacterales; family Lysobacteraceae; genus Xanthomonas; species Xanthomonas sp. LF02-5. The sequence continues at coordinate 479,629 of NZ_JAXGGF010000002.1, read as the reverse complement.
GCAAGCGCGCGCGGACCCGGATGCGGTCGGCGACGGACAGCAGCGACAGCGCATCGGCCATGACCCGCGGCGACTGCGCGGACAGGGCCAGGGCGAAGGCGCGTGCGCCGTGGGTGGCGAGCAGATGGCGCAGCGCCTCGGTGCGGCGCATGGCGACCGCGGCGCGCAGCGCGCGCTGCAGGCCGCGCTGCAGGCGGAAACGGCGGGAGAACAGCGAGAACAGGAACATGACGACCTCCTTGCGGCGCGTGGCCGGAGGACGTCGCAGCGTGTGCGCGGCGTGCGTCTTCCGGCTCAGCGCCGGGCAGCGACCAGGCGAGGGGAACGGCGGGGGAATGCGGCGCTGATGCCGCGTCGATGCGGATCGGGGTCCATGCTCGCCTCCGGTATCAGGGGAACGGATCGCGCGGTGCGCGACGCCTGGCGCGGTCGGATGCCGCGGTACCGCACACTGGCCGGGCCAGGAGCGGGTGGCGCAAAGCTTGGCATGCGGCCCAGGTGTGCACCAGCCTGCATGAGGCCATGACGGCGATACCAAGGTATATCCGGTCTGGTCCGCCTGCCGGCGCGTGGCGCAGCGATTGAGACGCGGCCGGCTACACTGGCCGCATGCAGAACGATGCCCATTTCCTGATCCTCGCCGGCCTGTTGTGCGCCGTCATCGCCCTGTTGCTGGCCGTGTTGCTGCGGCGGGGCAACCACGCCGCGCTGGAGGCCGCCCTGCGCGAGGAGCAGCGCGGCGGCCGCGGCGAACTGCGCGAGCAGCTCGACAGCCTGGCGCGCCAGCAGGACGCGCGCAGCGAAGGCTTCGCCCGCAATCTGGCGGATCTGTCCACCCGCACCGACCAGCGCCTGGACCTGCTGCGCGAAGCCCTCACCGAGGACGCGCGGCGCGGCCGGGTCGAGGCCGGCGCCGCGCAGCAGCGCATGGCCGAGTTGCTGAGCCAGCGCCTGGTCGAGATCCGCGGCCAGCTCGACGCCTTCGGCCAGCAGCAGGACGCACGCATGGCCCAGTTCGGCCAGCAGCAGGCCGAGCTGATCGCGCGCATCGACGCGCAGCTGGGCGCGTTGCGCGAGGCCCTGATCGAGGATGCGCGCAAGGGCCGCCAGGAAGGCGCGGACGCGCAGCAGCGCTTCGCCGACACGCTCGGCCAGCGCCTGGGCGACCTGGTCCAGCGCAACGAGCAGCGGATGGGCGAGATGCGCGCCACCCTGGAGGAGCGGTTGAAGGAACTGCAGGCCGACAACGCGGCCAAGCTCGAGCAGATGCGCGGCACCGTCGACGAAAAGCTGCAGACCACCCTCAACACGCGCCTGGATGCCTCGTTCAAGCTGGTCTCCGAACGGCTCGAGCAGGTCCAGCGCGGCCTGGGCGAGATGCAGCAGCTGGCCACCGGCGTCGGCGATCTCAAGCGCGTGCTGAGCAACGTCAAGAACCGCGGCGGCTGGGGCGAGGTGCAGCTGGAGAACATCCTCGAGCAGACCTTGACCCAGGAACAGTACGCACGCGGCGTGCGGGTGCGCCCGGAACGTAACGAAATGGTCGACTTCGCGGTGCGCCTGCCCGGCCGCGGCCACGAGGACACGCCGGTGTGGCTGCCGATCGACGCCAAGTTCCCGCGCGAGGACTACGAGCGCCTGCTCGACGCGCAGGAGCAGGGCGATCCGGAACTGGTGCAGGCGACCGGCGTGCAACTGGAGCGCGCGATCCGGGTGCAGGCCAAGTCGATCGGCGACAAGTACATCGCCCCGCCGCACACCACCGACTTCGCGGTGATGTTCCTGCCCACCGAGGGCCTGTACGCCGAGACCCTGCGCCGCCCCGGCCTGGCCGACCTGCTGCAGCGCGAGCACCGCATCGTCGTCGCCGGGCCGACCACGATCACCGCCCTGCTCAACAGCCTGCAGATGGGCTTCCGCACCCTCGCCATCGAAAAGCGCTCCAGCGAAGTTTGGGGTGTGCTGGCGGCGGTGAAGAGCGAGTTCGGCAAGTTCGCCGGCATCCTGGAAAAGGCCGAGAAGCAGATCAGCACCGTCGGCAAGAGCCTGGGCGAGGCCAGCCGCAAGACCCGCACCATCGAACGCCGCCTGCGCGGCGTCGAGACCCTGGCCGACGCGCAGGCCGCGCCGCTGCTGGAACTGTCGCTGCCGCTGGACGATGCCGAAGCGGACGAGGCGGCAGGCGACGACCGGGAGTGAGGGCTTGCGGTGCCCGCGGCGGCGGTGCGGCGAGTCGGGATGGCAGGGCGCCGTGGCGGTTACGTCGACGCGAGATGGTGTGCGACCGGCACGCGCCATGTTGGATGCAGCGCCGCGACCTGGACGGGCCAGCGCGGCCGCTTCGTACGCGCGCGCTGTACAGATGGCACAGCATGCGGGTGTCCGGGTCTTGCCTGCAGTGTCGATGCGATTCGACATCGCGGATGCGCTGTCGTCTCCAGGCCGCTCGCCTGCTCGCCCGCTGGCCGATACGCGCGCTGCCGATCACGACGAGAGGCACATGTGTAGCGGCGGCTCTTGTTCCTTCTGCGGCAGTCGCGAGCAGGTGTTGCGGACGCGGCCGTCGCGGCTGAAGCCGCTCCTGCGGGATCACATGATCCGCAGCAAAAGCGGGTGTTACGAGCTTGCACAGGCTAGCTGTCGGTGCGCTGAGTCACGCGGTCACGGCACTGCGCATGCTGCGCCGGCAGCGACTATGCTGGCGCTCCCTTTCGATCGAGGTAATGCCCCATGTCCGAGTCGTTGACCGCCATTCCGCTGACCCGCATCGATGGCCAGCCGGCCACCCTCGCCAAGTTCGAGGGCAAGGTGTTGCTGATCGTCAACGTCGCCTCCAAGTGCGGCCTCACCGCGCAGTACGCGGGTCTGGAAGCGCTGTACCGCGAGAAGCAGGCCGCCGGCCTGGAAGTGCTCGGTTTCCCGGCCAACGACTTCAAGGGCCAGGAGCCGGGCAGCGAGGCGGAGATCCAGCAGTTCTGCCAGCTCACCTACGACGTGACCTTCCCGATGTTCTCCAAGATCGCGGTCACCGGCGAGGACACCCATCCGCTGTACCGCGCGCTGATCGCCGCGCAGCCGCAGACCGAGGGCGAGGGCCCGATGCGCGAGAAGCTGGCCGGCTACGGCATCGAGCCGAATCCGGCGCCAGGCGTGCTGTGGAATTTCGAGAAGTTCCTGGTCGGCCGCGACGGCCAGGTCCGCGCGCGCTTTGCTCCGGACGTCACCGCAGAGGACCCGCGCCTGCGCGCGGCGATCGACGCGGCGCTGGCGTAACGGCGCGCGGCGTCATCTGGCTGTGCTTGGACGAGCTGAAGGTGTGTTTCGGCGTCTAGGTAGTTGGTGAACGAGCCGGAGAGGTGATCGATGTCCTCGTTGGCCGGCGTCGCTTGTTGCGGCTGAACCGCTCCTACGCAAGGCGTGCAGCATCGAAACCGTTGCCGTTGCCGTTGCCGTTGCCGTTGCTCTTGCTTGGCTTTGGCTGTTGCTCTGGCTTTTGATCTACCGGGTCCCCTCGGCGCGGCAGCCACGGCGGGGAAACACCCGAAGGGCGGCGTACATGGATGTACGCCGTCCGCGGCAGGGCAGGGCTCGCCGGAAAAAGGCGAAGCACTGCTTCGCCCCGGCGGGCGGGCTGGCGCCGTGAGGCGACTGCCCCGGACTTGGCTGCGAAGCAGCCAAGCCCCTTCCGCGGATCCCCGGGCTGGACGCGGACCCGGAGCGCGCAGCGCGGAGGGCGCGAGGCAGGGCGCGCTTTCTTTTGGTTACCTTTTCTTTGCGCGAGCAAAGAAAAGTAACTCGCCCGCAAGGGCGAAAGCTTTGCTTCTGCTGTTGTCGTTGATGTGGTTGCTTCGTTTGGAAGCTTGAAAGCAACAGCAAAGGCTTTCGCCTTGCGGCGAGTCACTTTTCTTTGCTTGTGCAAAGAAAAGTAACCAAAAGAAAGCACACCCCGCAGCGCGCCTTCCGCGCTTCGCGCTCCAGGTTCGCAGCCACGACGGGGATTCGCGGAAGGGGCATCCTGCCCCTGCCGCGAACGGCGTACATCCATGTACGCCGCCCTTCGGGTTTTTCCCCGCCGTGGCTGCCGCGCCGAGGGGACCCCGGTAAATCAACTGCAACAGCAACAGCAACAGCAGGAACAGGAACCGGAGCAGGAGCAGGAGCAGGAGCAGGAGCAAAGCCGGCTGCACCCTGTAGTCCGCCGCGACACCCGATCACCCACTGCAAACCGCGCGCTCATCCCGCACATCGCGCTGCGCCCACAGGCGATGGCGGCAAAAGCTTCGGACACAAAAAACCCGGCCGAAGCCGGGGTTTTCTGTGCTGCCTAAGTGCAGGCGACTCAGCGACCGCCGCGCCACTCCGGGACCGGCATCGCATCCACCGGCACCGTCGGATTGGTCTCTTCCTCGCGCAGATAGGCCGGCAGATCGTCGTCCTGACGCTTGTGCCCGCGCATGTCGCTCTCGATCTGATAGTTGCGGCGCTGCAGCCACGCATCGCGGGTCAACTGGTACTCGTCCGGCGCCTGGTCGCGCAGACTGTCCAACGACAGCAACTGCGCGCGCGTGTCGACCAACTGCAGGCCCTGCAGACCGATGCGCACTCGGTCTTCCTCGATCTGCTGCAGTGGCGACAGCGGCGCGTCGCCGACCAGGCCGAACGCATCGCGCACCGTGCGCGGGCCGAACAACGGCAGTTCCAGGTAACGCGAGCGGCGCCAGCCCCACACACCCAGGGTCTGGCCGAAGTCCTCGCTGCGCCGCGGCAGGTTGGCGTCGGTGGCCGGGTCGAAGATGCCGCCGATACCCAGCGTGCTGTTGATCAGGAACCGGCTCAGGGTCTGCCCCGCCTGCAGCGGACGGCCCTGCAGCAGCTGGTTGACCATGGTCAGCGGCGAGCTGAGGTTGTCGAAGAAGTTGGTCACGCCCAACCGCACCGGCCGCGGCACCACGTTGACGTAGGCGCGTGCCAGCGGCCGCGCCACGCCACGGTCGACCACGTTGTTGAAGGAATGCACCTTGCGGTTGAACTTCTCCCACGGATCGTAGCTCTGCGGTGCAGGCACGCCCTCCGGCAGGGTCGGATCGGCGACCGGGTTGTACGGGTCGCCGCCGTACAGCGCGGCGTAGTCGTCCTCGGCCGAGGTCGGCGTGCCGTTGGCCGACCCGGCGCCCGGGGCAGCACTCGCCGGCTGCATCGCCGCAGGCGCGCTTGCCGATGCCGGCGCGGCGCCGGTGTCCATGCCGGTGGCGCTGTCCGCGGTCGCCGACGCGGCGTGCGTATCGGGAGTCGCGGCGCTGTCGCTGGCGGCCGGCGCGGTCTGTGCCACCGGCGGCGGCGGCGGTGGCGTGCGCTTGGGCGCGCCAGCGCAGGCGCCCAGGGCGGCGGCCAGGGTCAGGGAGGTAAGGATACGCAGCACGTTCATGTGTCAGCTCGCCGCAGGGGGAGAGTGGAAGTCCAGGGTCGAGGCCAGCCGGTAGGCGGCGCTCAGGTCGGTCAGGCCGGCCGGGGCGCCGTGGATGGCGACCTCGGCCTGGCCCTGGGCACGCAGGCGCGCGGCAAGTTCGGCGAGCAGCGCCAGGCCGGCGCTGTCCACCCGCGAGACGGCCTGCAGGTCCAGCGCGCGTGCGCCCGGCAGCGCGCGCAGCGCTGCCGGCCACAGCGCGGTGGCCGCCGCACGGTCGAGCACGCCGCTCAGCGCGAGCGTGTCGCCGTCGCGGCGCAGTTGCGGCGCATCACTTGCCACTGTTGCCCGCCGGTGCCGCCTGCAGCGTGCCGTTGCGCAGCTCGGCCGCAACCTCGGGGATCGACTTGTTGCGCAGCGGGGTGTCGAACTGGTTGCGGAAGGTCTGCACGTAGGACACGCCCTCGACCATCACGTCGAAGATCTTCCAGCCCGCGCCGGTGTTGCGCAGCAGGTAGTCCACCGGCACCGGGTCGCCGCCGCTGCGCAGCAGTTCGGTGGAGACCTTGACGCCGCGGCCGCCGGGCAGCGGGGTTTCCGACTTCACCCGCACCTGCGGCTTGCCTTCGAAGGTCAGCAGCGAGGTGCCGTAGCGTTGCATCAGGTTGTCGGCCATCGCGTCGCCGAACAGCTTGACGTCGGCGTCGGAGGCGCCGCGGCCGTGCACGCCCAGCACCAGGCGGGCGGCGTAGTCGCGGTCGAAGGACTTGTTCATCTCGCTGTCGATGAACTGGCGCAGCGCGGTCGGGTTGCTCTTGAACTCGCTGCGGCGCTGTTCCAGCGTGGTCAGGATGCGCGTGCTGTTCTCCAGCACCACCTTGCTGGCCGAACCGGCCTGGGTGGCGGCGGCGGCCGGCGCGGCGGCCTGGGCCAGGGCGGCGGAGGGCGCGGCCACGGCCAGCGCGGCGGCGAGAGCGGCGGAAAGCAGTTTGATCGTCATGGCTTGGGTTCCGTTGCGGGCGTGGTGGGGTCGGCCGAGGGTGCGGCAGCGGGTGTTGCGTTCTTGTCGCCGCCGGCACTGCCGCCGCCGAACATGTACTTGCCGACCAGCTGGATCAGGTCCACCGCCGGCTGGGTGAAGGCGATTTCCTGGCCGGGCTTGAGCGTGTCGGGGTCGCCGCCGGGCTGCAGGCCGACATAGCTCTCGCCGAGCAGGCCGCTGGTCAGGATCGCCGCCGAGGTGTCGGCCGGCAGGTCCTTGTACTTGTCGTCGATGGACAAGGTCACCACCGAGTCGAACTTGGTCGGGTCCAGGTCGATCTTGGCGACCTGGCCGATGATGACGCCGCCGATCTTCACCGGCGCCTGCGCACGCAACTGGCCGATCTGCGAGAAGCGCGCGACCAGGTCGTAGCGGTGGCCGCCGAAGCCCCACTGACGGTTGGTGGAAGCCAGCGCCAGCACCAGCAGCGAGGCCAGGCCCAGCAGCAGGAAGGCGCCGACGGCGAACTCGAGACGGGGACCACGGAGAGCCATAACGTGTCTACCTTGTTGATTCAGCGTGGCCGCGGCGCCAGTGCCGCGACCGGGATGTTGCCGCGGGGCCTGCCGTCGCCGGCCGGCTCCGCGTTGGTGCCGCTCAGCGGAACAGCAGCGCCGACATGACGAAATTGAACATCAGCACCAGCAGCGAGGCGTTGACCACGGCGCGGGTGGTGGCCACCGAGGTGCCCTCGATGGTCGGCTCGGCATGGAAGCCGACATAGGCCGCCACCAGCGCCGCCGTGCCGCCGAACACCGCCGACTTCAGCATCGCCACGCCGAAGTCGTCCCAGAAATCCACGCTGCTCGACAGCGCCGACCAGAACGTGCCGCGGTCCAGGCCGAGCGCGCCGACGGCCTCGAAGTAGCTGGCGCTGATCGCCAGCGAGCAGAAGATGCCGGTCAGCAGCGGCACGGTCAGCACCGCCGCCCAGAAGCGCGGCGCCACCGCCTTGGCCACCGGATCGATCGCCATCAGCTCCAGCGCCTTGATCTGGTCGGTCGCACGCATCAGGCCGAGCTCGGCGGCGATGGAACTGCCGGCGCGGCCGATGAACAGCAGCGCGGTCAGCACCGGCGCCAGCTCGCGGTACAGCGACAGGCCGAGCAGCGTGGACAACGCATCGGAGGCCCCGTAGGTCTGCAGCGTGCGGTAGCCCTGCAGGGTCAGCACCAGGCCGACGAAGGCGCCGCCCACGGCGATGATCGGCAGCGAACGCGCGCCGACCTTGTAGATCTCGCGGATCAGCTCGGCCAGCAGGTCCCGGGTCGGCAGCGAGCCGCGCAGCACGGTCAGGAAGAACAGCCCGGCACGGCCCAGGGAACGGATCGGGGCAACGATGGCCATCAGGCGGCGCTCCGCGCGCGCTGCGGCGCATCGAACGGGATCGGGCCGTCGGGACGGCCGTGCAGGAACTGCTGCAGCAGCGGATCGCTGCTGGCCTGCAATTCCTGCGGGGTGCCGGCGAAGACGACGCCGCCGTTGGCGATGGCCACGGCCTGGTCGCAGATCGGCAGGGTCTCGTGGACGTGGTGGCTGACGATGATGCTGGTCAGGCCCAGGGTGTGGTTGAGGCGCTGGATCAGGCTCATGATCACGCCGGAGGCGATCGGGTCCAGCCCGGTCAGGGGTTCGTCGTAGATCATCAGCGGCGGGTCCAGGGCCAGCGCCCGCGCCAGCGCCACGCGCCGCGCCATGCCGCCGGACAGCTCGCGCGGCCAGGCGTCGGCAGCGGCCAGCAGGCCCACCGCGTGCAGCTTCAATGCGACCAGCCGCTGCAGCACCGGTTCGGGCAGGCGGGTGTGGGCGCGCAATGGCAGCGCCACGTTCTCGGCAACGCTCAGGTCGGTCAGCAGGCCGTTGCCCTGCAGCAGCACGCCGATGCTCTTGCGCGTCTCGCGCAGCGCACGGCTGCCGCGCGGCAGCGGCTTGCCGAACACCTGCAGCGTCCCCGCGGCCGGCTCCAGTTCGCCGGTCAGCGCCGCCAGCAGCGTGGACTTGCCGCTGCCGGAGGGGCCGAGCACCGCGGTGATGCTGCCGCGCGGCACGCTCAGCGAAACGTCACGCAGGATCGCCCGGCCGCCGCGGTCGATGCGCACGCCCGACAACTGCACCAGATTGGATTCGGAAGACGCCATCGCGACCTTTAACGAAAATACAACATAGGATCGATCCGTTCGGCTGAACTTAACCGAACTGGCCCGTGCAGTATTGTCGCACTGCGCGGGCCGGTGTGCGCGCCCGCTTCACCCCGTTCATGCAACAGCGTGTCATACGGCCGCGCATTGGCCGCCGGCGACGCTGCATCGGCTCGGGATGGCCGCCACCGCGCCAGCGCCTCGCAGCTGCAATTGAGGTGTGGACAAAAGGCGGTGTGGACAAATGCCCGCACAGCGCTTGTGCGCGTCGCGACGGCACGCGACGATGCCGGCATGGCGACCGTGCCGAACCACACCTGGAGTCAAGGATGGAGCTGTTGAGCTTGGAACACTTCGCTGGAAGCGTGAACGAGACGTTCTCGGCGCAGTTGAACGAAGGCGAGGTCGCATTCGTGCTGGTCGAAGCGCGGCCGCTGCCGACGCCGCCCGCGGCGCGGCGCGCCCCGTTCTCGCTGCTGTTCCGCAACGGCTCGGCGTTCCTGTTTCCGCAGCAGACCTACCAGATGCGCCATCCGCGCCTGGGCGAGATCGGCATCTTCCTGGTGCCGGTCGCGCGCGAACGCGACGGCTTCCTGTATCAGGCGGTGTTCAACTGACGCGCGCGTCCGGCTTCGTGCCAGCGCCATCCCAGCGCATGGCCAGATGGGTCTGGCCGGCCTCGCCGGCAACGAAGCCCAGCCGCGCGTAGAGCCGCTGCGCTGCGGGATTGGCATGCAGCACGTGCAGTGTCAGTGCGCGCCCATCCGCATGCGCGAGCGCCTGTGCCTGCGCGATCAGCGCGCCGCCGATGCCGTGGCCGCGGCAGTCCGGCAGCAGGCTGATATCGACCAGGACGTGCGGATCCGTGCTGCGGTCCAGATACAGCCGGCCCAGCCGCGCGTGCGTGTCTTCCACGACCAGGAAGTCCGCGCCGGGAAAGTGCTGCAGATAGTGCGCATGCTGCAAGGCGAACTGCTGGTCGAGAAAGGCGCGCTTGGCTGGCTCCGGCCAGGGGACTGCGGCCAGTTCGTCGCGCCGCGTGCTGGCGTACAGGTCGCGTAGCCAGTCCAGGTCCGCGGCCTGTGCTGCGCGCAGGACGATGCCGCGCGCCCGCAATGCGGGCGGCGCGGCGAGCCCGGCGTCCCGTTGCGGAAAGCCGGGCGACGCGGCGATCGACATCATGTCCTCAGTTGAAGACCGGATAGTTGCCCTGCAAGGCGATGCAGAAGTTCACCGCCAGATACGGCTGCCGGTTCTCGTGCGCCTGGCCGATGCCGGTGGGCATCAACATGGTCGGGGAGAACTGCGTGTTCGGCGCGACGGCCAGGAACGGACGCTCGGTATTCACGTTCAGCGTCGACAGGGCGACACCGCTCGCAGGCGAAGCGGTTTTCTTCGTGCCATCCGGCTGTGAGGCAGCAGTGACCCCGTGCTGGTGCATGGGGATCTGCGTGCTCTGCAGGCTCACCGACGCCGAGCCGAAATTGCTGCCCAGCGTGTGCGGCGTCAGTCCAGGCCCCGCGCCCTGCTGGCAGCCGGCGCGCGTCACGAAATTCGGCAGTTGGAACGTGGTGGTGCCATTGCCGCCGTAGGCCACGCCGAGCAGGGAATACAGCACGGTGTTCTGCGTGATCGGCAGGGTGGCGCCGTTGCACAACGCCCAGCCGTACGGGTTGTAGTCGAAGCCGAACAGCTGGATTTCGCCGATATAGGGTTCGGTCATGAGCGGATTCCTCCGATGAGCGGATGCGTGCCGCGGCCGTGTCGGCGCGGCGCAGAGGTCAGGCCTGTTGCGGGAAGATGCCGGTGGTGGCGATGCAGTACTGCACGGTCAGCGTCGGCATGACGTTGTCGTGCGGTTGGTTGCCGCCAGCGAAGGACGTGCTTTGCGGCGACAGCGCCAGCATCGTGGCGCCGGTGACGTCGCTTGTATAGAACTGGCTCCCGTTGACCGCGGCCGGCAACAGCCCGGCGGGCGCGGTGGTGGTGGCCGCGGCGGTGGTGGCCTGCGCGGTATGCGTGTGTGCCGGCATCTGCAGCTCCGTCAATGTCACCGTCTCGGTGCCTGCGCGCTGGGCGAGCGGGTAGTTGCTCAGGCCCGGTCCCTGACCCTGGTGGATCGGCAGGCGACCACGCAGATCCGGCACGCCGAAGGTGCTGGTGCCGTTGCCGCCGTAGGCAGTGCCGAGCAGGACGTACAACGGTTCGTATTCGGAGATCTGCAGCAGCGAGCCGTCGCACGCCTGCCAGCCCTGGGGCGTACGGCCGAAGCCGAACATGCGGATTTCGCCGATGAAGGGAGTGCCCATGAGATGCTTCCTGGTCGATGAGGCGCCACGCGCACGACTGTGCGCGGCGTGCCCGGATGCGGATGCGCCTAGCTGCGCGAAGGGAAGATGCCGGACAGCGCGATGCAGAAATTGATCGTGGTGTACGGCTGCACGTTCGGATGCGCCTGGCCGCCGCCGCTATTGGCGATGGTGGACTGCGCCAGTGGCACCGTTGCCCCTGGCGCAGCGTACAGCGCGTGCGGAGTTCCAGTAGGGATGTAGTTGTTGGCGAACAGGCGGCCGGTCGGTATGCGGTTGTCACCGTTGGCGCTGCTGCAAGTCATCAGGTGGGTATGCGGGGGCAGGTTGTCGCCTACCAGCGTCACCGTCTCCGCGCCGGCGGCCTGGCCCATCGGCACCGCAGGCGGCTGCCACGCCGGATCGGCCGACGGCCCATAGCCCACCGGCGTGCGCCCGCGCATGTCCGGCAAGCCGAAGGTGGTCTTGCCGTCGCCGCCGAAGCGGGTGCTGAGCAGACTGAACAGGGCCTGGTTCTGATTGATCGGCAGCAATTGCCCGTTGCACTGCGCAAAATATTTTGGCGCAAACGCGAAACCGGTCAGCATGATCTGACCGATGAAGAACTCGCTCATGCGGATCTCCCCCCGGAGTGGATGGCGGCAGACCTCGTGTCTGGCGCCAGACTACTTAATCACGACTTCGGCGACTTGCAAGCGACGATTTCGCTGAACCAGACAGACGTGACGCATTTGTTGCTTTACGCGGCGTCGGATTTGCTGTTCCAATGGCCGCGCGACGCGCACGGCCGATGCTTGCTGGGCCGATGTTCCGCGAAGTCCGAGGCACCAGGATGGCTGCCAGCGCCCATGGGGTGGCGCGTTTTGGGGGAATCGAAATATGTCTACAAAATGCTCCGCATCGAGCGGCGTGCGACGGATGTTGCGTTGGCTGATGGCGCTGCTGTTGATGACGACGTCGCAGGTTTGCATGGCTTTGTACTGCCCGTCGCCTAAAACCGCGACCGTGAACCAGGGCCAATCGGTGACGTTCGACGTCAGCGACTGCGACGGGGACTCGAACGGTGGCATGACCGATCCTCTTGTGCAGCCTGCGCACGGCAGTTTCGTGCTCAGCCAGCAGTCCGGTCCTGGCACACAGACGGTGACCTATACCAACAACGGGGACGGCGCGACCTCGGACTCGTTCTACCTGCTGGACCAGGACAACAACCAGGTCGTCTTCAACATCACCATCAACCCCTCGCGCAGCGCCAGCATCACGGTCTCCCCGTCCAGCGCCAACGAGGACAGCGGCACGCCCTTCGTCTACACGGTGACGCTGAGCTCGACCAACAGTTCGGCGACCACGGTGAACCTGACCCGCAGCGGCACGGCCACCAGCGGGACCGACTACACCGGTGCGGTCAGCAGCGTCGTGGTGCCGGCCAACGCGACGTCCGCCAGCTTCAGCGTCACCCCGGTCACCGATACCACTGTGGAGCCGGACGAGACGGTGATCTTCCAGGTGGCCAACGGTACCGGCTACTCGATCGGCAACCCCTCCAGCGCCACCGGCACCATCCTCAACGACGACCAGCCGGCGCTGTCGGTCAACGACGTGTCGCAGAACGAGGGCAATTCCGGCAACACCGCGTTCACCTTCACCGTCTCGCTCAGCCAGCCGGCCGGCAGTGGCGGGGTCAGCTTCGACATCGCCACCGCCAACGGCACCGCGACCGCGGGCACCGACTACATCTCCTCCAGCGTGAACGGGCTGACCATTCCGGCCGGCAGCAGCAGTGCCACCTTCACCGTGCAGGTGATCGGCGACACGCTCAACGAACCCGACGAAACCTTCTTCGTCAACGTCAGCAACGTCAGCGGCGCCACCGTCGCCGACGGACAGGGCCAGGGCACCATCGTCAACGACGATGCGCAGCCGTCGCTCTCGATCGGCGATGTCAGCGTCATCGAAGGCAACAGCGGCACCACCACGGCGACGTTCACGGTTACCCTCAGCGCCGCCAGCGGCCAAACCGTCATGGTCAACTACGGGACCGCCGACGGCACCGCCACTGCCGGCAGCGACTATGTCGCCACCTCGGGTCCGCTGGCCTTCGCGCCCGGCACCACCGTGCAGAGCATCGCAGTGACGATCATCGGCGACACCACCGTCGAGCCGGACGAGACGTTCACGGTGACCCTGTCCGCTGCCAGCAACGCCACCATCGCCCGCGCCACCGCCACCGGCACGATCCTCAACGACGATGCGGTGGTGACGATCTCGCCGACGTCGCTACCGGCGGCCACCGCCGGCACCAGCTACAGCCAGACCTTGACGGCCAGTGGTGGGACGGCGCCATATGGCTTCGCGATCACCACCGGCACATTGCCGGTGGGCATGCTGCTGAGTTCCGCCGGCGTGCTGACCGGCACGCCCAGCGGCAGCGGCAGCTTCAATTTCACCGTGTCCGCGACCGACAGCGGCGCGTCGCCCATCAGTGGTAGCCGTGCCTATACGTTGACGGTGGCTGCGCCAACCGTGACGCTGCCGGCGACGACCCTGCCCAACGGCACCGCCGGCCAGGCCTACAGCGCGGCGATCACCCAGGCCAGCGGCGGCATCGCGCCGTACACCTATGCCGTCACGGCCGGCGCCTTGCCGGCAGGCGTGACCGTCAACAGTGCGACCGGTGCGCTCAGCGGCACGCCCACCGTGACCGGCAATTTCAGCTTCACCCTGGTCGCGACCGACAGCACCTCCGGAACGCCGGGCCAGGCGTCGCGCAGCTATACGCTGGCGATCGTGGCGCCGACCTTGACCGTCGCCCCGTCCACGCTGCCGTCCGGGACCGCGGGCACCGCCTACAGCCAGACGTTGAGCACCAGCGGCGGGACGGCGCCCTACACCTACGCGCTCAGCTCCGGTGCCTTGCCTGCGGGCCTGAGCCTGAGCAGTGCCGGTGTCCTATCCGGCACCCCGGCCGTGGCCGGCAGCTTCACCTTCGTCGTCGGCGTCACCGATGCCGGCAGTTTCGGCGGCTCGCACGCCTACACCCTGTCCATCGCCTCGCCGACCCTGGCCATCACCCCGCCGACGTTGCCGGCAGCGGCGATCAACGCCAGCTACAGCCAGGCGCTGAGCACCAGCGGCGGCACCGCACCGTACAGCTATGTGCTCAATGCCGGCGCCTTGCCGAGCGGGATGAGCCTGAGCGCGGGCGGCGTGCTGTCCGGTACGCCGACCACGGCCGGCAACTTCGCGTTCACCGTGGGCGTTACCGACGCCAACGCCTTCACTGCGGCGCAGGCGTTCACCCTGACGGTGGCCTCTCCGACGCTGACGCTGTCGCCGCCGGCGCTGCCGGCCGGCACCGCGGGCAGCGCCTACAGTCAGGCGCTCAGCGCCACCGGCGGTACCGCGCCCTACAGTTACAGCCTCGCTACCGGCGCGTTGCCGGCCGGGCTGAGCCTGAGCGCGGCCGGCGTGCTGTCCGGTACCCCGACCCAGGCGGGCAGTTTCGTCTTCACCGCCACCGTCACCGACAGCACCGCCGGCGTCCCCGGCCAGGCCAGCCGCAGCTACACGCTGAGCATCGCGGCGCCGACCCTGACTCCGGGGCAGCCGACCTTGCCTGCCGGCACCGCGGGCACCGCGTACAACCAGACCCTGAGCACCAGCGGCGGCACCGCACCGTACAGCTACAGCGTGGTCAGCGGCGCGCTGCCGACCGGGCTGAGCCTGACCCCGGCGGGCGTGCTGTCCGGCACGCCGAGCGCGGCCGGCAGCTTCGCCTTCAGCATCAAGGTGAGCGACGCCAACGGCTTTTCGGCCACGCAGGCCTACACCCTGACCATCGCCTCGGCGGTGCCGGCACCGGTGGCGGCGAACGACACCGGCGCCACCCTCGTGGATACCGCGCTGACCCTGGCGGTCACCGGCAACGACACCGGCAGCATCGACAGCATCGCCATCGCCACCGCGCCCAGCCACGGCACCGCGACCGTCGATGGCGTGCGCCTGGTGTACACGCCGGCGCCGGGCTACGTGGGCGTGGACAGCGTGCACTACACCGCCATCGGCGCCGGCGGTAGTTCGGCCCCGGCCGTGGTCACCATCACCGTCAACGCCCGCCCCATCGCGGTGTCGGTGACGGTGCCGGCGGTGACCGGGCAGACGCAGACCCTGGACGTCACCCGCGACGCCACCGGCGGTCCGTTCGTGGCGGCCGCCGTGGTCGCGGTGCTGCCGGCCAACGCCGGTACCGCGACGATCACCCGCGCGGCCGCCAGGGCCGCCGGCGTGCCGACCGCGGCCGCGGACGACGGCCCGGGCTTCATGCTGACCTTCGTGCCGAACCCGGCCTTCTCCGGCAACGCCACGGTGCGCTTCACCCTGTCTAATGCATACGCGACCTCGGCCCCGGCGGACATCGTGTTCGTGATCGCGCCGCGCCGGGATCCGACCCAGGATGCGCAGGTGCGTGGCCTGATCGACGCGCAGGCCGAGTCGACCCGGCGCTTCGCCAAGGCGCAGATCGACAACTTCCAGCGCCGCCTGGAGGCGACCCACCGGGGTGCGCGCGGCTTCGACAACGGCGTGAGCTTCCAGGCCAGCTCGCAGTGCCGCCAGCGCGACCGCACGCTGCAGAGCGATCGCAATCTGGACGCGCAAGCGTGCGACCCGGCCAACCGCGACCTGCGCGACGGCGCCATGGACGGCGGCGCCGACACCGCGTCGGCGGCACCACGCGATGCCACTGCGGCAGGCGATCTGGGCCTGTGGGTGGGTGGTGCGATCCGCTCCGGCAGCCTGGACAGGCAGTCGCAGCGCGCCGGCGTGGATTTCCAGACCGATGGCCTGAGCCTGGGCGCCGATTACCGCGTCTCCTCGTCCTTCGCATTGGGCGCGGGCGTGGGCTTCGGCCGCGACGACAGCGATGTCGGCCGCGACGGCAGCCGCAGCAAGTCGACCGCGTACACGCTGGCGCTGTATGCCAGCTATCACCCGGGCCAGACGCTGTTCTTCGACACCCTGGTCGGCTACCAGTTGCTGTCCTACGACCTGCGCCGCTACGTCACCGACAACGGCGCCCTGGCCGAAGGCGACCGCAGCGGCCACCAGTGGATCGCGTCGCTGTCGGCCGGTGCCGATCTGCAGCGCGGCGATTGGCAGATTACCCCGTACGCGCGGGTGGATGCCGCGCGCGCCACGCTGGACGCCTACAGCGAAGCGGCGATGGCGCCGTATGCGCTGCGCTACGAGGACATGGACGTGGCCACCACCACCGGCAACCTCGGCCTGCGCCTGGAATGGCGCCGGCAGATGACCTGGGGACGGCTGACGCCGCAGTTCCGGCTCGAGTACCAGCACGACTTCCAGGGCCGCGGCGACGCCACGCTGGGCTATGCCGACATCGTCGGCGGCACCCTGTACCGCACCGGGCAGAGCGTGTACGACCGCAACCGGCTGATGCTGGGCGTGGGCGTGGTGTTCAGCACCGACCAGGGCCTGTCCACGCGCGTGGAGTACCGCGGCGTGACCGACGGCGACAGCGGCAGCGACCAGACCTGGATGTTCAACGTCGAGAAGAAGTACTGACGCTTTGAGCCCCTCTCCCCCCGGAAGAGGGGTTGGGGTGAGTGTCCGGCGCGAAGCGTTTCGCGATGTTTGGGTGCACCAGGCTGGCGCCCGTACCCTCATCCGGCCCTTCGGGCCACCTTCTCCCGAGGGGAGAAGGGAGCGGCTAGCCCCTCTCCCGCCGGGAGAGGGGGTGGGGTGAGGGTCCGGCGCGAAGCGACGCGCGATGTTCGGGTGCACGAGGCTGCGCCCGCACCCTCATCCGGCCCTGCGGAGCACCTTCTCCCAGTGGGAGAAGGAAACAGCGCCGCCTGCCCGCATCCGGCACAATGCCCGGCACATGCCTGCCCCGTCCGCGCCCGATTTCCGGCTGTATCCGTCCAACGCGCTGGATACCCTGGCCGCCCTGCTCGCCGAAGAACTGCGCCGGCCGCCGCCGGGGCAGCCCTTGCTGGCGCCGGAGGTGGTGCTGATCCCGCAGGTGGCGATGCGGCGCTGGCTGCAGTCGACCCTGGCCGCGGTGCACGGGGTGGCGGCGAACCTGGAATTCCTGACCCCCGGCGAATTCGTCGCGCGCGCGCTGGAGCGCAATCTCGGTGCCGCGGCCGACGACCTGGACATGGCGACCATGCATTGGCGCCTGTACGCGGCACTGCAGGGCGACCTGGGCAGCGATGCGGCGCTGGCGCCGTTGGCCGGCTATCTGGCCGATGGCGATGCGCTCAAGCCGTGGAGCCTGGCCGGCGAGCTGAGCAACGTGTTCGAGAAGTACCAGGCCTGGCGTCGCGATTGGCTGCTGCGCTGGGAAGGCGGCGCCGACCCGGACGATCCGCAGGCGCGCATGTGGCGGCGTATCGCCACGGGCCGCGCCTACCGCGCACGCCGCATCGGGCAGTACCTGGACCGCTACGCGCGCCCTGACGGGCCGTTGCCGCAGGGCCTGCCGCGGCGCCTGTTCGCCTTCGCCGTGCTCAACATTTCCCCCGACGTGCTGCGTGTGCTGGCCACGCAGGCGCGCGCCGGCACGCTGCACTTCTACCTGCCGACGCCGGCGCAGGGCTACTGGGGCGATCTGCAGACGCTGTGGCAGCGCCGCCGCGAGGGTGGGGCGGTGGAGCTGTTCGCCGAGCAGGTGCAGGAGAACCCGCTGCTGCAGGCTTGGGGCGCGGCCGGGCGCGATTTCATGGCGCTGATCGGCGACTACGAGGTGGTGCATCCGCTGGCCGAGATCGCGGTCTATGCCGATCCGCTGGAGTCGGGCCGGCGCGCGCTGGCCGATGGCGGCCTCGGCGACAGCCTGCTGCGGCGCATGCAGAGCGATCTGTTCCATCGCCGCGCGCCGGCGCGGCCGGCGCCGCTGGCCGCGGTGGACCCGCACGATCCCAGCCTGCAGGTGCACGCCTGCCACACCCGCCTGCGCGAACTGCAGGTACTGCACGACCAACTGCGGGCGCTGCTGGACGACCCGCGCTTCGAGCCGCCGCTGCAGCCGCGCGAGATCGCGGTGCTGTCGCCGGACATCGACCCTTACGTGCCGTACCTGGACGCGGTGTTCGGCGGCCACGCCGGCGACGACGCCTTGCCCTATGCGCTGGCCGACGCCAGCCCGCTGGCCAGCGAGCCCCTGGCCGAAGTGTTCCTGGCGCTGCTCGGCCTGCCGATCGCACGCTTCGGCCTGCACGAGATCCTGGACCTGCTCGCCAGCGCGCCGATCGCCGAGGCCGCCGGCCTGGACGAAACCGGGCTGGAACGCCTGCGCGGCTGGCTGCACGCCGCCGGCGCGCGCTGGGGCCTGGACGCAGCGCACCGGCAGCGCCACCAGGCGCCGGCCGACGACGCCTATACCTGGCGCTTCGCCCTGGACCGGCTGTTGCTCGGTCACGCCAGCGGCGCCGAGGACGACATCGACGGTGTGGCGCCTTGGCCGCAACTGGAAGGCAGCGCGCTGGCCGCGCTGGACACGCTGCTGCGCCTGCTGCGCGTGCTCGATCGCCACCAGGCCGCGCTGGCCGAGCCGATGCCGCCGGCGCAGTGGCGCGAAGTGCTGCTGGGCCTGCTCGAGGCGCTGCTGCCGCAGAGTCCGTCGGCGCCGCGCCAGCAGCGCGCGCTGGAGCGGCTGCGCGCGCTGATCGACCAGTTCGCGCGCGATGCCGCGCGCGCCGACTACGCCGACGCGGTGCCGGCCGAAGTGGTCCGCGCGCACTTCGCCGCGGTGCTGGGCGAATCGGACACGCGCGCGCCGCTGCTCACCGGCGGCATCAGCTTCGGCCGCATGGTGCCGATGCGGCTGCTGCCGTTCCGGGTCATCTGCCTGCTGGGCATGAATGATGGCGACTTCCCGCGCCGCGATCCGGCCGCCGGGCTCAACCGCCTCACCGCCGAACTGGGCACCACGCGCCGCCGCCACGGCGACCGTTCGACGCGCGAGGACGACCGCTTCCTGTTCCTGCAGCTGTTCGCCTCGGCGCAGGAGGTGTTCTACCTGAGCTACCTGGGCGCCGACGCGCGCGACGGCAGCGTGCGCGAACCCTCGCCGCTGGTCGGCGAACTGCTGGCCTGCGCAGCCCAGTACCATGCCGACCCGGCCGCCGCCGCCGCGCTGGTGGTGCGGCATCCGCTGCAGCCGTTCGCCGCCGCCGCGTTCGGCGCCACCGGTGCGGAGGACGCCGATCCGCGCCGGTTCAGCTACCGCCGGCAATGGCGGCCGGCGGTGGACAGCCTGGTCGGCCAGCGCCAGCCGCTGGCGCCGTGGATCGACGCGCTGCCGGCCGCGGCCGACGACGCGCTGCCGGCGCAACTGTCCATCGACGACCTGCGCCGGCTGCTGGTCGATCCGGCCGGGCAGTTCCTGCGCCAGCGCCTGGGCCTGCGCCTGCCCGATCCGGCACAGGCCGACAGCGATCTGGAACCATTGCTGGCGCCCAGCCGCGGGCTCGATCAGTACGGCCTGCAGCAGCAGGTGTTCGAAGCGGTGCTGCGCGAGGACACCGAGGCCCTGTACGAACGCCTGCGCGCCCGCGCGTTGCTGCCGTCCGGGCCGCTGGGCCGGCGCCAGCTCGACGAGCGCGTGCGCCAGTTGCGCCCGTACGCCGAGGCGTTCCGGCAGTGGCGCGGTGGCGACGACGCGCCGCTGGCGCCGCGGCTGCAGGTGGACCTCGACGGCACCGCGCTGCATGGCCGCCTGCCGGGTTGGTACGCGCCCGGCGTGGCACGCGTGCAGGTGGGCGCCTTGAGCGGGCGCAGCGCGATCCGCCACGGCCTGGAATGGCTGCTGCTGCGCGCCGCCGGCGAACGCGCGCCCTACGTGCGTTTCTTCGACCACGACGACAGCCTCGGCCCGCATCCGATGGATCGCGAGCCGCTGCCCGCCGCGCAGGCGCAGCAGGCGCTGGGCGAACTGCTGCAGCTGTACCGGCATGGCCGGCAGGCGCCGCTGGCGTTCGCGCCGTACAGCAGCTGGAAGTACTACCAGGCCGCGCGCGCCGGCGATCTCGACAAGGCGATCAAGGACGCTGCCGCGCAATGGCAGGCCAGCTTCGGCTGGAGCGAGGCGGACAGCCCGGAACTGCGCCTGGTCGGCCGCGGCCGCGACCCGTTCGCCGATGCGCAGCGCTTCGCCGACTTCGCCGCCACCAGCCAGCGCGTGTTCGGCCTGCTCGAACTGGGCGACGCCGGCCCCGCACTCGATCCCGACCGACTGAGCGAGAGCTGGCAGCGCTGGCGCGGCACCCAGGAAGACGCCGAATGAACGCCGCACCCGACCGCGACCCCTACCTGCAGCTGCCGCTGCACGGCGTGCGCCTGATCGAGGCCAGCGCCGGCACCGGCAAGACCTTCACCCTGGCCACCTTGTTCACCCGCCTGGTGGTCGAACGCGGCCTGCGTCTGGGCCAACTCCTCGCCGTCACGTTCACCGAGGCCGCCACCCAGGAACTGCGCCGGCGCATCCGCGAGCGCCTGGCGCTGGCGGCCAGCCTGGTGCCGGATGCTGCCCCGGACCTCGTAGGAGCGGCTCTTGTCCCCTTTTCGGGATTAGCCGCGACCGACCTCGCGACCGACCCATCGCAGCCAACCCCGCACCAAGACCCACCCGACGTCGCCCTCACCCGCGCCATCCTCGCCGCGCACCTGGCCGCCAGCACCGAAACCCCAGCGGCCCTGCGCCGCCGCCTGCAGCAGGCCGCCGAGGACATCGACCTCGCCGCCATCTTCACCATCCACGGCTTCTGCGCGCGCGTGCTGCGCGAGCACGCGCTGGAAAGCGGCCAGGCCTTCGCCGCGCCGCAACTGCTCACCGACGACCGCGAACTGCTGCGCGATGTCGCCGCCGACCTGTGGCGGCAACGCGCCGCCGATCCGGCGATGGCCGAGGACCTGGTGGCGCTGTGGCCGGGCGGACCGGACGGCATGGCCACCGATCTGCGTGAACTGGTGCGGCATCCGACGCTGTTGCCGGCCGCGCCGGTCTTTTCCGCCGAGGACGGCGCCGTGTTGCAGCAGGCCGCGCAGCGCGCCGGCGTGGCGCTGGCCGAGGCGTTCCGCACGCACGGCACCGCCTGTTTCGAAGCGATCGCCGCGGCGATGGATGCCGGCGTGCTGAGCAAGGTCAGCTACAAGTCCGACTGGCTGACCGCGCTGTGGCACTGGCTGGACGCCTTCGCCGCGGCACCGACCGCGGACGCGCCACCGCATCCGAAGCTGATCAAGCTCACCGCCGCCGAACTGATCGCCGGCACCAACAAGAAGCACGCCGAGCGCACCCCGGCCTCGCCGCTGGGCCACGCCATTGACGGCTACCTCGCCGCGTTGGCGCAACTGGCGCAGTGGCGCACGCAACGCCGCATCTGCCTGCTGCACGCGTTGCGCGCCGACGCGGGGGAGCGGCTGGCCCATCTCAAGCGCCAGCGCCGCGTGCAGACCTACGACGACCTGGTCGAGGGCGTGGCGCGCGCGCTGGAAGGCCCGCACGGCGCCGCTCTGGCGCAGCGGCTGCGCGCGCAGTACGCGGTGGCCCTGGTCGACGAATTCCAGGACACCGACGACCGTCAGTGGACGATCTTCCGCAAGGTGTTCGCCCCGGACACGGCCAATCCCGCTGCGGCGCAGGACGACGCGGCGATCGCGCCCTCGCTGCCCGCGCCGGACGACACGCTGCCGCCGCTGCTCGCCCTGATCGGCGATCCCAAGCAGGCCATCTACGGCTTCCGCGGCGGCGACGTGCGCACCTACCTGGCCGCCGCCGCGGACGCCGAACGCGCGCCGCCGCTGGCGCACAACTTCCGCTCGCGCCCGGCGCTGCTGGCGGCGATCGACGCGCTGTACGCGCAGGCCGGCTACGCCGAGGCCTTCCTCACCGACGGCATCGCCTTCCACCCGGTGCAGCCGGGCAGCAAGCGCGGCGATGCCGACCTGCAACGCGGCGGCGTGCCGGCCCCGGCGCTGACCGTGTGGCGCGCACCGGAACCGCCGCCGCCACCGGCCACCGCCAAGGCGCCGGGCAAGCCCAAGCCGTGGAGCGCCGGTCGCGCCCGCGAGTTGTGCACCGCCGCCTGCGTGGCGGCGATCCGCGGCTGGCTGGCCGATGCGCGCGACGGCCGCGCGAGCTTGCTCGGCCGCCCCGTGCAGGCCGGCGACATCGCCGTGCTGGTGCGCAGTCACGGCGAGGCCACGCGCATCCAGCAGGCGCTTGCCGCCGCCGGCATTCCCGCGGTCGCCGCCGGTCGCCGCAGCCTGTTCGCCACCGACGAGGCGCTGGAACTGCTGGCGCTGTTGCAAGCGCTGCTCGACCCCGGCGACGACGGCCGTTTGCGCGCGGCACTGGCCACCGTGCTGATCGGCGAGGACGCCGCGGCCATCGCCGCACTCGACCACGACGGCGAGCGCCACCGCCGCTGGCAGCAACAGGCGCTGGACTGGCGCGAGCGCTGGCAGCGCGGCGGACCGCTGGCCCTGATCGGCGACCTCGGCGCCGCACACGGGCAGCGCCTGCTGGCGCTGGTCGATGGCGAGCGCCGCCTCACCAACTATCTGCAGCTCGCCGAACTGTTGCAGGAAGCCGACACCCGCGCACTCGGCCCGCATGGCCTGGTCGACTGGCTGGCGCGGCGCATCGCCAATGCCGACGACAGCGACGAGGCGCAGCAACTGCGGCTGGAGTCGGACGCGCGCCGCGTGCAGATCGTCACCCTGCACAAGAGCAAGGGCCTGGAGTATCCGCTGGTGTTCCTGCCGTACGCCGGCATCGGCCGCAGCGAGCGCAGCCCCGGGCGCCACTGCGTGGTGCCGGCGCCGCAGGGTGGGCGCCAGTTGCAGTGGAACACCGGCCGCAGCGGCGGCGAGTCCGACCCGGCCTGGGACACCGCCGAAGCCGCGTGGAAACAAGAGCAGCGCGCCGAGGACGCGCGCCTGCTCTACGTCGGCCTGACCCGCGCCGAACATGCGCTGTGGATCGCCACCGGCGCCTTCCCGCAGCACGAGCGCACCGCATTGGCGCCGATGCTGCGCGACCTCGACGCCTTGCAGGCCACCGCTGCTCCCGGCGCCATCGCCATCGACAGCACCCCGCCGCCGGTGCAGTTGCCGCGCCTGCCGCACGAGCCGGCGCCGCCGGTGCCGCCGGCGCGCGTGCCGCAGCGGCGCGTGCTGCCGGAGTGGTGGGTGTACAGCTTCACCCAGCTCGCCAATGCCGATGCCGGCAGCGACCCGATGGCCAGCGCCACCGTGCCCAGCAGCGGCGGCAGCGACGAACCCGCCGCCAGCGAGCCGGTCAGCGCCGCGGTGGAGGTGGACATGGTCGACCGCCGCTTCGTCGGCAACCGCTTCGGCGTGGCCATGCACGACGTGTTCGAGCGCTGCGACTTCGCCGCCTGGCGCGACTGGCACCCGGGCCAGCCGGCGCCAGCGGGGCAGGCCACCGCCATCGTCGAAGCGCTGCAACGCGGCGGCTATGCCGAGGACGAACTGGAAGACGGCACCGCCATGCTCACCGCCCTGGTCGGCAACACCCTCACCGTGGCGCTGCCGGAGGGCACCTGCCTGGCCGCGGTGCCGGAGGAGCAGCGGCGCAACGAAATGGAATTCCACTTCGCCATGCGCCCGACGCGCGTGGACGCGCTGCTGGCGTTGCTGCACCGCTTCGGCGTGGCCGGCGAGCGCCAGGCGTTCGGCGCGCGGCAGCGCCTGGAGGGGCTGATGACCGGCCTGATCGATCTGACCTACCAGCACGACGGCCACTGGTACGTGCTCGACTACAAGTCCAACCGCCTGCCGGCCTACGACCCCGACGCACTGGCACGGGCGATGGCGCACAGCGAGTACACCCTGCAGGCGCTGATCTACACCGTGGCGCTGCACCGCTGGCTGCGCTTCCGCCTGGGCGGCGCCTACGACTACGCCCGCGACTTCGGCGGCGTGCGCTACCTGTTCTGCCGCGGCCTGGACGCCGCCCGCGACCCGTCGCCAGGCGTGCACGCCTGGCGCTTCGACCCAGACCTGATCGAAGGCGTCGACGCCCTCTTCGCCGGCGCCCCGCTCGAGCCCCTCTCCCCTCGGGAGAGGGGTTGGGGTGAGGGTACGTCCGCCCACGGAGCCCCCACCCCGTGAGCCAATCCAACCTCCTCGCCACCCTCTACCGCGCCGGCACCCCGCGCACGCTCAAGCCCCTCTCCCCTCGGGAGAGGGGTTGGGGTGAGGGTACGTCCGCCCACGGAGCCCCCACCCCGTGAGCCAATCCAACTTCCTCGCCACCCTCTACCGCAGCGGCACCCTGCGCACGCTCAAGCCCCTCTCCCCCCGGGAGAGGGGTTGGGGTGAGGGTACGTCCGCCCACGGAGCCCCCACCCCGTGAGCCAATCCAACCTCCTGGCCACCCTCTACCGCACCGGCACCCTGCGCACGCTGGACCACGCCTTCGCCCACAGCCTGTCCCGCCTCGACCCGAACACCCCCGACCTGGTCCTGGTCGGCGCCGCCCTGGCCTCGCTGGCAGTGGCCAGCGGCCACGCCGGCCTCGACCCGGCACGCGCCAGCCTCCTGCTCGACAGCCGCGACGGCGCTGCCCCCACGCTGCCCACCGCAGACGACTGGACCCGCGCCCTGGCCGCCTCGCGCTGGGTCGCACAACCCGCCGCCGAAGACCCGGCCAGCCCCGACTGCCCACTCGTACTCGAACACGGCCTGCTCTACCTGCGCCGCTACCGCGAGTACGAGCGACGCCTGGCCCTGGGCCTGCGCCGCCTCGCCGCACAGCCGCTGCCGCACAACGACCTCGCCGCGCTCGCGCCCCTGTTCGCCCAGCTCTTCCCTCTCCCCCCGGGAGAGGGTGCCCGCAGGGCGGGTGAGGGTACGACTGCTAACGATCCATCCGACCGCCAAGCCCAAGCCGCAGCCTTGGCCCTGCGCCGCGCCCTGCTGCTGGTCACCGGCGGCCCCGGCACCGGCAAGACCACCACCATCGCCCGCCTGCTGCTGCTGCGCATCGCCCAGGCCCGCGCCGCCAGCCTGCCGCCGCCGCGCATCGCCCTGGCTGCGCCCACCGGCCGCGCCGCCGAGCGCATGGCCGAGAGCCTGCGCGCCGCGGTGGCGCGCGCGCTCGCCGACGGCGTCGACCCGACCCTGGCCGAGGCCCTGCCGGCCGGCGCCAGCACCCTGCATCGCCTGCTCGGCGTCATCCCCGACCTGCCGCGCTTCCGCCACGACGCCGACAACCCGCTGCCGTTCGACCTGATCGTGATCGACGAAGCCTCCATGGTCGACCTGCCGCTGATGTGCAAGCTGGTCGACGCCGTGGCCAACGGCGCGCAACTGATCCTGCTCGGCGACGCCGACCAGTTGCCCTCGGTCGAGGCCGGCGACGTGCTCGCCGCGATCCTGCAGGCCGCCGGCCACGGCGACGCGCTACAGCCCGACGACGCGCAGGCGCTGCAACCGCTGCTCGGCCACAGCGCGGTCGCGCACGACCAGGGTGGCCTGGCCGGGCACCGCGTGCATCTGCTGCGCGGCTACCGCCAGGCCCAGGACTTCGCCCTGGCGCCGCTGGCCGACGCGGTGCGCAGCGGTGATGCCGACGGCGCGCTGCAACTGCTGCACGACGGCCAGCTTGCCGGCGTGCACTTCCACGACGGCGTCGACGACGCGCTCGCTGCCGGCGGCGACGCCCTGCTCGCGCACTGGCGCGCCCTCGGCGACACCGACGATCCGGCGCAGGCCCTGCGCGCCGCCGCGCGCCTGCGTCTGCTCACCGCCGTGCGCGCCGGCCCGCAGGGCGCGCGCGGACTCAACGCGCGCATCGAACAACTGCTGGCCGAGGCCGCCAGCGGCGCACGCCGCCTCGGCGCCGCCGCGCCCTGGTTCCACGGCCGCCTGCTGCTGATCACCGAGAACAGCTACCGCCACGGCCTGTTCAACGGCGACGTCGGCATCTGTCTGAAGGACGCGCAGGGCACCCTGGTCGCCTGGTTCGACGGCGCCGGCGACGGCCAGGTCCGCGGCTTCCACCCGGCCGCACTGCCCGCGCACGAAAGCGCCTTCGCCATGACCGTGCACAAGGCCCAGGGCAGCGAATTCGAGGAAGTCTGGCTGCAGTTGCCGGCCCGCGACGCCCGCGTGCTCAGCCGCGAACTGGTCTACACCGGCATCACCCGCGCCCGCCGCGCGCTGCACATCGCCGCCAGCGAACCGGTGCTGCGCGCCGCGCTCGCTCGGCACGCGGCGCGGATCTCGGGGTTGGCGTGGCGGTTGGGTGGGGCGGAGCGGCAGCCACCGCCTGCAGCCGATATCCTTCCCGTACCCGCCGGCACGCCGATCCAGGGCGCGCTGTTTTGACGAACCGCATCAGGAGCCGGCATGCGTAGCGACGACAAGGACGCCCCCACCTCGGAATTGATCCTGTATCGCAGCGAGGATGCGCAGACGCGGATCCAGGTGCGGCTGGAAGGCGAGTCGGTGTGGTTGACGCAGCGGCAGATCGCAGAACTGTTTCAAGTCTCTGTCCCAACGATCAATGAACATCTCGGCAGCATTTTTTCCGAGGGTGAACTTGAACATGAACGAACTATTCGGAGATTCCGAATAGTTCAAGCCGAAGGCGAGCGCCAGGTGCGCCGCAACATCGATCACTACAACCTCGACGCCATCCTCGCCGTCGGCTACCGGGTCCGCTCCGCGCGCGGCACCCAGTTCCGCCAGTGGGCGACGGCGCGGCTGTCCGAGTATCTGGTCAAGGGCTTCGCGCTGGACGACGAACGGCTCAAGCGCGGGCCCGACGATGGCTATTTCGAAGAACTGCTGGGCCGCATCCGCGACATCCGCTCGTCGGAAAAGATGTTCTGGCGCAAGGTGCTGGACATCTACGCCACCAGCGTGGATTACGACCCATCGGCCGAGGCCAGCCAGCGTTTCTTCGCCACCGTGCAGAACAAGATGCACTGGGCGGCCCATGGCCACACCGCCGCCGAACTGCTCATGGAGCGCGCCGACGCCAGCAAGCCGCACAGCGGCATGACCAACTGGGTGGGCGCCGCGCCGCGCGCGTCCGATGCGATCGTCGCCAAGAGCTACTTGAACGCGGAGGAGCTGGAGGCGCTGAACCGCATCGTCACCGCCTACCTGGAGTTCGCCGAGCTGCAGGCCATGAACCGCAGGCCGATGACCATGGACGCTTGGATCGCCAAGCTGGACGACTTCCTGCGCCTGAGCGACCGCGACGTGCTGACCCATGCCGGCCGCATCGGCCGCGAACAGGCATTGGAATTTTCCAAGGCCGAGTTCGCCCGCTACAGACAGCGCACGTTGGAAGAACCGTCGCCGGTAGAGCGCGATTTCGAAGAGGCAACGCGCAGGCTGAAAGCGCTCGAGAGCGAGAAGCGCCGGTCCACGCGGACCAAGCGTCCCACTGGCGAGTAAGCGAAGCGGCGTCCCAGAAACCCGCGAACTGCCGGGCCCGCAGCAACCTTCCGATGCGGGCAGGCCAGGCGAGCCCGGTGGTCGGGCCCGACGTCGCAGGACTACTTGGCCGGAACCCGCTGGTACTCGTCGCTGCCGGTGTTGAGGTGCCCATCGGCCTCGTCGATGGCGAAGTTCACCGTCTCGCCGTCGTTGGTCACTTGCAGCACGCCGTCCTTGTAGATGGCCGGGTAGTTTTCGGTCTTGGGCTTGCGGGTGAAGAAGCGCGGGGTGGTGTTGCGCACCATGAACGACTCCCCGTTGCGCTCGATGTCGATCGTGTCGTCCTTCGACTCCACATTGACCCAGTGGCCGACGAACTTCTCGCCCTCCACCCTGGCGCAGCCGGTCACCAGCATCGCCGCGGCCAGCGCGGCTCCCATCCACTTCGTCATGTCCCCGCCTCCGGTGTTGGAATCGGGGCGAGGATGCGATGGGTTGGATGTATGGGAGGTCAAGAGCGCGGAGGAGATCCCATCATGCGCCGGCTTGCCCGAATCCGCCGCCGCGTCGCGTTATGAACTTGCTGTCCGACACTTGAGCAACTGGCAGCATTGTCGGCGGGAGCGGCGGAGCGTTGCGCATCTACATGCATGGCGACTACTTGATGTTGCACATGGCGGTGGAGGCATCCGCCACTGTCCCCGCTCCTATCTGTCACTGCCGGTAGCTTTCGTTCAATTTTGCTGGATTGTAGGGCCGTGGTAATGATGCAGTACTGTACTCGGACCTTGTTTTCATTAACATAAAGCCTAGTATTTATTCTGAATAGGGGGCCAATAAGTCTATTTCTAATACTGACTTCCATCCTTGGCGCGAAAGCTTCCCTCATAGGAAAGCATAGCAAGTTGCTGCGGATCTTATCTCTTAGTACAGCACCAGCTACATTGCATGGTGCATCTATACGTGCCCGATAAAATATCTGTGGATTTGTCTACATAAGGCCTATCAAATTTTTATGCCCTCTATATATGATTAAGGAAAATGAGATGAAAGCCCCGCGCACGCATCGTTGGCATCTGCTGGAATGGCTGAAGCCAGAGAAGTCGATGGTCGCGCGCTGAGGCTTAGTTTTTTAAATTCGAACCCCGCAATTATGAAGATCTGAAATGTCGATAAAAACTCTGGCATTACGTAATTTCAAAAGATTCGACCGATTTTCCATTGATCTCGACAGGGGGGTTATAGCGATTCTCGGAGAAAATAGCTCAGGAAAGTCTTCAATACTAAAGGCGATTTTGGGCCTCAAGCAAACGGTTGCTGCTAGTAATGAGCACGAGGGGTGGGCGGCTAATGGCGAATATGTCGACTTAGGAACTTACCGAGACTATATTCACAAGAAGGATATAAAAAAAGCATTCGCGATCAGCTTAACTTTAAATGCAGACACCTTAGATCCGAATTCTTTAATGTCAAGCATAGTTAAAAATGCTGCTGCCGTAAATTTAACGCTAGAGTACGATTATGACAGCATTACGGCGCAAGCAAGATTTAAGGAAATAAAAGTTAACTTCATGCAGCCTGCGTCGAATATGTCATGGCTGATTCAGCGACAGAAAACTAGAAATAGTTATGCCCTGACGTTTTCTAAAAGTTTGATTGCAGCTTTTAAGAAAAACTTTCCTTTGCCGCAAAGTGACGGGGAGTTGCAAGTTGGCGAGAAAATTATTTTGCAGCATCTCGAAAGGTTTTCTTTTGAGTTGGATAAAAAAATTGGATTCACAACCTATCTTGCTTTTCGACTTGTAAGTGAAAATCTAGCTAGTTTGAGCGAGTATTTAGAGAAGAAAGTTTTCTATCTCGCTCCACTTCGTTCGAGTCCTTCCAGGAGCTACGTTCGCAGTTCCCATAACTTAGCAGTAGGTGTTGGCGGTGAACATACTCCTAGTGTTCTGGCTAATCTTGAAAGCCGAGCTCGGAAGGCCACGACCGGGCATAGCGAAATTAGAGACAGATTGGACTGGTTGAAAAAAGCTATTGCAAAAATATTTCCGGGACACGTTGTTGCAACAAAAACATACGATGAACTTGTCAAGTTAATGGTTTCAAGTCCAAGTACGGCAACTTACGCGTCCTCAGATAAGTCTGACGCCATAACCGATGTTGGTTTTGGATTTTCTCAGGTCCTGCCAATATTAGTGCAAATCGCGGTCATGCCTCATGGAGGGGTTCTGCTAATTGAGCAGCCGGAATTACACCTTCATCCAGTTGCTCAGACTCGTCTTGGCGAAGTAATGGCTGAGGCCATACACGCGGGCAAGCAAATAATTGTGGAAACGCATAGTGAGCATTTTGTGCGTGGGCTTCAGCTTTCTGTATCGGCAAACCGAAAATCCAATAAGCTAATTGAGGCTATCTCAATAAGATTTTATTATCTTAAGAGGGGATCCTCGAGTTGCTTGCCACTGGAGATGAATGAATTTGGTGAGCTTCTGCATGAATGGCCTAGCGGGTTTTTTGACGAATCTTATAAGAGCCTGAGAATATTGCTTGCCAATAAAATGGGGGATTCTCAATAATGTTATTTGCTGCTAACCCTGAAGCACTATATGAGAATATAATTTCAAACCAAATCGATCCGTTTGATAACGTATTCTCGCACTCTCGGTTGACGGTCACTCCTGGCTTAATCGATGAATACGAGAGGAAGTTTAGTGGCATTACTGAGAGGCAAATATTTCAAAGCCTATTATCGAGCTTGGGCTCTAGATTGAAATTGGTGAAGTGTGTTCCAACAACGCCGATAGCCAGTATTGGTGGTGATTTGCAAACCGCTGCGAACTATGGGGGGAAAAATCTTATGATTTCTTCTGCCTGTAAAGTTTCACCAGCGGATCAAAGTATACTGGAGTTGCTAGGCATAAGATATGGCGATTTGAATTGCTTATTTGAACCAACTTGCCTGATTGGGTTTTCTCCTTTTGAGAAATTCATTTTAAAAATCGGTGATAATAAAAGTCCAGACATAATAGGTAGATTTTTTGAAAAAGAGAAATGCGTTACTTTTTATGATAAACACATAAATTCGTCTTCTATTGACTTGATTAATTTTCTCATCCCCAGGCTCGCAGATGATTGCACGATAGCAGTTGTGACGTCCAAAAATTCAATTATTAGCACAGATAAGATTAGGGCGGGGCTGGTTGCAAAAAAAAGGCAAAAGATATTTGTAGAAACCGCTGACTCAAGAACCACGGAAATTTTCCATGACAGGCACATATTTGTAGGGAGCCATTACCAAATACATATTGCGCGTGGCCTTGACATATTTGGGAGGGCGTCCACTTGGAATAACTTAAATGGAGAAATTTGCGTGTACGACTGTTCGCTTGGAACTGATATCAGCCTTTCCTTTGAGCCATGCCGAGGTAAACGGCGCAGGGATATCCGATTAAAGGCTTGCGTTATAGCCTGATCGGTATCTATTTTTGCGCCATTGGAATGAAGTGATTTGGTTTATTTTATTTTAAATTTTTGGCCGTAATGTGAGCCGGGAGCGCAGATAATATTTTGCGTCTTTTTGGCCGGCTTTCGGAGTATGCACCCTCGCATTGTTCGATAAAGACCGTTGTCCGATGCCATGTAAAACGGCTGCTTCCATGCTAGCGTCGCGCTGCCGAGGGTCCGGCGCAGCGTGGGGCAGGGAATGAACAGCGAGCCGACGCGCCTCCACTTGGCGCCACCACGCATCAAGCCGATCGTGCGCCTGGCCTGGTGGCTGCTCTGGCTCGCCCTGGCCCTGTTCGCCGCGGAGTTCGTGCATTCGGTGTATCTGAAGTACGCGTCGCTGCAGTCGCCGGCCTATGCGATGTTCCTGACCCGCCGCGGGTGGCTGTGGTGCCATCTCGGTGGCGGGGCGGTCGGTCTGTTGCTGGGGGCGCTGCAGTTCGCGACGCAGCGGTGGCGGCGCTGGCCGCGGCTGCATCGTTGGGTGGGGCGGGTGTATTTCGCGGGGATGCTGGTGGCGATGATCGGAGTGGTCGGGTTGATTGCGACCTCGCCAGCCCCGCCTGCGATCCGGGTGGCGTTCGCGGCCACGGCGCTGGCGTGGCTGGTCACCGCGTCGGTCGGCTTGGTGGCGATCTGGCGTGGGCAGGTGCTGCGGCACCAGCACTGGATGGTGCGGGCCTATCTGGCGACGCTGGCGCCGGTGGTGTTCCGGGTGGCGTTGCCGTCGGCGATCGGCCTGGGCCTGACGCCGTCGCCGGGCTTGATCGCGCTGCTGCTGTGGGCCAGTTGGGTGGTGCCGTGGTCGGTGTATGGCG
Organism: Xanthomonas sp. LF02-5; assembly: GCF_034105325.1. NCBI lineage: Bacteria > Pseudomonadati > Pseudomonadota > Gammaproteobacteria > Lysobacterales > Lysobacteraceae > Xanthomonas > Xanthomonas sp. LF02-5. The sequence goes on along the minus strand of NZ_JAXGGF010000002.1, from coordinate 447,968 downwards.
TCGGGCGCGTGATTGCCGATGCACGGTGCCGGCGCAAGCAATCGGCGATGTTGCCGCGCGGCGTCGGCGTCGGCGTCGGCGTCGGCACGGGGTGATGGCCGGGCGTATGGGATTGTGTGCCGGCCGGTGATTGCCGCTGCCGGTATCGCCACGCCGATCTGCCGTCATCCCAATCTGAGTCAGGTGTGCCAGCGCTCGTGCATGCGCTGTCGCGCAGCTGCGCGCAACGCGCGGTCATCGTCGTCATCCGCATCGGCGCCCGCATCGTGCAGCGCCCGCATCGCACAGAAAAACACTGCCACGCCTGCGCCCAGGCGTGGCAGCCAGCGGGACGGACGATCGCAGGCGCCGGGGGAGGAGTGCGCCTGCGTTGTCGCCCGCCGCGACCTCAGCGGAGCTTGTCGAACAGTTGCTGGCGCACGGCGATGGTGCAGGCGTCTTCGGTGAACAGATGCTCCAGCGCGCTGTTGTCGCTCGGCTTGCCGGTGCCCAGGTCGAGCACGGTCGCCTGGTTGCTGCCGCGGGCCTTGAACGCGGCGAGGGCGGTGGTGGCGTTCTTCAGCGGCACGGTGGCGTCGTTGTCGGAGCCGCATAGCAGGGTCGGGGTGCGTGGCGCCCAGTCGAGCAGGTCGTTGCGCTCCAGGTCGCGCAGGAACGGGTCGTTGGCGTTGCTGGCGAAGTCCTTGTAGAAGCCGGGCTGGAAGTACTGGCGGATCTTGTCCACGCCCGGCAGGGTGTCGCCGAGCACCAGGTCGGTCAGGCTCTGGTTGCCGGGGAACAGCTTCTCCACTTTCTTCGCCCACGGATCCTGGAACACCTGCGACGGGTCGAGGTAGAGGTTCTTGTAGGTGTGCTGCATGCCGACGATGGCGTAGCTGGCCAGCACGATGCCGAAGGTGTTTTCGCCCACCGCGTTGCGGCCGCTCCAGCTGTCGCGGAAGGTCTGGCTCAGCGCATATGGGCCGGAGATCGGCGCGCTGGCGACCAGGTTGAACTCGTTGGACAGGTGCGCTTCGATCTCGCGCTGGGTGGCCATGGCGGCGTGGCCGCCCTGCGAGAAGCCGGTCAGCATCACCTTGCCCGACAGCGGGGTGTTGAGCCGTTGCAGCACCTGGCGCGCGGCGCGCATCGCATCGATGGTGGAACTGGCCTCGGACGCGGCGTGCAGGTAGGGGTGGAACGCGTAGGTGGACTGGCCGATGCCGAGGTAGTCGCTGCTCACCACCACGTAGCCCTGGGTGGCGAGGTGAGTGACCATGGTGTCGTCGCCCTTGTCGTCGCGGATCTCCTTGGCCTGCTCGGCGCGGCGTTGCGACTCGGTGCCCTGGCTGTAGCTCACCAGCGGGAACGGACCGGGGCACTGGCTGCCGCCCGGCACCAGCAGCGCCGCCGACGCGGTAGTGGGTTCGCCATCGACGCCGATGGTGGCGTAGGTGAACTCGGCCACGCGCACGTCGCACTTGGCCTGGTCGGGGGACTGGTCGTTGGCCAGCAGCGTGGCGATCGCCTGGCGGGTGTAGCTGGTCAGGACATTGCTCTTGAGCACGGTGCCGCGCGCCGGCGCTGCCGATGCGGCCAGGGGCAGCAATGCGCCTGCGATGCCGATGAGGGAAAGTGCGCGCAGCGCCAGTCGATTCCGCTGTGTGGCCATGGAAACATCCTCGTGTCGAATCCCGGTCGCCCGGGGGGTGGGGGAGGGCGCAAACGCTACTATGTCGTTCGCATTATTTTGGCGACACGTCGAGATAATATTTAGCTGCGGTATTGATTCGCATCGCACCTGATGGAATTTCACGACACATCGCGTCGGAAAATCCCGCGATCCATCGATGCTGCGGCGTGCGCTGCGCCACAGTGGCGACGAGGAAAGGATGAAAGATCCGCATGGTTTCGCGCGAATCCAGCCGAATTCCGCTGTTTCGGCTGGCTGCGTGCACGTCACGGGAATTTGTCTACGTTTCTGAAGCGGACTTTTCAGAAGTTAATAATCTTGATTTCAAGATAATCGGAGGGTGGCGATGGATAATCGCGCCTGATGATCCGAGTATTGTCCGCTGCCAGGAAACGGGTGGGCGACGCAAGGACAGGAGCAGGACATCGTCGACGTCGTGCGCGTCACGGCGTGTCTTGTCTGTCGCTGTGTGCGGTTGCGGTGGAACTCGCGCCGCAGCAAAAAAAAGCCGGCGGACCTTGCGGGCCGCCGGCTGCCATCGACGTTGCCGACCCGCGCGTGGGCCAGCGGAACGGGTCAGCGCACCTGGTACAGCACGGTGGCGCCGGGCCTGGGTTCGAACGCGGGCACGGTTTGCTGTTTCAGCGCGGTGCCCTTGGCGTCCCACACCAGGGTGTCGGACGGGTATTCGTCCTTGCGGGTCATGGCGTCGATCTGCTTGACGATCACGCTGGAGCCGGCGGCGACGTCGGGGTTCCAGGCGAACACGCCGAGCCTGCCGTAGAACACGGCCGGGGCGGTGGCGTCCAGGCGCCGGTCGGGGCACATCACCAAGCCGCGATCGAGCATCACCCGCAGCGCGCCCACCGGCACGGCCTTCACCGCCGGCGACGTGCGGTCGGTGCTGTGGCCGGGGCAGACATTGGCCGAGCGGGTCAGCATGTCCTCGACCACCTGCCGGTCGGACTGGGCCAGCGCGGGCAGGGCGACGGCGGCGAGGGCGAGTGTTGCGAGGGGGAATGTCCGGGGCATGTCGAGACTCCTTCAATGGAGGAAAGGCGCCGGGCCTGGCGATACCTACAAAGCGGGGCACAGGCGGCCGCGGCGGCGCGGGCAGACTCTAGCAACCGCGCCGGCAGCGAATGCAAAGCGGGCGTGATGGCGCCGGGTGGTGTTGCTGCAGGTGCGGGCGTTGCGGCGCCTTCGCTTCGCAGCGCATCGCCTGGTTCTGGGTTCACTCGTCGCGGCTGAAGCCGCTCCCACAAGGGCGCAACCCTGGTCGCCGGTGCGAGTGCCGACGGACGTGCTGAAGGTTGGTTACTCCTTGTTGGAGGGACTTCAGTCCCGACGGCAGTGCATTCACATGCGCCGATGGATTCACTCGTCGCGGCTGAAGCCGCTCCCACAAGGGCCCAACCCTGGTCGCCGGTGCGAGTGCCGATGACAGCGCTGCAGGCTGTCGCTCCTTGTGGGAGGGACTTCAGTCCCGACTGCAGTGAGATCGGATGCGCCGACGGGTTCGCGCGTCGCGGTTGAAGCCGCTCCCACAAGGGCGGAACCCTGGTCGCCGGTGCGAATGCCGACGGACGTGCTGAAGGTTGGTTACTCCTTGTGGGAGGGACTTCAGTCCCGACGGCAGTGCATTCGCATGCGCCGACGGGTTCACTCGTCGCGGCTGAAGCCGCTCCCACAAGGGGGGAACCCTGGTCGCCGGTGCGAGTGCCGACGGCAACGCTGAAGGTTGGTTACTCCTTGTGGGAGGGACTTCAGTCCCGACTGCACCGAGGTTGGATGCCGCGATCGCGCGCGTCGGCTCAGCGATACGGCCCCGGCCCGCGCCAGACCAGCTCGCCCTGGTGGTAGACCTGCAGCATGGTGATGACCTGGCGGGCGTCGCCGATGCCTTTTAGCTCGGGAGAGTCCGGCGGCAGGGCGCGGCACTTGCCGGAGCCGCGGGTCAGGGCGATTTCCAGCGGGCAGACCATGCGGTACTCGGTGCCGGGCAGCAGGATGAACATCTCTTTCATGCCCTGCTGCTGCCAGGTGCGCAGCTGGCTCTCGCTGCCCAGGTCGTAATAGACCAGGTAGCCGCCGACTTCGAGGCTGGGCTGGGCCGCGTCCATGTCGTGGCGGTTGCCACGGCTGCCGGGGCCGGCGGCCAGGCCGCTGTTGTCCGGCGCGGTGTCGGTGTCGAGCGCGCCGGGCGGGCGCCCGGTCCAGGTCTGCGGACGGCGCTCGGTCGGCGGCGGCGGATTGCTGTCGGCGGTCTGCGCCGGACTCGGCGCCGGGGCGTCCGCGGGCGGGGTGGGCGCCGGCGGTGCCGGACGCGGTTGCGGCACCGGGGCGGGCGTGGGCGTGTCCGCCGCTTTCGGGGTGTCGACGCGATCGGGCGGCGGCACCGGGTCGTCGGACTGGGCGACCAGGGTGGATTGCACGGTGGTGGTGGCGCGCGTGCGCTTGGGCGCGGCGGACGCCGGCGGCGGGCTGGGCTTGGGCGGCAGCGGCTTCGCCGGCTTGTCGCTGTCGCCGAGGAAGTCCACGCGGATCCGGCTGCCGCCGGCCGCGCCCTGCGGCGTGGACATGGTGGGCTTGGCCGCGTACAGCAGGGCGAGCGCCATCAGCACGTGCAGCAGCGCGCTGAGCAGCCAGGCGATCCAGCGCTGCCAGCGTTCGCTGCGGGTCTCGGCCGCGACGGGTGCGCGGGGCGACGCGCGGCTCATGCCGTCGCGGCGGCGTCGGAGAGGCCAGCCTTCATGCGGTTCCGGGGAGGGGGCGAACGTGGGAGGGCGCCATCGTACCGCCTGTGCCGGCGCCGGCCATGGCCGCCGGTGCGATGGCTGCCATCGGCCGACACCTGGCGTTCACGCGCTGGGCTGCCGCGGCCCGCGGCGGCACAGCATCGGGGGCCGGCGTGGGGGACGCGACGGCGCCGCCCCGGCCGGTCAGACGTAGGCGCCGACCTTGAACACTTCCACCGCCTGGGTGAGCTGCGCCGACTGCTCCTCCAGCGAGCGCGCCGCGCTGCTGGCTTCTTCCACCAGCGCCACGTTCTGCTGGGTGGTTTCGTCCATGCGCGCGATGGTCTGGTTGACCTGGGCGATGCCGTTGGCCTGCTCGTGCGAGGCGGCGGAGATCTGGCCCATGAGGTCGGTGACGTGCTGCACGCTGGCCACCACCTGGTCCATGGTGGCGCCGGCCTGGTGCACCAGCGTGGCGCCGTGGGCGACGCGCTGTACCGAGTCGTCGATCAGGGTCTTGATCTCCTTGGCGGCGCCGGCCGAACGGTGCGCCAGCGTGCCGACCTCCGCGGCCACTACCGCGAAGCCCTTGCCCTGCTCGCCGGCGCGCGCGGCTTCCACCGCGGCGTTGAGGGCGAGGATGTTGGTCTGGAAGGCGATGCCGTCGATCACCGCGATGATGTCGGCGATGCGCCTGGAGGCGGCCTGGATGCCGTCCATGGTCTCCACCACCTGGCCGACCACGTCGCGGCCTTCGCTGGCCACGCCGGCCGCACCCAGCGCCAAGTGGTTGGCGCGCTGGGCGTGCTCGGCGTTCTGCTTCACCGTGGAGGTCAGTTCCTCCATCGAGGCGGCGGTCTCTTCCAGGCTGGCCGCCTGCTGCTCGCTGCGCTTGGCCAGTTCCTGGTTGCCGCTGGCGATGTCCTCGGCGGCGAAGCCGATGCTGTTGGTGGTGCGCTGGATGTGCGCGACGATGTCGGTGAGGCGGTGCACGGTGCTGTTGGCGTCGTCGCGCATGGCGGCGAACACGCCGTGGAAGTTGCCGCTCATGCGCACGGTGAGGTCGCCGTCGGCGATGCAGCGCAGCAGCGCGGAGAACTTGGCCAGGTTGGCGTCGGCGGTGGCCATCATGGTGTCGAGGTTCTCGACCATGGTGCGGAAGGCGTGCTCGAACTTCTCCGGCTGGCCGCGGTGGGCGAAGTTGCCAGCGCAGGCGGCTTCGGCCAGGGTCTGGATCTGCACGTTGATCGCGTGCAGGTTCTGCTTGACCTGCTGCATCGCCGCGGTGATCGCGGCCTTCTCGCCGGGGTAGTGGGCGATGTCCTGGCTGAGGTCGCCGATGGCGTAGCGGCCCATCACCTCGGTGATGCGCAGCTGGGTCTGCACGTGCGCATCCACCAGGGCATTGGTATCGGCGACCATGCGCCCGTACTCGCCGGGGAAGCGCTGCGCATCCATGCGGTAGCTGATGGCGCCGGCATCGTGGCGCGCGGCCATCTCGCGCTGTGCGGAAATCACCTCGTGCAGGCGCCGTTGCATCTGCTGCATGGCGCGCAGCAACTGCCCGGCCTCGTCGCGGGTGGTGACGATGTCCGGGCTGCTCAGGTCGCCGGCGCCGATGCGCTCGGCCATGCCCAGCGCCTGCCGCAGCGGCCGCACCACGCGGCGGGTCAGCAGCAGGGCGATCAGCGTGCCCAGCAGCAGCGCCAGCACGGTGCAGCCGACCATCAGCAGGGCGAAGCCGCGCGCAGTGGCCATCGCTTCCTTGGCGGCCTGGCGGTTCTTGGCTTCCTGCAGGTCGATGAAGGCGTTGATGCTGGCCAGCCAGTCGACGAAGGCCGGGCGCGCTTGCTGCAGCAGCAGCGCCTGCGCCTGCACGGTGTCGCCGGCATCGCGCAGCCGCCGCACCTGCGCGATCAGCGGCATGGTGCGCGCTTCGATGCCCTGGATGCGCTGCAGGATGGTTTTCTCCTGGGCGTCGCTGGAGACGGCGAGCAAGGCATCGAGCGGCTGCGCGGCGCGCGCGTAGTCTCCGGCCAGCTTGTCGATGGTCCGCTCGGTCGCCTGGCGGCTGGCCGCATCGTCCAACAGCACCACGTCGCGCAGGGCGATGGCGCGGTCGTGCACGCTGCCGCGGAAGTTGATCGCGTAGCGCTGCTTGACGCTGTTGACTTCGTTGATCGCGGTGAGTCGCTGGTCGATGCTGTGCACGCGCTGGATGCCGACCACGGTGAGCAGGACCATCAGCACGATGATCGTGAGGAAGCCGAGCGCGAGGCGCTGGCCGATGCGCAGATTGGAAAGGGCGTGCATGGGATCGGGGGAATGGGGGGAAGGAAGAGGGATCGACGGTAGGTGACGGCGGACGGGCGGGCAGGTTGCCTGCGCCCGCGTGACGCGCGCATGGCGCGGGTCCCCCGGGCCGGCGCATGGATAGCGGCGATGGCCTGTCGAACTGAAGGGAAGGGGCGAGGGCGTCCCCTGTGCCGTATCGGGAACGTGACGTTGTGCCGGTCTGCCGCGGCGGTGGCCGCCGGGCAGGTCAGGCAGGGCGTAGTGCCTGGCGAGCGACAAGACCAGGAGCGCGTCGCGCCGCCGCCGCGCGCAGGTGCAGCATGGCACCGCGCGTGGCCGGTGCTAAGGTCCGGGCATGACCGGCGCCGCCGACCCGATCCGCTTCCAGGCGACACTGCTGCGTCCAGCCACGCCGCCGGACGCGTCCTGGTGTTTCCTGCTGCTGCCTGCGGCGGCCAGCGCCGCGCTGCCCACGCGTGGCCTGGCCAGCGTGGAGGGCCGGTTCGCCGGGCATCCGTTTCAGGCCACGCTGCAACCCGATGGGCAAGGCGGCCACTGGCTGCAGGTCGAGGAGGCGTTGCGGGCGGCCGCGGCGGTCGAGGTCGGTACCACGGTGACCCTGGAGATCGCGCCGGCGGCGGTGGAACCGGAACCCGTGCTGCCCGACGACCTGGCGCGCGCGCTGGCCGCGCATCCGCCTGCGCGTGCGGCCTGGGACACGCTGACCACGGTGGCGCGGCGCGACTGGATCTTCTGGATCGGCGCGGGCAAGCAGGCGCAGACGCGGGTCAAGCGCATCGCCAGCACCTGCGACATGCTCGCCGCGGGCAAGCGGCGGGTCTGCTGCTTCGACCGCTCGGGCATGTACAGCAAGGCCTTCGCCGCGCCGCAGGCGCAATGAGGTCATGGCGCGCACGCCCGGCGTGGCCGCCGTCGCGACAGGATCCTCGCAAGCGCCTGCCTATACTCCGTGACGTCCATCCATGAGGCCCACTGCATGAGTGCATCCACCTCTTCGTCCGCCGCCGCCGCACCGGGCAGCCTGCGCCGCTCGGTGTCCAACACGCTCAAGGGCTCGGCCGGCAACCTGGTGGAGTGGTACGACGTCTACGTCTATTCGGTGTTCGCCACCTACTTTGAATCGCAGTTCTTCTCCAAGGAGGACAAGAACGCCACCTTGTACGTGTGGGCGATCTTCGCGGTGACCTTTCTGATGCGCCCGATCGGCGCGTGGTACTTCGGCCGCTTCGCCGACCGCTACGGCCGCCGCCTGGCGCTGACGGTGTCGGTGTCGGTGATGGCCGCCTGCTCGTTCCTGATCGCGGTGACGCCCACCGTCGCCAGCATCGGTGGCGCTGCGGCGGTGGTGCTGCTGCTGGCGCGCCTGCTGCAGGGCTTCGCCACCGGCGGCGAGTACGGCACCAGCGCCACCTACATGTCCGAGGCGGCGATTCCCGGGCGGCGCGGCTTCCTGTCCTCGTTCCACTACGTCACCCTGGTCGGCGGCCACGTGCTGGCGCAGGCGGTGCTGTTCGGGATGCTGCACTTCTTCGACAAGGGCCAGATTTCCGAATGGGGCTGGCGCGTGGCCTTCGGCCTGGGCGGCATCGGCGCGCTGGTGGTGTTCTGGCTGCGGCGCACGATGGACGAGTCGCTGACCTCCGAGTCCATCGCCGCGGCCAAGCAGGGCAAGGACAGGTCCTCCGGCTCGCTGCGCGAGCTGTTCGTGCACCAGTGGCGCCCGCTGCTGCTGTGCTTCCTGATCACCGCCGGCGGCACCGTGGCGTTCTACACCTACTCGGTGACCGGGCCGAAGATGATCCAGACCGCCTTCGCCGGCGACGACGTCATGGCCGGCACCATCATCAACCTGGCCGCGCTGATCGTGCTGATGCTGATGCAGCCGGTGGGCGGCTGGCTGTCGGACCTGATCGGGCGCAAGACCCTGCTGGTGTTCTTCGGCATCGGCGGCGTGCTCTACACCTGGTTCCTGGTGCTGGAGCTGCCCAGGCAGAGCGACTGGCTGAGCGCCTTCGCCATCCTCACCGCCGGCTTCGTCATCCTCACCGGCTACACCTCGATCAACGCGGTGGTGAAGGCCGAGCTGTTCCCCACCCATATCCGCGCGCTGGGCGTGGGCCTGGGCTATGCGCTGGCCAATTCGGCCTTCGGCGGCACCGCGCCGTTGCTGTACCAGGCCTCGCTGAAGACCGGCCACGTCACCACCTTCGTCTGGTATGCCACGGCGGTGATCGCGGTGTCGCTGGTGGTGTACATGTTCTTCCTGACCAACAAGGGGTCCAACTGGCTCGACCACGAGGGCGAGATGCACGCGCGCCGGCGCTGACCGGCGCGGCGCTGGCCCGGGCGATGCGCGTGCCGCCCGGGCGCGGAGCAGATGGACGCTGAACGGCGCACCCGGTATCGGCCGGGTCGCCCCGCCGCGCGGAGGCCGCGCATGCGGCGGCTGCCAGGCGACTCGGGTACCATGCAGCCCCCTTACGGGCGTTCCCCCCATGGCCGATTCCGACAACAGCTCCACTCCCCCGGTGACCCAGGCGCAGGCCGAAGACGCAGTGCGCACCCTGCTGCGCTGGGCCGGCGAAGACCCGACCCGCGAGGGCCTGCTGGACACCCCGCGGCGCGTGGCCGAGGCCTATGGCGACTGGTTCAGCGGCTACCGCGCCGACCCGCGCGAGTACCTGCTGCGCACCTTCGAGGAAGTGGCCGGCTACGACGAGCTGATCGTGCTGCGCGACATCGAGTACGAAAGCCACTGCGAACACCACATGGCGCCGATCATCGGCAAGGTCCACGTCGGCTACCTGCCGCGCGGCAAGGTGGTGGGCATCAGCAAGCTGGCGCGCGTGGTCGAGGCCTACGCGCGGCGCTTCCAGGTGCAGGAGAAGATGACCGCACAGATCGCCCAGTGCATCCAGGACGTGCTGCAGCCGCTGGGCGTGGGCGTGGTGGTGGAAGGCGCGCACGAGTGCATGACCACCCGCGGCATCCACAAGCGCGGCGTCAGCATGGTCACCTCGAAGATGCTCGGCACCTTCCGCGAGGACGCGCGCACCCGCGCCGAGTTCCTGCGCTTCATCGAGCGCGTGCGCTGAGTCTGCGGATGCGGTGGCGGTCGGTTCCTGCATGAAGCCGCATGTCCGGATCGCCGGCTATCGCCAGTTGCGCGAACAGCCGTTGTGGAAACTGCTCGCTGCCGACCATGCCCCCGAGCTGATCGGCCTGCTGCAGACCCTGCTTGGCGACGCCCAGCGGCGGCTGCCGGCCGATGTGCTGCACGAGCGCCTGCAGCGCCAGCTCGATGCGCTGAAGGACGACGAGCTGTCGCGCGAACTGCCGCGCACCGCGCAGGCCTACGTGGCGCACTGGCTGGCGCAGGGCTGGCTGGAGCGGCGCCTGCCCGAAGGCGACGCGCAGGAAGAATACGAACTGTCGCGGCAGGCGGCGCAGGCCATCCGCTTCATCGCCGGCGTGCGCGACAGCGCCAGCGTGGCCACCGAGAGCCGGCTGTCGCTGGTGATCCAGCAGCTGGTGCAACTGGCCGGGCAGACCGAGACCGATCCGGACGCGCGCCTGGCCGCGCTGCGCGCCGAGCGCGAGCGCCTGGACGCGGAGATCGAGCGCGTGGCCGCCGGCAAGCTGGCCGCGCTGGACGGCAAGCGCGCGCTCGAACGTACCCGCGACATCATCCGCCTGTCCGACGACCTGACCGAGGATTTCCGCCGGGTCCGCGACGATTTCGAGCGGCTCAACCGCGAGTTCCGCGAGCGCATCATCGACGACGAGGGCGCGCGCGGCGACGTGCTGGAGAAGCTGTTCGCCGGCATCGACGTGATCGGCGAGAGCGAGGCCGGGCGCAGTTTCCAGGCGTTCTGGAGTCTGCTCAACGATGCCGAGCAGAGCGTGCAGCTGGATGCGGCGCTGGAGGCGCTGCTGGCGCGCGGCTTCGCCCGCCGCCTGGACCGCCACGAACGCGCCTTCCTGCGCGGGCTCACCGGCACCCTGCTCGAACGCGGCGGCCAGGTGCACGAGGTGATGCAGCATTTCGCGCGCAGCCTGCGCGGGTTCGTGCAGAGCCGCGGCTACCTGGAACAGCGCCGGCTCAACCAGCTGCTGAAGCAGGCGCAGGGCGAGGCGCTGCAGTTGCGCGACCAGCTGCATGCCACCGCGGCCACCGGCTACGTGCTGCCGCTGAGCAGCGCGCGGCTGCGCTCGCCGTCGCAGTGGCGCCTGCACGACCCGCGCAGCCAGCTGGTGGACGGGCGGGTGCAGGCGGCCGAGGCGGCGATGATCTCGCTGGACAGCGTCGGCGACCTGGTGGCGCAGTCGGAGATCGACCTGCGCGGCCTGCGCAACGACCTGCACGACCTGCTCGGCCGCCAGCCGCAACTGAGCATCGGCGAGGCGCTGCGGCAGCGCCCGGCGGCGCAGGGCCTGGGCAGCGTGATCGGCTACCTGGCGCTGGGCACCCGCCATGGCGTGGTGGTCGACGGCGAATGGGAAGCGGTGCAATGGGAGGGCGGCGACGGCCAGGTCCGGCGCGCGCGCATCCCGCTGGTGTGGTTCACCAAGGAAAAACGCAATGAGCTGGTCTGACGAATTCCATGGCCACGACGCCGATGCCGGCGATGTCGCCGCGGCCGCCGCCACGTCCGTGGCGGCCGATGCCGGCACCGCGCTGTTCGCCGGCGACAGCGGCAGCCTGCCGCTGGAGGCGCGGCGCGCGCTGTGCCAGTTGCTGTCCGGCCCCAGCGTCGATGCCTACCGGCACGGCTCGCTGTGGCAGGCATTGCTGCGCCACGAGGCCGCGGTCCGCCGCGTGCTGAGCGAGCTGTTCCTGGAACTGGTGCTGGACCGCGATGGCGGTGTGGCGTTCGCGCGCCAGGCCGATACCGGCGAGCTTGAGACCCCGGCGTTGCTGCGCACCGCGCCGCTGACCTTCATCGAGTCGGTGCTGCTGCTGTTCCTGCGCCAGCAACTGGCCGAGGCCGACACCCGTGGCGAGCGCGCGGTGGTCGACGAGGCGCAGCTGCTGGAGGTGCTGTCGGTGTACGAGAAGAACGTGTCCACCGACCGCGCCGGCTTCGCCCGGCGGGTGCTGGCGGCGATCGCCAAGATGCGCGACAACCACCTGCTGTCCAAGCTGCGCGGCAGCGAGGACCGCTACGAAGTCTCGCCCGCGCTGAAGCTGCTGTTCTCGGCCGAGGACGTGCAGGCGCTGGCGGCGGCCTATCGCGGCCTGCGCGACGGCGTGGCCGAGGCGGCGCCGTGACCGGCCCGCGCCCGCAGGTCGCGCACGCCTAGCGCTGGCTTTGCACCGTGCGCCGGCCGCCGTGGCGGCCGTCCCCGTTTTCCGATGAGTTCCCGATGACGTCCCTGTCCGAATCGTCCACCGTCCCCGTCGCCCCGTCCCTGTTCGCCGAGACCCTGGCCGAGCAGCGCGCGCAGCAGTACCGCATGCGCCGCCTGCAGGTGCACAACTGGGGCACCTTCAACGGCCTGACCGACGTGCCGATCGCCGAGAAGGGCTTCCTGTTCGTCGGTCGCTCCGGTTCGGGCAAGTCGACCCTGCTCGATGCGATGTCGGCGCTGCTGACGCCGCCGAGCATCGTCGATTTCAACGCCGCCGCGCGCGAGGCCGAGCGCAGCGGCCGCGACCGCAGCCTGGTGTCCTACGTGCGCGGCGCCTGGGCCGACCAGCAGGACAGCGCCTCCGGCGAGATCGCCACCCAGTACCTGCGCAAGGGCGCGACCTGGTCGGCGCTGGCGCTGGAGTACCGCAACGCGCAGGGCCAGGCGGTGAGCCTGGTGCGGCTGTTCTGGATCGCCGGCAGCGGCACCGCCGCGGCCGACGTGCGCAAGCACTACATGGTGGTGCCGCGCGGCTTCGACGTGGCCGCCGAGCTGGACGGCTTCGACCTGGACCTGCGCCGGCTCAAGCTGCGCCTGGGCGAGGACGTGCACCACTTCGACAGCTTCGCCGGCTACGCCGAGCGCTTCCGCCACCTGCTCGGCATCGGCAACGAGATGGCGCTGCGGCTGCTGCACAAGACCCAGTCGGCGAAGAACCTGGGCGACCTCAACGCCTTCCTGCGCAGCTTCATGCTCGACGAGCCGCGCACCTTCGAGGCCGCCGACCGCCTGGTCGAGGACTTCGCCGAACTCGACGGCGCGCACCACGCGGTGGTGACCGCGCGGCGCCAGGTGGAAACCCTGACCCCGGCGCGCGACTACCACGCCGAACTGCTGGCGTTGCGCCACAGCGTCGGCGAGTTGCGCGAACTGCAGCTGGGCATCGACGGCTACCGCGAGCAGCGCCGCCTGGCCCTGCTGGACGCGCGCCTGCAGGAACTGGATACCCAGGATCGCGGCCTGGCCGGCGAGGAAGGGCAGCGCCGCGAAGCGCTGGACAACCACGAGCAGACCCTGGCCGAGCTGGAGACCCAGCAGCGCGTGCAGGGCGGCGAACAGGTCGAGGCGCTGGAGCGCGAACGCGGCCGCGTCGAGCGCGAGCGCGACGAGCGCATGCGCCGCCGCAGCCAGGTCGAACAGGCCTGCCGCCAACTCGGCATGGGCCTGGCCGGCAGCGCCAGCGGTTTCGCCGAGCAGGTGGCGCAGGCGCGCGCGTTGCGCGACGGCGTCGCCGGCGAGGCCAGCAGCCTGGACGAGGCGATCGCCGAGCGCATGGCCGAGCGCCGCGAGGACGAACGCCGTTTCGCGGTCATCCGCACCGAGATCGAGGCGCTGCTGAAGGCGCCCTCGAGCATTCCCGCGCCGATGCAGGCGCTGCGCGCGCGGCTGTGCGCCGAGACCGGCCTGCCCGAAGCCGCCCTGCCGTTCGTCGGCGAGCTGGTGCAGGTGGAGGCCGACCAGGCTGCCTGGCGCGGCGCGATCGAGCGCGTGCTGCACGGCTTCGCGCAGTCGCTGCTGGTCGACGAACGCCACTACGCCAGCGTCGCCGACTGGGTCAACAAGACCCAGCTCGGCACCCGCCTGGTGTACTTCCGCGTGCGCCACAACGCGCCGCTGCAGCAGCGCGAGCCCGACGCGAAGTCGCTGCTGCGCAAGCTGGAACTGCGCGACCATGCCTATGCGCCGTGGCTGCGCCAGGAACTGGCGCGGCGTTTCGACTACACCTGCGTCGATACCGTGGCGCAATTGCGCGATGCCGAGCGTGCGATCACCCGCGAGGGCCAGGTCAAGCATCCGGGCGACCGCTACGAGAAGGACGACCGCCACGCCGTCGGCGACCGCAAGCGCTGGCTGCTCGGCTACGACAACCGCGACAAGCTCAAGGTCTACGAGCGCGAGGGGCAGACCCTGGCGCAGCGCATCGCCGCCTGCGATGCCGACGTCGCCGCCCTGCGCAAGCAGCGCGAACAGGACCAGGGCCGGCAACTGGCTGCGCACACCCTGGCCGAGCGCGAGTGGGACGAGATCGACGTCGCGCCCAAGCTGCAGCGCCTGAGCGACATCGCCGAGCAGTTGCTGCAACTGCGCGAGGGCGACACCGCGCTGCGCGCGCTGGGCGAGCAGATCGCCACCGTCCGCGCGCGCCGCGATCAGGCACGCCGTACCTACGAGGACGTGCGCCTGGAGCGCGCGCAGGTGAGCCGCGAGCGCGCGCGCCTGGAAGCGCAGCGCGAGACCTGTGCCGCACGCGTGGCCACCGCGGTGATCGGCCCGGCGCAGGTGGCGGGGCTGGACGCGCGGCTGGCCGCGCTGCCGCCGCTGAGCCTGGACAACCTGGAGGCGCATCTGCGCAGCGTCGAGCGCGGCCTCGGCGAACAGCTGGCGCAGAGCCAGGCGCAGGATGCGCGGCTGAGCCAGCAGGTGCTGGACTGCTTCCGCCGCTACTGCCAGCAGTGGCCGGAGGACAGCGGTGACTTCACCGTCAGCCTGGCCAGCGCCGACGACTTCCTGGCGCGCCTGCAGCGGCTGGAGAGCGACGGCCTGCCGCGCCACGAAGGCCGCTTCTTCGATCTGCTGCAGACCCAGAGCAAGAACAACCTGCTGGCCCTGCAGCGCTACACCGCCGAAGCGCACAAGGCGATCAAGCAGCGCATGGACGAGGTCAACGCCAGCCTGGAGCAGGTACCGTTCAACCGCGGCACCCTGCTGACCATCGAGGTCAGCGACCGGCGCCTGCTCGAGGTGCAGGAGTTCCAGCAGCAGTTGCGCGCCGTGCTCGGCCATCAGCAGACCGAGGATCGTGCGTTGGCCGAGGCGCAGTTCGCCATGCTGCGCGGCTTGGTGCAGCGGCTCGGCGCGCAGGAGCCGGAACTGCGGCGCTGGCGCGAGCAGGTGCTGGACGTGCGCCAGCATGTGGAGTTCGTCGGCGTGGAACTGGACGCGGACAGCCGCGCGCAGGTGGAGATCTACCGCAGCGGCGCCGGCAAGTCCGGCGGCCAGCGCCAGAAGCTGGCCACCACCTGCCTGGCCGCGGCGCTGCGCTACCAGCTCGGCGGCGAGGACGGCGAACTGCCGCGCTATGCCGCAGTGGTGCTGGATGAGGCCTTCGACAAGGCCGACAACGAGTTCACCGCGCTGGCGATGAACATCTTCGAGAACTTCGGTTTCCAGATGGTGGTGGCCACGCCGCTGAAGTCGGTGATGACGCTGGAGCCGTTCATCGGCGGCGCCTGCTTCGTCGAGATCAGCGGCCGCCACAACTCCGGCGTGCTGCTGATCGAATACGACGAGCAGGCGCACCGGTTGAAGCTGCCCGAGCGCAGCCGCAACGAGACGGCGACGCCTGCGGTGGAATCCCGCGCGGCGATGGATCAGGCTGGCGCCGATCTGCCACCGCCGGCCGCGGACGCAGCGGCCACCATCGCCGAGCCCGGCGCAGCGACTGTGGCAGACACCGTTGCCACGCCGGCGCGTGCCTCCGCCAAGGCGCGCGATGGCTGCGGCAATGGCGCCAAGTCGACCCCGCGCAAGGCGTCGCCAGCGGCGCCGGGCAAACGCGCCGGCACGCGTGTCGCGCCGTCCTCGGCCATGGCCACCTCGGCGAAGGCGCCACGCACGTCCACCGCGGCTGCGGCAGCTGCGTCCGCGGCAACGCGGCCAGCCGCGCGGTCGGCGTCGGCGAAGCCGGTGAAAGCAGGCACAGGCAGCAAACCTGCGAAGCCGGCCAAGGCGGCAGCAGCCAAGACGGCGCCTGCGAGCGGCAAGCGCCGCGGCCACTGAGCGGCACTTGCGGTCGCGCGTGCCGATCGGCCGCGCGCTGCACCATCGTTGGGAGGGATGGCACGCGGCAACCACACGGTACCGCGCACTGCGCTCAGTGCAGCAGATCCCAGCCCATCTTGCCGATCAGCACCACCACCAGCACCAGGAACAACTGCCGGATCAGCGGCGTGCCGCCGCGCAGCGCCAGCCGGGTGCCGGTCACCGCGCCGGCCACGTTGGCCACGGCCATCGGCACCGCCGCGGCCAGCAGGATCTTGCCGCTGGGCACGAAGAAGCACAGCGCGGCCAGGTTGGTGGCCAGGTTCACCACCTTCGACGCGGCCGAGGCGCGCAGGAAATCCAGGCCGAAGAAGCGGATGAACAGGAAGATCAAGAAGCTGCCGGTGCCCGGCCCGAAGAAGCCGTCGTAGAAGCCGATCGCCGCGCCGATCGCCAGCGCGATGGCCAGTTCGCGGCGGCCGATGTGGCGCGGCCGGTGCAGCGCACCGAAGTCCTTCTTGACCAGCGTGTAGCCCAGCATCGCGATCAGCAGCACCAGGATCAGCGGGCGCACCGCCTGTTTCGGCAGCAGGCTCACCGCCGTGGCGCCGAGGAAGGCGAACACGAACGCGGCGGCGGTCGCGTACAGCACCGGCCGCCACGGCAGGCGCACGTGGCGCGCATAGCGCCAGGCGGCGGTGCCGGTGCCGGCCATGGAACTGAACTTGTTGGTGCCCAGGATCACCGCGGGCGCCTGTTGCGGCAAGGTCGCGAACAGCCCGGGCAACTGGATCAGGCCGCCGCCGCCCACCGCCGCGTCCACCAGCCCGGCGACGAAGGCGATGCACAGCAGCCAGGGCAGTTCGGTGGGGATCGACTCGAGCACGCCGGCGCTCCGCGCAAGGGGCCGCAAGCATAGCCGCCACCGGCCGCGACGCGTGCGCGGCGTGCGCCGTGTCGCCGCAGCCGGCACAATCGGCACATGTCTCCGTCCGCCCCGCGCCTTGCCGATCCCTGCCCCTGCGGCCGTCCGCGCGAGTACGCGCAGTGCTGCGGGCCGTACCACGCCGGCACCCCTGCGCCGGATGCCGAATCCTTGATGCGCTCCCGCTACAGCGCCTACGTGCGCCAGAACGCCGATTACCTGCGCGCGAGCTGGCATCCGTCGACCTGCCCGCCGCAGGTGGAGATCGATCCGCGCACGGCGTGGCTCGGCCTCACCGTGCAGCGCGTGCTGCAGACCGGCGCCGACAGCGCCGAGGTCGCCTTCCTGGCGCGCTATCGCATCGGCGGCGGCAGCGCCGTGCGCATGACCGAACACAGCCGCTTCGTGCGCGAGGACGGGCGCTGGTACTACCTCGACGCGCTGGACTGAGCGTCGCGCGTCGCGCCGACGGGGCGCACGCCTGCACACCGCCGTTCGTTGGCGGGGCAAGCGTTGGCCCTCTGGCGCTCCGACGGAATGCCGCAGCGGCCCGAACGCCATGCGTGTCGCGGCCGCGACATCGTGCCGCGCGATCCGCCAACCAGGCCACGCTCGGAACGCGCTGCCGGTCGCGTGCCTGCCGCCCGCGCCGCGTGAGCGGAGCGCACACGCGCCGGTTGTTTATGATGTCGGCCCTGCCGTCGGCGAGGAAGTTTCGATGATGCGTTTCGCCTGGATCCTGCTGCTGGCGGCGCCCTGCGCGCTCGCGCAGACCCCGCCCGCGGCGGCGCCGTCCGCGCCCGATCCGGCCTTCGCCAGCTGCGTGGCCGGCCTGCGCACGGCCGCGGCGAAGGCGGGCGTCGCCGAGGCGTCCTTCGACCGCTTCACCGCCGGTCTGCAGCCGGACCCGAGCGTGCTTCCGCTGCTCGACGCCCAGCCCGAGTTCACCACGCCGATCTGGGACTACCTGGCCGGCCTGGTCGACAGCCAGCGCATCGACGATGGTCGCGCCATGCTCGCCGCGCATCGCGACCTGCTCGCGCAGGTGGCGCAGCAGTACGGTGTCGACCCGGAGACGGTGGTCGCGGTGTGGGGCGTGGAGAGCGACTACGGCCGCATCTCCGGCAAGCGCCCGCTGCTGGTGTCGCTGCTGACCCTGTCCTGCGAAGGCCGCCGCCAGCCGTTCTTCCGCAGCGAGCTGTTCGCGCTTCTGAAGCTGCTGCAGGCCGGCGACCTGCGCCCCGAGGGCCTGACCGGGTCCTGGGCCGGCGCCTTCGGCCATACCCAGTTCATGCCCAGCACCTACGCCCGCGTCGCCGTGGACGGTGATGGCGACGGCCGCCGCGACCTGGTCGCCAGCATTCCCGATGCGCTGGCCTCCACCGCCAACTATCTCAAGCTCGCCGGCTGGCAGAGCGGCCAGCCGTGGGGGCTGGAGGTGAAGCTGCCGGCGGGCTTCGACCCGGCGCTGGCCGGGCGCACCCAGCGCCGGCCGCTGTCGGACTGGCGCGCGCGTGGCCTCACCGCCGCCGACGGCGGCGCGCTGCCGGCGTTGGCCGCGCAGACGCCGGCAGCGGTGCTGATCCCGGCCGGCGTGCATGGCCCGGCGTTCCTGGTGTTCCGCAACTACGACGCGATCTACGCCTACAACGCCGCCGAAAGCTATGCGCTGGCGATCGCGCTGCTGTCCGACCGGCTGCGCGGCAAGCCCGGGCTGGTCGCGGCCTGGCCGACCGACGATCCGGGCCTGGGCCGCCCCGAGCGGCGCGAACTGCAGACCCTGCTGCTGGCGCGCGGCCACGCCATCGGCCAGGCCGACGGCGCCATCGGCACCGCCACCCGCCGTGCGATCCAGGCCGAGCAGCAACGCCTGGGCCTGCAGCCGGCCGACGGTCGCGCCGGGCAACGCATCCTCGATGCGCTGCGCCGCGAGGCCGGCAGCGCGCCTGCGACGCCCGTGCCGACACCGGCCACGCCGCCGCAATCGCCTGCACCGGCATCGTCGCCAGCACCGGCGCCTACACCTACACCTACACCTACAAAGACGCCGTTCGGCGGCACGCCGCCCACCGCATTCCGGCTGCCGGCCGCCTACCCGGCCTTCGCCCACTCCCCCGCGCCACGGAGCATCCACCCCATGTCCGACGTCCCCGGCCTGAGCACAGGCGATTTCCACGGCTATCCCTCGCTGCTGGTGGAGACCCCGCAGTCCACCGCCGCGATCAGCCTGTTCGGCGGCCAGGTGCTGTCGTTCGTGCCCAAGGGCGGCACCGACGCGCTGTGGCTGTCGCCGGACGCGCAGCCCACGCCGACCCCGATCCGCGGCGGCACCCCGGTGTGCTGGCCGTACTTCGGCCGCCAGGGCCAGAGCGACGCCGTGCCCGCGCACGGCTTCGTGCGCACCGTACCCTGGCAACTGAAGGACGCGCGGCGCGAGGCCGACGGCACGCTGGTCCTGACCCTGGCGCCGCCGGACTTCGACGACCTGCCGCTGCGCCTGCGCATGCAGTTGCGCATCGGCGCCACCCTGGAGCAGCGCCTGGTCACCGACAACGTCGGCACCGCGCCCGCCCGCTTCACCCAGGCGCTGCACAACTACTTCCGTGTCGCCGACGCCACCCAGGTGCGGGTGCAGGGCCTGGACGGCCTGGACTACCTGGACAAGTTCGAGAACTACGCCACGCCGCATCGCCAGCACGGCGACTGGAGCCTGCAGGATTCGCGCGACCCCGGCCGCAGCGACCGCATCTACACCGGCGCCGGCGGCCGCTACACCCTGCTGGACCCGGGCCTGCAGCGCCGCATCGAGATCGCCACCACCGGCAGCCGCACGCTGGTGGCCTGGAACCCGGGCGAGGCCGGCGCACAGAAGATGGCCGACGTCGGCCCGCACTGGCGCCAGTTCGTGTGCCTGGAAGCGGCCAACGCCGGACCCGAGGTGATCGAACTGGCCCCGGGCGCCCAGCACGTGCTGCAGCAGACGATCTCTGTCGCGGCGTTGTGACCCCGGCCGAGTGACCGCGGCCGGACGGCGGCACCACCTGCTGCGGCCCGCCAGTCGGCATTGGTGACGGTACGGCCGTGACTGCTGCGCCGCCGCGCCCTGGTGGCATGAGTGGCGCCGCTGCCTCCGCCGGACCCTCACCCCCGACCCCTCTCCCGACGGGAGAGGGGAGTCGCTCGGTGTAGAGGACGTCGGTTCCGACACAATCCGCCAAGCCTCGACCCTGTTGTGGGAGGGACTTCAGTCCCGACGCCTCGGTCCCTCAGGTCGCGGTTGAGACCGCTCCTGCGACAAGCAGCCTGGCTGCGCCGCTGGTGCAGAAAGGGTCGAGCCCTGACCCGCAATTGGCCAACCCCCGATGCTTCTGTGGGAGGGACTTCAGTCCCGACACCTCGGTCCCTCAGGTCGCGGTTGAAACCGCCCCTACGACAAGCGGCCTGGCTGCGCCGCTGGTGCAGAAAGGGTTGAGCCCTGACCCGCAATTGGCCAGCCCCGACGCTTCTGTGGGAGGGACTTCAGTCCCGACGCCATGACCCCACCGGTCGCGGTGCAAGCGCTCCCGCGACGGCCAGCCGAGCCACCACGGTGTCGCAGGCACGCCGCCCGTTCCAATCGGCCACCTCCCACACCCACGGGTGCGCCGATGGCCAGGTACGCCGATTACACTGCCGCGTCCGCCAGGAGGCCTGCCGTGCACGCTCCGACTCCCGCTGTCCGCTCACGCCGCGCCGCGGTCGCCTTCATCTTCGTCACCCTGCTGATCGACGTGCTGTCCTTCGGCGTCATCATCCCGGTGCTGCCCACGCTGGTGCGCGGCTTCACCGGCGGGGACTTCGCTGCCGCGGCCCGCTGGGTCGGCTGGTTCGGCTTCCTGTTCGCCGCCCTGCAATTCGTCAGCTCGCCGCTGCAGGGCGCATTGTCCGACCGCTACGGCCGGCGCCCGGTGATCCTGGCCTCGTGCCTGGGGCTGGGCGTGGACTTCATGGTGATGGCGCTGGCGCAGAGCCTGCCGGTGCTGCTGCTGGCACGCATGGTCTCCGGCGTGTTTTCGGCCAGCTTCACCTCGGCCAACGCCTACATCGCCGACATCACCCCGGCCGACAAGCGCGCCCAGGCCTACGGCATCATCGGCGCCGCGTTCGGCGTTGGTTTCGTGGTCGGTCCGCTGCTGGGCGGCTGGCTCGGCAGCCTGCACCTGCGCGCGCCGTTCTGGTTCGCCGCCGGGCTGGCCTTGCTCAACTTCCTCTACGGCTTGTGGGTGCTGCCCGAATCGCTGGCGCCGGAGCGACGCACCGCGCGGGTGGACTGGGCGCACGCCAACCCATTCGGGGCGCTGCGCCTGCTGCAGCGCTACCCGCAGGTGTTCGCGCTGGCCGCGGTGATCTTCCTGGCCAACCTGGCGCACTACGTCTACCCGAGCATCTTCGTACTGTTCGCCGATTACCGCTTCGGCTGGGGCCCGAAACAGGTCAGCTGGGTGCTGGCCCTGGTCGGCGTGTGCAGCATCGTGGTCAACGCCGTGCTGGTGGCGCGGGTGGTGCGGCGCTTCGGCGAGCGCGGCGCGCTGCTGTTCGGCCTGGGCTGCGGCGTGATCGGTTTCGCCATCTACAGCGTCGCCGGCAGCGGCGCGCTGTTCCTGCTCGGCGTGCCGATCAGCGCGCTGTGGGCGGTGGCCGGGCCGGCGGCGCAGGCGATCGTCACCCGCCACGTCGGCGCCGATGCGCAGGGCCGCATCCAGGGCGCGCTGATGAGCCTGGTCAGCCTGGCCGGGGTGATCGGGCCGTTGCTGTACGCATGGGTGTTCGCGGCCTTCATCGGCCCGCATGCGCTGCTGCACTTCCCGGGCGTGCCATGGCTGCTGGCGGCGCTGCTGCTGGGCGGCGGCTGGATCGTGGCCTGGCGCCGTGCGCGAGTGCCGGCTGCCGGGGTGGCCGCCGGCTGAGGCGCGGCGCAGGCAGCGCGGCCGGCGTGAACGGCTCAGCTTGCTGGGATGGGCGTCGCGACTCCCGCGCTGCCTCGCCTGGCACCGCGCGGTCGCGATTGTTACGCTGTGTCCTCTCTTTCGTCGCGGCCGGCCGGCTGCTGTACCAGTCGCCTGCATGATGTCCCCTCCCGACGGAACCGCCCTGCCGTTGACCGCTGCGCGCCTGCTGCGCGAGGCCACTGCGCAGCAGCACCAGGCGGTGGAAGACCTGCCGGCGATGCGCGCGCTGATGGACCCGGCACTGTCGCTGTCCGCCTATGTGCAGGTGCTGCGTCGCCATCACGCGGTGCTGGCCGGCTGGGAACAGCGCGAAGCGGCCTGGCTGCGCGACTGCGGCGATGCGCAGTGGCAGTACCAGCCGCGCACCCCGCTGCTGGCGCAGGATCTGCATGCCCTGCAGGCAACGCCGCCAGCGCCGCAGCCGCTGCCGCCGGCCGTCGACGTCGGCGCGCGTTGGGGCATGCTCTACGTGGTCGAAGGCTCGCGCCTGGGCGGGCGGGTGATCGCCCGGCACCTGCGGCAGACCCTGCCCACCGCCGCGCCGGCCCTCTCCTATTTCGAACTCGGCCATGCCGACCCGGCCGCCTGGCGACACTTCCAGCGGCGCCTGGAGCGGGCCTTGCCGACCGCGCCGCTGCAGCAGGCCGCGGTCGACGGCGCCCGCGCCATGTTCGCGCACTTCCACACCCACTTCGCCCTGGAGATCGCCGCATGAGCGACATCGTCGTGCCCCTGGACATGGACGCATGCGCACGCGAGCCGATCCATATCCCCGGCTCGGTGCAGCCGCACGGCGTGCTGCTGGTGATCGAGCCGCAGGACGGGCGCGTCGTCCAGGCCAGCGCCAGTGCCGCCGACCTGTTCGGCCGGCCGCTGGACGAATTGCTCGGACAGCGCTACGACGCCCTGCTCGTGCTGGAGGATCCGCGCACGCGTCTGTTGCCCGACGCGGCCGAGCGCAGCGACCTGGCCTATGTCGAAGTGGGGTTCAAGGACGCGGCCGCCACGCAGCGCTGGGTCGGCGCCTGGCATCTGTATCCGGAGCAGTGGCTGCTGGAACTGGAGCCACGCGACGCGCCGCTGGCCGATGCCACCTTGCGCGAAGCGCTGCCGGTGCTGCGCCGACTGGAGGCCGACCACAGCATCGAGGAGGCCTGCCAACGCGCCGCCAAGAGCCTGCGCAGCCTGATCGGCTACGACCGGGTGATGATCTACCGCTTCGACGACGACTGGAACGGCGACGTGGTCGCCGAGGCGCGCGCGGCGGAACTGGAGCCGTATCTCGGCCTGCACTATCCGGCCAGCGACATTCCGGCGCAGGCCCGCGCGCTGTACCTGCGCAACCGCGTGCGCCAGATCGCCAACGTCGGCTACGTGCCGTCGCCGATCCAGCCCACCCTGCATCCGCGCCTGCGCGCGCCGGTGGACCTGAGCGACGTCAGCCTGCGCAGCGTCTCGCCGGTGCACCTGGAGTACCTGGCCAACATGGGCGTCACCGCCACCCTGGTGGCCTCCATCGTGGTCAACGATGCGCTGTGGGGGCTGATCGCCTGCCATCACTACCGCCCGTATTTCTGCAACCACGAGATGCGCGATGTCGCCGATGCGCTGAGTCGGGCGCTGGCCGGGCGCATCGGTGCGATCACCGCGGTGGCGCGCGCGCGCACCGAGTCGGTGCTGCTGACCGTGCGCGAGAAGCTGATCACCAACTTCAACGACGCCGAGATGCTGACCGCGTCCATGCTCGACGAGATGGCCTCGGACCTGCTCGACGTGGTCGATGCCGACGGCGTGGCGGTGTTCCATGGCGACCACGTCACCCGCCACGGCATGCTGCCGGCCACCGAGGACCTGGCGCGGATCCGCGAGCAGATCGAGTCCACCCATCACGAAGCGCTGCGCCACGACGCGGTCGGCGCCCTGCACTCGGACCAGATCGGCGAGACCTTCCCGGCGCTGGCCGATCTGGCGCCGCTGGCGGCCGGCTTCATCTTCGTGCCGCTGATGCCGCAGGCGCGCAGCGCGCTGCTGTGGACCCGTCGCGAACAGGTGCGCACGGTCAACTGGGCGGGCAATCCGCAGTTGGCCAAGCTGCAGGACATCGCCGGCTCGCGGCTGTCGCCGCGCAAGAGCTTCGACCTGTGGCAGGAGACCGTGCGTGGCCGCGCACGGCCCTGGTCGCCGATCAGCCTGGAATCGGCACGCAGCCTGCGGGTACTGATCGAACTGATGGAGCGCAAGCGCTTCCAGCAGGATTTCGCCCTGTTGGAGGCCTCGCTGTCGCGGCTGCGCGATCCGGTGGCGATCGTCGAGCGCGGCGAGGGTGCGCGGCGCAGCCGCCTGGCCTTCGTCAACGAGGCCTTCGCCGCCCTGTACGAGCGCGAGGTCGCAGAATTGATCGGCTGCGACCTGGAGCGCCTGTACGCCAGCGAGGCCTCGCTGGCGGAGACCCAGCGTATCGACACGCTGCTGCGGCAGGGCCGAGCCGCCTACGTCACCCTGCCGCTGCGCGTGGACGGCACCACCGCCGTGCACCGCCAGTTCGATTTCGAACCGCTGCCCGATCACTCCGGCGTGCCCAGCCACTGGCTGCTGCAGTTGCGCGACCCGCGCTGAGTCCGGTGCGGCGGCGCGGCCTCAGCGGCTGCGCCGCCACAGCGCCAGCGTCGCCGCACCGGCCAGCAGGCCCCACAGCGCCGCGCCGATACCGAACAGCGACAGTCCCGACGCGGTGACCAGGAACGCGATCAGCGCCGGCTCGCGCTCATGTTCCTCGCGCAGCGCCGAGGCCAGGCTGTTGCCGATGGTGCCGAACAGCGCGATGCCGGCGATGGCCATCACCAGCTCCCGCGGAAAGGCCGCGAACAGTGCGGCCACGGTAGCGCCGAACACGCCGATCAGCAGATAGAAGACCCCGGCGAACACCGCGGCCATGTAGCGCCGCTGCGGATCCTCCTGCGCCTCGCGGCCCATGCAGATCGCCGCGGTGATCGCCGCCAGGTTCAGTCCGTAGGCGCCGAACGGCGCCAGCAGCGTGTTGACCACGCCGATCCAGCCGATGGTCGGCGAGATCGGCACCGCATAGCCGGACGCGCGGATCGCTGCCACCCCGGGTAGGTTCTGCGAGGTCATCGTCACCACGAACAGCGGCAGCGCGATCCCGAACAGCGCCTGCCACGACAGCGTCGGCCACACCAGCACCGGCTGCGCCAGGCGCAACCGCGCCGCCTCCAGGTGCAGCGTGCCGCTGCCCGCGGCCACGGCGATGCCGACCAGCAGGGTGGCGATCACCGCATAGCGCGGGAAGGTGCGGCGCCCGAGCAGATAGGTGGCGAACATCGCCAGCGCCATGGCCAGTTGGTGCTGCATCGCCACGAACACGTCCAGGCCGAAGCGCAGCAACACGCCTGCCAGCATCGCCGAGGCCAGCGACAGCGGAATGCGCCGCAGCAGGCGTTCGAACAGGCCGGAAAACCCGGCGAGTGCAGACAACACCGCCACCACCACGAAGGCGCCGATCGCATCGGACAGCGGCAGTCCGCCACCGCTGCCGATCAGCAAGGCCGCGCCGGGCGTGGACCAGGCGGTGACCACCGGCATCCGGTAGCGCAGCGACAGCCCGATGCAGGTCAGGCCCATGCCCAGCCCCAACGCC
>NZ_JAXGGF010000002.1:80000-420000 GCF_034105325.1 Xanthomonas sp. LF02-5 | reverse complement strand
AGCTGGGAGAGCACCTGCTTTGCAAGCAGGGGGTCGTCGGTTCGATCCCGACTGGCTCCACCACTGACGAAGACTTTGGGTCTGTAGCTCAGGTGGTTAGAGCGCACCCCTGATAAGGGTGAGGTCGGTGGTTCGAGTCCTCCCAGACCCACCACTCTGAATGTATCGCACACTAAGAATTTAGATGCTCGGCGTTGAGGCCGTAGCGTTGTTCTTTAATAATTTGTGATGTAGCGAGCGTTTGAGAACACACTTCTCGACGTGTCGTTGTGGCTAAGGCGGGGACCTCGAGTCCCTAGAAATTGAGTCGTTATAGTTCGCGTCCAGGCTTTGTACCCCTGGACTGAATATGACCTTGAGGCAACTTGAGGTTATATGGTCAAGCGAATAAGCGCACACGGTGGATGCCTTGGCGGTCAGAGGCGATGAAGGACGTGGCAGCCTGCGAAAAGTGTCGGGGAGCTGGCAACAAGCTTTGATCCGGCAATGTCCGAATGGGGAAACCCACTGCTTCGGCAGTATCCTGCAGTGAATACATAGCTGCTGGAAGCGAACCCGGTGAACTGAAATATCTAAGTAACCGGAGGAAAAGAAATCAACCGAGATTCCCTAAGTAGTGACGAGCGAACGGGGACTAGCCCTTAAGCTGGTATGGTTTTAGAAAAACAACCTGGAAAGGTTGGCCATAGAAGGTGATAGCCCTGTATTTGAAAGGGCCATACCAGTGAAGACGAGTAGGGCGGGGCACGTGAAACCCTGTCTGAACATGGGGGGACCATCCTCCAAGGCTAAATACTCCTGACCGACCGATAGTGAACCAGTACCGTGAGGGAAAGGCGAAAAGAACCCCGGAGAGGGGAGTGAAATAGATCCTGAAACCGTGTGCGTACAAGCAGTAGGAGCTCGCAAGAGTGACTGCGTACCTTTTGTATAATGGGTCAGCGACTTACTGTTCGTGGCAAGCTTAACCGTATAGGGGAGGCGAAGGGAAACCGAGTCTGATAAGGGCGCATAGTCGCGGGCAGTAGACCCGAAACCGGGTGATCTAGTCATGCCCAGGGTGAAGGTCAGGTAACACTGACTGGAGGCCCGAACCCACTCCCGTTGCAAAGGTAGGGGATGAGGTGTGATTAGGAGTGAAAAGCTAATCGAACCCGGAGATAGCTGGTTCTCCTCGAAAGCTATTTAGGTAGCGCCTCATATGTATCCTCTCGGGGGTAGAGCACTGTTATGGCTAGGGGGTCATCGCGACTTACCAAACCATTGCAAACTCCGAATACCGAGACGGACTGTATGGGAGACACACGGCGGGTGCTAACGTCCGTCGTGAAAAGGGAAACAACCCAGACCCACAGCTAAGGTCCCAAATTCACTGCTAAGTGGAAAACGATGTGGAAAGGCATAGACAGCCAGGAGGTTGGCTTAGAAGCAGCCACCCTTTAAAGAAAGCGTAATAGCTCACTGGTCGAGTCGGTCTGCGCGGAAGATTTAACGGGGCTAAGCAGTGAACCGAAGCTTGGGGTGCATCGCGATAAGCGATGCGCGGTAGAGGAGCGTTCCGTAAGCCTGCGAAGGTGGATTGAGAAGTCTGCTGGAGGTATCGGAAGTGCGAATGCTGACATGAGTAACGACAATGCGGGTGAAAAACCCGCACGCCGAAAGCCCAAGGTTTCCTTGCGCAACGTTAATCGGCGCAGGGTGAGTCGGCCCCTAAGGCGAGGGCGAAAGCCGTAGTCGATGGGAAGCAGGTTAATATTCCTGCACCTCGCGTAAGTGCGATGGAGGGACGGAGAAGGTTAGGTGTACCGGGCGTTGGTTGTCCCGGGGAAAGGCGGTAGGTTTGGATCTTTGGCAAATCCGGGATCCTTTAAGACCGAGCACCGAGACGAGTCTTTTAGACGAAGTCACTGATACCACGCTTCCAGGAAAAGCTCCTAAGCTTCAGCTTACGCAGACCGTACCGTAAACCGACACAGGTGGGTAGGATGAGAATTCTCAGGCGCTTGAGAGAACTCGGGTGAAGGAACTAGGCAACATGGCACCGTAACTTCGGGAGAAGGTGCACCCTTTTTGGTGGCTCGTGCGAGCTATAGCTGAAGAGGGTCGCAGAAACCAGGCCGCTGCGACTGTTTATCAAAAACACAGCACTCTGCAAACACGAAAGTGGACGTATAGGGTGTGACGCCTGCCCGGTGCTGGAAGGTTAATTGATGGGGTCAGCCGCAAGGCGAAGCTCTTGATCGAAGCCCCAGTAAACGGCGGCCGTAACTATAACGGTCCTAAGGTAGCGAAATTCCTTGTCGGGTAAGTTCCGACCTGCACGAATGGCGTAACGACAGCGGCGCTGTCTCCACCCGAGACTCAGTGAAATTGAAATCGCTGTGAAGATGCAGCGTTCCCGTGGCAAGACGGAAAGACCCCGTGAACCTTTACTATAGCTTTACACTGAACGTTGAGTTCGTCTGTGTAGGATAGGTGGGAGGCTATGAAACTGTGGCGCTAGCTGCAGTGGAGCCATCCTTGAAATACCACCCTGTCGTGCTTGACGTTCTAACCTAGGTCCGTAATCCGGATCGGGGACCGTGTATGGTGGGTAGTTTGACTGGGGCGGTCTCCTCCTAAAGAGTAACGGAGGAGCACGAAGGTACGCTCAGCGCGGTCGGACATCGCGCACTGTGTGCAAAGGCATAAGCGTGCTTGACTGCAAGATCGACGGATCAAGCAGGTACGAAAGTAGGTCTTAGTGATCCGGTGGTTCTGTATGGAAGGGCCATCGCTCAACGGATAAAAGGTACTCCGGGGATAACAGGCTGATACCGCCCAAGAGTTCATATCGACGGCGGTGTTTGGCACCTCGATGTCGGCTCATCACATCCTGGGGCTGTAGTCGGTCCCAAGGGTATGGCTGTTCGCCATTTAAAGTGGTACGCGAGCTGGGTTCAGAACGTCGTGAGACAGTTCGGTCCCTATCTGCCATGGGCGTTGGAGATTTGAGAGGGGCTGCTCCTAGTACGAGAGGACCGGAGTGGACGAACCTCTGGTGTTCCGGTTGTCACGCCAGTGGCATTGCCGGGTAGCTATGTTCGGAAGCGATAACCGCTGAAAGCATCTAAGCGGGAAGCGCGCCTCAAGATGAGATCTCCCGGGACACAAGTCCCCTAAAGGAACCATGTAGACTACGTGGTTGATAGGTCAGGTGTGTAAGTGCAGCAATGCATTGAGCTAACTGATACTAATGATCCGTGCGGCTTGACCATATAACCTCAAGATGCTTCCTCATAAGCATCCCTTAGCGCGACACACGTCGATCGCTCTCACTCGCTCGCTACATCACACCCCATGAGAGGCTGGCGCCCTGCCGTCCTCGGTCCAACAACCGAGAACACGCACGCGGCGACACTCCAACCGTCTCCCTGGTGAAATTAGCGCTGTGGAACCACCCGATCCCATCCCGAACTCGGAAGTGAAACGCAGCTGCGCCGATGGTAGTGTGGCTCAAGCCATGCGAGAGTAGGTCATCGCCAGGGGCTTTACCCCAAATCCCCGTCCCACAAGGACGGGGATTTTTTATTGCGCGGGCGAAAAACCAACACGACGCGCCCAGGCGATGGAAGGCCGGGCGCACGCCCCGCGGCGACATGCCACCCGGGGGCTGCGCCCCGTACCCTCACCCCAACCCCTCTCCCGGCGGGAGAGGGGCTCGGTTGTTCCTTCTCCCATCGGGACCATGGCCCCCTTTGCGGGGAAAGGTGCCCCGCAGGGGCGGATGAGGGGGCGGGCGAAGCCTCGCAATGACCGATCGGCGAGGCGCTGCGCGCCCCGTACCCTCACCCCAACCCCTCTCCCGGGGGGAGAGGGGCTCGGTTCTTCCTTCTTCCGCCGGGACCATGGCCCTCTTTGCGGAGGAAGGTGCCCCGCAGGGGCTGATAAGGCCAAACCGCTGGACCACCTCCCGCGCCGCTGTGCCGCGCGATGCGATGTGCGATGGCTCGCATCGAGACCTGTCGCGTCGCGGACCCTCCGTGATGCCGTGGCTGAGCACCTGCACTCTGATGCCGTCGGAGTCGACGGAAGCTAGCGCGGTGAATCGGGCAATGTGCTGATCGCCAGGCGCCAGGGTGGCGTCCCGTGTCCGAGTTGCCGCGCCAGTTGCACGCACGCCGGATCGTAGGCCGCAGCAAGCACCAACAGCGATTCCGCCCCCTCCGCGGCATACGGCTTGCCGATCACGTGGCCCGCTTCCCCGTTGTCCGAGCGCGCCTTGTCGAACGGCACCTGGCTGCCGACGAACTCCGCGTGGCTGCGATCGCCGCGCAGATACGGCAGCAGCCAGTCGACGCTGCGCGCCAGCGATGCGCCGTTCGGCGCGCGCCAGTGGTACAGATCCTCACCGCGTTCGGAGAACAGCAGTGCCAGCGTCACCAGCGGACGCAGGTCGTAGACGTGGTAGGACAGCGCATCGCGCTCGACGAAGTCGATGCTGCGGCCGTCGGGCAACAGGTTGTCGGCGATCTGCTGACGAAAGCCGGTGCGGGCGTAGTTCAGCAGCCGGGCGTCGTCGAGCGCGGCGCCGATCATGCCCACGGTCTTCAGCCGATGGCTGTGCCAGTTGTTGGTGGCGGTCTTGCGCTTGAGATCGCGCGAGCCGATTTCGGCATCGGCGATCTTGCGCATCCATGCATCGATGGCGCGGCGTTGCGCGTCCGGCAGCGCCGGGCGGACGATGCGGTAGGCGAAGATCGCCGGTTCCAGCCCGGTCTCGTCGATCGGGTTGCCGTTGGGCACATTGCGCGCGGCCCATTGCGCGAGCTGGTCGCCGGCGGCCAGCGCGTCGGCGCGCTCGCCGTCCAGGGCGTAGCGCAGCGCCAGCGCCTGGATGCGCGGCATGTCGCCCAGGCTGGTTTCGGTCGCCGCCTTCACTGGATCGCCGCGCAGGCGGCCGCCGGTGCTCAGATTCTCGAGCGGATGCGCGCCCTGCGTGCGTGCCATCTCGGCCAGCCGGGCCTGCGCCGCCTCGACCTGCCGCCAGGCCGGATCGGTGGCGGCTGACGCGTGCAACTGTTGCCATTGCTCCGCGGTCGGCCACAGCCGCTGCACCGCGGCGGCAGGCGTGCTGTGGGTCAGCAGGAGTCCGGCAAGCACCACGCCGAGACCGGCGTGCGATGAGCGAAGCATGGCGATCTCCGGAAGCGCTGGCGAGGGTGTCGGGCGACTGTAGGCGCGATGCGGTGAACGCCGGATGGCCCGAGTCCGGGAGCACGGTCGCCAGCATGCGCTCGCTGATGCGCGGATGGCGACGGGTCGTATCGGCGCCAGCGCGGCGTCACGCGCGCGGCTGCCAATGCCTAACAACGCGCTAACCTCCCAGCTTGCGCCGGTGAGGGCGCTTCGCGCTGCGTACCCTCACCCCAACCCCTCTCCCGACGGGAGAGGGGCTTTGGCTTCCCTTCTCCTCCCCGGACCACGGCCTGCTTTTCGGGGGAAAGGTTCCGAAGGGGACGAGCGGCCGAGCGATGTCGTGCCCAACCGGCCGCAACCACGCTCCGACTGCCCTATCGCGCCCGATCCAGCAACCACAGTTCGACGCGCTCGTTGCGCGCCTTGGCCGCGGCGTCTTCGCCGCCGATCAGCGGATGCAGTGCGCCGAGACCGCGTACCCGTTCCACGGCGACACCGCGTTGCACCAGGTAGGCGGCGACGACGTCGGCGCGGTCGTTGCTGGCGATGGTCGGGTACAGCCGGTTGGCGCTGTCCGGCGTGGCGAAGCCGATCACCGCCAGGGCGCGGCCGTGCATCGCCGGCTGTTGCATGAAGGCGACCAATCGGTCGAGATCCTGGGCGCTGCGCGCTTCGTACATGCCATTGAGCGACTGCAGGCTGAAACGCAGCGTGGTGGTCAGGCGCCGGGCGCCGGTGCTGGCCTGCGCGTAGGTAGCATCCGCGCGGGCAGCGGTGGCGCCGCTCTGCGGCGTGGCCGGATCGACGTCGATCGCCATGGAAACCGGGCCAAGCCGGCGCACCAGCTGTTGCGCCTGCGGACCGAGGGCGTACAGGGCCAGGCTGCGGCCGAGCGCCGACATCATCTGGCCGCCGTACAGGCTATAGCGCTGGACCAAGGGATAGTCCTCGCCGCGCACGGCTGCTGCCGTCGGGAGCACCGCGATACCGCCGTCGGCGATGGCCAGCGCACGTGTGCCGGCCGGCACCGGCGTGGTCAACCCGACGATCGCCAGTGCGTCGGAATGGCCGACGACGGCGCGTGCCGCCTCGGCCAGGTCGGCATGCAGGACGTTCCCCGGCATGCGCACCGCCGGCAGCCCCAGGCGTTCGCGCAGGAAGTCGTCGAGACCGCCGGGGATGGCACTGCGGTGCAGCGCGATCGGCAGGTCCGCGCCGCCGAGTTGCGACCAGCGCGTGGTCCGGCCGCTCAGGATGTCGCGCAGCTGCACGACGCTCAGCGTGGCGATGGGGTTGTCGGCGGCGACCAGCACCCGCGCGCCATCCAGGGCGACGACGAACTGTTGGTCCGGCGAGCCCAGGTCGCCGAGCTGCCAGGCGGCCTCGCGTTCGCGCGCATCGGGCTGACGCGCCAGCATCGCCAGCTCGGCGTCGCCATGCACCAGGTCGGCGATGCCGGCGGCCGAGCCGGTGCCGGCGATCTCGACCACCAGCGGCGCATCGTCGCGCACCGCGGCGATCTCCAGCGTCGTCGCATCGACGCGACGACGTTGCAGTTGCCGGTAGCCCATGCTCTGCAGCCAGGCTTCCACCAGCGCCGGCATCAGCCGCGCGCCGAGGCTGTTGGAGCCGTGTACGCGCAAGCGCTCGGCCGGTTGCGCGGACGCGGACGGCAGCGCGCACAGCGCTGCTGCGCCGAGCAGCAGCAGGCGCAGGGTGAAACGCAACATGGGATCCCCCCTGGGATCTGGACAGGCGCGGCAGTGTTGGCGATCGGCGTGACATCGCAGTGACTGTGCGCATGGTCACGCACGACAACGCGGCGTCGCGGCGTGTCCTGTCAGTGGTCCGCGCGCGACGCGATCGCGCGCGTCGAAAACCTCAGGCCGATCCGAGCCGGCGTGCGGCGGCCTGCGCCCAGCGTGCGGCGCTCGCCGGCGAGGTGATGCACACGGCGCTGTCAGTGACCGTGGTCACCGCGCGTTCCAGCAGTTGGATGTCGGCCTCGTGCTGGCGCGCGACGTGCGGATCCTCGAAGAAGATCGCGCGGTGGCAGCGCCGTTCCAGCACGCGATCGGCGATCTGCGCGTCGCCGCCCATCGGGCCGCTCTGATAGCGGTGCACCCACGCCTGGCCCTGCGGCCAGCCGCGACTCCAGGCCAGTTCGTTGAGCCGCTGCCCGGTGGTGCCGGTGGCCACGCGCTCGGCGAAGCGCGACAGCAGATCGAAATGTTCGCTGGCGAAGGCCAGCATCTGCGGTTTCATCGCATCGTGCGCGATCAGCGCCAGGGTCTGCCGCTGCAGCGCGTACAGGTCGTCGGCGCCGGCGTCGGCGGCCAGCCCGGCGTGGACGCGCTCCATCTCCACCCAATCGCGGGCGCTGGCCACGGTGGAAATGAACGGCTTGCCGTGGATCACGCACTGGCGCTTGAGCGCGATCGCCTCGGGGAAGATCGAGGACGGGTCGACCGGATCGATCAGGTAGATGGCACCGTCGAGGGTCCGCTCGGCGCCTTCCAGGCCCACGACCTCGGCCACCAGCTTCATCAGTCCGCCCTCGCGGCCGAACGGGTAGCGCCTGAGGCCGGCATGGCCGGCCAGCAGGCCGGCACGAACGATCGCCTCGTGGGTACGGCCGACCGCGTGCAGGCCGAGCTGTAGCTCGCGGATGCCGGCCTCGCTGGCGCGCAGCCAGCGGAACAGCGCGGCATCCTTGCCCTGGTGGTGCAGTCGGTTGGCGGCCAGGCCCAGGCGCATGCGTCGATCCGTGCGGGAAAGGTGCGACAGTCTGCGCCCGATCGCGGTGTCGACTCAATCGCCGTGCGATCGCCGGGCCGCTGCTGCGGACCCGGCGTTGCCGCGGTCACTGCGTAACTTGCTGGGCGCGCACCGCCAGTACGTCCATCTGCGGCTTGTCGGCGCCGCTCTTGTCCGGCTGCAGGTTGAACGCATAGTCGCTGCGCCACCACGCGCCGCCGGCCCAGGCGGTCCAGCCTAGCCAGACGTCGCCGTTGTCGTGGACGTAGCCGAGCATGGTGTCGAGCGCGGCCAGGCAGGTGGGATCGCTGCTGCCGCCGAACTCGCCGAGGAAGCCGCGATAGCCGTTGGCGCGCAGCCACTGGGTGAATCCTTGCAGGCGTTCCGCACCGATGCTGGTGCTGACGCAGGCGGCGCTGGTGCCGGAGGAGTCGGGATCCAGGTACTGGTGTACTTCGAACGCCAGGTTGCCGGCGGGGTCGTGGACCGTCAGCAAGCCCTGCGCGTTGGACACGCCGTACCAGGTGCTGTTCCAGCTGTGCGCGCCGCTGAAGGCGGTGCCTGGCACCAGGATCAGGTTGTCGGCGCCGGTGCCACGGATCGCATCGATCGACGCCTGCGCGATGGCCGCCCAATCGCCGGAGGCGAGGCCGTTGGGCTCGTTCATCAGCCCGAATGCCACACTGGCATCGTTGCCGAACACCAGCGCCAGGCGCCGCCACAGATCGGCCAGCGCCGCCGCCGGTACCGCGTCGCCGCCGATGCGCACGCCGTCGTACTTGGCGTAGTTGTGCACGTCCAGGATCAGTTGCAGGTTGTAGCGCCTGGCGCGTTCGACCGCGGTGCGCAGCGCGTCGAGTTGCGCGGGGTCGAGCGGGCCGTTGGCTTGCGGCTGCAGCCGCTCCCACAGGAACGGCAGGCGCACGATGTTCATGCCCTGCGTCGCGGTGTACGCATAGTCGGCGTCGGTGGGATACACATAGTCCTTGAACAGCACGCCGGGCTTCTTCGCCGAGTTGAACTCGGCGCCGGCCAGGTTGATGCCGGCATAGCGCAGCGTCTGCTGGGCGTTTGCGAACGGCGCGCAGGCGGCCACGAGCAGGCACAACACGGCGCGCTGCCGCCATTGCGGGGAGCGGAAAAAACGGGAATAGCGTGGCATGACGGATCCTTCGTGGGGAAAGAGCGGCAGGCGACGCCACGATGCGGCGTGCGCGGCCGTGCACCACGCTGCAACCGTCATGCCAGAGCGATCGAGGTCATCGGAAATATGCGACGCATTGCACGTCGCACGCCATGCGGGCACCTTCAATCACCTGCTTGCGTACAACCCGGCGGATGCACGTCGCTCTGTAGGAGAGGCTTAAACCCGCAACGGCGCGTGCCCAGGCAAAAGTCCGCTGCCGCTGAGCCGGTGAAAGGGCACGCGCCGTCCCTCGCAGACATGTCCCGACGTGACTTGGAGGTGCCTAGTTGTCGACGTGCGCCACGGCGTTGTCACGCATGCGCCGCGCTCAGCGCGTGATGCGCTGCGCCCAGGGCGCGAGGATCGCCATCTGCGGACGGTCGTGGCCGTCGGCGTCGGGTTGCACGTTGAACGGATAGTCGGCGCGCCACCAGGCGCCGCCGGCCCAGTAGCTCCAGCCCAGCCACAGCGTCGGGTGCTGCGCGATGTCGGCCAGCATGCCGTCCAGCGCGCGCCGGCAGGTGGGATTGTCGGCGGCGGCGAATTCGCCGAGGAAGCCGAGATGGCCGGTCTGCTGCAGCCAATCGGTGAAGGCGCGCAGGCGTTGGACGCCGATGTCGTCGCTCACGCAGACCGGGCTGGTGCCGCTGGAATCGGCGTCCAGGTACTGGTGCACTTCGATCGCCACGCGCTGCAGCGGGTCGTGCAGCGTGGCCAGCGCGCTGGCGTTCGAGGTGCCGTCCACTGGCGTGTACCAGCTATGCGCGCCGGTCCACAGCGCGCCCGGTACCAGGACCAGGTTGCTGGCGCCGGTGGCGCGGATCGCATCGACCGCGGCCTGCGCGGCGGCGGCCCACGCGGCCGGGCTGATGCCGTGCGGCTCGTTCATCAGCCCGAATACCACCGCATTGTCGCTGCCGTAGGCGCGCGCCAGACGCTGCCACAGGTCGACGAAGGCGGCGACCGGCAGGCCGCTGCTGCCGATGAGGCGGCCGTCGCGGCGCGCGTAGTTGTGGATGTCCACGATCACGTACATGCCCTGCGCCTTGGCCTGCTGCACGGCGTCGTCGATCAGCGCCAGTTGCGCGGCGTCGAGCGGGCCGCGCGGTTGCGGCTGCAGGCGTTCCCAGCGCACCGGCAGGCGCAGCAGGTTCATGCCCTTGCCGGCGAAATAGGTGTAGTCGCTGCTGCGCGGATAGGTGTAGTCGACTCCGACGATGCCGGGAATCTTCGACGGCGCGATCTCGGCACCGGACAGGTTGACGCCGGCGAAGCGCAGCGACTGCTGCGCCTGCAGCGACGACAGTGGAACGGATAGGCACAGCAGCAGCGCGGCACGCCAGGCGTGCCGCGACCGCCGCCGCAAGGTGCGCGCGATCATGGTGAGTCTCCTTCGGCATCAGAGGGGGAACCCGGCCGAGGAAATGCCAGGCCGGGCTGATGACTACGGTGTGCGGACACCGTAGTGCATTGCCGAGGACGAGGCGATGCGCTGCGTGCGCGCATGCATGGATCTGTGCGGCGATTGGCAGCGCGAACCGGTACTGGATCGCGCTGCATGCGCTATGCCAGGCGTGCGCGTCGCACACGTTGCATGGCGTGTTGCCGCGTTGCCGACACGCGGCGCCGGCAGCGACGGCTCACTTCTTGCCGGTGATCTCGCGCGCGTACTTGGACAGGATCTCCATCTGCGGCTTCTCGCTGCCGTCCTTGCCGGGCTGCACGTTGAACGGATAGTCGGGCTTCCACCACGCACCTGCGGCCCACCAGGTCCAACCGAGAATCACGTCGTCGTTCTTCTGCATGTAGCTGAGCATGTTCTCCAGCGCCTGATTGCAGGTGGGCGTATTCGCGGTGGCGAACTCGCCGATGAAGCCGACCTTCTTGTTCTCGCGCAACCAGCTGACGAAGCCGGCCAGCTTCTCGGCGCCGGCGGTGGCGCTGACGCACTCGCCCTTGGTGCCGCTGTTGTCGCGGTCCAGGTACTGGTGCGCTTCGAACGCCATGCGGTTGCGCGGATCCTTCAGCGGCTGCAGGGCAACCGCGTTCGGCGTGCCGTAGGCGGTGCTGCGCCAGCTGTGCGCGCCGGTGTAGGCGGTGCCCGGCACCAGGATCAGGTTGTTGGCGCCGGCCTTGCGGATGGCATCGATCGCCGCCTGCGCCGCGCTGGCCCAGTCGGTCGAGGAGACTGCGTTGGGCTCGTTCATCAGCCCGAAGATGACGTGGTCGTCGCCCTTGAACTCCTTGGCCAGGCGCCGCCACAGGTCGGCGAACACGTCGTCGGGGGCGCCCTCGCTGCCGACCAGCGCGCCGTTGTACTTGGCGTAGTTGTGCGGGTCCAGGATCAGGTACAGGTGGTTGGCCTTGGCCTGCTCCACCGCCTTCTTCAACAGCGCCAGTTGCGCCGGGTCGAACTCGCCCTTGGCGGTGGGCTGCAGGCGCTCCCACAGGAACGGCAGGCGGATAGTGTTCATGCCCTTGCTGGCGAAGTAGCTGTAGTCGCTGGCGGTCGGGTAGGTGTAATCCTTGTACAGCACACCGGGCTTCTTGCCGGAGTTGAACTCGGCGCCGGACAGGTTGACGCCGGCGTACTTGAGCACGCTGCGGCCTTCGGCGGCGGCGTTGCAGGCGACGGTGGCGAGCAGCAGTGCCAGCGGCAGGGAACGCCAGCGCGGGGAACACGACGAGGAAAGCGGCATGGGGGAGCTTCCTGGAGTGAGGGGAGGCGCCGTCCGCGTCGGGGGAGCGCAGAGCGGCAGGCGCAAGCGTGCAAGGATCGCCCCCGTGATCGCCAGCCTGCACGCACCCGTGTTAGCCCGGCATTCACCTGGCGCGGACACGCTGCGCGCGGACGTCGGCGGCGTCACATCAGGTGCGTGGTGCAGCCGTCGGCAGCGGCGTGATCGAGGTCGCGGCCATGCTTCCATCGCCGGCGCGCCAGGTTGGGTGCGCAGCGAAGGACGAGCGGTGGAGAAGGTGTTCGCTAGAGGCCGGTGACGCTACCTGCGCCGCGGCGGTGGTGGCGTTGAAGGCGATCGCTGCCGGCGGCGGTGGTACCGAGGCGGTAGCGTTCGACGAGGTCCATGCCGAGGCCAGCGCTGGCGCTGGCGACGTGGCTGGAGGCCGGCCGCTCGAGGCGTCCTCGCCTCTCGGCGAATGCAGGGCGCAGCGATTCGGCGATGCGGTCGGAGGCCACATCGCCCAGTCGAGCAAGTTGTGCCGCCGCCGTCGCCGCCGAACTAACCGAACGCTGCAGCAGCCTCGCAGCGTCGCTCAGGCCGCAGCCTGGGTCGTCACCGGCAGGCGGTTGCCGATCCATTCGGCGATGCTGGCTGCCGCGTCGCGGCCTTCGGCCACCGCAGTCACCACCAGGTCGGCGCCGCGCACGGCGTCGCCGCCGGCGAACAGTTTCGGGTTGGTGGTCTGGTACGGCAGGCGGCCGCTGCCGTCGGGCTCGCTGCCGCCGGCGAGGATGCGGCCGTTGGCGGTACCTTCCACGCCTTGCGCCGCCAGCCAGTCCGGCACGCTCGGCGAGAAGCCGAAGGCGATGATGACCACGTCCGCGTCCAGCAGCGATTCACTGCCTTCCACCGGCACCGCGGCCTGGCGCCCGCGCGCATCCGGCTCGCCGAGCCGGGTCTGCACCACGCGCACGCCGGCCAGGTTGCCGGCGGCATCGGCTTCCACCGCCAGCGGCTGGCGGTTGAACAGGAAACGCACACCTTCCTCGCGCGCATTGGCCACCTCGCGCGCCGAGCCGGGCATGTTGGCCTCGTCGCGGCGGTAGGCGCAGGTGACCTTGGCCGCGCCCAGGCGGATCGCGCTGCGCACGCAGTCCATGCCGGTATCGCCGCCGCCGAGCACCACCACGCGCTTGCCGCTCAGGTCGGGCAGCGCGATCTTGTCTTCCCAGCCGGCGATCGGCCGGCCCCAGGGATCGTTGCCGCCGACGATGCGGCTGTTCTGCACCAGGAACGGCAGCGCCGGCAGCACGCCGGGCATGTCCTGGCCGGGCAGGCCGCCGTCGGTGTAGCGGTAGGCGCCGGTGCCCAGGAACACCGCGTCGTACTCCTCGAGCAACTGCTCCAGGCTCACGTCGCGGCCGATCTCCACGCCCAGGCGGAACTGCACGCCCATGCCTTCGAGCACCTCGCGGCGCTTGCCGATCACGCTCTTGTCCAGCTTGAAGCTGGGGATGCCGAACTGCAGCAGCCCGCCGATCTGCTCGTAGCGGTCGTATACCACCGCCTGGATGCCGGCGCGGGCCAGACGGTCGGCGCAGCTCAGCCCGGCCGGCCCGGCGCCGACCACCGCCACGCGCTTGCCGGTGGGTTCGACCTGGCTCAGGTCCGGGCGCCAACCGTTGTTGAGCGCGGTATCGACGATGTACTTCTCCACCGCGCCGATGGTGACCGCGCCGAATTCCTCCAGCGTGCAGCTGCCTTCGCACAGGCGGTCCTGCGGACACACCCGGCCGCACACCTCCGGCAGCGGATTGGTGCTGTGGCACAGTGCCGCGGCCTCTTCGATACGGTTTTCCTGCACCAGCTGCAGCCACTGCGGGATGGCGTTGTGCACCGGGCACTTCCAGCTGCAGTACGGGTTGCCGCAATCCAGGCAGCGCCCGGCCTGGTATTGCGCATCGGCCTTGTCGAACTTGCCGTACAGCTCGTTCCAGTCGCCGGAGGTGCGCAGTTCCACCGGAATGCGTTGCGGCATCTGCCGCGGCAGGTCGAGGAACTGGAAGGCGTGCTTGCGGCTCATAGGGCTGGGAATCGCGAATGGGGAATGGGGAATGGCAAAAGCGAATCTGCGCGCGCGATCGGAAACTGGGAGAGCCGGGCTTTTACCATTCCCGATTCTCCATTCCCGATTCCCGACGCGCCGCCACTAGGCGGCGCGCCTCA
Source organism: Xanthomonas sp. LF02-5 (assembly GCF_034105325.1). Taxonomy (NCBI): domain Bacteria; kingdom Pseudomonadati; phylum Pseudomonadota; class Gammaproteobacteria; order Lysobacterales; family Lysobacteraceae; genus Xanthomonas; species Xanthomonas sp. LF02-5. The sequence goes on along the minus strand of NZ_JAXGGF010000002.1, from coordinate 405,972 downwards.
GCGACTCGGTCAACGACTCGATGCTCGCCGCCTTCGGTTTGACCAGCCAGAACTTGCCGACGTAGTCGCGGAACTCGTCGAGGATCTGCTGCGCCCAGATGCTGCCGGTCAGTTCGCGGTGGCGGCTGATCAGCTTGTGCAGGTGCTGGCGGTGGCTCTCGAAGCCTTCGGCGGAGATGCGGTGGATGTCGATCAGTTCGTGGTTGTAGCGGTCGACGAAGTCGCGGTCCACGTCGAGCACGTAGGCCAGGCCGCCGGTGAAGCCGGCACCGAAGTTCAGGCCGACCTTGCCCAGCACCAGCACGATGCCGTCGGTCATGTATTCGCAGCAGTGGTCGCCGGCGCCCTCGATCACCGCCAGCGCGCCGGAGTTGCGCACCGCGAAGCGCTCGCCGGCGCGGCCGGCGGCGTACAGTTCGCCACCGGTGGCGCCGTACAGGCAGGTGTTGCCGATGATCGCGGTGCTGCGCGCCTCGAAACGCGCGCCGCGCGGCGGACGTACCACCAGGCGGCCGCCGGCCATGCCCTTGCCGACGTAGTCGTTGGCCTCGCCTTCCAGCTCCAGGTGCAGGCCGCCGGCGTTGAACGCGCCGAAGCTCTGCCCGGCCGAGCCGCGGAAGCGCAGGGTCAGCGGTGCATCGTCCATGCCGTGGTTGCCGTGGACGCGGGCGATGGCGCCGGACAGGCGCGCGCCGATCGAGCGGTCGGTGTTGTGGATCAGGAAGCGATGGTCGCCGCCGCGCTTGTGCGCGATGGCGTCGGCGAGCAGGCCGTCCATCTGCGTGGCCAGGCTGTCCGGCGATTCGTACAGGCGCTGCGCGGCGCAGTGGCCGCCGTCGTGGCGCACGTCCTTGAGCAGCCGCGACAGATCCACGCGCACGCCTTCGCGCGGGCAGATGTCCAGTTGCTGCAGCAGTTCGGTGCGGCCGACGATCTCGTCCAGCGAGCGCACGCCCAGGTACGCGAGCCATTGCCGCACTTCCTCGGCCAGCAGGCGGAAGAAGTTCTCCACGCGCTCGGGCAGGCCGACGAAGTGGTTGGCGCGCAGGCGCTCGTCCTGGGTGGCCACGCCGGTGGCGCAGTTGTTGAGGTGGCAGATGCGCAGGTACTTGCAGCCGAGCACGATCATCGGCCCAGTGCCGAAGCCGAAGCTGTCCGCACCCAGGATCGCGGCCTTGACCACGTCCAGGCCGGTCTTCAGGCCGCCGTCGGTCTGCAGGATGGTGCGCGCGCGCAAGTCGTTGGCGACCAGCGCCTGGTGCGACTCGGCCACGCCCAGTTCCCACGGCACGCCGGCGTAGCGGATCGAGCTGACCGGGCTGGCGCCGGTGCCGCCGTCGTGGCCGGACACGGTGATCAGGTCGGCGCCGGCCTTGACCACGCCGGCGGCGATGGTGCCCACGCCGGCATGGCTGACCAGCTTCACCGACACCAGCGCGCTCGGATTGACCTGCTTGAGGTCGTAGATCAGCTGCGCGAGGTCTTCGATCGAGTAGATGTCGTGGTGCGGCGGCGGCGAGATCAGGCCGATGCCCGGCTTGGCGTAGCGCAGCCGCGCGATCAGTTCGTTGACCTTGTGCCCGGGCAACTGGCCGCCTTCGCCGGGCTTGGCGCCCTGCGCGACCTTGATCTGCAGCACCTCGGCGTTGACTAGGTATTCGGGGGTGACGCCGAAGCGGCCGGAGGCCACCTGCTTGATCTTGGAGCGCTTCTCGGTGCCGTAGCGCGCCGGGTCTTCGCCGCCTTCGCCGGAATTGCTGCGCCCGCCGAGGCGGTTCATCGCGATCGCCAGCGCCTCGTGCGCCTCCGGCGACAGCGCGCCGAGGCTGATCGCGGCGGTGTCGAAGCGGCGCAGCAGGTCCTCGGCCGGGGCGACCTCGTCCAGCGGCGTCGGCGTGGCCGCGCGCTTGAGTTGCAGCAGGTCGCGCAGGGCCGAGGCCGGGCGCCCGTGCACCGCGGCGGCGTAGGCGTCCCAGTCGGCCTGCAGGCCGCTGCGGGTGGCGCGCTGCAGGGTCAGCACCACGTCCGGGTTGTACATGTGGTACTCGCCGCCGTGCACGTACTTGAGCAGGCCGCCCACTTCCGGCTTGAGCAGGTCGTTCCAGGCGCGCGCGGCGAGCTGCCGCGCCTCGGTGTCCAGCCGCGCCAGGCCGACGCCGCCGATGCGCGCGGCGGTGTCCGGGAAGCACAGCGCCACCACGTCCGGATCCAGCCCGACGATCTCGAACAGCTGCGCGCCGCGATAGCTGGCGATGGTGCAGATGCCCATCTTGGAGATGATCTTGGACAGGCCCTTGTAGATGCCCTTGCGGTACTTGCGGCCGATCTGGGTCTGCTCGCCGCCGCTCTTGAGCAGCAGGATGCCGCGCCGGCCCAGGTCGAACAGGGTCTGGTAGGCCAGGTACGGATACACCGCGGTGGCGCCGAAGCCGAGCAGGCAGGCCATGTGGTGCGGATCGCGCGCGGTGCCGGTCTCGATGATCAGGTTGACGTCGCAGCGCAGGCCCACCCGCGAGAGGTGGTGGTGCACCGCGCCGGTGGCCAGCAGCGCATGCGCCATCGGCCGCTCCGGCACCGGGTAGCGGTCGGTCAGCAGCAGCATGACCTTGCCGTCGCGCGCGGCCTGTTCGGCCTCGGCGCAGATGCGCTTGAGCCCGGCCTCCAGGCCTTCCTCGACGCTGTAGGACAGGTCGATCTGCGCGTTGCGGGTCAGGTACTGCGGCATCTTCAGCAACTGCCGCAGCTTGCGCTGGCTGAGCACCGGCGAGTTGAGGATGACGTGGTTCACCGTCTCCGGGCCGGCATGGAAGATGTTGGTCTCCTTGCCGAGCTGGGTGGTCAGCGACATCACGCAGTCTTCCCGCAGCGGGTCGATCGGCGGGTTGGTGACCTGGGCGAAGGCCTGGCGGAAGTAGTCGTACAGCGGCCGCGTGTGGCGGCTGAGCACCGCCATCGGCGTGTCGTCGCCCATCGAGCCGGTGGCTTCCTGCTCGGTCTCGGCCAGCGGCCGCAGCACCTGCTCCACTTCCTCGGTGCTGAGCTGGAACAGCTTGTGGTAGCTGCGCAGGGTGCGCTCGTCGAACGGCTCCTCGACCAGCGAGGGGTCGATCAGTTCGGTCTGCAGGTAGGTCACGCCCTGCTGCAGCCATTGCTTGTACGGGGCGCGGCCGCGGTTGATGCGGTCGATGGCGTCCGAATCGAGCAGGTCGCCGCGCTTGAGGTCGATGGCCATCATCTCGCCGGGGCCGAGCTTGCCCTTGCGGGTGACGCGCTCGGCCGGCAGTTCCCACACGCCGGCTTCGGAGGCCACCAGGAAATGCCGGTCGGAGGTCAGCATCCAGCGCGCCGGGCGCAGGCCGTTGCGGTCGAGCATGCATGCGGCGTAGCGGCCGTCGCAGGCGACGATGCCGGCCGGGCCGTCCCACGGCTCGGTGTTGAGGCCGTAGAACTCGTAGAAGGCGGCCAGGTCGGCGTCCTTGAACTCCAGCGACTGGGTGGCCGGCGGCACCAGGATGCGCAGCGCCTGCAGCAGATCCATGCCGCCGGCGACCAGCAGCTCGAGCATGTTGTCCAGGCTCTGCGAATCGGAGCCATGCATCGAGATCACCGGGTCCAGCTCGGCGATGTCGAAACGCGGGGTCTTCCATACCTTGCTGCGCGCCTGCGCCCAGTGCCGGTTGCCCTCGATGGTGTTGATCTCGCCGTTGTGCGCGAGCAGGCGGAACGGGTGCGCCAGCGGCCAGCGCGGCAGCGTGTTGGTGGAGAAGCGCTGGTGGAACACGATGGCGCTGGAGGCCAGGTCGTTGCGCTGCAGGTCCGGGTAGAAGGTGCTGAGCTTGTCCGGCAGCACCATGCCCTTGTAGCTGATGCCGTTGGGCGAGAGCGTGGTGACGTAGAAATCGGCGACCTCGCGCAGGCGCTGCTCGGCGCGGCGGCGGGCCAGGAACAGGGCCAGGGCGAACGCGTCTTCACTCTGCTCGGCGCCGGCGTCGACGAACACCTGCTCGATGCGCGGCAGGGTGTCCTTGGCCAGTTGCCCGCACACCGCATCGTCGATGGGGGTGAGGCGCCAGCCGCATGGCTGCACGTCGACGCGGCGCAGTTCTTCTTCCAGCACCTGGCGGCAGCGCGCGGCGGCATCGGCATCGTCGCGCGGCAGGAACACGTTGCCGGCAGCGAAGCGCGCGCCGACCGCGATGCCGGCCTCGCGCGCCAGCGCGCGCAGGAACGGCTCGGGTTTGCGGATCAGCAGGCCGCAGCCGTCGCCGGTGAGGCCGTCGGCGGCGACACCGCCGCGATGGGTCATGCGCGACAGGGCGGCGATGGCGGTATCCACCAGCGCCCGCGAAGGTTGGTCGTCGAGTTGCGCGACCATGCCGAAACCACAGGCATCGCGCTCGTCTTGGGGGTCGTAGAGCCCGTGGCGGTTGCGGGGGGCCATGTCTGCCTCTGAAAGCGATCCGAAGGAACGCGGCGACACTCGCCCCCGCTCTGTCCTGGAGCGCTTCTTGAGGTCACCGGAATCCCGACTAAAACATAGTTGGTGCGGTGCCGCAATACACCGTTACACCTGCAACTTCAGCGCTGGCGGCGGCGCTGTCGCCGCCGCCGCGCCGGGCGTCCTGGCGGCGCCCCCGGGCCTGTCCTTGTGCGTGCCCGGGACTGTGTCATTGCCCGTCATGGACAGACGTCCACTCCCTCGCACTTCCTTGCCCCGGGCGCGCGCAAGGGTGGCGCGACCTGCCCGGGAATGAGGACAGGCCCTAGCCGCAGCGCACGCCGGTGATCTGGTTCTTCTCGTCGACCTCGATGTTGAGCCGTTCGCCGTTGAACTCCATGGTCACTGCCTGGTTCGGCTTGAGCACGCGCGCGGTCTTGGCGCCGGTGTCGCTGCGCGCCTGGTCCAGCAGCGCCGGCGCGAAGGTCTGGCCGACCAGGCCCTGCGCCTGCGAGGCATCGCAGGTGCCCACCGGCGGGGCGTCCGGTGCGTTGGCCGGGTCCGGCGCGGCGGCCTGCTGCGCGGCGGCCTGGGCCTTGGCGCTCACCTGTTCCTGCTCGTCCGGCGGCGGCGCGCCGCAGGCGGCCAGGGCCAGCGCCAGGCAGGCCGTGCCGAGCAGGCCGGCACGCGTGGACGCACGGGAGGAAAGGAGGTTGCTCATCGGGGCTCCTATGGCTGGAGGGAAGAGGGGTGAAGCATAGAGCGTGTGATGCGCTTTGCGTTGCCGTCGTCTCGCCGGGCGACGGCAGGCGCCGGCGCAGCGCAGGTTCCGGTGGCGACAGGATCGGACACCGCGCGTTCGCCAGGCGTTAACCGGCACGTTGACACGCCTTGCGGGAATGACTTGAGCTGCGACGCGTGATGTCCAAGGCGCGCCGACCGCGTCGGGCGTCGGGACTGAAGTCCCTCCCACAAGGACCGCAGTACTTCCGCAGCGGTGGACCGATATGCCGCAGGCGGCAATCGCTCACGCGGCCTAGCCGCGGCACTGCCGACAATCGATGCTCGTGGAACCGGCGGCGCGGGCCGCGGTTCCGGCTTCCGGAGGTCCGATGTCCAACGCGTCCCGTTCCACCGCCGCGGCCGAGGCGGCGCGTGCCCGCCAGTCCCGCCAGGCCGCCAGCAGCGCGGGCCTGGTCTATGTCAGCGACCAGGAGCCGGGCATCGTCCGCCGCCGCGCCGGCAAGGGGTTCGGCTACCGTCTGCCGGACGGCAGCGCGGTGCGCGATGCGGCCACCCTGCAGCGCATCCGCCAACTGGCGATCCCGCCGGCCTACACCGAAGTGTGGATCTGCACGCGCGACAACGGCCACCTGCAGGCCACCGGCCGCGACGCGCGCCGGCGCAAGCAGTACCGCTACCACGTCGACTGGGCGCAGGTGCGCGGCGACGGCAAGTTCGAGCGCATCGTCGCCTTCGGCCAGGCCCTGCCGCGGCTGCGCCGGCGCCTGCGTCGCGACATGGCGCTGCCCGGCTACCCGCGCGACAAGGTGTTGGCGATGGTGGTGGCGCTGATGGCCGAGACCCTGGTGCGCGTGGGCAACGCCGAATACGCGCGCAGCAACCGCTCCTACGGTCTGACCACGCTGCGCAACCGCCACCTGGCGTTCGTGAAGGGCGGCCGTGCGCGGCTACAGTTCCGCGGCAAGGGCGGCCAGGAGCACGACATCGAGGTCGACGACGTGCACCTGGTCAAGCTGATCCGTGGCTGCCAGCAATTGCCGGGGCAGGCGCTGTTCCAGTACCGCGACGACGACGGCCAGCTGCAGCCGGTGGACTCCGGCGAGGTCAACGACTACCTGCGCGAGGCGATGGGCGAGAGCTTCACCGCCAAGGACTTCCGCACCTGGGGCGGCACCCGCGCCGCGCTGCAACGGCTGGCCGCGCTGCCGCTGCCCGACACCGGCGGCGAGCGCGCGCTGGCGCAGGCGCAGAACGCGGTGATCCGTGAGGTGGCCGAGGCGCTCGGCAACACCCCGGCGGTGTGCCGCAAGGCCTATATCGACCCGTGCGTATTCGACGGCTGGCGCTGCGGGCGCCTGCACGGCCTGTGCGAGGGCGTGCGCGGCGAACGGCAGTGGGATCTGATCACGCTGAAGTACCTGGGGCGGGCACGCACCGCGGCACGCAAGGCGGCCAAGGCCGCCGATCGCAGCTCGGCCAAGGCGCCGCCGCTGCGCAAGGGCGCACGTGCTGCGCGCAAGGGCGCTGCGGCGGGCGCGCAGGGCAGCGGTACCCGCGCCAAGCGCAAGACCGCAACTCCCGCACGCAAGCGCGCCTGAGCACCGCGCCGCCGCGGGCGCGGCGGGCGGGCCCGGCGACGCGGATCAGCCGCAATACACGGTAGTGATGTTGTTGGTCGGGCCGATCTCGACGGTCAGGCGGTCGCCGCCGGTCTCGCGCGCGCCGCGGTTGGCGCTGTCCACGCCGCTGGAGGTGGCGCCGTTGTCGCTGACGCTGCTCTTGACTACCTGCACCTTGAGGCTGTCGCTGTCGACGCGGGCGCGTTCGACGGTCATGCGCGAGGCGGCCAGGCCGACCGCGCCGCGGACCTTGTCGATATGGCACTGGCCGGAGATGACGCCGTCGATCGGCTGCACCTGCGCCACCTGGGTGGTGCTGCAGGCGCCGAGCAACAGCACGGCGGCGAACGGGGCGAGGCGGGCGAGCGGGTGGCGGATCATGGGGCGTCTCCTTTGATCGATGGCGCGAGCCTGTCGCGGCGCATGTTTGCGCCGCATGAAGAGATCGCGCCGGCGGTTTCACCGGTCGTGGCCGCCGCCGGGGCCAGACTCGGGATTCCCCCAGCAACCGGAGCCGATCATGGCCACCTGCGATGTCTGCGGAAACGACTACGACCAGGCCTTCACCCTGACCCAGGGCGCGCGCAGCGGTACCTTCGATTCGTTCGAGTGCGCCATCCACGCCTTCGCCCCGCGCTGCAGCCACTGCGAGTGCCGCATCGTCGGCCACGGCGTGCAGGCCGGCGAGCGCATGTTCTGCTGCGCGCACTGCGCCCAGCACGCCGGCGTCAGCGGTCTCGCCGACCGCGCCTGAGCGACGCCCGTTCCTTCCCTTCGAGGGGGACTGCGCGATTGCGTCCTCCTCCCGCATCCGGAGTATTGCCGATGGCCTCCCGCAAGCGTCCTGCCGCCACCAAGTCCGCCCCGTCCAAGCGCGGTGGCGCCGTGGCGTCGTCCAGCGCCAAGACCGTGCAGCAGCAACGCGCACTGCAGCGCGCGGTCGATGCCGGCGACGCCAAGCCCAAGCCCAAGCGCGCCAAGCCGGGCGACGCCGGCCAGGCCGGGCCGCGCAAGCAGCCGCAGCGCATGCCCAGGCAGCACCTGGCCAAGCCGGGCAACGAGCACGAGCTGGCGCTGCAGCCGCGCTTCGAGGCGCCGGAGTACGTGGGCAGCGGCAAGCTGCGTGGCATGAGCGCGATCGTGACCGGTGCCGATTCGGGCATCGGCCGCGCGGTGGCGGTGCTGTTCGCGCGCGAGGGCGCGGATGTGGCGGTGCTGTACCTGGACGAACACGAGGATGCGCAGGTCACCCGCCAGCACGTCGAGAACGAAGGCCGCCGCTGCATCACCATCGCCGGCGACGTGAAGGATCCAGCGTTCTGCGAGGACGCGGTGGCGCAGACCGTCAAAGCCTTCGGTGGGCTCGACGTGCTGGTCAACAACGCCGCGTTCCAGCTGCATTGCGATGCGCTGGAGGACCTGAGCGAGGCGCACCTGCAGGAGACCTTGCAGACCAACATCGCCGGCTATTTCCACATGGCGCGCGCGGCGTTGCCGCATCTCAAGCGCGGCTCGGCGATCGTCAACAGCGGCTCGGAGACCGGGTTGTTCGGCAGCAAGTCGCTGCTGGATTATTCGGCGACCAAGGGCGCGATCCATGCCTTCACCATGGCCCTGGCCAGCCAGTTGCAGCCGCGCGGCATCCGCGTCAACGCGGTCGCGCCGGGGCCGGTATGGACGCCGCTCAATCCGGCCGACAAGCCCGCCGAGGACGTGGCCGAGTTCGGCAAGCAGAACCCGATGGGACGCCCGGCGCAGCCGGAGGAGCTGTCGCCGGCGTATGTGTTCCTGGCTTCGCCGATCACCGCCAGCTACATCAATGGCGCGATCCTGCCGGTGATGGGTGGGCCGACGGGGTAGGGGGTGAGTTGGCTGGCGGTCGGACCCTCACCCCAACCCCTCTCCCGAGGGGAGAGGGGCTTTGCTCCTCCTTCTCCCATCGGGAGAAGGTGCCCCGCAGGGGCGGATGAGGGTGCGGTCGCTCGTGTTCGATCTCAGCGCGTCGCTTCGCGTCGGACCCTCACCCCAACCCCTCTCCCGGCGGGAGAGGGGCTTTTGACCCCCTTCTCCCACCGGGAGAAGGTGCCCCGCAGGGGCGGATGAGGGTGCGGTCGCTCGCGTTCAATCTCAGCGAGTCGCTACGCGCCGACCCTCACCCCAACCCCTCTCCCGGGGGGAGAGGGGCTTTGCTCACTCCGTTTCGGCCCAGCGCGCCAGGTTCTGCTTCAGCGCGTCGATGCCGGCCCACGGATCCTTGCGTCGCCGTTTCAGCTTGGCGGGGACGTCGCGCAGCTTGAAGGCGTCGGCGCGGTGCAGTTTGGGCAGGTCGCTCCAGGCCAGCGGCATCGCCACCGGGGCGCCGGCGCGGGCGCGCAGCGAATACGAGGCCACCGCGGTGGCGCCGCGGCCGTTGCGCAGGTAATCGACGAAGATGCGCTGGTTGCGCAGGCGCTTGCTGGCGGTGGCGAGGAAGCGCTCGGGTTGCGACTGCGCCAGTGCGTCGGCGAAGCCGTGGGCGAAGCGCTTGGTCAGGTCCCAGTCGCAGCCCGGCGCCAGCGGCACCACCACGTGCAGGCCCTTGCCGCCGGACACGCGCAGGAACGATTCCAGTTCCAGCTGCGCGAGCAGCTTGCGGATGTCGGTGGCCGCGCGCTTGACCTCGGCGAAGGGCACATCCGGCCCCGGGTCCAGGTCGAACACCACGCGGTCGGCCACGTCCGGGCGCTGTGCCTTGGCGCCCCAGGGATGGAATTCCAGGGCATTGAACTGCACCAGTTCGAGCATCCCAGCCGCATCCGCGACCACCAAGTACTCGGCCTGGGTGCCGCTCTCTTCTTTCAACCGCACCGACGACACCAGTTCCAGCCCGGCGGTGTGGTGCTTCTGGAAGAAGCACGCGCGTTCGGCGCCGGCGGGGCAGCGGATGATCGACAGCGGGCGGCCGGCGATCTCCGGCAGCAGGTGATCCATCACCGCGCTGTAGTAGTCCCAGACCTCGCGCTTGGTCGCGCCGATGTCGGGGAAGACCACGCGGCCCGGGCTGGACAGGGTCGGCGGCGTGCGCGCGGTGCCCGTGGCCGCGACATCGCGCTTGCTGCGCCGGGGACCGCCGGTCTTGTTCTCGCTCGACTTCGCCGCCTTCGCCACCTTGGTCGCCTTCGTTGTTTTGGCCGTTGCGTCTGCCTTGGCTTTCCTGGCCGACGGCGCCGCGCGCGCCGCCGCCGCGCGCGGTGCCGGTGCGTCGGCATCGCCCAAGTCGGTGATGTCCTTGTCCGGACGCACCGCCTTCAGCGAGGCCTGGCGCAGCAACTGCTGTCCGCCGATGCCGCGGTAGAACACCTCCACCACGAAGCGCGGCGCGAACCAGCGCGCGCTGCGCAGGTCGGTCTCGGTAGTGGGCACGTGCACGCTGGGCGTGGCGCTGCCGGCCTTGCCGATCATCGCGGTCAGCTCGCGCAGCAAGGCATCGGAGAAGCCGGAGCCGACCCGCCCGACATACAGCCAGCCATGCTCGGGATCCGGCCGCGCCAGAAGCAGCGAGCCGAAGCCGCTGCGGCTGCCCTTGGGTGTGGTGTAGCCGACCACCGCGAATTCGTCCGAGCGCAGCTGCTTGGTTTTGCGCCAGTCGTCGCTGCGGCCGCCGTGGTAGCCGCGGTCGGCGCGCTTGGAGACGATGCCCTCGAAGTGCTGCGCGCCGGCGAGCTGAAATGCGGCTTCGCCGTCGCCGTCGATATGCGAGCTGAAGGCCAAGTGCGTATCGGCGCCCTGCAGCAGCCGCTGCAACAACGCCTTGCGCTCGGACAGCGGTGCGGCGGCGATGTCGATGCCGTCCAGGTGCAGCAGGTCGAACAGCGCCAGTGCCAGCGTGCCCTGGCGCTCGCCGGACAGCACCGCCTGCAGCAGGTTGAAGTCCTCCTTGGTGCCCTTGCCGGCGATCAGTTCGCCGTCCAGCGCCGCCGAGCGCAGGCCCAGCGCGGCGATGGCATCGCGGATCTCGGGAATCTTGTCGGTCCACTCGATCGCGTTGCGCGACCACAGCCGCACCACGCCGTCGGCGACAGTGGCCAGGATCCGGTAGCCGTCCCACTTGATCTCGTGGATCCAGTGCGCGCCCTGCGGCGGGGCATCGCCCAGCCGGGCCAGCTGCGGCGCGAACGGTCCGTCCGGCGCCGCCGCCCGCATCGCGCCCGGCAGCGCCTCGGCCAACTTGGCCCAGTTCGTCCGGCGGCCTTTGCGCACTGGCGCCACCACCGTGACCTTGCGCTTGTCCGGTTTGCCGGCGCCGGCGCGCTTGACGTCCTGCGCCGGCGCCGCAGTGACATCGGCCAGCAGGTCGTCGGCCTCCAGGTCGCTGGCGAAGGCGTCGTCCTCCTTGAACAGCAGCCACTGCGGTTGCCGCGCCGGCTTGCCCGAGCGTACCAGGTGCCAGCCACCCTTGAGCTTGTCGCCGAACAGTTCGAAACGCAGATGGCCCTTGGCCAGTTGCGCCTCCGGATCGTCCGCGCTGCTCCACACGCCGTGATCGAACTGGGCGACGTGGCCGCCGCCGTATTCGCCCTGCGGGATCTCGCCCTCGAACGTGGCGTAGTCCAGTGGATGGTCTTCCACTTCCACCGCCATGCGCTTGACCTTGGGGTCGTAGCTCGGCCCTTTCGGCACTGCCCAGCTCTTCAGCGCATCGCCGACCTGCAGGCGGAAATCGTAATGGCGGCGGCTGGCGTGGTGCAGCTGCACGACGAAGATCGGCCGCTGCTCAGCCGGCACCGGCTTGCCCGGCTCCGGCTCGCGGGTCTTGTCGAAGCGGCGCTTGCGGCGGTAGTCGGCGAGGCTCATGGCGCGGGCCCGGCCCGCGTCACGTGCGCAGGTGCGCGCGGACCGCCGCGGCGCTGCTGCCCACGGCCTGTACGGCGGCGCGCAGCTCGTCGGCGGACACACCCAGTGCCTGCGTCCAGTCGCGCACTTCGCCGTCTTCGTGGAGGTTGATGCGGTCGCGATCGGGCGAACCGGTGTTGCGGGTGTCGTCGCTCATGCCGATGTCCTGTCCATAAGCCGCTGCGGTCGTGGGGCGCCGCGTGTGTCGGCGAGGTCCAACGGACGCGGCATGCGTCGGCGGACCGGTGCGGAAACTTCTAGTCGCGCCGGCGTGGCACCGCCGTGAACGCCGCGTCTGCCCCATGCATGCGCGCCTCCCGCTCAGAACGCCAGCGAGGTGCTGAACAGCAGTTGCCGCGGTGCGCTGCGCTGCAGCGTCTGGTAGTCGCCGGCAAAGGCCGAGCCCGCGATGTTGGCGGTACCGATGTTGTGGCGGTCGAGCAGGTTGCTGACGTCAAGGCGCAGTTCCAGGCCGGGTAGCGGGCTGTCGGGCCCCAGCGTGTACGCCGTGTACGTGTTGACCTGCCAGAACGCCGGCACGCGCAGGTCGTTCTCGTAGGTGAAGGGCTGATGCAGGTACTCGGTGCTGGTGGCGCCGAAGCGCCAGTGGCGCACATGCGCCGACAGGTCGCTGACCAGCGACAGTTGCGGATAGCCCGGCTGCGCCTTGCCCTGGATCGGATAGACGTTGCCGTCGACGACCACGTCGCGGTCGTAGACCGAGCGCGCCAGCGCCACGCCTTGGTAGAACTGCAGGTGCGGGGTGAGGTCGGCGGTCACGCCCAGGTCGGCGCCGAAGGTGTGCATCCTCGGCATCACCTGCACGGTGTTGACCTGCGCGAACTGGGTGCCGACCGCGGCCGACAGCAGGCGATGGCGGATGTCGCCGTAGAACACGTCCGCGGTGACGGTGGCGCGGTCGAAGCGATGGGTGCCGCCGAGGGTGAGGTTCCAGTCCTGTTCCGGCTGCAGGTGGCGGGCGAGGCGGTCGAACGTGGCCTGGTCGGGGACGGTCCAGGCCGAGGCGGTATAGCCGATGTTGCCGCGCTGGGCGACGCGGAAGCCGTTCATCGCGCTGCCCAGGTCGATGAAGCCGTCGGTCTGCGCGGTCGGGCTCCAGAACAGCGACAGGTGCGGCAGGAACGCGCTCTTCGCGCGCAGCGTGCCGGCCGCCGGCCGGTCCGGCGCATCGCCGACACCGCCGCCGCTGGTGCGGAAATCCACCGCCTTGGCGCCAAGGCCCAGCACCAGAGTGTCGCTCAGCGCGATGTCGTCGTGCAGGTAGACCTGGCGCGCGCGGGTGGTCCACTGCGAGACGTTGTCGGTCTTGAACGCCGGGCCGTACACATCCCACGGCCCGGTGGTGCGCAGCGGCCGGCCCTGCCCCAGCAGCGGCTCGGTGTACCAGGACGTCGCCGCGTCGGCGCTGCTGTGCTCCTGCCAGAGGCCGGCGCTGAGGGTGTGCCGGCCGAGCAGGTAGCTCAGGCTGAGCAGGGCGCCGCTGCGCTGCAGGTGCGGCGCCTGCACCTGCTCGGAGAACGGCGCAGCGTCGGGCGAGGGCGTGGTCGGATCGCTCAGCGTGGCGTGGGTGCGGCTGCGCGCGCTGTAGACCTGCACATGTCCGCTGAGCGCGTCGGAGATGTGGAAGTCGTGCGCGAGCGAGGCGATGCGGTCGTCGGTGACCTGGCCGGTGTCGTACGGCAACAGCCCGGCCAGCGTGCCGCAGTGGTAGACGCCGCAGGATGCGCCGGCGTTCTGCGGCAAGGCGATGGCATAGGCCCTGGCGTAGTCGGGATAGAGACTGTCGGCGCGCCAGCCCAGCTTGCCGAGCATGTCGAAGGACAGGTTGTTGTAGCCCCACATCGCGGCGTGGCTGGCCGACAGGAACACGGTGAACGTGCCCCAGGCCACGTCCTGCGTCGCCTTCAGGTCGCCGCGCAGGAAGCGCTGGGTGCCGCCGCCCTGGTACTTGTCCGCGCCCAGCCGTTGCAGGTCCACCTGCAGCTTCGGGCCGTTGGCGCCGAGTTGCCCGCTCTGCGCGGAGACCGTGGTGACCCGGGTCGCGTCGCTGCCCACGCCCTGCTTGACGCGCAGGCCGGGCGTGTCCTTCGGTTCGCCCAGGCGGTACTCCAGCGCGCCGCCGTTGGCACTGCTGGAGAACACGCTCACCGGTGCCGCGCCGGGGCTGACCGTGATGGTGCCGATGGCGTCCGGCACGCCCACGTTGACCACGCTGGTGCCGGTCAACGACAGGAAGCCGCTGTCGTTCAACGGCACGCCTTCGAAGCTGATGCCCATTTCGTTCATGCGGAACCCGCGCACGAACAGGCTGGTGGCGGAGACGTCCAGGCCCAGCCCGTCGGTGGTGGTGTAGCTGGCGCCGGGCACGGTCTTCAGCCGCGCCAGGCCGTTGCTGCCGGCGATGTCGGCGTCCATGTCGCCGGCATTGATGACATAGCGGTTCGGGCCGACCACTTGCGTAGGCGCCACCGCCGCCGCATGCGGCGAGGCCACCACGTCCAGCGCGGACAGCGTGGTCGGCGTGGTGTCCGCATCGGTGCCGGCGGCCGCGTCCGCAGCGTGCGCCGGGGATGCTGCGAGGCAGGCGGTCAGCGTCGCGGACAACAACGACGGCGTGCACGCGCGCATGCGGCGATGCGGTGCAGAGATCGGCAAGGCGGTGGCGCGGAGACGGGAGGAGGTCGCGTGCATGGTCGGATCCGGCGTGGAGTGGGAAGCGGTGGCGCACGCGCGCACCCAGCGCAGGGCCGCCTGTTCGCGGCGGCGTCCGGCTGGCTGTGCGTTTGCGATGACAGTGCGCCGGCGCTGCGGCGCGGAACAGGGAAGATGGCGCGCGGCAGGTGCGGCGGCCCGCTCCGGATCGATGGAGGCGAACGGCGCAGCTGCGGCAGCGCGCTTCCCGCGGTGAATACAGCGGCGTGAAGCGATGCAGGTAATTCTTGCATCGCATGTGCGCTTGCACCATTGCGCGTTGGTACAGCGCTGCCTGCTGCGCGTATGCGATGCGATACCTGGGTATAGGTGTTGGTGCCGCTGCAGTGACAGCGTCTGATCCCAGGGTGCTTCTACGCCGAGTGCATTTACAGTGGATGTGGTGGGGACTCGTCCCACTCGCTACCGTCAAGAAAATTGGCTAGCTGCGTGGAGCAATGCTCGCGCATAGAGGCTTTCTCGCGATATCTAGCGGATTGCCATGAGGTACTAGAGATTGTTCGAGCGATGCCAGAACGGCGGGCCGCAGCGAGAGATGGTAGCTCCTACTCTGCAGCCGCGTCCGGAAGTCCTGCCATCACACGATGGTGTTCAGAGAAGCCCAGTTCATCAAAGATCGCTTTGAACTTGATGAGGCAGTAGGTGACGTCGTACTCGCCGAAGTCTGTCAACGTGTTGGCATCACCATGGGAGTGATGTGCTAGGTAGCGGCTTAGGGCAAAGAAGCTGCGATCCTGTGCGGCGAGTTTATCCATCACTGTACTGAATGAATCCTGCCGTTTGGTGAAGTAGAAAAACCGTTCCAAGATGCACCGCATCGCATTGGCGACTGTGGCAGAGCTCACCAGGTCCTGATAGGCATCCTTCACCACCTGCCACCAGGATTCGTAGTCATTCTTGAGATCGTCGATCTTCATTGGCACGATCGCCGAGTAGCGCTTCTTGATGACGCGCTGCAGCTGTGCAGGATCTGCCTTTTTGCTGACCTTGATGAGTTCATTGAGGAAGAATAGGCTATGTGTAAGCACAATCACCTGCTTCACACGCTTTTCCTGCGAGTTCTTCAGCCCAATAATGTCCCGGGAAATCGTGGCTGCAATGTCGTACACAAAGTTATGTGAAAGGCTTGAAATTGGATCATCAATGACAACGATCTTCCTTTCCAAGGGGGAGGACATACTTGAAGCGGGCGATCCCGTGATCAGCTCGACGAAGTAAAGAAAAGTGATAAGGGTCTTTTCTCCTTCACTCAGTGAGCCGTACGTATCCGGTCCTTTACCAGGGCGCACCAGCTGGTACAGATCGTCCTCACGCCGTTCGATCTTGAATGAGTCGACCCCTAGCGATTGCAGTCGGGTGTTGATCGCGACAACCGCTTCTTCGGTTCCACCGCTGGTCGCACGAAGCTCAACTAGCCGCAGCTCTGCTTGGCTGATCTGCCATTGAAGCTTGGCTCTCGATTCGCGGATCGCCTCGAGTGCATCCGCAGCACTTCTTGATGTGGTCTTGTAGAGGGTCAGAATGCCTTCATTGTCTTCGCGAAGGCGAGCCCAGAATCCATTCTCGATTCGGTTCAGTTCGGATTGCCGACGGCTCAAACGGCGATTGTGCTCATCGACACGCTTGGAGACCTCATTGATCGCATCTTCGAGCATCGCCATCGGCGCCTGGGTGGAGTGTAGTTCGATAGCACTCTGTGGCGACCCCGACTTCGCTGCCATACGTTGGGCGTTCTCGCTTAGAAGGCGACTTGCGTTTGCCCAAGCCAATCGAATGGCATCGGTCTCAGAGGCAAAAGCTTCCGATTCCAAAAGGCTAGCAATTGCGTGCTCAAGGCCAGCGAGACTGGAAGCATAGGAAGACGCAAGCTGCCTTGCCCGTTCTACGCGCCTCTCAAAGCTTTCATCGAATAGCTTGGCAAGTTCCTGTGGGAACGCCGGTGGAAGGCTCTGCTGGCAGAACGGACAGAGATCATGGCTTCGTTCTACGTAGGATCGTCCTTGGCTGACCCAGTCGAAGTTAGCGATGTCCTTGATCATCGCCGAAAGAGCGCTGTCGCTTGAGCCGATGATTGGCTCGGCCCAAATCTCGTCCTGTTCAATACGATTGAAGTTGGGAAGATCAACATCAACCCTAGGCTTGGGCATCGAGTTGCTGTCGCCAAGCTCGATGAGCAACTGCTCAAGCTTATCCAGGTCCGGCGGCTCCCCATCATAGGCCAACTTTGCCTTGGCCTGGAGCGCATCAAAGAAGCGCTGTTTGGAATTTCCGTATGGTAGCCAGCGCTTGAATGGGCCGTCTTTCAGTGCCGTGTAGTTCTTCCACACTCCGCGAATCGCGCTTTCATGAGCATTGGTTGCCTCCGCCTGGCGAAGTTCCTGTTGCTTTACCAAGTTGTCATGTTGCCCACGCCACGTTGCAATCTCTTGCTCTAAGACCTCAATGGCCTCCAGTGCGGATGACTCAGGATCACCAATAGTGAAGATCCCAGGCATGTCGCTCCGGTTGCGAAAATTAGTTTCGACGAAATGGTCGTTGTAAACCAGATACTCGTACTTTGTGTCTTGGGGAAATACACTTAAAGTGCAGTTGGGTACGGGATTTTGGCCCGTTCCACATCGCTGTATGACTTCGCTGATTGCGGATTTTCCCGCGCCATTGAGGCCATAAAAGTAAGCGACGCGCTTGTCCGGATCAAAGGAAATCACAGTGTTCGACGCGGGATCGAAGCTTCTGAAATCTTGAATATTGACGGTTCGTATCATTCCTCTTCCCCAGAGGTCGCCGTTCCCATGGCTGACGCAAATCGGTGGACATCGCTAATGCGTTTCACGTTTTAGCCTACATTACAACGAGAAGACGCTCTGCGTATCGCCGGCGAGCCCTTTGCGGAGGCGCCGCCCTCTGAAAGGAATCCTGCGATGCAAATCTCCTACCGACCGTCGGCCATGACCTGCGACCTATTGACGACACGTGTCGCCACGGGTAGTTTTGCCGACACGTGTAGTCATCGGAGTGGGCGGATGCGCCGCAAATCGATCGGGGACCAGGAACTGGCCCTGCTGCAGTACATCGCCGAACACGGCGATGCCAGTGTCGGGGAGGTCGCCGCCGGGTTCGGCGAGGCGCGCGGGCTGGCGCGCTCGACCGTGCTGACCATGATGGAGCGCCTGCGCGCCAAGGCCTATCTGCGTCGCCGCCAGGTGCAGGGCGTGTACCGCTATGCCGCCACCAGCGGCCAGGACGACGTGGTGCGCAGCGCGGTCGGCAGCTTCGTCGAGAAGACCCTGCAGGGCTCGGTGTCGCCGTTCGTGGCCTGGATGTCGCAGCGCGCCGAGGTCAGCGACACGGAACTGGCCGAACTGGAGGCCCTGGTGGCCAAACTGCAATCGCAACGGCGGGAGGACTGAGCCATGCACAGCCTGGTGGGGACGGACGTGTTCGAGAGCCTGCTGTCGCGGCTGCTGGCGACCAGCGTGCAGACGCTGGTGCTGGTCGCGCTGATCTGGGCGCTGTGCCGCTGGCTGCCGACCCTGCCGGCGGCGACGCGTTGCCGGCTGTGGTGGTTGGTCGCCGCGCAGAGCGTGCTGGGCCTGCTGTGGGCCGGTGCGGTGCAGTTGCCGGTGCTGCCGGCCGCGCCGGCGCCGGTGGCGGCAGCACCGGCGGCCGTCGCCACGGTGTCGGCGACGCCGTCAGGCGCTGCGATGCCGCGCGTGTCCGCTGCGATGCCTGCGCAGATCAACGTCAACGCCACCGCTGCCACCGCGGCGATCGCCGCCCCCCCGGCCACGACATCCCTGGCCGCCTGGCCGTGGGCGCAGGCGCTGGTGGCGCTGTGGCTGGCCGGCGTGCTGGTTTGCGCCGCGCACAGCGTGCTGGCCTACCGTCGCAGCCGCCAGCGTGCGCGCGAGGCGGCGCCGTGCACCGACACCGCCCTGCTCGGTGCGCTGCGCCTGGCGGCCGAGGCCCACGGCCTGCGCCAGCCGCCGCAGCTGCGGCTGTGTGCGCGCACCGATTCGCCGCAACTGATCGGGCCGTGGCAGCCGGTGCTGCTGCTGCCGGCGCGGCGCATGGACAGCCTGCGCGCCGACGATCTGGACATGGCGCTGACCCATGAACTGGTGCACCTGCAGCGCCGCGACCTGTGGTGGGGGCTGCTGCCGGCGGTGGCGCAGCACCTGTTCTTCTTCCATCCGCTGGTGCACCTGGCCAACCGCGAGTACGCCCTGGCCCGCGAGGCGGCCTGCGACGCCGCGGTGGTCGCAGGCCACCGGCATTGCCGTCACGACTACGCGCGGCTGCTGGTGCAGCTGGGCGTGGCACCGCGGCCCAGCGCCGGCCTGGCCAGCGCTTCGCCGACCTTCCTGAGCCTGAAACGGAGATTGCAGATGCTGCAGACCACGTCCGCTTTTCCGCGCCTGGGCGCGGCCCTGATCCTGACCGCGGTGGCCGTGCTCGGCGTGGCGCCGCTGCGCCTGGTGGCCCAGCCCGGCCATGCGCTGCCTGCCGCCGGCAAGCCGGCTCCGGCCTCCCAGGCGCAGGCCGCGGCGCCACCGAGCGAATACACTGCCGATGACGCGGCCCGCGAAGCGGCGCTTGCGGCGGCGGAGGCGCAGGCTGCCATGGCGGCTGCAGATGCAGCGAAGCAGGCAGCCGACGCGAGCGCAGCGGCGCAGGAGCCTGAGATGGAAGCCGCGAACGCGGCGGCCGCGGAGGCCGCGGAGGCCGCGGAGGCGGTCGACATGGGGGACGCCGGTGCCGCCGCCCGCGCCGCCAACGTGCCCGCAGTACCGCCGCCGCCGCCGCCGCCCGCGCCGCCTGCGCGGCCTGCAATGGTGGTCCCGGCGGTCCCGGCGGTCCCGGCGCCGCCGCCGGCCATCGGCTCGCGGATCAGCACGCGGTCGGTGCAGAAGACCCGCAACGGTCAACTCGAACAGTCGTATGTCCGGGTCAAGGGCAACCATTCGACGATGAGCGGCAGCAGCGACGAGCTCGCCAGCATGAAGCGCGAGACCCAGGGCGATGGTCTGTGGTTCCGCCGCGGCGGCAAGCGCTACGTGGTGCACGATCCTGCGCTGCTGGCCCGCTTCGACGCGCTGTTCGAGCCGATCGGCAAGCTGGGCGCGCAGCAGGGCGAGCTCGGCAAGCGCCAAGGAGCGCTGGGCCGCGAGCAGGGCGAGCTGGGCCGTGAACAGGGCAAGCTGGCGCAGGAGGCCGCAGCGCGGGCGCTGGCGCGCATCGACATGGACGCCGTCGCTGCCAAGGCGCAGGCGAATGCACAGGCAGCGCTTGCGCAGCGCCAGGACGCGCTGTCGGCGAAGATGCGCACGCTCGGCGCACAGCAGGCCGCGCTGGGCCGTCAGCAGGGCGAACTGGGTGCGCGTCAGGGCGAATTGAGCGCGCAGATCGATCGCGAGGTCGACCGCCTGTTCGATGCCGCCATCGCCGCGGGCAATGCGCAGCGGCTGGAGTGATGTCGCCGGCGGCGTGCGCAGCGCCTACGCCGACGCCGCAGCCGCCAGCGCGCGTTCCTCGGCCTCGGCGGCGACCAGGCGCTGCAGCAGCAGCGCCAGCGTGACCACGTCCTGGTGGTTGTGCGCGGCGACGCGGCGCAGGTTGCGCGCGTTGCCGCCGCGCAGGTAGCCCAGCCACGCCGCCGGCGCTTCTGAGCCAGGCAGGTCGTCCTCGCGCACCACGCGCAGCAATTGCCGCTCGATGGTGGCGAGCTTGCAGTTCTCCCAGGTGCCGCGGTAACGGCGGCGGGTGGGATGCAGCAGATCCACGTGGTCCAGCGCCGACAGCGGATCGGCGCAGCGCGCCAGCCGGTAGCGGGTCTTCAGCAACGGCGCGTCGTAGCAGCGTCCGTTGTAGCTGGACAGCACGGTGCCCGGCCGCAGCCAGGCGCGAAACGCCTCCAGCATCGCCTTCTCCGCGCCCATCGTGGCCATCAGCAACTGGCGGATGCGCAGGCCCGGGCCGTCGGCCGGATGCACGCTCCAGTCGGCCGCGCCGATCATGAAGGCGCGTGTGCCGGTGCCGCCGGCCAGGCCGGTGGTTTCGGTGTCGAAGAACAGCAGGTCGGTGGGGTCCACCGCATCCTCGCGGCGGGCGAAGGCCAGCGACAGCGCGCCGGCGGGAATCGGCTGCGGCAGGAACGCCTCGATCAGGTGCAGCCCGGGTGCGATCTCCACGCCGGGCAGGTGCCGGTCCGGCGCCGCGGCCGGTTTGCGTGCGGACGCAGCCGCGGTGGGCGCGACCGCACGCTCGCGCAGGCCGAGCAGGCGCCGCAGCGCGGACACATCGGTGCCGCCGCGGTCGAACGGGGCGATGGCGATGGGCGGCGCCACCGCGGTATCGGCGCCGCCGCTGCGCGGGGGAGCGGGTGGCGTGCGTGGGGCCGGCGTTGCAGTTGCCTGCGATACGATCTCGCGCGGCTGCGGCGCTGCCTGCCGCGGCGCTTGCGTGGACGTCGCCGCGGCAGTGCCTGCGCGTTGCGCGGCAGACGCGTCGGCTGCGATGCGATGGCCGGAGGACGCCGGCGCGCGCTCGGTGCTGGCGTCGCCGGCCTGCCGGCGCAGCGCGCGCAGGCGTTCGAGGCTGATGCTCATGCGCTCCACTCCGGCAGCGCATCGGCATCGGCATCGATGGCGATCGTGGTTGCGCCGTGCGCGTCCAGCGCCGTGTCGTCCTCGCCGTCGAGCAACAAGCGCAGCACGCGCAACGCCAGCGCCCGCGGCGTGGTCGCGCTTTCCTCCTGCGCGGCCAGCACCGGGCCGACGCAGGCCGGGCAGCCGGCCACGCAGTCGCAGCCCTGCACCAGTTCGCGCGCGCGCTGCACCAGTTCGGCCTGGCGCCGCCACAACGGCTCGCTGAGGCCGACGCCGCCGGGGAAGTTGTCGTACAGGTACACGGTGGGCACGAACTGCTGCAGTTCGACGCTGGCCGGCTCGCCGCTGTCGCCACCGCGCAACTGGCCGCGGCCCTTGGCGTCGGCCACCGCGAACCAGGCGCCGTCGCCGTCGCCCACCGCCTGCTGCAGATCGCGTGCGTCGGCCATCACCGCCACCGTGGCCACCACGTGCAGCGCGTAGGCCGCGCCCAGGAAACCATCCAGCGCGTCCTGCTTGCTGCCGAACGCCTTGAGCAGGGTCGCCTGCGGCAACTGCCACCACACCGCGGTGGTGTGCAGTTCCTGGTCGGGCAGGTTGACCGGGCCGTAGCCGATGTTCTCGTGGGTGTAGTAGCGGATCTTCTTGTAGCCGGCCACGCGCCGCACCACGTGCACCTCGCCGTGGTGCGCGTCGCCGCGCCCGGCCGCGCCGCCGTCGAAGCGGTCCAGCACCTTGAGCTTGGTGAAGTCGATGCTGTCGGTGTAGTAGTCCACGTGGGTGCGGGTGACGTAGGCCTTGCGGCCTTCCCAGTCGAGCTTTTCCACCTGGTAGGGCGTGCTCTGCACCATGTGGATGGCGCCTTCGTACAGGGTCAGTGCGGCGGCGGAATAGTCGACCTCGGCGATGATCTGCTGCTTGCCGTCGGTCTTGTCCACCACCACAAAGTTGCCGTCGGCCACCGAGCGCAGGCTCACCGCGTTGGCCGGGTAGCTGTCGGCGATCCACTCCCAGCGGTCGCCTTCCTGGTGCACCACCTCGCTCTCGGCCAGCGCCTCCAGGAACACCGCCGGGTCCACCGGGCCGAACGCCTCGCCGGCGACGAAGGTCAGCTCGAACGCGGCGCAGCGGATGTGGTCGAACAGGATCAGCGGCTGGTCCGGGGCGATACGGGCGTGTTCCGGCGAGGCATCGGCGAAGAAGTCCGGGTGCCGCACCACGTACTGGTCCAGCGGCTGCGAACTGGCCACCAGCACGCCCAGCGCCGGCTGCTGGCGACGTCCGGCGCGGCCGAAGCGCTGCCAGGTGGCGGCGACGCTGCCGGGGTAGCCGTTGAGCACCACCACGTCCAGCGCGCCGATGTCCACGCCCAGCTCCAGCGCCGAGGTGGAGACGATGCCGTCGATGCTGCCGGCGCGCATCGCCCGCTCGGCCTCGCGGCGCTCGCTGGGCAGGTAGCCGCCGCGGTAGGCGCGGATGCGCGGCGGCTTGCGCGGGTCGTGGTCGAAGATGTCCTTCAGGTACTTGGTCAGCACCTCCACCATCAACCGCGTCTGCGCGAACACCAGGGTCTTGAGCCCGGACTTGATCGCGATGCGCGCGATGCGGTTGCTCTGCGAACGCGCCGAGGCGCGCAGGCCCAGGTCGGCGTTGACCACCGGCGGGTTCCACAGCAGCACGTGCTTGTCGCCGCTGGGCGCGCCGGAGTCGGTGATCGCGTGCACACGCTGCTCGATCAGCGCCTCGGCGTGAGCGCGCGGGTTGCCGATGGTGGCCGAGCACAGGATGAACTGCGGCGTGACGCCATAGAACGCGCAGATGCGTTTGAGCCGGCGCAGCACGTTGGCGACGTGGCTGCCGAACACGCCGCGGTAGGTGTGGATCTCGTCGATCACCACGTAGCGCAGGTTCTCGAAGAACTGCGCCCACTTGGTGTGATGCGGCAGGATCGCCTGGTGCAGCATGTCCGGGTTGCTGACCACGATGTCGCCGTGCAGGCGGATCGCCTGGCGCGCATCGCCGGGGGTGTCGCCGTCGAAGGTGAAGGCCTTCACCCCGAGGTCGCCGGCACGGTTGAGGTCCAGCAGCTCGGCCACCTGGTCCTGCGCCAGCGCCTTGGTCGGGAACAGGTACAGCGCCTTGGCCTGCGCGGTCATCGCCGCGGCCACCACCGGCAGCGTGTAGCACAGCGACTTGCCCGAGGCGGTGGGGGTGACGATGGCCACGTGCTCGCCGCGCTGCGCCGCGTCCCAGGCCTCGGCCTGGTGGCTGTACAGCTGCGCGATGCCGCGTTCGCGCAATGCGGCGGCCAGCGCCGGCGGCACGTCGTCCGGGATCGGCGCGTAGCGGCCGGCCTGGCCGGGGATGGTGAAGCTACCGGTGATGCGGTCGTGGTAACGGCGCTCCAGCCGCGCGCTGAGCAGGGCGCCATCGCGCGAGGGCATCCCGTCGGTGGTGGACAGGGCGCGCTCGGCGTCCTCGGTGCGCGGGGCTAGGGCGTGGGCGGGCATCGGCACGGCTCTCAAAGTGGAACAGGGAAGCGAAATCGCGTCTCAGGGTATGAGACCGGGCGCGCCGAGGCGAGACGGGCAGGCTGAGCGGATTCAGGCTGGGCGATTGCATGCGGAACGCATCGCTGTTCGCACTGCATGCGGCAGCCTATTGGCGATGCGTGCCGGCCCTGCGTGTCTGTACCGACACAGCGGCCGTCTGCGCCGATGACACGTCCTCGGCAGCGCGTACTGCGCAGATCAGGCTTGTGCCGATGGCCGTGTTCCGCGCGTGGCGCGAGGCTTTCGCTACCCGTCGTGCAATGACGGACCCCGTTCACACACTCAGGAGCGAATGCCATGGTCACCGCCGAATTTCTGCAGGATAACGGCTTCAGCAACAAGGCGTCGGTCGACGCCAACGTCTACATCAAGGATGTCACCAAGGCGCTGCCGTCTTCCGGCAACCTGCATGCGCATCTGAAGGTGACATTTGCCGATGCGCATCGGCTGGCGTTCGAAATCCACGGCACTATCCGCGTCGACGCAGACGCGCAGGCGTTGGGCAAACGTAGTGGCGACGACAGCAGCATCGGTCGCGCTCTGTGGGTGTACGCGGATGGCACGTTCCGCACGTCGGTCGAAGCCGCCTTTTGGCAGGAGCAGGGCGGCGTCACCCCGTCCCAGCTCAAGACCTATGCGCGTAAGCTGAAGGATCAAGTGCGGCAATGGGAGCAGGCACTGGAGCGCGAAGGTGCCGATAGCCATCCTTCGCCGGCAGGAAACAAGCGCGCACTCGACGATCTGGACACGCGCTATCCGCTCGGCAGGTAATCGCCAGCGCGGTGTTGGCAGGATGCTGCGCGTGGCGATGCAGGGATCAGCCGCTACGCGCGTATCCTGTGCGTCCCCCAGCACCAAGGCACCGCTTCCCGGGGTGCCGAAGATCGCCTTGTCCGCATCGACTTCCTCGCCAGCCCCGCACTACCGCACCGCCGCCGCGCGCCGCGCCGATCTGCTCGTGCATGC
The DNA here is from genome assembly GCF_034105325.1 of Xanthomonas sp. LF02-5. Lineage (NCBI taxonomy): Bacteria > Pseudomonadati > Pseudomonadota > Gammaproteobacteria > Lysobacterales > Lysobacteraceae > Xanthomonas > Xanthomonas sp. LF02-5. The sequence continues at coordinate 381,440 of NZ_JAXGGF010000002.1, read as the reverse complement.
CGCCGGCCTGCTGCTGGCCGTGGTCGGCGGCGCGCTGCTGGTCTGGCGCGCCCATGCCAACGACGCGCTGATCGTGGCCACCAGCATCTACGCGCTGGGGCTGCTGACCATGTTCGCCTGCTCGGCGGCGTACAACTTCGCCCCGCCGCAGCGCCAGCCGGTGCTGCGCAAGCTCGACCACGCCGGCATCTTCGTGATGATCGCCGGCTCCTACACGCCGTTCTTCGTGCTGGCGCTGTCCGGCGCCTGGGTCTGGTCGATGACCCTGGCGGTGTGGGGCGTGGCGCTGTTCGGGGTGTTCGCCAAGCTGTTCCTGCCCGGCATCGCCAAGGGCTTCTGGGTGGCGATCTACCTGCTGCTGGGCTGGGCGGGCATGGCGGCGGTCAAGCCGATCGTGGCCGGGCTGGATACGCCGGTGCTGTGGCTGATCGCTGCCGGCGGGGCGATCTACACGGTGGGCGTGGCGTTCTACGTGCGCAAGTCGATGCTCTACAACCGCGCGATCTGGCATGCGCACGTGCTGGGCGGCGCACTGGCGCACTGGTGCGCGATCTGGCTGTGCCTGCGCCCGCTGTCGGCGACGTGAACGGTGGCGCCGATGCGCTAGAGATGGCCGTGCCGCGTCCGTAAGCTCGGGCGTCATGGACAGCATGCACACAGCGGATCCGACCGGCCGGCGCCTGCGCACGATGCTGGCAATCGCCTTGCTGGCGACGTGCGCGAATGTGCAGGCACAACAGGCCGCGCCCGCCGCACCGGCCGCTGCGCCGCCGCCGCCCTCGGTCGCACCGCCGTCCACATCCGATGCCGCCGCGCAGCCCGACATCCAGACCCTGGGCGAAGTGCGCGCGCTGCCGCCGGACGAGGGCGAGCCGCTGGACCTGTACCGCTTCAAGAATCCGGTGTCGCCGCCACCCAACCGCTTCGACAAGGACTGGCGTCCGCCGCCCTCGGTGGAGCAGGTCAGCCAGAGCGGCGGCTACATCGCGCTCGGTGTCTACTACCTGGCCGGCAAGGCGGCCAAGGGCCTGCACGCGCTGACCGGCGGCCCCGACCAGGTCCAGGCTGCCGTCGCGCGGCCACCTCCACAGCTGAGCGAGGCCGAACTGCAACGCGCCATGAAGGTGTGCGCGGAACAGGGCGGGGGCTGCGCAGCGGGGCAGTGAGCGCGCCGCCGCACAAGCGTCGCCCACCTCGGCGACCTCAACCGCAGGCCCAGTCCAATCGCAGGTCCTGGATGTCCAGTTGCGCGACGCCGCCGCCGAAGTTGTAGCCGCCGAAGGCCTCGTCGAACTCGATGTAGTACGGGCTGAAGTCCGGGATGCCCTGTATCGGGCGCATGGTGCCGCCGAGGTGGTTGATGGCGTGGCCGGCGGCCCAGTCGTGTTCGCGGTAGTGCTCGCGGCTGACCACGCCGTCCTGCCAGTAGTAGAACGGCTGATAGCCGCCGGGATCGGGCGCGTCGCCGAACGTCTCGCGCGGCGGTACGCCGGCATTGGGATCGTGCTCGCGCAGGCGCAGCCGCAGCGGACGATGCAGGGCGAAACGGTCCGGCGCCTGCGGCAGCGGCACGCTGCGCGCGTCCCACGCTTCGCATACTGTCGCGCTTCCGACCTGCAACCATTCCGGCGGCGGCGTCCGCTGCAGCAACGGGCTGTCCACCAGCGGCGGCGGCCTGCATGGCGCGCCATCCACCTCTTCCTGCCGCAGCAGGATCAGCGCATAGGCGCAGTCCAGCAGGTCCTGCATGCGCCGCAGCCGCGGGTGGGCCTGCAGCGCGCGTTCGCGGAACGGTTGCAGCGCCGGGTCGGCCAGCGCCTGCGCAGGCGTGGCGATCGCGGCGTGCATCCCGTCCACTGTTCCGGCCGGGCCGCCGTCGTTATGGTCCGTCGCGGTGGCGAAGAACGACACCGCGACGATGTCCGGGCCGTGCACGCGGTAGTCCGGTGGCAGCCGCAGGGTGAAGCCGTGCTGCATCGGATAGCCGCTCCACGGATCCAGCGGCCATTGCGCCGCGGCGATGCCCGGCGGCAGGCCGAAGCACCAGCCGTCGCTGTCGGGAGCGGGCGCGCCGTCCTGCCAATCTCCGGGTTCGATGTCGTAGGCGTGCATCGGAACGTTCTCCAAGGTGTGGTGAGACTGCAGGGTCCAACGTCGCGACGCCATCGGCGGGTGACGTGTCAGCCCATGCCTCTGCCTTGTGCTTGACGCACCTGCGCGTCGAGCTGTTGCTCGCCGCCCAACTCGGCCTGCACGCTGGCTTGGCGTTGCTGCGATTGCGCGAGGGCACCGAAGGACACCTCCACTGGTGTCTTGATCGCCTGGTCGGTCGGCATGTGCGCGCGCAAGCTGGCGGGGTTGCGTGGATCGCCTTCGACGACGAAGACGTACTGCCCTGGTTCGGCCTGACGACCGCGTTCGCTGAGCAGCACATGATCGACCCGGGTGAGGCCGCTGCGCGTGGCGAGCTCGGCCAGGCTGGCCTTCATGCATGCGCTCGCCGTGTCGGACCCGCGGCCCAGTTGCCGGTCAAGTGCGTCCACGCCGTTGGAGCAGTCTTGATACAGCGAACTGTGCATGGCACCAGGCGTTGCCGACGTCGGTGCCTGGCCTTGTCGGCGATCTGGCGATGGTTCTTGCGCTGCAGGTGCGGATTGGGCGGGTTGGCCTGGTGTCTGCTGGCGGGTCTGGTACTCGGCCCTGGTATACGGCGGCGGTTGCGGAGGCCAATTTTCCGGACGGTCGAATTCCGTGGTCGGCGCTAGATGCTGGCTCACCGCGAACGCATTCAACTGTCGCCGCGTCTCCGTATCGGCGCGTCCGGTCTCCTGTAGCCCATTGGCCTTCTGGAACGCACGGACGCCGGTTTCGATGTGCTCGTCGTAAAGGCGGTCGCCGCTCCAGTTCGGAGGCGCATTCTGGATGTAGCCCAGGCCCTGCAACTGCCGGCGCAGTTCATAGACGGGTTCACCCTTCTCGCCTCGGCGGAGCTCCCCGTCCTTCAATGGCCCGTATAGGTCCGTCATGGTCTGGCGCTTGAATTGCGGCTGTGCCTGCAAGGTATCTGCGCGCAGTTCGGCCAGCATGGCGGCATCGACGCGGCCGGTTGGCTCTGCCACGCCTTTGCTGCGTTCGTACTGCTTGACCGCATGTTCGGTCCCGGCGCCGAAATCACCATCGGCCGAAATGGCCTTGCCCTTGCCATCGGTCATCCCCAACGCCGCCAGATACTGCTGTGCTTCGAAGACGGTTTGATTCGCATCGCCCTTGCCGACAGACACCGGCGGATTGGATGCAGCCGGCGCTTGCGCGGGCGCCACGCCTTCGCGTTGGGCGCGCTCTACCAGCGCCGGTACCGAAGCTTCCCACGTGCGCGCATAGCCGGCGATGGTTTGCACGCTTGCCGCATCACGGGGATTGATGATCGCGCGTGCGCCGGCATAATCCTGCTTGTCGGCGTTGATATGGGCGGCCAGGGTTTGTCCCGGCACGAAGTCGCCATCGCGCATGCCGGCGACGAGAATCTTCGTCGCAATGGCGGCTTCCGCAGCCCGGCCTGGCGATTGCACGAGTTCTCGGCCTAGCCCGGCCTTCTCGCCAAGCTTTTCGTACAACTCGACATGGGTGAGGTGCGCATAGCCGCGGCCGTAATAGGCTTCGCCACCGTGATAGGACAGCGTCACGGCCTGCTTTCGCCCCCAGTCCTCTTCAGGTGCCTGGAAGTCTCTGGATTCGTGCTGTGCGGTTGCCAGCACATATGCGATCTGCCGCGTGTCGGTGACACCGTGATCCAGGCAACTGCGGACGATCAGGTCGACCGATTGTTCGCGTGTCAGCCCGAATCCTGCGTTCTGCTTGCCGTATCCGTCGCTCATGGGAAGTCCTTGTCTCTCTGGGGCGTGCGAGGGCTGCGGCGTACTGGCTGGCTACTCGCAGAAATCGAGGGTCTTGCTGGAATGCCGCGTCGGTGTCGTTCCGTGCAGTGCGAGCGTCACCATGGTGCGTTTGCATTGTCCTTCTTCCGACCACAGGTGCAGGGTCGTGCCGCTGATGCCGGAGAGTGCGAGGCCGCGTGTCGCCTGTGCGAGCTTCTCGCTCTTCACAAAGCGCTTGGCCTTTGGATCGAATAGATAATAGGTATAGGCGGGCGCGCCGAGGCGGCCGGAAAAGTCGGTCCACAACAGCAGATCGTCGTAACCGTCACCATTGATGTCCGAGACGATCGCGGTATAGCGCAGGCCCTCGCTCTCTTCGCCCTGTTGGGCGATGGGGCCGCGATAGGCGGCGACATAGTCCTGCTGATCCGCTGTCTTGTTCAAAAAGACCAGCGAAGGGACAGGGATGGACTGTTTACCTGTTTGACGCTGCACCACGACCGTCGCGGGCGCGCAGCGCAGGAGTAGCCCGCCGGTGTCGCGACAATGCGCGTCTGCGACCTGCAGGCTTAGATCTCCCAGGGAAAACGCGACCTGTCCCGCCGCATCCGGCAGCCCAGTCGCAGTGAACACCTTCGCCACCGAGCCTGCATCGGGCGACGGCGTGATCGGCCTGGCGGCACTGATCGAAGCGACGAACTGCGGATCGTTCAGTTGGCGCAGTCGGCTAATCGTCGTGGCCAGTCTGCATTGCTTGGCATCCAGGCGCATCGCCGGGCTTGCCTGCTCTGGCAGCTTGCAGCGGTTCTGGTAGATCTGCGCGATCCACTGGCGCTGCGCGGCTTGCAACGTCGATCGCTCTTTCGCGGAGAGCAGGGCCGCCATGCGGGCGCGGTAGATCCTGTTCAACTCGCCGTCCTGGTAGGCGAACTCCTCGTCCACGCAGCGTTCCCGTGCCTCCTGCTGCATCGCCTTGGAGAGACACTGCGAATATGTCGGACGCAGCGCGTCCTTCTGCAACGCCAACAACTCCGCGCCCGACGGCAAGGACGGAGCCGCCGCGACTGCGCCACTTAGCACGATCGCGGACAGGGCCCCGAGGCACCGGGTGCCGAGCCAGCGCGCGTGCGCCCATTTGAACGATGAGACAAGGCCAGGGTGCGGCAGTTGTGGCGACGTGCTCCGCTTACGAATCCGATCCCGTTGTTCCATGCCTGCCATCTCCGGCCGCCGTGCAACGCCTTTGAAAGACCTCAACCGTGCGCTGCTGCCGGGGACAATCGCCCGCTCGGCACCGCAACACGCTGCCGCGTATCGTCCGACAGCTTGCCTGTCGCTGCCCTCAACGCCCGCCGCGCGTATACCCTTCCAGTTCGTCGGCGCGGGAGCTGATCCGGCGCAGGGTGGCTTCGGCGCTTTGCAGGCCCGCCTCCTGGCCGCGTGCACCGAACGCGCGGTCGAGCTGTGCGGCCTGGTCGTTGGACTGTTGCCAGGTGGACTGCGCGTCCATCAGGCGGGACCGGTCGGTACCGCTGATGCGGTAGCGCAGCTTGTCGTAGGCGCGGTCCAGGCGCTCCTGCTGCACGCGCTGTTCGCGCTGGATGCAGCGGCGGCTCTCGTCCAGGCCCTGCGCCTGCTTGCGGCAGTCGTGGTAGGTGGCGGACAGGCCATCGCGCGGTGCAGCGGCGTCGGCGCCGGCCGGCGGCATCTGCTGCAGTTGCTGCTGCATCTGCTGGATCTGTTGGGCCTGCTGCTGCAGCAGGCGCTGCTGTTGCTGCAGTTGCGCATCGCGCGGGTCGGTCTGCTGCGCGGCGGCACTGCCGCACACGCCGGCGACCATCGCGGCGATCAGCCAGGCGCGCAGCCGGCGCTGGTGCTGGGTTCCCTGGTGCTGGTGCATCGTCCTTCTCCTTCGATCGGCAGCCGATCCTGCCGCGCGCCGCATCGCCGGTGCGCGGTCGAGGTGGGGCCAAGCATACGGGAAGGCGGTGATGGCTTCATGGCACGGCGATGCGGGCGCTCAGCGGGGAGACACCGCGCTCGTCGAAGGCTTCGACGGCGAACACGTAGTCCTGGTCGCGGTTCAGCGCCCGGATCTCCAGGTCGGTGCCGCGGTCGGCGAACACCTGGTAGGTGAGGGTGAGGCGGTCGGCACGCAGGCCCCAGCGCACGTTGTAGCCGACGGCACCGGGCACCGCCTGCCAGTGCACGCGGGCATTGCGGCGGTCGGCATCGCGCTGCGCGACAACGCCGGTCGGCGCCGTCGGCGGGGCGCCGTCGGCGTTGCCGAACACGCGCAGGTCGCTGATCGCCAGGTGGGCGGCGCCGACGTGGCCGTGCACGTAGCGGATGTAGCGGGTGCGCACCGGCGCGGGCAATTGCAGGTAGGCGTTGGGCCGGTCGCGGCGGTCGGCGCCGTCGCCGACCTCGGCCAGCGGCAGCCAGTGGCGGCCGTCGCGCGAGTGCTGCAGCCGGAACGCGGTGTAGATGTCAGGCGCATCGCCGTAGCGGCCGGCACGGTAGTCGGCGAAGTTGACCTGCACCGCGCGCACGCTGCGTTCCCCGCCCAGGTCCACGGTGAGGGTCTCGCCGGGCGTGTTGCGTGCGGCCACCCAGTAGCTGCGCGGGTCCTCGTCGGTGGCGCGGTCGGCGGCGAAGCCGTCCAGGGTGGACGAGGCGGTGGCCGGCTTGCGGTAGGACAACAGCATCCAGCCGGTGAACAGCGCCTCCGGGTCGGCCACCGGGCCGTCCGGCATCCAGTGCGGGAAATCGCCGAAGCGGGTGGACACGCGCATCTGTCCGTCGGCGGCGAACGCGGCGGGGAACAGCACGATGCGCCGTTCGAAGGTCCAGTTGGCGCCAATCCAGGCGGTGCCGCTGTTCCACCAGTTACCGTGCGCGTCCTGGAAGGTGGAGCCGTGGCCGGCGCCCTGCATGAAGCCGCCGGGCTTGTACGCCACCGGGTTGTAGGGTGCGTAGACGAAGGGGCCGAGCGGGTGCTCGCCGACGTACACGCCGTTGGCGTAGGCGTTGTACTCGCTGCCGGGCGCGCCGTACTGCAGGTAGTAGCGGCCGCCGGTCTTGGTCATCCACGCGCCTTCCAGGTAGCTGCCGATCGGGCTGCCGTCGGGGAAGCGGGCACCGCGGTGGTCGGGGCCGAAGCGCTCCCAGCCGTGCTGCGCCGGGTCCAGCGCGAGCAAGGGCGTCGGCATGCCGCGGAAGGCGAACCCCTGCGCGTTGCGATCCATGGCGATGCCATACAGCGGATAGCGGTCCGACGAGCCCCAGTACAGGTACCACTGGCCGTCGTCGTCGATGAACAGGTCCGGGTCCCAGGGGCCGGGCGGCACGTCGCTGAGCGGGCGGCCCTTCATCTCGGTGCCGATCGGCTGGGCGCGCGGCAGCTTGGGCAGCAGCCGGGTCAGGAAGTCGAGCTTGCCGCTGGCCGGGTCGCGGGTCTGCAGCAGCGGGCGCGGTTCGAAGGCCGACTGCATGATCACCAGGCGGTCGCCGTCGGCCACCACCGCCGGCGCGACGATGCTCTCGAACGGCCAGCGGCTGGGCGTCACGAACTGCCAGTCGAGCAGGTTGCTGGAGCGCCAGTAGCCGTCGGCCAGGGTCTGGAACAGATAGTAGGCGTCGCCGAAGCGCACGAACACCGGATCGGCGCCGGTGCGGTAGGAAATGCCTTCGTTGAGTTGCTCGAAGTTGTAGCGGTAATCCAGGTCGATCGGATTGGCGTAGCTGCGCTGGCCTGGCGCCTGCGCCGCGGCCAGCCCGGCGGACGCCAGCAGCGCCAGCGTTGCGAATGCTCTGAACATGGCGATGGCCTTCCCCCCGTGGCGGCGCCGGCTACCGTAGCAAACGCAGCGGCAGGGCGCGATGCGGCAGGCCATGCCGCCGCGGTTACCATGGCGCGCGCCCGTTCCCCGCTGCCGTGCTGCGGCCGCGGCGCCTTCCCTCGCCGACCGCCGACTCCATGACCGCCAACGTCTCGCCGCGCCGCCTGCTGCCCCTGCTGTTGTCGTCCTTGCTGCTCGCGGCCGCTGCCGCCTTCGCCAACGACAGCAGCATCGGCGACGCCAATGGCTCCATCGAACTGATCCGCCAGCCGGACATCCGCATGAGCAAGGAAGACCTGTTCATCAGCGAGGAGCGGGTGCAGGTGGACTACGTGTTCACCAACACCAGCACGCGCGAGCTGCTGGTGCCGATCGCCTTCCCGATGCCGCCGATGTACTTCGGCATGGCCGACCACAGCGCGCTCACCGACTTCAGGCTGTGGGTGGACGGCAAGCCGGTGCGCACTGAGCGCAAGCTGGTGGCGAAGCTGGACGGCAGCGACATCTCGCGCGCCTGGGCGGCCAGCGGCTGGACGCCGGACGACCTGGCCGAGTATGTCGAGGGCGGCACCGTCCCGGCCGGCCGCAAGCCGCTGCCCGCGCGCTGGTTCGATACGGATGGGCAGCCGCGCTTCACCCTCAGCGAGTACTTCGTCTGGCAGCAGCGCTTTCCCGCCGGCGGCACGGTGGCGATCCGCCACAGCTACGTGCCCAGCGTCGCCACCGGCGTGCCGATGCCGGCTAGCGACCTGATCGGCGAGTACGCCAAATCCACCTGCCTGGACGCCGCCACCCAGCAGCGCCTGCGTCGCCGCGCCGGCGCCAACGGCCTGCAGTGGAGCAACCTGCGCTACGTGCTGCGCACCGGCGCCAACTGGAAGGGGCCGATCCAGGACTTCCACCTGACCCTGAAGAAGCGCGCCCCCGGCGACCTGCTTAGCCTGTGCTTCGACGGCGACCTGCAGCGCACCGATGCGCTCACTTTCGAATTTCGCCAGCGCGACTTCGTGCCCGACCGCGACCTGGACATCCTGTTCCTGCGCTGACGCGTAATCGGCGCCCGCAGCGGCCGGTCGCGTCGAAGCCGACATCCGGCTGAACGCCGATCCGGCGCGGTCGGCAGTTTCGACCCGACGCGGTGGCGCGCGCGGCGGCGGATCGGGCAGCATGCGGCGGCGCGTTTCCTCCCCCCAGGACCCACCCGCATGCGCGATGCCGCCGTTGCCGCTTCCGATCCCGTCGCCCTGGTGGCGGCGCGCCTGGAACGCCTGCCGCCCACCCGCAGCCTGTGGCGCCTGGTCGCGCTGCTGGCGCTGGGCGGCTTCTTCGAACTGTACGACCTGTTCCAGACCGCGTACCTCAGCCCCGGCCTGCTGCGCGACGGCATCTTCGCCGAGGGCGCGGCCGGCGTGTTCGGCATCGCCGACCAGGCCGCGTTCGCCTCGGCGACGTTCCTGGGCCTGTTCCTCGGCGCGAGCCTGCTCAGCCCGCTGGTCGATCGTTTCGGGCGCCGCGCGGTGTTCTCCTTCGCGCTGCTCTGGTACTGCGTGGCCACGGTGGCGATGGGCCTGCAGCACAGCGCGCTGGGGGTGATCCTGTGGCGCGGCGTGGTCGGCATCGGCCTGGGTGTGGAACTGGTCACCATCGATACCTATCTGTCGGAAATGGTGCCGCGGCAGATGCGCGGCGCTGCGTTCGCGCTGGCGTTCTGCCTGCAGTTCCTGGCGGTGCCGGCGGTGGCGTTGAGCGCCTGGGCGCTGGTGCCGCACGCGCCGCTGGGCTTGAGCGGCTGGCGCTGGGTGGCGCTGCTCAGCGGTGGCTTCGCGCTGTCGGTGTGGTGGCTGCGCAGCCGTTTGCCGGAGTCGCCACGCTGGCTGGCCACCCAGGGCCGCCACGCCGAGGCCGACGCGGTGCTGCAGCGGCTGGAAGCGCGCTGTACCGCCGACCTGGGGCGGCCTTTGCCCGCGCCCGAGCCGGCCTCGGCGCCGGCCGCGCCGACGCCGCAACTGTCCGCGCTGTGGCAGCCCCCGTACCGGCGCCGCATGGCGATGCTGGTGAGCTTCCACATCTTCCAGGCGATCGGCTTCTTCGGTTTCGGCAACTGGTTGCCGGCGCTGCTGGCGCGGCAGGGCGCCGACAGCGTGCACGGCCTGGGCTACGCCTTCGCCATCTCGTTGGCGTATCCACTGGCGCCGCTGCTGCTGATCGGCGTTGCGCAGCGCTGGGAGAACAAGTGGCAGGTGGTGGTGTCGGCGCTGGGCGCGATGCTGTTCGGCCTGCTGTTCGCCTGGCAGAGCCAGCCGCTGCTGCTGATCGCCTGCGGCGCGGCGGTCACCTTCTGCAATGCGTGGATGAGCTTCGCCTATCACGGCTACCAGGCCGAACTGTTTCCCACCGCGCTGCGCGCCCGCGCGGTCGGCTTCTGCTACTCCTTCAGCCGCCTGTCCACGGCCGCCAGCAGCCTGCTGATCGGCATGCTGCTGGAGCGCACCGGCCACCGCGGCGTGCTCGCCTGCATCGCCGCCAGCCTGCTGATGGCCGCCACGGTGGTGGGCCGGTTCGGACCGCGCACCCACCAGCGCGCGCTGGAGCGGATCTAGGCGTGTGGGATATGTTGAGACGCGCGCGAAGTGGCCTGGCGCACATCGAGGCGTGCATCGCGTCCAGACTGGCCCTTTACCTACCGCGGAGGACGCCATGCAACCGTTCAACGGCGCCAAGCTGGCGCTGCTGTGCGACGACGCGCTGCTGGTGTACCAGCGCGATGTGAAGCCGGAGATTCCCTGGCCGGGACTCTGGGACCTGCCTGGCGGCGGCCGCGAGGACGACGAGAGCCCCGAGCGCTGCGCTCTGCGCGAACTGCAGGAGGAGTTCGGCCTAGTGCTGGAGGAAGACAGGCTGACCTGGGGCCGCTGCTATCCGTCCCTGCAGCCCGGGTCCCTGCCGAGCTGGTTGTTCGTTGGCCGCCTGAGGTGTGTCGAGATCGCCAGCATCCGCTTCGGCGATGAAGGCCGGGGGTGGCTGCTGATGCCCGTGGCCGAATTTCTCGCCCATCCCCAGGCCGTGCCCCATCTGCAGGAGCGCCTGCGCGACTACCTGGCTCAGTGCGTGCAGGGGTAGCTGGTCTGGCCGGCCAGTCGTTGCCTGCGATACGAGAAGCGGGTTTACAGCATGCGTCGCGGGGCATGCAACCGCCGCTATGACGGCTGCCTCTGCAGCGCCGATCCTGCCACCTTGGGCCATGGCCAGTTCGGTGGACCGGCGCGATGTCGCCGGGGCCAGGGCGCCACGCTTGGCCTGGTGGTGGACCGGCCGTCCTGTCTGGACCGCGCCCGGCGCCGCGTGGGCCAGACGCAGGCGCGGTGTGCGGCAGGGGCCTGCCTCAATCCCGATCACGCGTTCCGGCCGCGCGATTCCTTAACGTCCCGCACCGGTCATCGTCCCTCGACACCATGCCGGGGCGGCCCGGTGCATGCTGTGGCCTCCCTCGCCACGAGCTTCGGCCATGACCTCGCTATTGCCCGTCCCCGTGATGGATGCCGCCGACCACCGCGACCTGGCCCAGGCGCGCGCCCTGCTGGAACACCCCGGCCTGGCGGCGAAGATCGCCAATGCGGTGGGCGCGCCGATCGAGGCGCTGATCAACAAGCGCCTGCCGAAACTGCTGTCCTCGCGCATCGATGCGGTCAGCCAGCGTGCGCTGCGGGTGGCGTTGCGCTCGGCGCTGCTGACCCTGCGTGGGCAGGCGCCGGAACGCGCACGGCCGCGCCTGCATGGCGCCGCGGTGGCGGCGACCGGTGCGGCCGGCGGCTTCTTCGGCCTGCCCGGGCTGGTGGTGGAACTGCCGCTGACCACGACCCTGATGCTGCGTTCGATCGCCGACATCGCCCGCGCCGAGGGCGAGCGCCTGGACGACCCGGCGACCGCCCTCGCGTGTCTGGAGGTGCTGGCGCATGGCGGCCGCAGCCACCGCGACGACGGCAGCGAATCGGGCTACTTCGCGGTGCGCGCGGCGATGGCGCAGCAGCTCAGCGCCGCGGCGCAGTACATCGCCGCGCACGGCCTGGGCAGCAAGGGCGCGCCGGTGCTGGTGTCTCTGCTGTCGCGCATCGCCGCCAAGTTCTCGGTCACGGTCAGCGAGAAGCTGGCGGCGCAGGCGGTGCCGCTGGTCGGCGCGGCCAGCGGCGCGCTGCTCAACACGGTGTTCATCTCGCACTTCCAGGCGATGGCGCGCGGCCACTTCATCGTGCGCCGGCTGGAGCGCCGCTACGGCGAGGCGGCGGTGCGCCAGGCCTACGAGGCGTTGCCGGCAGGGCGATGAGCCATGGCGGTCGCCGCGTTGCGCTGGCTGTGGGCAGCGCGCGCTGGCACAGTGGTGGCCGCCGCCACGCTTCTCCCGATCTTTCCTTGCCGCAGGTGCACGCCATGAAAACCCGCCACCGTTCCGACAGCGACGACGACCAGCCACGGCTGGCGGTGCTGATCGATGCCGACAACGCGCAGCCGTCGGTGATCGAAGGCCTGCTCGCCGAAGTCGCCAAGTACGGCCTGGCCAGCGTCAAGCGCATCTATGGCGATTTCACCAGCACGCGCATGACCCAGTGGAAGCAGGCGCTGCTGAAGCACTCGATCAGCCCGGTGCAGCAGTTCGCCTACACCAGCGGCAAGAACGCCACCGACAGCTCGCTGATCATCGATGCGATGGACCTGCTCTACACCGGCCGCTTCGACGGCTTCTGCCTGGTCTCCAGCGACAGCGACTTCACCCGCCTGGCGCAGCGCCTGCGCGAGGAAGGACCGACCGTATACGGCTTCGGCGAGCGCAAGACCCCGGATGCGTTCGTGCAGGCCTGCGACAAGTTCATCTACACCGAAGTGCTGCGCAGCGAGGCCAGCTCGGCGGAGCCGGCCAAGCCCGCCGCTGCGGCTGCCAAGCCGGCGGCCAAGGGCCGCAAGAAGCCGGCCGCGACGCCGGCCAAGCCCGAGCCCGTGCCCGCCGCCACCGAGACCAAGCAGGCGCCGCTGACCCTGCTGCGCCAGGCCATCGAGGAGGCCTCCGACGACCAGGGCTGGGCCGGGCTCGGCAGCGTCGGCAGCTATCTGAACAAGGTGCGGCCGGATTTCGATCCGCGCCTGTACGGGCACAAGAAGCTCAGCGACCTGCTGCGCCGGCTGTCGTCGCACTTCGAACTGGAGGAGCGTGGCAACGAGGGCGGCGGCAAGCGCATCTTCGTGCGCTCGCGCGGATGAGCCGTCCGCTGCCATTCGCACTGGTGCGTGCCGTCGTGGCGCGCAATGGCACACACAGGTGCACGCCACGATGAGCGATCGACCCTACGCCCCGTCCTGCGACCGCAACCGCGATCCGATCCTGCAGGTGCTGCAGCGGCAGTTCGCCGATCGTCGCCAGGTGCTGGAGATCGGTAGCGGCACCGGCCAGCACGCGGTGCATTTCGCCGCGGCGCTGCCGCAGCTGACCTGGCAATGCAGCGAGCGCGCCGAGCACCTGCCCGGCATCGCGCAGTGGCTGGAGGTGGCGGCGCTGTCGAACACGCCGCCGGCGCTGGCCCTGGACGTGCGCGAGGGGCCGTGGCCGCGCACCGGCTACGATGCGGTGTTCACTTCCAACACCTTGCACATCATGGGCTGGGACGCTGTGCAGGCGTTCTTCGCCGGCGTCGGCCAACTGCTGGCAAACAGCGCTGACGGCATGCTGGTGGTCTACGGCCCCTTCAACTACGGCGGCGCCTTCACCAGCGACAGCAATCGCGACTTCGATGCGTGGCTGAAGGCGCGCGACCCGGCCAGCGGCATCCGCGATGCCGAGGCGGTGGACGCGCTGGCGCAGGCGCAGGGACTGGCGCTGCAGGAAGACGTGGCGATGCCGGCCAACAACCGCTGCCTGGTCTGGCGGCGCGGCTGAGGCAGCAGTGCCACCCGGCGATGCCTTGGCGCCGTGCGGGAGCGCGATCGCGCAGGCGGATACGCCGTGGGCGCCCAATCTGACTGCGTCAGCCATGTCGTGACTGTGCATGCGTCAGCGACGCGGAGTGCGTGGTCGTACCGAATACGCCGACGTGCTTGATGCAGCACTGTCTTGGCCGGTTGCATGCCTGCGCTGCATGGTGGGCGACGCAGTAGGCGTTGTGTCCAGGTGACGAAGCCGCACTCTCTCCCTCATCACGGGTTCACCGCCGTGCCACGGCGGATTCACCGCGCGCTTGCGACTGTGCGCCGACACCCGCCGCCGCCGAACGGGCCTGCAGCCGGTGCTTCCTTCCTTCGCCACGGAGCATACCCATGGACAACAACGACAAAGCCCGCGATCTCAATCGCGATCCGATTTCCGGCACCCCGGGTTCGCATCCGGTCGGGGTCGGCATCGGCGGCACCGCTGGCGGCGTGGCCGCGGGCGCGCTGGCCGGCACCGTGTTCGGGCCGCTCGGCACCTTGATCGGCGCGGCGGTGGGCGTGGTCGCCGGCGCAGCCGCGGGCAAGGGCGTGGCCGAGCGCATCGATCCCACCGGCGAGGACGCCTATTGGCGCGAGGAATACCGCAACCGCGACTACGCCAAGGCCGATTACGACTACGACCGCGACTACGCCGCGGCCTATGGGCTCGGCCTGCAGGCGCGCGAGCAGTATCCCTCGCGCACCTGGGACGAACACGAGCGCGAACTGTCTCACGACTGGGGCACGCGCCGCGGCGACTCGCGCCTGGAGTGGGACGAGGCGCGGCTGGCCGCGCGCGATTCCTGGGAGCGTGCCGACGCCACTTACCGCACCTACGAGGACAGCGACCGCTACTACGCCGATCGCTTCGACACCGTGGACTACCGCGAGACCGACAGCAGCTACGACGACTACCGCCCGGCCTACCGCTACGGCGTGCAGGCGCGCAGCCGCTACCGCGACCGGGTCTGGGACGACCGCCTGGACACGGACCTGGAAAGCGGCTGGGAGCGCGCCAAGGATCGCTCGCGGCTGAGCTGGGCACAGGCCAAGGCGGCCGTACGCGAGGCCTTCGATTCGGATCGCTACGATCGCCCGGGCCGCGGCAACCCGCCTGATCCGCGGGTCTGATTCGACGTTCGTTGCGTTGAATGGCACTCGGTCGAGTTGCCACCTGGCACTCGATCGAATCGCATCCTGATACGACACAGCGGCCGCTCGCCCAGGGCCGCTGTGTCGTATGCGAAGTGTACGCAAGCGACCGTGTGGGAGGGACTTCAATCCCGACGCGCAGACCCTTCCGTCATCGGCAGCATCGCGATCGACCGGGATCCATCTGCATGGTAGTAGTGCGCTGCAAACCGTTGGGCATAGGCTGCATCGCCACCTGGTGACATGGCAGGTCGCGGCTGAAGCCGCTCCTGCAGCCTGGTTCCTACGGTCCGTCCGATGTCGGTGAGCTATCCGGAGGTTGTTGAGACGTCGATTGCGACGAATCGTCCGCCTCCGCCTCCGCGTCTTCCTTCAAGGCGGCATCCCACCAGGCCGGCGCCGCCAGCCGTTCTTCTCCATAGCCGTTCATGCAACCTGTTCGTTGCTGCTCCAGGCGCTTGTAGTCCAGGGTGAGACGCTGCACGTCCTGTTGCTCTGGCCACTCTGTGTAGGCGAAGTAGCCCTCGTACTGGTTCCCATTGATGCAGGCGATATACGAATCCGCCCGCAGCCCGGCTGCCTGAAAGACCAACACCCGCGCTTCGCCGTTGCGATCCAGGCGGCCATGGAAGACCGTCCATTTGCCCGACGCGCAACTCGCGCCGGAGATCCCCATGTAGCTCAGACACGGAATCGACCACACGTCCTGCTGGACGCGGATCCTCGCGCCCGAGAGTGGCCGATCGGGTCCCGCCACGACACGGATCGTGATGAACCGCGGCATGATCCAGGGGCCGGCGTGCTCCGCCAGCAGGTAGAACAGCAGGATGGCGCCCACCAGCGCCACGCATGCGAGTTTGAGCAAACGCTTCACGCGATGTTCCTTCGAGGGTGATGCGGCCGTGGATCGCTGGCGATCCACGCAACGTGCGGATGATGCCCAAGGCTGGGCGCCCTGGGCGATGCTGCTGTCCTGCGTGCGGCTGGAGTCGGGTCGCGGCTGCAGCCGCTTCTGCGGCAGATGCATGGACGCCAGGGAACGCGGGAAGGCTGCAGGCGCAGCGCCAGCCGCGCCGCGTTCGGTCAGACGCCCCCGATGCCGCCACTGCGCCGCCGCTGCACGGCGGCAGGCGTTCGTCTCCCGCTCAGGCCGCCTGCACGATATGCAGCGCCTTCGGATTGCGCCAGGTCGCCAGCAGCCGCGCTTCCTGTTGCTTGGCCTCGTGCAGGTGCGCTTCCTTGACGTGGCCGTAGCCGCGGATGTGCTCCGGAATGCTGGCGATCTGCACCGCCAGCGCCAGGTTGTCCGCCTGCAGCCGCTGCAGCAGTTCGTCCACGGTGGCGAGGTAGTCGGCGATCAACTGCCGTTCGCCGCGCCGCTCGGCGCTGTAGCCGAACACGTCGAGGGCGCCACCGCGCAGGCGGCGCAGCTTGGCCAGCCACTTGAACGCGGTGAACATCCACGGGCCGTATTCGCGCTTGCGCAGCCGGCCTTGCGCGTCCTTCTTCGCCAGCAGCGGCGGCGCCAGGTGGAAGCGCACGCGGTAGTCGCCCTCGAACTGCGCCTGCAACTGCTGCGCGAACGCGCCGCTGGTGTACAGCCGCGCCACCTCGTACTCGTCCTTGTAGGCCATCAGCTTGAACGCGTAGCGCGCCACCGCTTCGGTCAGCGCGGTCGAGGTCGGCGCCACGCGCTGCTCGGCAGCGCGCACGCGCTCCACCAGCGCGGTGTAGCGCGCGGCGTAGGTGGCGTCCTGGTAGTCGACCAGGAAGGCGTGGCGGCGCGCGACCAACTCGTGCAGCGAGCGCGACAGGCGGCTGTCGTCCAGCGGCGCGTGGCCGGCCTCGCCGCTGTCGGCGGCGGCCGGCAGCTCGCGCGCCGGACGCGGATTGGCGGGATTGCGCGGCGCGGCGCTGGCGCCGGCCTCGTGGCCTTCCCACTCGCCGGGTGGCAGCTGCTGCAGCCCCGGCGCCAGGCGTTCGCGTTCGTCCGCGGCCGGATCGGCGAGACCCGCCGCGCGTCGCACCGCCGGCAGGTCCAGCGCCGCCAGGCGGCCCCAGGCGAAGGCCTGCTGGTTCATCGCCACCGCCGCGCCGTTGAGTTCGATCGCGCGCATCAGCGCCGCGTGCGACAAGGGCACAAGGCCCTGCTGCCAGGCGTAGCCGAGCATGAACAGGTTGCTGGCGATGGCGTCGCCGAGCAGCGCGGTGGCCAGCTGTGTGGCGTCGAGCAACAGCGGATCGCGCCCGCCCAGCGCCAGGCGCACGCCGGCAATGATCTCGGCGGCCGGGAACTGCATGTCCGGGTGCGTGGTGAAGGTGCCCGGCATCGCCTCGTAGCTGTTCAGCACCACCTGCGAGCGATCGCCGCGCACCTTGGACAGCGCCCAGTAGTCGTTGACCACCACCATGTCGCACCCCAGCACCAGGTCGGCCTCGCCGGCGGCGATGCGCACCGCGTGCAGGTATTCGGGCTGGCGCGCAATGCGGATATGCGTGGTGACCGCGCCGCCCTTCTGTGCCAGGCCGGTCTGGTCGAGCACGCTGGCACCCTTGCCCTCCAGGTGCCCGGCCATGCCCAGCAGCGCGCCGATGGTGACCACGCCGGTGCCGCCGACGCCGGTGATGAGGATGTTCCAGGGCTGGCTCAGGTCGCTGCGGAAGCTTGGTGTCGGCAATTGCTCCAGCAGCGCCGCAGCGTCGGCCTTGCGGCCCTTGCGCGGCTGCCCGCCGTGCACGGTGACGAAGCTGGGGCAGAACCCGGACACGCAGGAGTAGTCCTTGTTGCAGCTGGACTGGTCGATCTGGCGCTTGCGCCCGTATTCGGTCTCCTTCGGCAGCACCGACACGCAGAAGCTCTTCTCGCCGCAGTCGCCGCAGCCTTCGCAGACCAGCGAGTTGACCAGCACGCGCTTGGGCGGATCGGGCAGCTTGCCGCGCTTGCGCCGGCGCCGCTTCTCGGTGGCGCAGGTCTGGTCGTAGATCAGCACGCTGGTGCCCTTGACCTCGCGCAGCCGCCGCTGCACCGCGTCCAGCTCGCTGCGGTCGTGGAAGTCCACCTCGCTGGGGAACAGCTCGCGGCGTCGCGTCCACTTGCCGATGTCGTCGCTGACCAGGGCGATGGTGTGCACGCCCTCGGCGCGCATCTGCCGGGCGATGTCGGGCACGCTGAGGGTGCCGTCCACCGGCTGCCCGCCGGTCATCGCCACCGCGTCGTTGTAGAGGATCTTGTAGGTGATGTTGACGCCGGCGGCGATCGACTGGCGGATCGCCAGCGAGCCGCTGTGGAAATAGGTGCCGTCGCCCAGGTTCTGGAACACGTGCGGGGTGTCGGTGAACGGCGCCTGCCCGGCCCAGGTGACGCCTTCGCCGCCCATGTGCGTGAAGGTGTCGGTGGCGCGGTCCATCCACGTCACCATGTAGTGGCAGCCGATGCCGCCGAGCGCGCGCGAGCCCTCCGGCACCACCGTGGAGGTGTTGTGCGGGCAGCCCGAGCAATAGTGCGGCACGCGCGGGAAGTTGGCGCGCGGCAGCGCCATCTCGGCTTCCTTGGCTTCCATCCAGCGCAGCCGCTGTTCGATCGAGTCGGTGTTCACCGCGGCCGACTGCGGCAGGCGCAGGATGCGCCGGCCGATCACCCCGGCGATGGTGGCCGGGGTCAGTTCGCCGGTGGACGGCAGGATCCATTCGCCGGCCTCGTCGTACTTGCCGACGATGCTCGGGCGCGGGCCGGCGCTGGCCGGCCAGTTGTAGAACTGTTCCTTCATCTGCCGCTCGATGAAGGCCTTCTTCTCCTCCACCACGACGATGTCCTGCAGCCCGCGCGCGAACGCGGCGATGCCCAGCGGCTCCAGCGGCCAGGTCATGCCGACCTTGTACACGCGGATGCCGATGCGCGCGCAGGCGTCCGCGTCCAGGCCCAGGTATTCCAGCGCCTGCAGCACGTCCAGGTAGCTCTTGCCGGTGGTGACGATGCCCAGCCGCGCCTGCGGCGCATCCATCACCGTGCGGTCGATGCCGTTGGCGCGGGCGAAGGCCTGCGCCGCGCGCACCGCGTAGCGATGCAGGCGCATTTCCTGGTCCAGCGGCGGATCCGGCCAGCGGATGTTGAGGCCGCCCGGCGGCAGGTCGAAATCCTCCGGCAGCACGATCTGCCGCGCGAACGGATCCACCTGCACTGAGGCCGAGGATTCCACCGTCTCGGCGATGGTCTTGAAGCCGATCCAGCGCCCCGTGTAGCGGCTCATCGCCCAGCCGAGCAGGCCCATGTCGAGGATGTCCTGCACCCCGGCCGGATTGAGCACCGGCATCATCGCGCTGACGAACTCGTCTTCCGAGCCGTGCGGCAGGGTCGAGCTGCGGCACGCGTGGTCGTCGGCGGCCAGCGCCAGCACGCCGCCATGGCGCGAGGTGCCGGCGGCGTTGCCGTGCTTGAACACGTCGCCGCAGCGGTCCACGCCCGGGCCCTTGCCGTACCACATGGCATACACGCCATCCACGCGCGCGCCGGGGAACAGGTTGGTCTGCTGCGTGCCCCAGACCATGGTCGCGCCCAGGTCCTCGTTGAGTCCGGGCTTGAACACCACGTTGGCCGCGTCCAGATGCTTGCGCGCGCGCCACAGTTCCAGGTCGAAACCGCCCAGCGGGCTGCCGCGGTAACCGCTGACGAAGCCGCCGGTGTTCAGCCCGGCGGCGCGGTCGCGCAGTTGCTGCATCAATGGCAGCCGCACCAGCGCCTGCACCCCGGACAGATAGATGCGGCCATCGGTGCGGGTGTACTTGTCTTCCAGCGTATAGCGGGTGTCCACGCCGTCGGCGGCCGCTGCGGCGAGGGAGGACGACGGACGCGGATCGGCGATGCGGTTCATGGCTTGCCCGGAAATGGAAGGCTGGCGGGCGCGCAGCGCCTGCCGCGCGCGATCGCCCCGATTGTATCAGCGGCGATTTTTGCACCCGTTCTCGTCCACGCCGGCCGTGGCGGGGTAGGATGGGACCCGGGTGAGGGGATCACTCCAGGGGATTGCAGCAGTGAAGGCATACACATACGCAGTGGCCGCGATGCTGGCCTGCATCGGCCTGGCCACCGCGGCCAGCGTGCGGGCGCAGGCATTGCCGGCACCGAAAGAGTTCTACTTCGACGAAGACCGCGGCACCACCCGTCCGGTCACCGCCATCGCCGGCAGCGGCGAGGCCCTGGTGGATCGTCTGGCCAGTGCCGTGCAGCGCGATCCCAACGCCAACGAGGCGCGCGCGCAGCTGGCCGGCATCGCCATGGCCGGCGGCCGCCAGGAACTGGGCGAACAGCTGTATCAGGCCGCGTTGCATGCGCTGCCCGCCGGCGTGCAGCGGCGCCAGGTGCAGTGGAACTATGGCTGGGACCTGCTGCGCGCAGGTGATCCGGCGCGCGCGCTGGCGCAGTGGAGCGCACTGGTCAACGGCCGCCCGGCGGCGCCGGACTGGCTGCCGCCGACCCTGGCGCTGACGTTGTGGCGCCTGCAGCGCAAGGACGAGGCGGTGAAGTGGTACGCCGCGGCGGCGCGCACCTGGCCGGACAAGTGGGGCGCCAATGCCGATTTCGCGGCGTTGCTGCCGGCCTGGCGCGACGACGAGCGCGCGACCCTGGCGGAGGTGCAGGCCGCCTGGAAGGCCGCGCCGCCGGCCTGGCCCTGAGGCACGCGGGTCCAGGAGCACGACGCGGCCTGCGCGGGTGGCCGGCGCAATCTAGGGTCCGGGTGTGGCCGGTCGCGCAGCGCACTGTGTCGCCGCGCCTGCGCGAAGCGCCGGCCCGTGCTGGGCGCAGGCCTGGTGCGGCTTCGGTCGCGCGATGCCTCGACGGCCTGCGTGCGCATGCCATGCGATGATGCCGCGTACCCGCTGATTTCGTGCTGTGCCGATGGCTTTCGATGCGTTCGCCCTGATGTTGGTCATGCTGGCGCTCGGCAAGCTGTTCGCGCGTCAGCGCGTCCTGCCGGCCAACACCACCGAGGTGCTCAACGGGGTGGTGCTGTACCTGTGCCTGCCGGCCTCGGTGCTGATCTACGTGCCGCGCCTGCAGTTCAATCTGGAACTGCTCGGATTGATGCTGACGCCGTGGCTGCTGACCGGCGTGAGCGCGCTGGCGATGCTGGGCTTGCGCCGGCCGTTGCGGCTGCGCCGGGATCAGCAGGCGGTGCTGCTGCTGTGCGTGGCGCTGGGCAATTCCAGCTTCATCGGCTACCCGATGGTGCGCGCGCTGCTCGGCGAGGCGGCCTTGCCGTATGCGGTGGTCTACGACCAGTTCGGCACCTTTGTGCTGCTGTCCAGCTTCGGCCTGTACGTGCTGGCGCGCTACAGCGGCGAGGCGCCGCCGTCGCCGCGGCAGACGCTGTTGCGCATGGCGCGGTTCCCGCCGCTGTGGGCGCTGCTGTTCGCACTGACCCTGATGCCGGCGCAGCCGCCGGCGTGGATCGCCTCCGGCCTGCAGCACCTGGCCGACGCGATGCTGCCGCTGGTGATGCTGGCGGTGGGATTCTCGATCCAGTTGCGATTGCCGCGCGAAGAATTGGCGCCGTTGGCCGCCGGCCTGGTGCTGAAGCTGCTGGCGCTGCCGGCCCTGGCCTGGCCGCTGTCGTGGGCGCTGGGCCTGCGCGGGCAGGCGCTGCAGGCCAACGTACTGGAATCGGCGATGCCGACCATGATCACCGCCGCGCTGCTGGCGATCTCGCATCGCCTGGCGCCGCGCCTGGCCGCGGCCCTGGTCGGCTACGGGATTCTGCTGTCGCTGGTGACGTTGCCGGCGTGGGCGTGGTTGTTGGGGGCGTTGCGTTGAGCCTGCGCCGTGGCGCGGTACCTGGACCGGTGGGATCTGGCATGGCGTGCGCGTCGTACCCTCATCCGCCCCTGCGGGGCACCTTCCCCCAAAAAGGGGGCCGTGGTCCCGACGGGAGAAGGGAGAAATCAAAGCCCCTCTCCCCCCGGGAGAGGGGTTGGGGTGAGGGTCGGGCGCAGCCTCGCATAGCGGCATCGCCCGTTGTCACCAACCGCCCGCCACTAATCCGCCGGCACCGTCCGCCCGCTGGCCCAGCTGCGCAGCGCCTGCACCTGTTCGGCCATCAGCACCGACAGCGGTCGGGTAGTGCGGATCTCCTGCATCAGCAGCTCGGTATCCAGCGGCCGCTGTTCGGCGTGCGCGGCATACAGCCCGGAGACGATCGCCTGCTCGATCTCGGCACCGGAGAACCCGTCGGCGGCGGCAGCCAAGGCCGGCAGCGCGAACGCGTCCGCATGCAGCTGCCGCCGCGTCAGGTGCAGGCGCAACAGCTCCACCCGCGTCTGCGGGTCGGGCAGGTCGACGAAGAAGATCTCGTCGAAGCGGCCCTTGCGCAGCAGTTCCGCCGGCAGCTCGTGCACCTGGTTGGCGGTGGCGACGATGAACACCGCGGCGCTGCCGTCGGCGCTGCCGCGTTCGGCCATCCAGGTCAGCAGCGTGCCGAGCACGCGCCGCGATACGCCGCCGTCCTCGCCGCCGCTGGCCAGGCCTTTCTCGATCTCGTCCATCCACAGCACGCACGGCGCCAGTTGCTCGACCGCGGCCAGCGCGTCGCGCAGGTTCTTCTCGGTCTCGCCGTGGTACTTGGCGTACAGCGCGCCCATGTCCAGGCGCAGCAGCGGCACGCCGAACCCCGCCGCGGTGGCCTTGGCCAGCATCGACTTGCCGCAGCCCTGCACGCCGAGCAGCAGCACGCCCTTGGGCGGGTCCAGCCCCGGCGGCGCGGTGCCGGCGAACACCGCGCGGCGCTGTGCGATCCACTGCTTGAGCCGGCGCGCACCGGCCACGTCCTCGAAGCGCGTGGCATCGTTGTCGTACTGCAGGTGGCCGCTGCGGTTGAGCAGTTCGAACTTGAGCTTGGCCAGTTGCGGCAGATCGGATGCGGTGAGCGCGCCGTCGGCGTAGATCAGTTGCCGGGCGATGCGCCGCGCGTCGATCAGGCTGAGCCCGCGCAGATTGCGCAGGATCTGCTTGACCGCGTCGCCGTCGACCTCGACCCGGCGTCCGCCGAACTCGCGCGCATAGCCCAGCGCCTCCTCCTGCACCATCTTCAGCAGGGCGTTGGCGTCGGGCAGGCGCGGATTGAAGCGGGTCGCCAGCGCTTCCAGCTCGGCCGGCAGCTCGATCCGCGTGCCGATCAGCACCAGCACGTGCGGCTGGCAGTGGCGGCGCTCGACGATGTCGCGCAGCAGCCGCTGGTGGCTGGCGTAGCCCAGGTATGGGGTGACGTCGAGCAGCAGGTAGATGCCGCGCTGATCGGCCTGCTTGATCGCCTGCAGCACCGCGCTGGCGTCCGGCGGCCCGCTCGGCGGGTCCTCGCGGTCCAGGTCGATGCGGCGCAGGCCCTCGGTGATCGACCAGCGGTGCAGGGCGCGCCAGACCTGCATCAAGGCCTGCCGGAACAGGTCGACGATGCGCGCCTCCTCCTGCGTCTCGATCACGATCAGGGGCGTGTTGGCGCGGATCAGCGCGACCAGGTCCTGCAGCTCGCTCATGGCATCGGAAGGCGAAGGGGGCCGCCACGATAGCAAGCCCGGCGGCTGGCGGCGTGCTGCGCGTTGACTACCGGCTGACGTAGGGCCGGTGTACGCTCCGGCTTCTTCCCCCGGAAGCGAGGCGTGCATGAAGACGATCCTGGTGGCCGGCTCCAAGGGCGGCGTGGGCAAGACCACGGTCGCCACGCACCTGGCGGCGTCCTACGCGCTGGCAGGCAAGCGCACGGTGCTGGCCGATGCCGATCCGCAGGGCTCCTCGACCCGCTGGGCCGAACGCCGTGCCGGCCTGGACAGCGCGGTGCTGCCGATCGACGCCAGCCGCAAGCGCAGCTGGCGCGCGGCGCTGCCCGACGACGCGCAGCGGGTGATCGTCGACGCCGCCGCCGGCGCCATGGCCGAGGACCTGACCCATTTCCTCGACGAGGCCGACGCGGTGGTGGTGCCGGTGATGCCCTCGGCGCTGGACATCGAGGCCACCGTCGGCTTCCTCAACACCCTGGCCAAGGTGCCGCGGGTGCACCAGCGCAAGCTGCCGGTCGGGCTGGTGCTCAACCGCAGCAAACCCTGGACCAATGCCACCCAGCAGGCGCTGCAGATGCTCGCCGAATGGCCCTACCCGGTGGTGGCGCAGCTGCGCGACAGCCAGGCCTACGTGGTGCTGGTGGGGCTGGGCCGCAGCCTGTTCGATTACCACTCCGTCCAGGTCCGCGACCACCAGCAGGACTGGGAACCGTTGCTCAAGTGGCTCAAGAAGGCCTGACCGATGACCATCGTTTTGCGAGAAGTGATCCTGCTGCGCCATGCCCACGCCGAACCGGCCGACACCGGCCAGGCCGATTTCGACCGGCCGCTGTCGCCGCACGGCCTGGCCGAGGCCGAAGCCGCCGGGCGCTGGCTGCTGGAGCAGCGGCTGGTGCCGGACCGGGTGCTGTGTTCGCCGGCGCGGCGCGCGCGCGAGACCCTGGAGGCGGTGCTGGAGCTGACCGGCTACGTCGAGCAGCGCCTGGAGCCGCGCATCTACGAGGCGACCTCGGGCACCCTGGCCGATCTGCTGGACGGCCACCGCGACGTCGAGCGGCTGTTGCTGGTCGGCCACAACCCGGGCCTGGAGCGGCTGGCGGCACTGATGCACAGCGGCCAGTCCGGCGACTACCGCGGCATGCCCACCGCCAGCGTCGCCGTACTCGGGGTCCCGCACGACGCGGCGATCGAGCCGGGCGTGGCGCGCTTGACCGCGTTCTGGTGGCCCTGAGCCCGCTGCGCAGGTTCCTGCGGCCGGCGCTGTGCGCCGCGCTGCTGCCGTTGTGTCTGTGGTGCGCCGTCGGCCACGCGCAGGTGACGCCGGCCTTGCTGGCGCCCGGCGAATACGCCCTGGACCCGGCGCAGTCGCGCTTCGGGTTCGAGATCCGCACCCGCTTCGGCCAGCGCATCGAAGGCTTCTTCCCGCGCTACGAGGGCACCGTGCACGTGCTGCCCGATGGCCGCCATCAGGTGCACCTGCGCCTGTTCACCGCCTACGTGGAAATCCCCGGCAAGCCGCGCTACACCGGCTGGATGCGCGGCGAGGATTTCTTCGACGCGCCGCGCTACCCCACCGTGTCCTTCGACTCGCAGCCGTTCTCGCCGCAGGTGTTGGGCAAGGGCGGGCCGATCCCCGGCATCCTGAGCATCCGCGGGGTCAGCCACGCCGAGACGCTGACCGTCATGCCGGCCGCATGCACCCGCGCAGGCTATGATTGCGACGTCATCAGCCGCGGTACGGTATTGCGTGGACGTTACGGAATGGACAAGTGGGATCTGGCCTTGAGCGACCGGGTCACCTTCGTGCTGCGCGCACGCCTGACCGAGGCGGCCACTCGGTGATATCGAAATTGATGCGGGTGCTGGTGGTGGTGGCGCTGCTGCTCGGCAGCGGCTGCGCGAGCCTGTCGCAGGCGCAGCACGGCCGCGCCGTGGCGATCGCCGAGGCCGCGCGCGACCGCCAGGTCGACTGCACGCGCGGGGACCACTGCGCGCTGGCCTCGCCGCTGCGCGGGCTGGCCGGCAAGGCCTTCGCCCAGTCCGGCGACGGCGCCCCGCGGCACTACGCCACCATCCTCGACCACGGCGAAGAGGCGCTGGTGGCGCGGATCAACCTGATCCGCAGCGCCAGCCGCAGCATCGACCTGCAGACCTACATCTTCGACAAGGACGACAGCGCGCGGCTGGTGATGGACGAGCTGCTGGCCGCGGCGCGGCGCGGCGTGCAGGTGCGCGTGCTGATCGACCAGCTCTCGGCGATCTCCGACCTGCAGATCCTCGGCGCCCTGGCCGGCGCGCACGAGAACTTCTCGCTGCGCATCTACAACCCCACCTTCGGCCTGGCCAAGCCCAACTACTTCCACTACGCCGCCAGCGTGCTGTGCTGCTTCCGCCGCTTCAACCAGCGCATGCACAACAAGCTGCTGGTGATCGACGATGCGATCGGCGTGGTCGGCGGGCGCAACTACCAGGACGACTATTTCGACTGGGACGCCGAGTACAACTTCCGCGACCGCGACGTGCTGGTCGCCGGCCCGGTGGCGCGGTCGATGGCCGCCAACTTCGACGCCTACTGGGCGGCCCGGCGCAGCGTGCCGGTGGCGCGGCTCAACGACGTCGGCAAGCTGCTGCTGCGCCAGGGCGTGCCGGCGATGCCGCCGGCGCAGTTCCTGCGCCCGGAGCGGGTGCAGCGGGTCAGCGAGGAGGCGTCCGATCCGGCCTTCGTGGAGAACGCCTTCGTGCTGCCGGCGTTGCCGGTGAAGCATGTGGACTACGTCGCCGACCTGCCGCAGAAGCACCGCCGCGAACACGGCCCCAAGGCCATCTCCACCGCGCCCAAGCTCGACCGGCTGATCGCCGACGCACGCCAGGAAATCATCCTGCAGACGCCGTACCTGGTGCTGTCGGACCCGGCGCAGGAGATCTTCCGCGACCTGCGCAAGCGCACCCCGCCACCGCGCGTGGTGGTGGCCACCAACAGCCTGGCCGCCACCGACAACCCGGTGGTGTATGCACTGTCCTACAAGTACAAGCGCCGCAACCTGCGCGAGCTGGGCTTCGACATCTACGAGTACAAGCCGTTCCCGCTGGATGCGCCGGTGGACTACGCCAACCTGCTGCCGGCGCCGTTGCAGGGCGAGGTGCCGGCCACGCCGGCCAGCGGCGAAAACGCAGGCGAGCACGGCGGCGGCGATACCGGCAGCGGGCGCAACACGTTGCTGGGCGGCAGCGCGGCCGGACGCAGTTCGCTGCTGGGCAGCGGCAGTGGCGGGCCGTCCGGCAGCCGCGGCGACGGCAGCCAGGTCGCGCGCCGCGTGCTGCGCACCGAGACCCGTCCGTCGTACCTGAGCCGGCGCATCGCCAACCGGCCGCTGCCGGTGACCCGCGAGGGCGCGCGCATGGGCCTGCACGCCAAGTCGCTGGTGGTGGACCGCCGCGTCGGCGTGATCGGCACCCACAACTTCGACCCGCGCAGCGAGACCTACAACACCGAGGGCGCGGTGATCGTCGACGATCCGGCGTTCGCGCAGGCGCTGGCGGCCAGCATCGGCCGCGACATCGAGCCGGAGAACTCCTGGGTGGTGGCGCCGCGGGTCAAGCCGCCGGTGCTGTCGGGCCTGAACTACAGCATGGGCAAGGTTTCCGAGGCGCTGCCGGTGCTGGACTTCTGGCCCTGGCGCTACGCCACCGACTACGAATTCCAGCCCGGCCCCGACTGCCCGGCGCCGCTGACCCGGCGCGACCCCGGCTTCCACCGCTGCTACAACGCAGTGGGCGACTTCCCGGAGGTCAACGTCGGCCCCAAGTGGCTGCTGGTGCGGATGTTGACCGCGTTCGGCTCTGGGCTGGTGCCGATTCTCTGAAAGGTCGGGACCCGGGACCCGGGGCCCGGGACCCGGAAAAGCAAAAAGCGGACGCCGCGCGCATCACTGTGCAGTGCGTCGGGGGTTGGGGGAGTCGGCCCGGATGCGGCGCATGCCTTGGCGCTTGCTTCTCCCGGGTTCCGGGTCCCGGGCCCCGAGTCCCGGCACTTCGACATTCTTCCCCTGCATGGAGTCCAACACATGCCCTTTCGCGAACCTGCCGATCTCGCTGTCCTCAACGCCGATTGCCGCGACACCCTGATCGCGCACCTGGGCATCGTCTTCACCGAGGCCGGGCCGGACTGGCTGCGGGCGACGATGCCGGTGGACGCGCGCACGCGGCAGCCGTACGGGCTGCTGCACGGCGGCGCATCGGTGGTGCTGGCCGAGACCCTGGGCAGCACTGCCGGCAACCTGTGCGTGGAGCCGGGGCGGATCTGCGTGGGTCTGGAAATCAACGCCAACCACCTGCGCGCCGCGCGCAGCGGCACGGTCACCGGCACCGCGCGGCCGCTGCACGTGGGCCGGACCACGCAGGTGTGGGAGATCCACATCGAGGACGCGGCCGGCAAGCCGGTGTGCGTGTCGCGGCTGACCCTGGCGGTGGTCGACCGCGGCTGAGCCCGGTCCCGGGCTGAACCCTGCCTCGGCGGTCACGGGCGACGTGTCTGCGGCCGCGTCTTCGGGGTGACACAATTGTCCGCTAGGCCCCCGCTTCCGGTACCCTTGTTCGAATGAGCGAGTTCTCCCCACCCGCCATGCGCCAATACGGTGGGGCGCTGCGCTGGGTTCGTTACGGCTACCGCGTGCCGCTGCTGGCGTTGCACGTGCTGTTGTCGCTGCCGTTCCTGCTGGTGTGCATGGCGCTGTCGCCCGGCCGCGCCGGCACCGAATCCTTCGGCGACCGCATGGTCTGCTGGTGGTCGACCTGGCTGCTGCGCATCTTCGGCCTGCGCGTGCGCCGCATCGGCGCGCCGCTGCCCAATCCGGTGCTGTTCGTCGCCAACCATGTCAGCTGGATCGACATCGTGATGCTGCACAGCCAGCGCATGATGGGCTTCGTCGCCAAGCGCGAGATCGCCGGCTGGCCACTGGTCGGCTGGCTGGCCGCGCGCGGGCAGACCATCTTCCACCAGCGCGGCAGCACCGAGTCGCTGGGCGGGGTGTTGCAGGCGATGCTGGAGCGGCTGCGCTCCGGCTGCTCGGTCGGCGTGTTCCCGGAAGGGCGCACCCGCAGCGGCCAGGACGTGGGGCCGTTCCACGCGCGCATCTTCCAGGCCGCGGTCGAGGCCGAGGTGGCGGTGCAGCCGGTGGCGCTGCGCTACGGTGCCGGCGGCTCGGCGCAGCAGATCGTCGCGTTCGGCCCGCACGAGAGTTTCTTCGCCAACTTCCTGCGTCTGCTCGGCGAGCCGGGGCGGGTGGCCGAGGTGCATTTCCTGGAGCCGATCCGGCTCCAGGACGTGGAAGGGCGCCGCCGCATCGCCGAGATCTCGCGTGCGCGCATCGTCACGGCGATGGCACAACCCTGAACACCGGGACACTGTCGACGCCGCGCTTGACCGATTACTCCAGTCGACAGGCGCAAGCTCGCTGCCCATGAACGCGACCGATTACTCCCCCCCTCGCTGGCTGCGCAACCCGCACGTCCAATCGGTACTGGGTTCCAGCCTGCTGCGCGTGCGCCGTGGCGAACAGTTGCTCGCCGCCAGCGGCGCCACCACCACCTCGCACATCCTCGACGGCGGCGATGGCGTGCGCCTGCAGGGCTGGCTCAGCGTGCCGGCCGGCGAAGCGCCGCGCGGCACCGTGCTGCTGCTGCACGGCTGGGAAGGCAGCGCCGACTCCAGCTACATGCGCCTGACCGCGGCCAAGATGCTGGCGCTGGGCTACCAGGTGTTCCGGCTCAACTTCCGCGACCACGGCGGCACCCACCACCTCAACGTGGACCTGTTCCACTCCGAGCGCCTGGACGAAGTGGTCAACGCCGCCTGCGACCTGTGGCAGCGCTTCCCCGCGCCGACCCTGCTGGCGGCCGGCTACTCGCTGGGCGGCAATTTCGCCCTGCGCCTGGCGCTGCGCGCGCCGGAGGCAGGGCTGCCGCTGCAGCACGTGGCCGCGGTGTGCCCGTTGCTGGACCCGGCCACCACCATGCAGCGGATCGAGAACGGCCCGCAGTTCTACGACTGGTATTTCCGCCGCAAGTGGCGCGAGTCGCTGCTGCGCAAGCGCGAACTGTTCCCCGACCGCCACGGCTACGACGACGCCACCCTGGCGCTGGACATGCGCGGGCTGATGGCCTGGCTGGCCGAGCGCCATGCCGGCTTCGCCAGCCTGGACGCCTACTTCGACAGCTACTGCATCGCCGGCGAGCGCCTGCAAGGCCTGCGCGTGCCGGCCGACATCCTGATGGCCGAGGACGACCCGGTGATCCCCCTGGACGACTTCCGCAGCTGGCGCCTGCCGGACCTCGCCCGGCTGGAAATCGCCCGCTGGGGCGGGCATTGCGGCTTCATCGAGAACGCGCGCGGCGATGGCTTCGCCGAACGCTGGGTGGCCGAACGGCTGACCGAGGGGCTGGTGGAGGCCTAAGCGGCGTTGCGCGCAGGCCGGCGGGCGATCTCGCCCGCGCCGGCGTGCGGCAGGCGGTCGGCAAGGTGGGCGCACCGGGATTCCCGGGTGCGGCACGCGTCGACGCTCCTTCCGCCGTTCCCGCACCATCACCGCCGTCACCACGTAGCGCTGCCCGGCGCACCGAGTCATCTGCGCAGCCCGGCATGTTCGACGCACCTCGCCGCAGCGTGGCCTCAGTCCCCCCGCAGCGTCGGCGACATGGCCGCTCCCTGCGATGCCCGATGCGCCCGATGTGCCCGCCGCGCGGACGCAGGCGCCCGCGCAGGGCGGCCGGGCGCTCCCGCTACAATGCGGGTTTGCCCCAACGCCGGACCCACATGCACCAGCCCATTCTCGACGCCCTGCGCCGCCAGGACATCGCCGACGCGTTGCGTCTCGCCCAGACCTGGGCCGCCGAGGCCGCCGACGACCCGCAGGCCTTCCGCTGGCTGGCGCTGGCGCAGCAGCAGCACGGCGAGACTGCCGCCGCCCTCGACAGCATCGGCCGTGCGATCGCGCTGGCGCCGGAAGACGCCAGCCTGCACCTGCTGCACGCCGGCATGCTGGTCAGCGCCAACGATCTGGCCCAGGCCGAGGACGCGCTGGCGCAGACCGCGGCGCTGGATCCCAACGAATTCCTCGCCTACGTGATGCGCGCGCACCTGGCGCTGGGCCGCGGCGACCTGGACGAAGTGGAGCGGCTCAGCCGCACCGCCGCGCGCCTGCAACCGGAGCATCCGCAGTTGCTCGGCGTGGACGGCATGCTGGCGCTGCGCCGCGGCGACGCCGACCGCGCGCTGGCGCTGCTGTCGCGCGCCAGCAACGCGCTGCCGGAGGACCCGCGCCTGCTCTACGCGCTAGGTTTCGCCTACCTGGACAAGCAGCACTTCGCCTTCGCCGAGACCGCGTTCCGCCGCGTCGCCGCGCTCACCCCGGGCACCAGCGCGGCGATGATGGCGCTGGTCGCGCAATTGGCCTACCGCCAGGGCCGCCTGGACGACGCCATCACCGCGCTGGAGGCGGTGCTGGCCGATCCGGCCGGCGATACCGCCAACATGCGCCGGCTGGCCGGCGAATACGCCCTGCAGGCCGACCGCCCGGCCGAGGCGCTGGACCACCTGCGCCGCACCCTGGCGGTGGCCCCGGCCGACCGCCGCACCCTGCACGCCGCGCTGATCGCCTGGCAGCGGCTGGGCACGATCGACGATGCCCGCACCACCCTGGAAGCGGCGCTGGCCACCACCACCGACGCCCACGACCTGTGGCTGGCGCGGCTGGCGCTGGAGCCGGTGGGCGGCCCCGAGGCACGCGCGCTGATCGCGCGCTGGCAGGCGGCGATGCCGGCGCACGTGCCGGCGCTGGAAGCGCAGCTGCGGGTGCACGACATGGCCGGCGAACGCGACCAGGGCGAAGCCGTGGCGCAGCGCATCGTGGCGCTGGAACCGGGCCGGCTTAGCGGCGAGGAACGCCTGGTCGAGGCGCTGCTGGAGCGCGGCGAGCACGACGCCGCCATCGCCCACGTGCGCGGCCTGATGCAGCGCATGCCCGAACGCGACCGCACCGTGGTGCGGCCCTGGCTGGCGGCGGTGCAGGATGCGGCCGGGCGCCCGGACGACGCACTCGCGACCTGGGTAGCCTTCCAGCAGGAGCAGCTGCCGCACCGCCTGCCGCTGCCGCCGCTGGGCCAGGCCCCGGCGCAGTGGCCGCCGCTGGGCGCGGTCGATCCGCAGAACCAGGCGCGCCCGCTGTTCGTCTGGGGCCCCCCGGGCAGCGGCGTGGAGCGGGCGATCGCGGTGATCGACGCGGCCAGTCCGGTATTGCGCGGCGACCGCTTCGGCCAGCAGCCGCCGACCGACGGCCTGCAGCGCTTCCGCAGCGTCGAGGAACTGGACAGCGGCACCCTGGACGGCGCGGCGCTGGTCGCCGAGTGGCGCGCGCAACTGCCGGCGCGCGGTGTCGGCGACGGCAACATCGTCGACTGGCTGCTGTGGTGGGACAACGCGCTGCTGCGCGCGCTGCGCCCGCACCTGCCGGAAGGGCGGCTGCTGATCGTGCTGCGCGACCCGCGCGACATGCTGCTGGACTGGCTGGCCAACGGTGCCCCGGCGCCGCTGGGCCTGGCCTCGCCGGAGACCGGCGCGCAGTGGCTGGCGGCGGTGCTGGCGCAGGTCGCCGACCTGCACGAACAGGATCTGTATCCGCACCACCTGGTGCGCCTGGACGGGACCGAGCACGATCCGGCCGGCGTGGCGGCGGCGCTGGAGCAGGCGTTCGGCGTGGCGTTCCCGACCATCGCCACGGTCGGCCCGCCGCGCCTGGCCGCCGGCCACTGGCGTGCCTATGCCACGCCGCTGGCCGCCGCGTTCGCGCTGCTGACGCCGGTGGCGGTGCGCCTTGGCTACCCTGAAACCTGATTCCCCACGGAGATTCACGCATGCGTCTTCGCAGTGACAGCATCCAGCCGGGTCAGCCCATCGCCGCGACCTACGCGATGGGCCAGGCCGACGGCTTCGGCGGCAACCGCAATCCCCACCTCGCCTGGGACGCGGTGCCGGCCGGCACCCAGTCCTTCGTGCTGCTGTGCGTCGATCCGGACGTGCCGACCGTGGCCGAGATGGTCGGCCGCGACGACGTGCAGATCCCGGTCGAACAACCGCGCACCGAATTCGTGCATTGGGTGGCGGTGGACCTGCCCGCGGATCTGCGCGAGATCGCCGAGGGCAGCGCCAGCGACGGCGTAGTGGCCAAGGGCAAGCAGCAACCGCCCGGCCTGGACGGCGCGCGGCAGGGGCTGAACAGCTACACCGACTGGTTCGCCGGCGACGCGGCGATGGGCGGCGACTACCACGGCTACGACGGCCCGTATCCGCCGGCCAACGACCTGCGCGTGCACCGGTACTTCTTCCGCCTGTTCGCGCTGGATGTGGCGCGCCTGGACGTGCCGGCACGCTTCACCGCCGCCGATGCCCTGCGCGCGATGCAGGGCCACGTGCTGGCCGAAGCCAGCCTGTACGGCACTTACAGCCTCAATCCGGCGGCGAAGTGAGCACTAAAGCCCCTCTCCCGCCGGGAGAGGGGTTGGGGTGAGGGTCCGGTGCGCGAAGCGCTTAGCCCGATCTGACATTGCGAAGCTTCGCCCGTACCCTCATCCGCCCCTGCGGGGCACCTTCTCCCGACGGGAGAAGGGAAAAGCCGTAGCCCCTCTCCCCTCGGGAGAGGGGTTGGGGTGAGGGTCCGGCGCGCGCAGCGCCTCGCCGACTCAACCCCTCAGGCCGCCGGCAACCACAGCAGCAGCGCCGCGCCCAGCACGATCCGGTACACCGCGAACGCGGTGAAGCGGTGCGACTTGATGTAGCCCAGCAGCCACTTCACCACCACGAAGCCGGTGACCATCGAGGCGACGAACGCCAGGGCCACGTCGCCCCAGTTCTCGCTGCCCAGGCCGCCGTCCTTGTACAGCTCCAGGAACGAATACGCGCTGGCCGCGAACATGGTCGGAATGCCGACCAGGAAGGCGAACTCGGCCGCGGCCGAGCGCTTGCTCAGGCCCAGCAGCATCGCCAGGAAGATCGTCGCCGCCGAGCGCGAGGTGCCGGGGAACACGCCGGCCACCACCTGCGCCAGGCCGACCGCGATGGCCACCGTCCAGGTCACCGTCTCGCGCTCCGGCATGCGCGCAGCGAAGTACTCGGCCACCAGCATCCACACGCCGCCGATCACCAGCGCCCAGGCCACCGGCTCCACATTGTCGGGCAACTGCCAGCCGGCCTTGCGCACCACCAGGCCGACCACCGCGGTGACCAGGAAGGCGGCGCCCAGCTTGAACGCGTAGTCGCGGTTGGCGCGGTCGCCCAGGCCGGTGGCCAGGTCCCACAGGCGCTGCCGGAACACCAGGGTGGTGGCCAGGATCGCGCCAGCCTGGATCACGATGTTGAAGAAGTCGGACCGGTGGCCGAGCCAGCGCTCGGCGATCAACAGGTGCCCGGTGCTGGAAATGGGCAGGAATTCGGTCAGGCCTTCGATGATGCCCAGCAGCAGGGCCGACAACAGATCGCTCATGGAGGAGGGGGTCGCTTTGGGGGAGGGGAAGCTGCGCAAGGATAGAGCATCCGCCTCGCGCACAAATTTGGTGCGTTCAGGTGTGAATGCACCACTAAAGTGCAGTGCATTTGCATCCTTCGCGTGCACGCTTCAGCAGAATCAAGGGCTTGTGAGTGCCACACGCTTGGCATGGCGATTGCTGATACTCGCCCACGCCCTTCACAACCCGAGGTTGCATCGAATGTCTGCGGAAACTATTGAGAAGCTGGTCAAGGACAACAAGATCGAGTTCGTCGACCTGCGCTTCGTCGACATGCGCGGCGTGCAGCAGCACGTCACCTTCCCGGTCAGCATCATCGAGCCGGCGCTGTTCGAGGAAGGCAAGATGTTCGACGGCAGCTCGATCGCCGGCTGGAAGGGCATCAACGAGTCGGACATGGTCCTGCTGCCCGACGCCGACACCGCCTTCGTCGATCCGTTCATGGCCGATCCGACCCTGGTGCTGACCTGCGACATCCTCGACCCGGCCACCATGCAGAGCTACGGCCGCGACCCGCGCGGCGTGGCCAAGCGCGCCGAGGCCTACCTGAAGTCCAGCGGCATCGCCGACCAGGCGTTCTTCGGCCCGGAGCCGGAATTCTTCATCTTCGACGGCGTGCGCTTCGGCAACGAGATGGGCCACACCTTCTTCAAGATCGATTCGGAAGAGGCGGCCTGGAGCAGCGGCAGCAAGATCGAAGGCGGCAACAGCGGCTACCGTCCGGCGGTCAAGGGCGGCTACTTCCCGGTGCCGCCGACCGACTCGCTGCAGGACCTGCGCGCCGAGATGTGCAAGACCCTGGAGCAGGTCGGCATCGAAGTCGAAGTGCACCACCACGAAGTGGCCACCGCCGGCCAGTGCGAGATCGGCACCAAGTTCAACTCGCTGGTGAAGAAGGCCGACGAGCTGATGATGATGAAGTACATCATCAAGAACGTCGCCTACCGCAACGGCAAGACCGCGACCTTCATGCCCAAGCCGATCGTCGGCGACAACGGCTCGGGCATGCACGTGCACCAGTCGCTGGCCAAGGGCGGCACCAACCTGTTCTCCGGCGACGGCTACGGCGGCCTGTCGCAGATGGCGCTGTGGTACATCGGCGGCATCTTCAAGCACGCCAAGGCGATCAACGCCTTCACCAATTCCGGCACCAACAGCTACAAGCGTCTGGTCCCGGGCTTCGAGGCGCCGGTGATGCTGGCTTACTCGGCGCGCAACCGTTCGGCCTCGTGCCGCATTCCGTGGGTGTCCAACCCGAAGGCGCGCCGCATCGAGATCCGCTTCCCGGATCCGCTGCAGTCCGGCTACCTGACCTTCGCCGCGCTGATGATGGCCGGCCTGGACGGCATCAAGAACCAGATCGACCCGGGCGCGCCCAGCGACAAGGACCTGTACGACCTGCCGCCGGAAGAGGAGAAGCAGATCCCGCAGGTGTGCTCCAGCCTCGACCAGGCGCTGGAAGCGCTGGATGCCGACCGCGAGTTCCTCAAGGCCGGCGGCGTGTTCACCGACGACTTCATCGACGGCTACATCGCGCTGAAGATGCAGGAAGTGACCAAGTTCCGCGCGGCCACGCACCCGCTGGAATACCAGCTGTACTACGCCAACTGAGTTCCACGCGCGGCGATGGCGAAGGCTTCCCCTCCCTCCTTCGCCATCGCCGCCACCTGCCCGGCTGGGGAGCCGCGCAGGTGGTCCGCGCCCACCATCGCGTCATCGAGTGTCCAGGGCATGGACCGCGCAACAGAGCGCTTGCGTGCCGTGGGCCACGTTCCCTCCCACGTCGCCGTCGCCGCCGCACCTTGGGTGCGGTGGGCCACGGCGTGATCCACGGAACGCATCGCGCAGCAGCACCCGCGCCGTTCGCGGCGCGGTCGATGGGCCCAGTGCCGGTCGGCCTTCGGCGGCCGGTTCCTTCCACCAACGGGGTATGCGCATGAAACTGATCACCGCCATCATCCGGCCATTCAAGCTCGACGAGGTCCGCGAGGCCTTGTCGCAGGCTGGGGTGTCCGGCATCACCGTCACCGAGGTCAAGGGCTTCGGTCGGCAGAAGGGCCACACCGAGTTGTATCGCGGTGCCGAGTACGTCGTCGACTTCCTGCCCAAGATCAAGATCGAGACCGTGGTGACCGACGAGCGCCTGGATGCCGTGGTCGAGGCGATCCAGGGCGCGGCCGGCACCGGCAAGATCGGCGACGGCAAGATCTTCGTCACCGCCATCGAGCAGGTCGTCCGCATCCGTACCGGCGAAATCGGCGCCGATGCGCTCTAACCCCACCTTGGAGCCCTTCATGAAGACAGGTCTGTTCGCCGGGTGGAAGGCCCGGTTCTACGCGGTATGCATGCTGATGCTGGTCAGCGCGATGGCGGTCGGCATCCCCGGCAAGGCCTTCGCCCAGGCCGAAACCACCCCGGCGCCGACGCCGGACGTGGTCACCGAACAACTGACGCCGCCGCCCGCACCGGCCGCCGCGCCGGCCGCGGCCGCGGCCACGCCGGCGCCGGTGGTGGACAAGGGCGACGTCGCCTGGATGCTCACCTCCACGCTGCTGGTGCTGCTGATGGTGGTGCCCGGCCTGGCGCTGTTCTACGGCGGCATGGTCCGCGCCAAGAACGTGCTGTCGGTGCTGATCCAGGTCGGCGTGGTGTTCTCGCTGATCGCGGTGCTGTGGGTGGTGTACGGCTACAGCCTGGCGTTCGCCGATGGCGGTCCGTTCATCGGCACGCTGCACAAGGCGCTGCTGGCCGGCGTCGACACCACCACGCTGGCCGACACCTTCTCCAAGGGCTTCAAGCTGCCGGAGTACGTGTTCGTCGCCTTCCAGCTGACCTTCGCCGGCATCACCGGCGCGCTGATCGTCGGCGCCTTCGCCGAGCGGGTGAAGTTCGCCGCGGTGCTGCTGTTCGTGGTCATCTGGTTCACCTTCGGCTACCTGCCGCTGGCGCACATGGTGTGGTCGGCCCCCGGCTTCCTGTTCGGCAAGGGCGCGCTGGACTTCGCCGGCGGCACCGTGGTCCACATCAATGCCGGCGTGGCCGGTCTGGTCGGGTCCTACTTCGTCGGCAAGCGCCTGGGCTTCGGCCACACCGCGCTGAAGCCGCACAACGTGACCCTGACCTTCGTCGGCGCCTCGCTGCTGTGGGTGGGCTGGTTCGGCTTCAACGCCGGCTCGGCGCTGGAAGCCAACGCCACCGCCGCACTGGCCTTCCTCAACACCCTGCTGGCCACCGCCGCGGCGGTGCTGGCCTGGTCGCTGACCGAGAAGGTGATCAAGGGCAAGTCCTCGGCGCTGGGCGTGGCTTCGGGCATGGTCGCCGGCCTGGTCGGCATCACCCCGGCCGCCGGCACCGTGGGGCCGTTCGGCGCCATCGCCATCGGCGTGGCCGCCGGCGTGATCTGCGTGTGGGGCGTGACCGGGCTGAAGAAGCTGCTCAATGCCGACGACACCCTGGACGTGTTCGGCGTGCACGGCGTCGGCGGCATCGTCGGCGCGATCCTCACCGGCGTGTTCACCGACAAGGCGCTGGGCGGCATGGGCTACGCCGAGGGCGTGACCATGGGCCACCAGGTGCTGGTGCAGGCCGAAGGCGTGCTGATCACCGTCGGCTGGATCGGCGTGGTCTCGGTGGTCGGCTTCCTGATCGCCAAGCTGGTGATCGGCCTGCGCGTGCCGGAAGACGCCGAGCGCGAGGGGCTGGACATCACCTCGCATGGCGAATCGGCCTACGAGTTGTGAGTTTCGCCGGCCCGCGACGGCGGTCGCGGGCCTTGTCGCAGTACGTGTGGCCGGCGCTGGTGGCCGGTCCACGCGGCCGCGGCCTTCGCCGGCGCTTCCTGGGGGGAAGCGCCGGCCATTCTCAAAAGATCGAGGTATTCCGCGTGGCCATTCGCCTCGCCACACCCCCGGCTTTCCGCAAGATTCCTGGTTGCGTCGTGATGCAGGGCCGGGTGGCACCACCCACTGGTCGTCAGGCGGCTGCGCGACGCGCCATCCGCAAGGGCAGCGGCCGCGTCATGCGCCGCATGCCCGTGTCGCCTGCCTGGCTTTGCACTACATTGGTGCAATGACCATGAACACCACGCCGCCCCCGCTTTCCGCCCTTGGCACCCCGGTGGTCTGGGCCGATACAGACGGCCGCCTGCGCGGCGCCAATCCCGCTTTCGCGCGCTGGCTCGGGGTCAGCGTGCGGCGCCTGCTCGACCAGCCGCTGGCCTCGCTGGAAGTGCAGGGCGATGCGCTCGCACGGTTCCTGCGCAACGACGAGCGCGATGTGCTGCGCCTGCACCGCATGGCCCTGGCCGTGCCCGGCGAGCCGCCGCGCTTCGCCGAGGGCTGGCTGTCGCGGCTGGACGACGGCGGCTGGCTGCTGGAAGCGCACCCGGTCGACGAATTCCCCACGCCGGACCCGGCGCAGGCCCTGCCGAACGCGCTCAGCGCGGCGCTCAAGGGCCTGGCCCACGAACTGCGCAATCCGCTGGCCGGGCTCAAGGGCGCCGCGCAGCTGCTGGCGCGCCGCGCCCAGCACCGCGACGAGGACGAGCGCGAACTGATCGAACTGATCGGCGCGGAGATCGAGCGCCTCAACAGCCTGCTCGACCAGTTGCTGTCGCCGGCGCCGGCGCGCCCGCACGCCATGCTCAACATCCACGCGGTGCTGGAGCGAGTGTTGCGCCTGGCCGAGAACGAAGGCGGCTGGTCGGTGCGCCTGCAGCGCGACTACGACCCCAGCATCCCCGAATTCCTCGGCGATGCCGACCGCCTCACCCAGGCGGTGTGGAACCTGGTGCGCAACGCGATCCAGGCCGGCGCGGCGCAGGTCACCTTGCGCACCCGCGTCGAGCACGGCCAGCGCATCCGCGACCGCGTGCACGCGCGCGGCCTGCGCCTGGAGATCGTCGACGACGGCCGCGGCGTGCCCGAGGAACTGGCCGAGCACCTGTTCCTGCCGCTGGTCAGCGGCCGCGCCGAAGGCAGCGGCCTGGGCCTGGCGCTGGCCCAGCAGGTGGCGCGCGAGCATGCCGGCTCGCTGACCTACCGCTCCCGCCCCGGCCACACCGTGTTCACCCTGCTGCTGCCGCAGCGCGCAGCGGACACCGATTAGGAGCACTGCGATGACCGACTCCCTGCAAGGAACGCAACGTATCTGGGTGGTCGACGACGACCGTTCGGTGCGCTTCGTGCTGTCCACCGCGCTGCGCGACGCCGGCTACAGCGTCGACGGCTTCGACAGCGCCGCCGCCGCGCTGCAGGCGCTGGCGCAGCGGCCCATGCCCGACCTGCTGTTCACCGACGTGCGCATGCCCGGCGACGACGGTCTGGTGCTGCTGGACAAGCTCAAGGCCGCGCACCCGCAACTGCCGGTGATCGTGATGTCCGCCTACACCGACGTGGCCAGCACCGCCGGCGCGTTCCGCGGCGGCGCCCACGAGTTCCTGTCCAAGCCGTTCGACCTGGACGATGCGGTGGCACTGGCCGCACGCGCGCTGCCCGATGCCGGCAGCGCCATCGCCGCGGCGCCGCCAGTGACCCCGGCCGGGCAGGGCAGCACCGAACTGATCGGCGACACCCCGGCGATGCGCGCGCTGTTCCGTGCCATCGGCCGGCTGGCGCAGGCGCCGCTGTCGGTGCTGATCAACGGCGAGACCGGCACCGGCAAGGAACTGGTGGCGCACGCGCTGCACACCGAGTCGCCGCGCGCGCGCAAGCCGTTCGTCGCGCTCAACACCGCCGCGATCCCGGCCGAACTGCTGGAGAGCGAACTGTTCGGCCACGAGGCCGGCGCCTTCACCGGCGCGCAGCGCCGCCACATCGGTCGCTTTGAGCAGGCCGACGGCGGCACCCTGTTCCTCGACGAAATCGGCGACATGCCGCTGCCGCTGCAGACCCGGCTGCTGCGCGTGCTGGCCGAGAACGAGTTCTTCCGCGTCGGCGGGCGCGAACTGATCCGGGTCGACGTGCGGGTCATCGCCGCCACCCACCAGGATCTGGAAGCGCTGGTCGAACAGGGCCGCTTCCGCGCCGACCTGTTGCACCGCCTGGACGTGGTGCGATTGCAGTTGCCGCCGCTGCGCGAGCGTCGCGCCGACGTGCCGCAACTGGCCGAGAACTTCCTGGCGATGGCCGCGCGCAAGCTCGACACCCCGCCCAAGCGGCTGGCGCCGGCGGCGCTGGACGCGTTGCGCGCCTATCCGTGGCCGGGCAACGTGCGCGAACTGGAGAACGTGTGCTGGCGCCTGGCCGCGCTGGCGCCGGCGGAAATCATCGATGCCGGCGACGTCGAGGCCGCCCTG
The DNA here is from genome assembly GCF_034105325.1 of Xanthomonas sp. LF02-5. Taxonomy (NCBI): domain Bacteria; kingdom Pseudomonadati; phylum Pseudomonadota; class Gammaproteobacteria; order Lysobacterales; family Lysobacteraceae; genus Xanthomonas; species Xanthomonas sp. LF02-5. The sequence continues at coordinate 341,226 of NZ_JAXGGF010000002.1, read as the reverse complement.
CTGCGCGGCGGCCGCCGCGAGCGCAGCGGCGACGGCGGCGAGTGGGACACGCAACTGTCGGCCTGGGCGCAGCAGCGCCTGTCCGACGGCGCCGAGGGCCTGCATGCCGAGGCCCGCGAACGCTTCGACAAGGCGCTGCTGGAAGTGGCGCTGCGCTTCACCCAGGGCCGCCGCGCCGAAGCCGCCGCCCGCCTGGGCGTGGGCCGCAACACCGTCACCCGTAAGCTGGGGCCCGGGCGGCGGCGGCGCTGAGGAAGGAGCCGGGACCCGGGACCCGGGACAGCGCGGACTCAGGGGCGGACAGATGTGCGACATGCGCTTGCTGGACTCGGGACGGTAATTTCCGGTTCGCGCTCGTTTACACGCCAGGGGATTCGCTGTGGCATTGCCTCATGCGCCGCTGCGCTGACGCGTCGCTACGCTTTCCGGGTCCCGGGTCCCGGGTCCCGGGTCCCGGGTCCCGACCGCCACCGCACCAACAAGCCCCGCCTCCGGCCAGCTAGACTGCGCCCCGTGCACCTTCATGGGGCCTGCACGGCCGCCCCTCTAGTTTCGCCATGCCACAGGAGTCGATGTCGATGCGTTATGGATTGCCCCTCGCCGCGAGCGCCTTGTTGATGCTGGCCGCGTGCAGCAGCGCGCCGCCCAAGGCCCCGCCGCCGCCGCCGCCCAAGGCGCCGCCGCTGGCCAGTGCCGGCACCGTGCAGCAGGCGCAGGCCGTGCTGGCGCCGGCCTCCGGCAGCCTGGTCAGCGGCAAGCTGTCGCTGGTCGCCGCCCCCGGCGGCGTGCGCATCACCGGCACCCTCGGCGGCCTGCAGCCCAACCACAGCTTTGCCTTCCACGTGCACGAGCGCGGCGATTGCAGCGCGGCCGATGCCAGCAGCGCCGGCGGCCACTTCAATCCGCTCGGCGCGCCGCACGGCCGCGCCGGCAACGGCCCGCACCACGCCGGCGACATGGACAACCTCAACGCCACGGCCGACGGCACCGCGCAGATCGACGTGCTGCTGCACGGCGTGGTGCTCGGCGGCGGCGCGGCCAACGATATCGTCGGCCGCGCGCTGGTCGCGCATGCCGATCCGGACGACTACCGCAGCCAGCCGGCCGGCAATGCCGGCGCGCGCGTGGCCTGCGGCGTGATCCGCCCGCTGCGCTGACCTCGCATCGCTACTTCCGCCCGGGTCCGCCTGGGAGGTCCGTCCGCATTCCGCGGCTCTGCAACGAAGGAGAACCCCCGTGCGTCGTACCCTTCCCAGTCTGCTGTTCCTGGCCACCACCCTGGCGCTGAGCGCCTGCAAGCGCGAAGAACCCGCCACCACCCCGGCGGCGACCCCCGAACCCGCCGCCGCCCCGGCCGCGAGCGCACCGCCGGCCGCGACCAACGCCACCGGCAGCGCCAGCGCCAGCGCCGCGCTCAGCCCCACCCAGGGCAACGAAGTGGCCGGCGAGGTCAAGTTCACCACCGTCGACGGCGCCGTGCACGTCACCGGCACCATCACCGGGCTCAAGCCCAACAGCGAGCACGGCTTCCACATCCACGAGTTCGGCGACTGCAGCGCGCCGGACGGCAGCAGCGCCGGCGGCCACTTCAACCCGGCCAAGACCGAGCACGGCCAAGTCGGCAGCGATCCGCACCACGGCGGCGACATGCCCAATCTCAAGGCCGACGCCGAGGGCAAGGCGACCATCGATGCGGCGGTGTCCAACAACGTCAACATCGGCAAGGGCGACGGCTTCGACATCCTCAACCACGCGGTGATCGTCCACGCCGACCCGGACGACTACAAGAGCCAGCCCACCGGCAACGCCGGCGGCCGCCTGGCCTGCGGCGTGATCAAGGGCGATGCGGCGGCTGCGCCGGCGCAGTAAGTGCACGCTGGATGACGTTCGTGATGGCGGCGTCCGTGTTGCGGGCGCCGCTGTCTTTCGCTTCCTGGATCCGCTGATATCCGGAAAGTGGCTCCAGTGGCGTCGGATCGAGGCTGCATGAAGCAGAGCGGCATCGTGTGTCGCGCTCAGCGAGGATCTGATTCCGCCAGTCGCCGGCGGACCTCCATCAGGGCGAAGCCCAGCAGGTTCTCGCCCTGCCACGTCGTGGGATCGGCGGCGCGCGGGTCGTCCGCCGCCAGGCCGATGCCCCAGATCCGGTCGACCGGACTGGCTTCGACCAGCACCCTGTCGCCGGTCCCGAGCAGGAAGGTCTTCAGCGCCGCGTGCTGGCCGAATTTGCCCAGGTTGCCCGCGATGACCAACTGCATGCGGGCATCGCGCCAGGTGGATTCATCGAAACCCTGGATCTCCCGCCCGATCGCCTTGGCTTCTCCGGGATGCGCGGCGGCCAGAATGCGGGCACAGGCGGCATGGTCGCCGAACAGCCGCGCCTTGCCGGCCATCATGTAATGCTCGGCGGTGGGGTAGGTCACCGAATCGAGCACGAAGGGCGCCTCGAACCATTGGCTGAAACAACTGCGGTCGATGGCGCCGGGCTGCCTCGGCGTATGCCCCCAGAAGTGGACGAACTTGAGGGGTTCGCCCGCCTGCTGCCGTGCGCACAGCGCTTCCACGGTCAACACGGTGTGCATGGATGTCCCCGCTGGAAATCAAGTTCGTCTGCACTGCTGCAACCCTGCGATGCCAGGGCAGCGCCGCGGATGCTGCGACATGCCGTTGCGACCGCCTGTTGCCGCGTCAGCCCGGCATCGCGGTCTCTCTGCAACGCGCGCCTGCCCGCATGCCACCGCTGGCCCGCTTGCTCCGGTCGAGCGGCGCAAGCCAGTGGAAGTGCCGACGCGGCTCAGGCCGCCAGCAACGCCTGCTTGGCGTCCTGCCCGCTCTCGCAATGCACGTACAGCACCCGCAGGCCGTGGGCCTCGAGTACCGCGGCCAGTTGTCGCTGGCGCGCCAGGTATTGCTCATAGACCCGCTGCAGGCGCTCGCAGTCCTGGCGGTCGTAGGCGTAGTGCGCGCACCAGCTGGCCGGGTCGAACAGCGCCATGCGCACCTCGCCTTCGCGGTAGCGCAGCAGCGGCTCGGGCGGGGCCTGCAGCCATTCTTCCTGGTCCGGCGCCAGCAGCGCGGTCTCGATCAGCGGCCACAGCGGTGCCAGACCCTGGTTGTCGTACTGCATGGACATCATCGCCGCCAGGTCGTGGCCGGTCAGGTAGCGGGCGTGCTCGATCTCCGCGCCAAAGCCCTTCTGCGCGAGCAGCGCGGTATCGGCCTGCGCCATGCCCTGCGCCAGCAACACGTCCTCCAATGCCTCGGCCACGGACTGCACGGTGTCGGCCGGGCCGCTGAGCAGGAACGGCACCACCCGCAATGCGCCGCCGCGCAGGCCGGCATCGGCCTGGAACGGCAGCGGCACGCTGCCGTCGGCATCGGTGCCGAAGGCCAGCAGTCGCGGGCCGTCGTGACGGCCGGGCGCGCGGGCGGCGAGTTCCTCCAGGCGCCGGTGCAGCGGCCAACCCGGACGCAACGCTTCGGCCGGGTCGAAATGCGCGCCGGCCAGGCTCAGTTCCAGTTCGCGCACCGCCGGCACCAGTTGCGCCAGGTCGCGGCCGACCTTCTCGGCCAGTTCGGCGGCCTGCGCATGCGGCAGCGCCGGGTGCGCCGGTTCGCGCCCGGAGGACAATTCCAGGGCGATGACCCCGTGGGCGTGGCGAGTGGCGGAGGCTTGGGTCATGGGATTGGCGGTTGGCCCGTCGCGGGCGCATAGCTACACTCGCTTCATTATGCCTGCGCTACCGTGCAGGCCATGTCCCCGACTCCCCTCGCGCGAGGTAATCCCATGCCAGCAGCCCGTCCCGTCGCCATTCTCGGCGGCGTCCGCATTCCGTTTTGCCGGCAGAACACGGCGTATGCGGATGTCGGGAACCTCGGCATGTCGGTGCGCACGCTGGGCGCGCTGGTCGAGCGTTACGGGCTGCACGGGCAGCAGCTGGGCGAAGTGGCGATGGGCGCGGTGATCAAACATTCCAGCGACTGGAACCTGGGCCGCGAGGCGGCGCTGTCCTCCGGGCTGTCGCCGCTGACTCCGGGCATCACCCTGCAACGCGCCTGCGGCACCAGCCTGGACAGCATCATCACCGTCGCCAACAAGATCGCGCTGGGGCAGATCGAGTCGGGCATCGGCGGCGGCTCGGACACCACCTCCGAAGTGCCGATCGTCTACGGCAAGAAGCTGCGCGCGCGCCTGCTGGCGGCCAACCGTGCCAAGAGCACCGGCGACAAGCTGCGCGCGCTGACCCGCGGCTTCAAGTTCGCCGAGCTCAAGCCCGAGTTCCCGGGCGTGGCCGAGCCGCGCACCGGCAAGAGCATGGGCGACCACTGCGAGGACATGGCCAAGCAGTGGAACATCTCGCGCGATTCGCAGGACGCCTGGGCGGTGTCTTCGCACCACAAGCTGGCCGCCGCCTACGAGCGCGGCTTCTTCGCCGACCTGATCGCGCCGTTCCGCGGCGTGGAGCGCGACAACATCCTGCGCGCGGACACCTCGCTGGAGAAGCTGGCCACGCTGAAGCCGGCGTTCGACAAGGTCAGCGGCCGCGGCACCCTGACCGCGGCCAACTCGACCCCGCTGACCGACGGCGCCGCCGCGGTGTTGCTGGCCTCGGAAGAATGGGCGCAGGCGCATGGCCACGTGCCGATGGCCTACCTGCGCGATGCGCAGGTGTCGGCGGTGGATTTCGTGCACGGCGAAGGCCTGCTGATGGCGCCGACCGTGGCCGTGCCGGAGATGCTCAAGCGCCATGGCCTGCGCCTGCAGGACTTCGACATCTACGAGATCCACGAGGCCTTCGCCGCGCAGGTGCTGTGCACCCTGCGTGCCTGGGAGAGCGAGGATTACTGCCGCACCCGGCTCGGCCTGGATGCGCCGCTGGGGCAGATCGATCCGGCCAAGATCAACCCGGTGGGCTCGTCGCTGGCCACCGGCCATCCGTTCGCCGCGACCGGCGCGCGCATCGTCGCCACCGTCGCCAAGCAACTGGTCGAACGCGGCGGCGGCCGCGCGCTGATCTCCATCTGCACCGCCGGCGGCATGGGCGTGGTGGCGATCGTCGAACGCTGAGCGTCACCGCGCGCTGGCACTCGTGCCGGCGTGCGCCGCGCCACGGCCTTCGGCCCTGCGGCGCCGCCCCGGCGCTGACCGCGCCGCATCCGTCGCGCTACCATGCCCGCCGATTCGCCTGCGTCACGCGGGCGCCACGGCGCGCAGGGGGCGCAGGCCATGACCGAGCAGGGCAGTTTCAATCCGTACCAGGCGCCCAGCGTCGCCAGTCCGTCCAGCCTGCCGCCGCCGTTGCCGGGCGAGACGTTGTGGCGCGATGGCACGGATTTGCTGTGCCTGCGGGATGCGCCGTTCCCGCCGCACTGTGTGAAGTGCGGGGCGGCGCTGGGCAACGACGAACTCAAGAAGCGCACCTTCTACTGGCACGCGCCGGGCTGGTACGCGCTGATCCTGGTGAGCATCCTGGTCTATGCGATCGCGGCGCTGGTCGCGCGCAAGCGCAGCAGCCATGTGCTCGGGATGTGCGCGGTGCATCGGCGTCGGCGCAACCGGTACATCCTGTTGATCGCCGGTGCCTTCCTGGTTGGCCCGCTGCTGGGATTCGCCGTCGGCGGTGAGAGTGGGTTCTGGCTGGGAGGCGCCGTGTTCCTGGTCATGCTGATCTGGGGCATGTTCGGCGCGCGCATCCTGGTGCCGCGGCGCATGGACGAGCGCTACGCGCGCTACAAGGGCCTGGCACCCGCGTTCCTGGCGCGCCTGCCTGCGCTGCCGCCGGCCTTGCGGCGCTGAGCGGACGGACGCGGCCGGCCTACCTTCGGATGCGATGACCGGCGCGCCGCCGGCCTGGGCACACGACGCGGCCCAGGCCTTCTGCCGTGCTCCTCTTCGCTGATCGGCGCAGGAGCGATGCGCGTGCGCTGCCGCGTCCGGAAGCAGCCATGACGCGCTTTCGCCGCGGATCAGCGTGCCCGGCCTGGTCTTGCAGGCTCGGCCATCTCTGACAACACCGGGACGGACTCAACCCTCCAGCCGCGGGAATCCATGGTCGTCGCGGCGTTCCGTGCTGTCCGGCGCCGGCGCGATCGGGGTCACCGGCGCGACCGGCTCGGGCAGCGGCTGCGCGATGTCGCCGCGCTGCACGCGTAGCGCATTGGCGTAGCAGCGCTGCGCCGCGAGCATGTCGCCGGCGTCGGCATAGCCGTCGCCGAACACCTCCCAGGCCTCGGCACCGGCACCCAGCGCCAGCGCGCGGTGCAGGAATTCCTCCGCCTGCGGCCACTGCTGCTGGCGGCTGGCCAGACGCGCCAGGGTCAGCAGCAGCGCCGGGCTGTCCGGATGCGCCTGCAGCCAGCGCTGCGCGCTGGCGCGGCGCGAATCGTACTTCTCCACCGGCAGGCGCCCGTACAGCGCGGCCAGGCCTTCGTCCCAGCGCGTGTCCAGCGCCTGCTCCAAGCTGCGCAGCGCCGCATCGTCCCAGCGCAGGGCGGCCGCGCGCACCGCGTAGGCGGCGACCACCGCCGGCTCGCTGCGCAGCGATTTGGGCAGGCTCTCCCAGCGCTCGGCCAGGGCATTGGCATCGGCGGCCTGGTCCAGCGAGGCCGCGGCCAGGCGCGTTTCCAGCGTGGCGATCGCCTCCAGCGGCAGCGCCTGCTGCTGGCGGATCGCGCCGAGCTGGCCGTAGGCCTCGCCGGCACGACCGATGCGGGTCAGTGCCTCGGTGCGCAGCAACAGCCCGCGCGGCGGCAGCGGCTGCGCCGCGGCCACGTCCAGCGCATTGATCGCATCGACCGGGCGCTGCTGCTCCAGATGCAGTTCGGCCAGCAGCAGTGCATGCGCGGCGGGATCGCGTTCGGCCAGGCGCCGCAGGTGGCGCTCGGTCGCCTCGCGGTCGCCGCGCGCATCGGCCGCGCGCACCGCGGCGATCAGGGCGATGGCGCTCACCTCGGGGTCTTCGGCGGCGGCGTTGAGCTGCTTCTCGGCCCGCGTCCACTGGCCGGCGTGGGCGGCGGCCAGGCCGTCGAGCAGGCGCGCGCGCGACTGCTTGCGGCGGCGCCGGCCCCAGGCGCGGAACGGGAAACTGAGCACGTTCCACACCAGCCACAGCGCCAGGAACGCGATCACCAGCAGCAGCGAGGCCTGCGGCAGCGAGGCGATGTAGTCGGTGCCGCCGACGCGCACGATCACCTCGCCGAGCTGGCGCACCTGGTCCTGCCCCAGCCATTGCGCACCGATCACGCCCAGCGCGATGACGATCAACAGCACGATCAGGGAACGGAGGGATTTCATGACGGGCTCCTTGCGTCGCGCATCGCGCGCAACTGTTGCAGGGTGGTTCCGAGTTCGGGAATGGTCGGGCGCAGATCGGCATTGGCCAGGGTGCGCAGCGCGGCGCGGCGTTCGCGCAGTTGCGGCGACTCCGGCCACAGCCGCGACAGCCAGCGCCCGGCGCCGGCCAGGGCGCTGCGATAGCCACGCGTGTCGCCGCGTTCCAGCGCTGCGCGCGCCAGGGTCAGGTCGAGCTGCAGCGCGTCGTGGGCGGCCACGCGCTCCGAGCCGGCGGCCAGCACGCCGCCCTGCGAGGGGCGGATCTTCACCAGCGGCGCCAGCAGGCGCTGCCACAGCGGCTGCTGCGCGCTCTCCGGCAATTGCGTCGGCAATTTGTCCAGGCTGGTGGCGAAGGCATCCAGCTGCGCCGCCAGGCGCGCCTGCGGGCCGTCGCCCAGCGCGTCCAGCGCGGTACGTTCCTGCAACAGCGCCTGGCGCAGGTTGAGGAATTGCGGATCGTCGATGCCGTCCAGCACACCGCCGGCCAGCGCGTAGGCACGCCGCGCGCCGGCCGCATCGCCGGCCAGCAGCAGGCGCTGCTGGCCCTGGTTGAGCAGCAGTTCGACCTCGTCCAGGCGCAGCGCCTGCGCGCCGTGACGGTTGGAATCGGCGAGCTTGGCGACATTGGCCTCCAGCAACGCGCTGCGCTGGCTCAGGCCGAGCATTTCGTCGCGCAGCACGCGGTTGGTGCTGGCCGCGTCCTGCAGCCGCTGCGCGGTGGCGCGCTGGTCGCGGCGCAGGCTGTCCTGGGCCTGCTGCAAGGCCTGCAGTTGCTGCTGCAGGTCCGACTGCTGGGCCAGTTCGCGCGCGCTGCGCGCCTGCCACCAGTCCCAGCCACGCCAGCCGGCGAACGCCAGCGCGGCCAGCGTGGCGAGCACCAGCAGCAACCAGATCCAGCGTGTGGAACGGCGAGGCGTGATCGGGATTTCGTCGGTCATCGGCAGCGTCCTGGGGGCCGTCGCCCGTCGCGAGCAAGGCGGCGGTCGGCGCGGCACCGCCGGAGCATGGCGTGAGCGGCACTGCGGCCGCAACCCGGGCGGCGGCCCGCGTTCAGCGAGGTGGCGAGCGCGTTACGATCGCGGCCGCTGCGGCGACCAACTGCTGCGGCATCGGTCCGGCCGCCTGGGCGACGTCGACGAACCCCAGGTCCGCGGCCAGGGTCGCCAGGCGCGCGCTGGCCGCGACCACCGGCCGTGCACGCCAGGCCCGGGCCAACTCCTCCGGCAACTGCGCCAGCAGCTGTTGCAGCGCCTCGCCGCTGCTCAGCGCCAGCACACCAGGCGGCGCCGCACGCAGGCGGGCCAGGTCGGCCGCGCGCAGTCGTACCGGTTCGCGCACGTACACGTCCGCGCGCAGCAGCGGGGTGCCGCGCGCCTGCAGGTGTGCGGCGATCAGGCCGCGGCCGCCGGGGGCGGTGATCAGTCCCACCGGCAGGTCGTGCGCGGACATTTCCGGCAGCGCCAGCAGGCCGTCGCTGTCCATCCGCGCCGGCGTCGCCACTTCGGCGATGCCGTGCTGGCGCAAGGCGCGCGCCGTGCCTGCGCCCACTGCCAGCCAGCACTGGCCGGGGCGTGCCGCCAGCGGCTGCAGCGCCGCGGCCGCGCGCACCGCCGCCGGGCTGCTGACGATGACCCGCGGCGCAGCCAGCGCCGCGGCCAGGGCCGCGCGGGTGGCGGGATCGGCGCGCGGCCGCAGCCGCCACGGCGACACCGCCAGCACCCGTGCGCCACAGCGCGCCGCGGCCCGCCGCAGCGGCGCGTGCTCGCCCTGCGGGCGCAGCGAGATCAAGGTCCAGGCCGGGGCGGCGGTTGCATGCGCGCTCATGCCAGGCATTATGCGAGCCCCCACCGGCAGCACAATCGCATCATGGCAGCGGATCTTTCCTTCGAGGCGTTCCTGCAGCAGTTGCAACGGCAGTTCCAGGCCATGCCGCCGGTGGCGGCGCTGCAGGTCGCCGTGCACGAGTATGCCGAGCAGCGCCTGCAGCTGGTCGCACCACTGGCGGCCAACCTCAACGACAAGGGCAACGCCTTCGGCGGCAGCCTGGGCTCGGTGATGACCCTGGCCGGCTGGGGGCTGGTCAACTGCGAGCTGCACCGCGCCGGCCTGCAGGCCGACGTCTACGTCGCCGACAGCCAGGTGCGCTACCTGTCGCCGCTCTACGCCGATCTGCATGCCCAGGCCAATGCCGATGCGGAGGCCGACTGGGCCGTGTTCGTGAATACCTTCCGCCAGCGCGGCCGCGCCCGCATCGGCATCCAGGCCCAGGTCGGCGCGCCCGGCGCGGCAGCGGCAGCGACCCTGAGCGGTCGCTTCGTGGCCCTCGCCAAGGGGTAGGATGCGCGGATCGCGCGCCCCGCGCGCCGCCACCTGGACGCCGCCATGCCCTCGATGTTCCGCGCGCTCGCGCTGCTGTTGCTGCTGGGCTGGACCGGCGCGGCCGTGGCCGGCAGCCGCGCGCAACAGCGCAAGCTCGACGATCTGCAGACCGCCTACGCCGCGGCGGTGCGCTGGAGCGAGTTCGAGACCGCCTGGCAGGTGGTCGACCCGGCCTACCGCCAGGCGCATCCGCTGACCGACCTGCAACTGGAGCGCTACCGGCAGATCCAGGTCTCCTCCTACAAGGTCGGCGGCGGGGCGGTCGGCGACGGCGAGGCGCTGCGCGAGATCGAACTGGGCGTGATCAACCGCAATACCCAGGCCGAGCGCATCGTCCGCTACCGCGAGCGTTGGCGCTGGGACCCCGAGGCCAAGACCTGGTGGCTGCAGGACGGCCTGCCGGACCTGTGGAACGGCCAGTAGCGCGGTCGCCGAGCTGTGCGACAATCGGCGCCCGCTTCCAGCCCCCGAGTCCCGTGAACTTCGAAGAACTGCTGGCCTTCGCCGGCCGCAACCCGATGCTGGCCCTGGCCCTGGTGGGCCTGACCATCGCCCTGATCGTCACCGAAGTGGCGCGCCTGTTCCGTGGCTACAAGAGCCTGCGGCCGGCGGAGCTGACCCGCCTGATCAACGCCGGCAATGCGGTGGTGGTCGACCTGTCGGCCTCGGCCGATTTCGAGAAGGGCCACATCGCCGGCAGCCGCAATGCCACCGCCAGCCAGTTCGGCCCCGAGCACAAGCTGGTGGCCAACGCCAAGGCGCAGCCGGTCGTGCTGGTCTGCCGCACCGGCACCACCGCCGACGGCGCCGCCAAGCAGTTGAAGAAGGCCGGCTTCGAGCAGGTCTACGTGCTGGAGGGCGGCATCGCCGCCTGGCAGCAGGCCGAGCTGCCGCTGGTCAAGGGCCGCTGAGACACCGCGTCCGGCCCGACCTCGAGGGTCGCGGCCGGCGTGTGATAATCCCGTTTCTTTCTGTTACCGAATCCACCGGAGTCAAGCAATGTCCGACCTCACCAACAACGGCGCCGCGGCGCCGGCCGACGCCGCGGCCGGTCCCGCTTTCACCATCGAGAAGATCTACGTCAAGGACGTGTCCTTCGAGTCCCCCAACGCGCCGTCGGTGTTCAACGACAACGCGCAGCCGGAACTGCAGCTCAACCTCAACCAGCGCGTGCAGCAGCTGAACGAGCAGGCCTTCGAAGTCGTGCTGGCCGTGACCCTGACCTGCACCGCCGGCGGCAAGACCGCCTACGTGGCCGAAGTGCAGCAGGCCGGCGTGTTCGGCCTGGTCGGCCTGGACCCGCAGGCGGTGGACGTGCTGCTCGGCACCCAGTGCCCGAGCATCCTGTTCCCGTACGTGCGCTCGCTGGTCAGCGACCTGATCCAGGCCGGCGGCTTCCCGCCGTTCTTCCTGCAGCCGATCAACTTCGAGGCCCTGTACGCCGAGACCCTGCGCCAGCGCGCGCAGCAGGGCGAGGGCCAGTCGCTGGCCGATTCGGAGCCGGCCGGCAACGCCTGAGCGCGTTCGCCGTTGCGCATGCGCGATAACGCCAAGAAGAAGATCGCCGTCCTCGGCGCCGGCTCCTGGGGCACGGCGCTGGCGTCGCTGACCGCACGGCACGGGTACCCGACCGTGCTGTGGGGCCGCGATGCCGTGGTCGCCGAGGCCATCGGGCAGCGCCACGAAAACCCGCGCTACCTGCCGGGGATCGCGTTGCCGGAGGGCCTGCAGGCCACCACCGACCTGGCGGCGGCCATCGATGGCGCCGACTGGATCCTGGTGGTGGTGCCGTCGCATGCGTTCACCGAAACCCTGCGCCAGCTCGCGCCGCTGCGCCCGGCGCAGGCCGGCGTGGCCTGGGCGACCAAGGGCTTCGAGCCCGGGTCCGGGCGTTTCCTGCACGAAGTGGCGCAGGAGATCCTCGGCGAGGAGGTCCCGCTGGCGGTGGTCACCGGCCCGTCCTTCGCCAAGGAAGTGGCCCTGGACCTGCCGACCGCGGTGACCGTGCACGGCGATGCCGCGTTCGCGCAGCAGGTCGCCGATGCGATGCACGGCCCGACCTTCCGCGCCTATACCGGCGACGACATGGTCGGCGCCGAGCTGGGCGGGGCGATGAAGAACGTGCTGGCGGTGGCCACCGGTGTGGCCGACGGCATGGAACTGGGCCTCAACGCCCGTGCCGGCCTGATCACCCGCGGCCTCAACGAGATGCTGCGGCTGGCCGCGGCGATCGGCGCCAAGCCGGAAACCCTGATGGGGCTGGCCGGACTCGGCGACCTGGTGCTCACCTGTACCGGCGACCTCTCGCGCAACCGTCGGCTGGGCCTGGCGCTGGGCCGTGGGCAACCGCTGCAGGAGGCGGTGCGCGCGATCGGTCAGGTGGTCGAGTCGGTGCAGACCGCCGACGAGGTGATGCGCCAGGCCGAGCGCCACGGCATCGATCTGCCGATCTCCAACGCGGTGCGCGCGGTCCTGCATGGCGAGCTGACCCCGGCGGTCGGCCTGCAGCAGCTGCTGGCGCGCGAACAGAAGCCCGAGTACCCGACCACCTTGTTCAGTTGATCCGGCTGCCGCCGGACACGAAAGCGCCCGGCCTGGCCGGGCGTTTGCGTGTCTGCATATCCGTGGGTCAGCGATGAGCCGGATCGGCAGGCAAAAAAAAGCCCGGTTGTGGGACCGGGCTTTCCGAACCGCGCGCGGCGGGAGAGAGAGACGACGCGCGCGGCGCTAGGCAACGCTTACCAGCTGAAGCGCGGGCCGACGAACCATTCCTTGTCGCCGTGGCGGTCCATCTTCAGGTCGGCGCTCAGGCCCCAGTTCTGGTTCAGCTTGGCCTGGGCGCCCAGACGGCCGTAGAAGGTGCCTTCCGGATTGACGCCGTCCTTCTTCAGGTAGTCCTCGTAACCACCCAGAGCATAGACTTCCAGGTACGGGTTGAACGCGGTGCGGATACCCGCTTCGGCGCTCCAGCCGTTGAACTTGGTGCCGTATTCCGGGGCGAAACGGTTGTAGGCCACGCGGGTCACCAGGTCGGTGCTGGTCGCGATCTCGTGGTTGTAGCCGGCGCCGACGCGCCACTGGTCGACGCGTGCGTCGGCAAAGTCGGTCTTCTGGCGGTTGAAGTCGCCGAACACGCTGAAGTTCGGGTGGAACGCGTAGGAACCCTTGACCGCCCAGCCGTCGGCATCGCCGCCGCTGGCGTCGGTCTTGACGTAGCCGGCTTCGGCATAGTTGTAGGAAAGGCCTTCGGCGGCCGAAGCGGCGAACGGCAGGGTGGCCAGGAGGCCGAGAGCAAGCAGAGAGGTCTTCATAATCGGGGTACCTTCGTTATTGGTTTGTCGGCGCTGAGGCGTGGGGCCGTTCGCTGCCGATATGTAAATTATCCGTTAGCGACCCGAACTCGCCCTGAATCCCAAACCGACCAGTCCATAAATTAAACGCCCCGTTCAGGCGCTCGCGATGCATTGTTGTGATGCGCGCCGTTGCATTCCAGGCAACAGGGAATTTCAGGACTGTCGGCGCAGGTGGCGACGCCCACCGCGTGCGAGCGGCACGCTACAGCGCGGCAAGCGTCTCGATCGCCGCGCGCACGCGCTGCCTGTCCATGGGCACGACCGAGCGGTGGATGGTCGCGCCTTCGATGAAGGCATCGATGGCGGCGGATGCGGCGACGGAGAACTGCGTTTCCAGGGCGGCCCGGCTCCTGGCCATCCACTGCTGCATGATCGCGGTCATCTCCGGATGCCGGCGGGCGAACGCATACAGTTCGTAGCTCAGCAGCAGCACCCGCGGGGACGCCGTCCCCTCGGCGAAGATGATGTTCACCACCGCCTCGCAGGCCTGGTCGCGGTTCTGCGCGGTGCGGATTTCGGCGGCGAAGTCGGCGGACACGTCCTGGGAGAAGCGGGTGAATGCGGCGACCAGCAGGTCGTGCATTGAGCCGAAATAGTAGGTGGTGGCGCTGAGCGGAACGCCGGCTTCCTCGGCGACCTTGCGGAAGGTGGTGCCGGTGACGCCGTGATCCAGGATCACCCGCAGCGCGGCCTGCTCGATCGCTTCCTTCCGGTGCGGATCCTGGCGCCAGGTCCTGCCGCTCATGTGTCCAACGCTGTCTCGACGAAGGCCGATGATCGCAGGTCGCGGTTGACGCCTCAATTGGTACGGATGTACAAATTCGCCGATGAGGTCGACGAAGGCCATCGCCGCGATGGCGCCTCCGAAACAGCGACGTGAGGAGCAGTGCGATGGCGAATTCCGGGGAGCAGGACGTGGATATCGGTCGTCGGGCGACCCTGGGTGGGCTCGCCGCCGGCAGCGTCGTGCTGGCGAGGGGTGCGCGCGCGGGGGCAGCTTCCGGCTGGGAGGCGGGCACCTGGCTCAACGCGCCCAAGGTCCATCGGATCCTGCCGGGCGGCGTGCTCGAGGTCGTCACCGACAAGGGCGGCGATTTCTGGCGCGAAACCCATTACGGGTTCACCCGCGACAGTGGGCATTTCCTCGGCATCGCCGCACCCGCGCGCTTCACCTGCCAATTGCGCGTGCGCGGCAAGTTCGAGCAACTCTACGATCAGGCCGGCCTCATGGTGCGGGTCGACGAGCGCCGCTGGGTGAAGGCCGGGATCGAACTGAGCGACGGCCGGCCGATGCTCAGCAGCGTATTGACCGACGGCCGTTCGGACTGGGCCACCGGCCCGTACGAAGCGGACGCGTCGGATTTCTGGATGCGCGCCACCGTGGACAAGGGCGTGCTGCGCCTGCAGGTCTCGCGCGACGGGAGATCCTGGCCGCTGGTGCGGTTGTGCCCGTTCCCGGTCGCCTCCTCCTACCTCGTCGGCCCGATGACGTGCACACCGGAACGGGAAGGATTGATGGTCCGCTTCTACGACTGGAGCCTGGGGCCGGTGCTGGGCAAGGACCTGCACGATCTGTCCTGACGCCTGCAGTGCCGTGGCGCGTGCCGCGTCAGCGATGCAGCGATAGAACACTGGATGGCGCGTTGCCAGGCGACGCGCGACGTACGCTCAGTCGGCGCCGGGAAAGCCCAGTTGCCGCCACGCCTCGAACACCACCACCGCGACCGCGTTGGACAGGTTGAGGCTGCGGTTGTGCGGCTGCATCGGCAGGCGCAGGCGCTGCGCGTCGGGCACTTGCTCCAGCACCGTGTCCGGCAGGCCGCGGGTTTCCGGGCCGAACAGGAAGGCGTCGCCGTCGGCGAAGGCGGGCGTGTCGTAGCGGGTGCTGCTGCGGGTGCTGAGGGCGAACAGGCGGCGCGGGGCGATGGCCTGCAGGGCCGCATCCAGCGACGCATGGACCTGCAATCGTGCGTACTCGTGGTAATCCAGGCCGGCGCGCTTGAGCTGACGGTCGCCGAGGTCGAAGCCCAGCGGCTCGATCAGGTGCAGTTGCGCGCCGGTGTTGGCGCAGAGACGGATGACGTTGCCCGTGTTGGGCGGAATTTCGGGCTGGTACAGCAGAACGTGCAGCGTTGGGGTGGCGATCATCGGCGCAGTGTACGCGCCGGCGCGGAGGCCTTGGTGCCGATTCAGCGCACCAGGCCGACCGCCAGGTCCTGGCCCAGCTTCTGCAGGCTCGGCTGCAGCTGCAGCATCGCGGTGTCCAGCGTCTCGCCGACCACGTCGCCGATCGCCAGCATGCTGCCCATGTCCGCATCCGGACGCACCTGCACGGTGGCCAGGGTCACCACGTGCTGGCTGGCGGCCTGCTCCTGGTTGCGCTCGGCGAGCTGCTCGGCCGAGGGCCGCACCTGCACCGCCGCCAGGGTGGCGATGCGACTGGACAGTTCGGCGTCGCGCTGGGCGATCTGCTCGGCCGAGGGGCGCACCTGCACCGCCGCCAGGGTGGCGATGCCGCTGGTCTGCTCGACGTTGCGCTGGGCGATCTGGTCGGCCGACGGGCGCACCTGCACGGTCTCCAGGGTGGTGATCTGCGCGGCGGCGAAGGACGGCGCGGCGAACAGGGCGGCGATGGCGGCGGTCAGGAGCAGGGCGGTGGTCTTCATGGCGGGCCTCGTTGGTGTTGTTGATCAGTGGTGTGGTAGTAAGGTAGTACACCTAATCAGGGGTTGCAAGAACTTTTTTGCGCCCGGTTGTTTTATTAAGCTTTCATTCACTTAATGCCGGTGGCTCTTGCGCTTGCGGATGTGTAAGCAGACCGCGTGCCAATTCCAAGTTTCTGTTTTTGAAAGAGAATTTTCCTTGGCGATGTGTCCGCGGGCGGACACCCGGGCGCTCGCGTACGCCGGACGCGGACAGCGCGGCGCCGTCGGAGGCGGTAGCCGACCCGCTGATGGGTCGGAGGTGACGCCGTTGCAGAAGGGCGTCAGCGACAACGGCGGACTGCGCGCCGTGCGGTACGCCCGGTACGATCGGCGTTCACCGGCTGTTTCACTCGCCCCAAGGAAGAAGGAATCCGCATGACCGTCTCGACCCGCCCGCGTGGCGCCCTGTTGGCCGTCGCCCTGTCCGTCGCGCTCGGCGCATTGAGCTACGCGCCGCCTTCGACGGCGGCCAGGCCTGCTGCCGCCGCGTCGGTGGATATCGCCTACGAGCAATTCACCCTGCCCAATGGGTTGCGGGTGGTGGTGCACACCGATCGCAAGGCGCCGATCGTGGCGGTCAACCTCTGGTACCACGTCGGCGCCAAGGACGAGCCGGCCGGGCGCACCGGGTTCGCGCATCTGTTCGAGCACCTGATGTTCCAGGGCAGCGAGAACCACCACGGCGAGTTCTTCGAGCCGTTCAAGCAGGTCGGCGTCACCGACCAGAACGGCACCACCAACAGCGACCGCACCAATTACTTCGAGAACGTGCCGACCACCGCGCTGGACATGGCGCTGTGGATGGAGTCGGACCGCATGGGCCACCTGCTCGGCGCCATCGATCAGGCGGCGCTGGACGAGCAGCGCGGGGTGGTGCAGAACGAGAAGCGCCAGGGCGAAAACCAGCCGTACGGGCAGGCCTGGAGCCGGCTGAGTCGCGCGCTGTATCCGGCCGGCCACCCGTACCACCACACCGTCATCGGCTCGATGAACGACCTCAACGCGGCGTCGCTGGCCGACGTGAAGCAGTGGTTCCGCACTTGGTACGGTCCCAACAACGCGGTGCTGGTGCTGGCCGGCGACATCGACGTGGCCACGGCCAAGGAGAAGGTGACGCGCTACTTCGGCGACATCCCGGCCGGCCCGAGCATGGCCCAGCCCAAGGTCGACGTGGCCCAGCGCAGCCAGTCCACCCGCGAGACCATGACCGACAAGGTGCCGCAGACGCGGATCTACCGCGTCTGGAACGTGGCGCAGACCGGCACCGAGGACGTCGACCGCCTGCAACTGCTGGCGCAGGTGCTGGGCGGCGCCACCTCCTCGCGGCTGGACCGGCGCCTGGTCCACCAGGACAAGCTGGTGGATATGGTCAGCGCCTCGGTCTGGCCGTCGCAGCTCGGCTCCGGCTTCGGCATCATCGCCATGGTCAAGCAGGGCGTGGACCCGGCCAGGGTCGAGGCGGCGATCGACGAGGAGCTGCGCCGGCTGCTGGACAAGGGGCCGGACAAGGCCGAACTGGCGCGCGCCAAGACCGCCTTCCGCGCCGGCTTCATCCGTGGCGTCGAGCGCATCGGCGGCTTCGGCGGCAAGGCCGACGTGCTGGCCGAGTGCGCGGTGTACACCGGCGACCCCGGCTGCTTCCGTACCTCGCTGGCGACCATCGCCGAGACCCGCCCGCGCGATCTCACCGCCGTCGGCCGCAAGTGGCTGGGCAAGGGCGACTACACCCTGCTGGTGCAGCCGGGCGAACGCGTGGCGCAGGCCGAGGAGCCGACGGTGCAACCGGCGCCGCTGAATCCGCCGCCGGTCGATCCCAAGTACCGCACCCTGCCCAGCGTGGTCGACCGCAGCGCCGGCCCGCCCAAGACCACCCAGTTTCCGAAACTGACGTTCCCGACGCTGCAGCGCGCGACGCTGAAGAACGGCACCACGGTGATTCTGGCCGAACGCCACGAGGTACCGGTGGTGCAGTTCAGCTACGAGTTCCAGGGCGGCTACAGCGCCGACCAGGGGCGCAAGCCGGGGACGGCCAACTTCACCATGGGCATGCTCGACGATGGCGCCGGCGAGCGCGATGCGCTGGCGTTCGCCGATGCGGCCGAGGCATTGGGGGCGTCGCTGGCGGCCGGCGCTGCGCTGGACGGCAGCAATGCCTACCTGTCGGCGCTGAAGGAGAACCTGGCGCCGTCGCTGGCGCTGTACGCGGACATGCTGCGGCGGCCGCGCTTCGCGCCGAACGAGATCGAACGGGTCCGCGCCAGCTGGATCGCCAGCATCCGCCAGGAGAAGGCGCAGCCCAACGGCGTGGCGATGCGGGTGCTGCCGCCGCTGCTGTACGGCGTCGGCCATCCCTACGCGATGCCGTTCAGCGGCATCGGCACCGAGGCGGCGATCGCGGCCCTGCAGCGCGAGGATCTGGTCGACTTCCACCGCGACTGGGTGCGCCCGGAGCACGCCACCCTGATCGTGGTCGGCGACACCACCCTGGCCGAGATCGTGCCGCTGCTGGACGCGCAGTTCGGCGACTGGAAGGGTGAAGGGACGGCGCCGTCGGTGCCGGTCCCGGCCCGCGTGGCGCGGCCGGCCAAGCCACGCGTGTACCTGATCGACCAGCCCGGCGCGGTGCAGGCCAACCTGTTCGCCTCGGAACTGGTGCCGCCGACCACCGATCCGGCGGCGGTCCGCTTCGACATCGCCAATGGCGTGATCGGCGGCGACTTCACCTCGCGCCTGAACATGAACCTGCGCGAGAACAAGCATTGGTCCTACGGCGCGCGCAGCGGCGCGGCCAGCGCCCTTGGCCAGCGGCCCTGGACCGCGTCGGCCCCGGTGCAGATCGACAAGACCGCCCCGGCGCTGCAGGAGATGTACAAGGAGATCAGCGCCTTCGCGAGCGGCAAGGCACCGCCGACGGCGGAGGAGGTGGCACGCATCCGAAACATCCAGACCCTGAGCCTGCCGGGCGCCTACGAGACGGCCAGCGCGGTGATGGGCGCGATCGGCGGCATCGTCCGCTATGGCCGCCCCGACGACTACGTGTTCAAGCGCAAGGCCGAGATCGAGGCGATGACCCCGGCGCAGGTGCGCGAGGCGGCGTCGATGCTCGACCCGAACACCTTGACCTGGGTGGTGGTGGGCGACCTCAAGCAGATCGAGGCGCCGGTGCGCGCGCTGAAGCTGGGCGAGGTCACCGTGATCGATGCCGACGGGGTACCGCAGGGCGGGGCGGCGGCCCCGGCGCCGCGCTGAGTGCGGCGGTGCGCGTTGGCGATGGCCGGCGCGCGCTGCCTGCCGGCGCCGGCAGGCCGACGGTGTCATGGCCGATTCAGCGTTTTGCGGCACAATCCGGATTCACCTGCCAACGGGCCCGTCCATGCGTCTACCGATCGCCTTCGTCCTGCTCGCCACGCTCGCCGGCTGCACCTGGGTGCCGATGGCGCCGGAAGGCAAAGGGGTGCGGGTCCTGCCGCCCGGTCAGGCCGCCAGCGGCTGCGAGAAGCGCGGCGAGGTGGTGGTGTCGGTGAAGAGCAGCGTCGGCTTCTACCAGCGCAACCCGCTGCGGGTGCGCGAGGAGCTGGAGACCCTGGCCCGCAACGAGGCGCCCGGCGTGGGCGCCAACACCGTGCAGGCGATGGGCGACCCGGTCGACGGCGACCAGCGCTTCACCGCCTACCAGTGCGGCGGCCGCTGAACCGCTCAGACCATACGCTTTCCGGGGATTTGTTAAAGATGCGGTAAAACGGTGTAACCGCTAGAATTGGCGCCCCCTCGCCTGACCCTGGCGTACACCTCGATGCTCTTCACCAACGTCTCGATCGCGGGACTGGCGCATATCGACGCGCCGCACACGCTGACCTCCAAGCAGATCAACGCGCGCCTGCAGCCGACCCTGGACCGGCTGCGGATCCGGGCCGACGTGCTCGGCGACATCGCCGGCGTCCACGCGCGGCGCATGTGGGACCAGGACCTGCAGGCGTCCGACGTGGCGACGCTGGCGGCGCGCAAGGCGATGGGCGATGCGGGCATCGAGGCTGGGCAGGTCGGGCTGCTGGTCAACACGTCGGTGAGTCGCGATTACCTGGAGCCGTCCACCGCCAGCATCGTCGCCGGCAATCTGGGCGTGAGCGAGCAGTGCATGACCTTCGACGTCGCCAACGCCTGCCTGGCCTTCATCAACGGCATGGACATCGCGGCGCGCATGATCGAGCGTGGCGATATCGACTATGCGATGGTGGTCGATGGCGAGACCGCCAACCTGGTGTACGAGAAGACCCTGGAGCGGATGGCCTCGCAGGATCTGACCGCCGACGCCTTCCGCGACGAAATGGCGACCCTGACCCTGGGGTGCGGTGCCGTGGCGATGGTGATGGCGCGTACCGACCTGGCACCGGATGCGCCGCGCTACCGCGGTGGCGTGACCCGCTCGGCCACGCAGTGGAACACCCTGTGCCGGGGCAACATGGACCGCATGGTCACCGACACCCGCATGCTGCTGATCGAAGGCCTCAAGCTGGGCCAGAAGACCTTCGCCGCCGCGCGGCAGGCGCTGGGGTGGGCGGTGGACGAACTGGACCAGTTCGTCATCCACCAGGTCAGCCTTCCGCACACCAAGGCCTTCATGAAGAGCTTCGGGATCGACCAGAAGAAGGTCATGACCATCTTCGGCGAATACGGCAACATCGGCCCGGCCAGCGTGCCAATCGTGCTGAGCAAGCTGCGCGAGCTGGGCCGCCTGAAGAAGGGCGACCGGATCGCGTTGATGGGCATCGGCTCGGGCTTGAACTGCTCGATGGCCGAGGTGGTTTGGTAAGCGCCAGGCGCAGGACAGGCGCGCAAATTTTCCTTGCGCGCCGTATTTGGGTGTTTAGAAAGAAATTTGCTAAATTTCTTTCTTAAGAGCCGTCTCCGGCCACGGCAAGGATTGCCTGATGTCGTCTCGACGCTGTACCGGACACTATGTCCCCGGGTCGCTGGCGGGCAGCCGTTATCAGGCGTTCGTTCCTGATCCGCTGCCGCCCGAGCCGCCGCTGCAGTTGGCGGCGCCGCTGCTGATCGCGCGCAAGGAACAGGCCGACCAGGCGCTTGGTCGCCTCGATGGCATCACCCTGATGCTGCCGGACCCGGAGCTGTTCCTCTACCACTACGTGCGCAAGGAAGCGGTCCTGTCCTCGCAGATCGAGGGCACGCAATCGTCGCTGTCCGATCTGCTGCTGTTCGAACTGGACGAGGCACCGGGTGTCCCTCTGGACGACGTCGAAGAAGTCTCCAACTACGTCGCTGCGCTGAACCACGGGCTGCGGCGCTTGCGCGAGGATGACTTCCCGCTGTCGCTGCGCCTGATCCGCGAAATGCACGCGCTGCTGCTGCAAGGTGGGCGTGGCGCCGGCAAACGTCCGGGCGAATTCCGTTCGGGCCAGGTCTGGATCGGCGGTGCCTCGCCGGCGTTGGCGCATTTCGTGCCGCCGCCGCCGGAAGCCCTGGATGCGGTGCTGGCCGCCTTCGAGCGCTTCCTGCACGCGCCTGGCCGCGACGTCTCGCCGATGGTCAAGGCAGCCTTGGCGCATGTGCAGTTCGAAACCATCCATCCCTTCAGCGATGGCAACGGCAGGCTGGGGCGGCTGCTGATCGCGTTGATCCTGTGCAACGAAGGTGTGCTGCGCGCGCCCAGCCTGTACCTGAGCCTGTTCTTCAAGCGCCATCGCGCGCGTTACTACGAGCGCCTCAACGCGGTACGCACCGAGGGCGACTGGGAAGGCTGGCTGGATTTCTTTCTCGAGGGCGTTGCAGACACCGCGCAACAGGCGGTGTCCACCGCGCAGCGCCTGCTGGCACTGCTGGCGGCCGACCGCGCACGTATCGCCGGATTGGGAACGCGCGCTGGCAACGTGGGCCTGGTGTACGAGCAGTTCGCCCGTCGTGTCCTGCTGGGCGTGCCGCAGGTCCAGCCGCATTTGCCGCTCAGCGCACCGACGATCCGTGCCGCCATCCGCACCCTGCAGGATCTGGACATCGTCAACGAACTCACCGGGCAGCAGCGGCACCGCGTGTTCGCCTATCAGGCTTATCTGGACATCCTCAGCGAGGGTGCGCAGCCGTTATGAGTTCCCCAACGCCGCACGCCGACGGCAATGCATCATGCGCCGCGGCGGTGCCGTCTTCCTCTTCCATCTCGCATCGGTCCCCCGCATGAACTACCCCGGCTATCCCTTCACCCCGCAGCGCTTGCAGGTCCGCCCGGGGCTGCACATGTCCTATCTCGACGAAGGCCCGCGCGACGGCGAGGTGGTGGTGATGCTGCACGGCAATCCGTCGTGGAGCTATCTGTGGCGCACGCTGGTGAGCGGGCTGTCGGACCGCTACCGCTGCATCGTGCCCGACCACATCGGCATGGGCCTGTCGGACAAGCCGGACGATGCGCCGGGCGCGCGGCCGGGCTACGAGTACACCCTGCAGTCGCGCGTGGACGACCTGGATGCGTTGCTGCGGCATCTGCGCATCGACGGGCCGGTGACGCTGGCGGTGCACGACTGGGGCGGCATGATCGGTTTCGGCTGGGCGCTGTCGCACCATGCGCAGGTGCGTCGCCTGGTCATCACCAATACCGCGGCGTTCCCGCTGCCGGCGGCCAAGCCGATGCCGTGGCAGATCGCGATGGGCCGGCACTGGCGCCCGGGCGAGTGGTTCATCCGCACGTTCAATGCGTTCTCTTCGGGCGCGTCGTGGCTGGGTGTGTCGCGACGCATGCCTGCCGCTGTGCGTCGCGCCTACGTGGCGCCGTACGACAGCTGGGCCAACCGCATCTCCACGATCCGCTTCATGCAGGACATTCCGCTGTCGCCGGCCGACAAGGCCTGGTCGCTGCTGGCGCGGGCGGAGCAGGCGCTGCCGTCGTTCGCCGATCGCCCGGCCTTCATCGGCTGGGGCCTGCGTGACATCTGCTTCGACCATCATTTCCTGGAAGGCTTCCGCCGCGCGTTGCCGCAGGCCGAGGTGATGGCCTTCGAGGATGCCAACCACTACGTGCTGGAAGACAAGCACGAAGTGCTGGTGCCGGCGATCCGCCGGTTTCTGGACGCGCATCCGCTGTCTTGAGCACGCACGCCGGACAGATCCGGCGTTTTCCTGCGGCGCGCCGTATCGGCGCGCCGCGCATGCAGGAAAGGCATTGCCGCGAGGTGCGCCGCGACGCCGCCGCCGGCGTTGCGCCGTGGATCGTCTACACGGGCGCGCGCAAACTGCTACCGATTGCCGTGATGCAACATTGTTGGCTGGGTACAGTCGCCGCTGACGTGCGCGTCGCGCGGAAGCGGACGCTGCACGCAATCGGACAGGAGACAGAGAGTGAAAGCGATGGCGATGGCGATGCTGTTGACGGCGATGAGCGTGCCTGGTGCGCATGCGGAAGACCTGACCACGTCCGCGGACGGCAAGACGCTGACGGTCGGATTCGGCCAGCCCACCTGGAAGCAGGTGCTGCACTACCGCAAGCTGTACGACAAGAAGCCGTTCCCCGATGCGGAGATCTATTACTACAGCAACGGTATGTACAAGATCATTTCGCAGGGTGAGAACCACTACGGCGTGTACGTGCTGCAGGGCAGCTTCGACGACCAGACCTACACGATCCGCTTCATCTCGCTGCCGTCGGAGGACTGGGGCAACAAGACCGCCTTCCACCAGTTGACCTTCATCCGTGGCGAGGACAGGAACGTCTTCATCCAGAACGCGATCGTCGATACCGGCGAGGCCATCGCCCAGCAGAACGGCACCTACACCCTGGAAAAGAACACCGTGACCAATCCGGTGCCGACGGCGTGGAAGCACCGCTGAGCCAATGCGGCGCGCGTCCGCCGCTCTTCGGGTGCCGCCAGGATGGGCGTTTGCAGGAGTTTGCGTAGGAGCGGCTACAGCCGCGATCGGGCGTTGCCGGGAACGCGGATCGCGGCTGGTCCCGCGGCGACAAGGGCAGATGCTACGGCCCCCCTGCCGTGTTGGCGCCGCCGCCGCTCAGGCGTCCGGCAGATTGCGTTCGACCACGCCGTCCCAGTCGGCCAGGGTCAGCAGCGGCAGGCCGTGCGCCAGCCGCGACTTGTCGCATTGCGCGCTGCGTTCGCCGAATTCCAGCGAGGCCGGCACTGCCGCACACACCGACGGCCTCCGCTCGTGGATGCTGCAGCGACTGTAGCGGCCGATGTCCGCGTCCAGGGCGATGCAGCGAGGCTGCGCTTGCGAGGTGCCGCGCATCACCCGCTCATGGGTGCGCAGCGGTTCGGTCAACTCGAACGGGACCCTGCCGCCCAGCGCGGGATCGGCTTCGCTCCAGTGGAAACTGACGCGGAAGTAGGCGCAGCAGGCGCCGCAGGTGAGGCAGGGATGGGACATGGCGGCCGGGCCTTGCGCGGCGAACAGCGTGGGGGGCGCGGCATTCTGACCGAACCGGAGCGCGCTGCAAGCATTCCGGTATTCAGCCGCGGCTGCCGCGGCCGGGATGTCGGCTGCGGCCCGGCGCATCGGCGATAATCGGCGCATGACCACGACCTGCAACATCGCGGCGACGCTGCCGCGGCTGGCGCGCGAGCGCCCGGACCAGATCGCCATGCGCTGCCCCGGCCGGCCCGGCCCCGGCGGTATGGCGGCCTACGACGTGACCCTGAGCTATGCGCAGCTGGACGCGCGCAGCGATGCCATCGCCGCCGGCCTGGGCGCCTACGGCATCGGCCGCGGCACCCGCACGGTGGTGATGGTGCGGCCGTCGCCGGAGTTCTTCCTGCTGATGTTCGCGCTGTTCAAGGCCGGCGCGGTGCCAGTGCTGGTCGATCCGGGCATCGACCGGCGCGCGCTCAAGCAGTGCCTGGACGAGGCGCAGCCGGAGGCCTTCATCGGCATTCCGCTGGCGCAGCTGGCGCGGCGTCTGCTCGGCTGGGCGCGCTCGGCGAAACGGATCGTCACCGTCGGCCGGCGCTGGGCCTGGGGCGGCACCACGCTGGCGCGGATCGAGCGCGCCGGCCAGGGCGCCGGCAGCCAGCTCGCAGACACGGCCGCGGACGACGTCGCCGCGATCCTGTTCACCAGCGGCTCCACCGGCGTGCCAAAGGGCGTGGTCTACCGGCACCGGCATTTCGTCGGCCAGATCGAGCTGATGCGCAATGCCTTCGACATGCAGCCCGGCGGGATCGACCTGCCGACTTTCCCGCCGTTCGCGCTGTTCGACCCGGCGCTGGGGCTGACCTCGGTGATCCCGGACATGGACCCGACGCGTCCGGCCAAGGTCGACCCGCGCAAGTTGCACGATGCGATGCAGCGCTTCGGCGTGACCCAGCTGTTCGGCTCGCCGGCCCTGATGCGGGTGCTGGCCGACTACGGCAAGCCGTTGACCAACGTGCGCTGCGCCACCTCGGCCGGCGCGCCGGTGCCGCCGGACGTGGTGGCGCGGATCCGCAGCCTGCTGCCGGAGGACGGCCAGTTCTGGACACCCTACGGCGCCACCGAGTGCCTGCCGGTGGCGGTGATCGAGGGCCGCGAGCTGCAGGACACGCGCGCGGCGACCGAGCGCGGTGCCGGCACCTGCGTCGGCACGGTGGTGCCGCCCAACCAGGTGCGCATCATCGCCATCGACGACGCCGCGATTCCGGAGTGGAGCGGCGTGCGCGAAGTCCCCACGGGCACGGTCGGCGAGATCACCGTGGCAGGCCCGACCGCCACCGACACCTATTTCAACCGCGATGCGGCCACGCGCCTGGCCAAGATCCGCGAACGCCTGGACGACGGCAGCGAGCGCGTCGTGCACCGCATGGGCGACGTCGGCTATTTCGACGCGCAGGGCCGGCTGTGGTTCTGCGGGCGCAAGACCCAGCGCGTGGAAACCGCGCAGGGACCGCTGTACACCGAACAGGTGGAGCCGATCTTCAACGCGCTGCCGGGCATCGGCCGCACCGCCCTGGTCGGCATCGGCGCGCCGGGGCAGCAGCGCCCGGTGCTGTGCTACGAGCTGGAAGTGGGCGCCATGCTCTCGAGCGGCCCTGAACTGCAGGCGCTGCAGCAGCGACTGCGCGATACCGCTGCCGCGCATGCGCACACGGCCGGCATCGTCGATTTCCTGAGCCACCCGGGCTTTCCGGTGGACATCCGCCACAACGCCAAGATCGGCCGCGAGAAGCTGGCGCTGTGGGCCGCGGAACAGCGCAAATGAGCGCGCGCAGCATGGGGACCGGCGCGCCTGCGCAGCCGGACACCGTTGGCGCGGCGCATGGCCGGCCCCAGAATGGCCGCCCTGACGATGGAGTGTGGCGATGAAGATCGTGGTGACCGGTGGCGGTGGTTTCCTGGGCCAGGCGCTGTGCCGCGGGTTGGTGGCGCGCGGGCACCAGGTGGTCAGCTACAACCGCGGCCACTACCCGGAACTGCAGGCCTTGGGCGTGGCCCAGGTGCGGGGCGACTTGGTCGACGCGCAGGCGCTGCAGCATGCGCTGGCCGGGGCCGATGCGGTGTTCCACAACGCCGCCAAGGCCGGTGCCTGGGGCAGCTACGACAGCTATTACCAGCCCAACGTGGTCGGCACCGAGAACGTGCTGGCGGCCTGCCGCATGCACGGCGTGTCGCGCTTGGTCTACACCTCCACACCGAGCGTGACCCACCGCGCTACTCATCCGGTCGAAGGCCTGGGCGCGGACCAGGTGCCCTACGGCGAGGATTTCCAGGCGCCGTATGCGGCGACCAAGGCGATCGCCGAGCGCATGGTGCTGGCCGCCAACGACGCGCAATTGGCGGTGGTGGCGCTGCGCCCGCGGCTGATCTGGGGGCCGGGCGACAACCAGATCCTGCCCAAGCTGGTCGCGCGGGCGCAGGCTGGGCGCGTGCGTCTGGTCGGCAGCGGCGACAACAAGGTCGATTCCACCTACATCGACAACGCCGCGCAGGCGCACTTCGATGCCTTCGAGCACCTGGCGGTGGGCGCGCCCTGCGCCGGCAAGGCCTACTTCATCTCCAACGGCGAACCGTTGCCGATGCGCGAACTGCTCAACAAGCTGCTGGCCGCGGTCGGCGCACCGGCGGTGACCAGGACGCTTTCGTTCAAGGCCGCCTACCGCATCGGCGCTGCCTGCGAAACCCTGTGGCCGCTGCTGCGCCTGCGCGGCGAGCCGCCGCTGACGCGGTTCCTGGCCGAGCAGCTGTGCACCCCGCACTGGTACAGCATGGAGCCGGCGCGACGCGACTTCGGCTACGTGCCGCAGGTAAGCATTGAGCAGGGACTGCAGCGGCTTGCGTCCTCATGGCGCCACGACATGCCCGTCACTCCTTGACGACCCGCGGTTTCCGAAGATGATGCCGCGCCGATTCGGCACGACAACCTTCTGGACATTGCCATGCTGCATTACGCCATCATCTTCTTCGTGATCGCCATCATCGCCGCCGTGCTCGGTTTCAGCGGCATCGCCGGCGCGGCGACCAACATCGCCTGGATCCTGTTCGTGGTGTTCCTGATCCTGGCGGTAATCTCGATGTTCCGCCGCGGCAAGGTGTAGTTAGTAGCCGCGACAATCGAACCTCGATGCTTGCCCGCGGCGCCCTGCGTCGCGGGCAAGTCGTTTCTGGGCTCCGCGCCGCGAGGGCGCCTGCCGCCCGGAGGCAGCGCGGCGGGGCAGGGCTGGACGTTCCGCTCGGCGCTTGTCACCATCCTCCGCTCAGGGGACAGGGGCGGATCGAATGCGAGCGTGGATCGTGTGGGCAGGCCTTGCGCTTGCGGGGAGCGCGTGCGCGCAGGTGCCGCCGGTGGACCTGGCGCCGTATCTGCAGCGCGACCAGTTCGACCGGGTCAAGATCTCCCCGACTGGCGCCTACTATGCAGTGATCGCGCCCCTCGAGGACCGCACCGTGCTGGCGGTGATCCGGCGCAGCGACAAGCAGGTCTCGGCCAAGATCATGGGTCAGGCCGATTCGGTGGTGCACGATTACTGGTGGGCCAGCGACGAGCGCATCGTGGTGTCGATGGCCGAGCGCCTGGGCGCACTGGACCGCCCCGTGGCGATCGGCCAGCTGCATGCCATCGATGCCGACGGCAAGAATGCGCGCTTGCTGGCCAGCCCCTACGGGCTCAACGACAGCGTCAACGGCGTCACCTACAAGGCCGGCCTGGATCCGTCGGTGTTCATGCTCGACACCTTGCCGGACGACCCGCGCGCGGTGCTGGTGTCGGTGGTGGAGCAGACCAAGGACCCCACCGTGCATGTGGACAGGCTCGACATCTACAACCACCGACGCACGCCGGTGGCGCGCGCCCCGGTGGCGCGTGCGGACTTCGTCACCGACCACGGCGGCCACGTGCGCTTTGCGCAGGGTGCCGAGACCGGCAGCACGGTCAACAAGCTGTTCTACCGCAACGATGACGCCAGTCCGTGGCGGCTGATCAACGACGAAGCCAGCAGCGGGCATCGCAGCTTCCCACTGGGCTTTTCCGCGGACGACAGGATCGCCTACCTGCAGGTTGAGCAGGCCGAGGGGCCCGACACGGTGGCGGCATGGGATCCGCAGAGCGATCGCACCACGCCGCTGCTGCGCGATGCGAAGGTCGATCCCTACCAGGTGCTGCGCGACCTCGATGGCCGCACCCCGATCGGCGTGTCGTTCATGAGCGACCGCGTGCATAACCGCTTCTTCGACGAGACCGCGCCGACGGCGCGGCTGTACCGCGCGCTGGAGCAGGCCTTCAATGGCGATGCGGTGTACATCACCTCCGCCACCGCCGATCGGCGCCTGCTGATGCTGTACGTGTGGAGCGATCGCAACAACGGCGATTACTTCCTGTTCGACACCGCGGACAAATCGGCCAAGCGGGTCCTCAGCCGTCGCGAATGGTTCGTGCCGGAGCGGATGCCGTCGACCCGCGAGGTCGCCTTCAAGGCCAGGGATGGGATGGCCCTGTACGGTTATCTGACCCTGCCGCTGCAGGCGCCGGCCGGCAAGCCGCTGCCGATGGTGCTGTTGCCACATGGCGGGCCGTTCGGCCTCTTCGATGGCTGGGAATTCGACGACGATGCGCAGGTGCTGGCCGCAGCCGGCTACGCGGTGTTGCGGGTGAACTACCGTGGCTCGGGCAACTACGGCCGCGCCTATACCCAGGCCGGTGCCCGGGAGTGGGGCGGGCGCATGCAGGACGATCTCACCGATGCCACCCGCTGGGCGATCGACCAGGGCATCGCCGATGGCGCGCGTATCTGCATCTACGGCGCCAGCTACGGCGCCTATGCCGCGCTGATGGGCGCGGCGAAGGAGCCGGACCTGTACCGTTGCGCGGCCGGCTACGTCGGCGTCTACGACCTGGAAACGATGTACCGCGATCAGGCCAGGTACGCGCGCTGGACCAAGGCCTGGGCCGGCGACTGGCTGGGCGAACGCGACAGCCTGGCGGCGCGGTCGCCGGTCAATCTGGCTGCGCGCATCCGCGTGCCGGTGTTCCTGGCGGCCGGCGGCAAGGACGAGCGTGCGCCGATCGAACACACCGAGCGCATGGAAAAGGCGTTGAAGAAGGCCGGGGTGCCGGTGGAGTCGTTGTATTTCCCCAACGAGGGCCACGGCTTCTATACCGAGCCGCACCGGCGCGCCTATTACACGCAGTTGCTGGCGTTCCTGAGCAAGCACCTGGGCGGCGCGCAGGCGCAGTAGCGGTTGGCGATGGCATGGGCGGGACATCTGTCTCGCCCTGCGCACGGCCTGGCGACGTGTCTGCCGCTAGAATGCGGGGATGTCTGGATCCCCCCTCGATGCTCTCAAGCCCCTGGCCGGCCGCGCGCTGGAAGCGGCGCTCAATCGCGCGCTGGCGCTGGACCCGGAAACCGGCGAGGCCCTGCGCGACCTCGACGGCCAGCGCGTGGCGCTGACCCTGGAGGCGCCGGCACTGGCTCTGCAGATCCGCGTCGACGGCACGCAGTTGCGGGTCGGCCCGGTGGATCCGGCGCAGGAGCCGGAGCTGGCGGTGCGCAGCACCCTCGGCGGCCTGCTCGCGCAGTTGCCGTTCCTGGCCCAGGCCCGGCGCCCTGGCGGCCCCGGCGGGCGGGTGCGGGTCTCCGGCGATGCCGAACTGGCGCGGCGCCTGCAGCAGCTGGCGACGCGCTTCGATCCGGACTGGCAGCGGCCGTTCGTGCAGGTGTTCGGCGAGGTGCTCGGCGTGCAGGTGGCCAACACCGCGCGCTCGGCCCTGCAGCAGGCCCGGCGTAGCGCGCAGGACTTGGCGCAGAGCGCGGCCGAGTATGTCACCGAGGAGTCGCGCGACGTGGTCGCGCGCGCCGAGCTGGAGGCCTTCTACGACGACGTCGACGTGCTGCGCGACGACATCGAACGCCTGGCCGCGCGCGTGGCGCGGCTGCAGCCGGAGCGCGGCGCATGAAGGCGATGTTCCGCGCCAGCCGCATCGGCCGGGTGATCCTGCGCTATCGCCTGGACGACCTGCTCGACGGCACCCCGGCCGAGCGCTGGCTGCGCCTGGCCAAGCCGTTCGTGCCGCGTGCCAGCCCCGACATCGCTGCGCAGTCGCGCGGCGCCCGGCTGCGCCTGGCGCTGCAGGACCTGGGGCCGATCTTCGTCAAGTTCGGGCAGATCCTCTCCACCCGGCGTGACCTGATGCCGCCGGACGTGGCCGAGGAACTGACCCTGCTGCAGGACCGGGTGCGCCCGTTCGACGGCGAGGCGGCGCGGCGCATCGTGGAACAGGCGTTGGGGCGGCCGATCGCGGTGGCGTTCGCGACCTTCGACACCGAACCGCTGGCCTCGGCCTCGATCGCGCAGGTGCACGCGGCGACGCTGCACGACGGCCGCGAAGTGGTGGTCAAGGTGCTGCGCCCGGACATCGAGCGGCAGATCGACGCCGACATCGCCTTGCTGAAATCGGCCGCGGCGCTGGTCGAGCGCACCCATCCGCGCGCCGACAAGATCCGCCCGCGCGAGGTGGTGGCCGAGATCGAGACCACCCTGGCCGCGGAGCTGGACCTGCAGCGCGAGGGCGCCAACGCCAGCGTGTTGCGCCGTTTCTGGCTGCACTCGGACGACCTCTACGTGCCCGAGGTGATCTGGACCCACACCGCGGAGCGCGCGCTGACCCTGGAGCGGGTGCGCGGCATCCCCTCCGACGACATCGCCTCGCTGGACGCCGCCGGCATCGACCGCCGCGCGCTGGCGGCCAAGGGCGTGCGGGTGTTCTACACCCAGGTATTCCGCGACAACTTCTTCCATGCCGATGCGCACGCCGGCAACATCTGGGTCGACAGCGACCCGGCGCGCCGCGACAACCCGCGCTTCATCGCGCTGGACTTCGGCATCATGGGCCAGCTCTCGCAGGAAGATCAGTACTACCTGGCCGAGAACTTCATGGCCATCTTCAACAAGGACTACCGCCGCATGGCCGAGCTGCACGTGGAGGCGGGCTGGATGCCCGCCAACGTGCGCATCGACGAGCTGGAGGCGGCGGCGCGCTCGGTGTGCGAGCCGTACTTCACCCGGCCGCTGTCGCAGATCTCGCTGGCCGAGGTGCTGATCAAGCTGTTCCGCGTGGCCCAGCGCTACCAGCTGACCCTGCAGCCGCAACTGATCCTGCTGCAGAAGACCCTGCTCAACATCGAAGGCGTCGGCCGCCAGCTCGATCCGGAACTGGACATCTGGGCGGTGGCGCGGCCGGTGCTCGAACGCATCCTCATCGAGCGCTACAGCCCGCAGCGGGCGCTGCACGAACTGCGCAAGCGCCTGCCGGAGATCATGACCCACGCGCCGGACATGCCGCGGCTGATCCACGGCTGGCTGCGCCAGCAGGTCGAGGGCCGGCACGAGCTGTCGATGCGCTCGCGCGACCTGTTCGAACTCAACCTGCTGGTGCGGCGCATGCAGCGGCGGGTGGTGGCGGCGATCGCCGGCGTCGGCCTGCTCACCGTGGCCACGCTGCTGTACGCGCTCGACGCGGGCGGGCCGCAGCTGGGCGGGGTGTCGCTGTGGGCCTGGATCAGCGGCGGTGCCGGCACCGCGGCCTTGCTGTCGGCGTGGTGGCGGCGCTGAGCGTGGCGGCGCTGGATCGCGCGCGGCTGCACGCGGTGCGCGCCGAACTCGGTGAGGAAGGTCCGCGTCACGATGCAGGCCAGCCCGAGCGCGCGCAGCGCCTGCTCAATATCACCCCGGAGACCGGCGAACTGCTGGCGGTGCTGGTGCGCGCCACAGGTGCGCGGCGGGTGCTGGAGATCGGCACGTCCAACGGCTATTCCACGCTGTGGCTGGCCGAGGCCGCGGTGGCACTGGGTGGCGGCGTGACCACGCTGGAATATGCCGCGCACAAGATCGCGCTGGCGCAGCGCAACTTCGCCCACGCCGACGTGGAGGGCTGCGTCGACCTGATCCACACCGATGCCGGCGCGTGGCTGGCCACCGCGGGTTCGGCCACGTTCGACCTGGTGTTCCTGGACGCCGAGCGCACGCTGTATTGCCACTGGTGGCCGCAGCTGCGTCGCGTGTTGCGGCCGGGCGGTCTGCTGGTCGTGGACAACGCGTTGTCGCACGCGACGGAGATGGCGCCCTTCGCCGCGCTGTTGCAGGCCGATGCCGCGTTCACCTGCACCACGTTGCCGGTCGGCAATGGCGAGTTGTTGGCGGTCAAGGACGCGTAGCGTCGGCGTCGAAAGTCGCGTCTTCCCAGGTAGCGGTGGACCGTCGCGCCACAGCGACACGCCATCCAGGCGCGGCATCCCGGTCGCGCATCCAACGCAATGCGGGTGTCTCCGTGCCGGATCGTGCCGACGCATCGCGCGTCTGGACGCGGCCAGACGATGCGCATTGTGGCGCGCCGATGCGGCACGGATAATCCGCAGGTGAATACCGCCGAAGCCCCTTTGCAGATCCTCTACCAGGACCCGCTGCTCGCCGTGGTCGACAAGCCCGCCGGGCTGATGGTCCACGACAGCAAGCTCGCCCGCGGCGAGGACGATTTCCTTGCCGATCGCCTGCGTGCGCAGTTGGGCCGGCCGATCTTCCTGGTGCACCGGCTCGACCGCGCCACCAGCGGCTGCCTGCTGCTGGCCTTCGACCGCGACACCGCCAGTGCGCTGGGCAAGGCGCTGATGGGGGGCGAAGTGGACAAGGATTACCTGGCGATCTGCCGCGGCTGGCCGGCCGAAGACCGCTTCGAGGTCGACCACGACCTCGACGGCGGCCCTGGCAAGCCGCTGAAGAAACCGGCGCAGACCCGCTTCGCGCGCCTGGCCTGCGGCGAACTGCAGGTACCGTCGGGCGAGTTCGCCACCTCGCGCTATGCGCTGCTGCGCTGCAGCCCGGTGACCGGGCGCTTCCGGCAGATCCGCCGCCACCTCAAGCACCTCTCGCATCACCTGATCGGCGACACCAGCCATGGCGACGGCCGCCACAATCGCATCTTCCGCATGCAGGGCGTGCACCGCATGCTGCTGCACGCCGAACGTTTGGCGTTTCCGCATCCGGACGGCCATCGGATCACGGTGACGGCGCCGCTGGATGCGGAGTTCGTGCGGGCGTTCGGGTTGTTCGGGTGGGATGCGGCGCCTTGGCAGGTGGATGTGGGACGGGGTGTGGCGGGGTAGCACCGCTCCCACCATGAGGCTGTCGTCGCAGTAGGGGATGCCGCTATGCGGTGATTTGCTTGAGGCGGAACGCTTGTAAGCGAAGTGCCGATGCTTCCGTGGCGGGTTGCTAACGAAGCTGAGCTTCGTCTAACGTCTTGGACTGAATTCAATAGTTTTCAGGGGGATATATGTGGAACAAGGTTCGCTGGGCACGTGCTGCCTCGATTTTTCTCGTGCTGCCAGTTTCAGCAATGGCAGGAGACGGGGCTGGAAAGGTGATACAGGTCATCGCACATTCGCATGATGTCGTATTTTTTCCCTCGATGGTCCCCACACGAACGCGCCTGCATGTTCCAGCACGCCGTGGTCGTTGTCGTTGGCGACCAACTCAGGAAGAGCCCAGTACGCCTTGCTACTGAGCGCGGTCGCACAAGGCAAAGCGGTCACCGTTCATGGAACAGGGGATTGCTCGGCGTGGGGAGATCGCGAAACGGCCGAATACATTCTGATCGATAACTGAAATGCTGTGCTATGCGATCGGGCCCTGCGAGTCTCGAACGATCGATCGTGCTGATAGTGCAATCATAGAAAGCACTCGTACATGCCCGGGCAGCGAACCATAGGAGTGGCTTCAGCCGCGACCGAGCTTTATCGGTAGGCCCGGTCGCCGCCGAAGCCGCTCCCGCGACGCGCAGGGACAGCGCTGTGTCACTTGGCCGGCGGCGCGTTGACCGTCTGTTCCAGGTCCTTCTGCAGGTCGGCGAACAGCGGGGTCATCTTCTGCTGGATCGCGCCCATCAGGTTCTGCATCAGCTGCGGGGTCTTGTCGAGCAGGCTCTGGCCGGCCGGGCTCTCGTAGAACTCGGCCATGGCCAGCACGTCCTGCTTGGAGAAGGTCTGCTTGTACAGGTTGACGTAGAGCGGACGCATTTCCTGCCAGGACAGCGCCTTGCGCACGGTGGCCTGGGTACGCTCCTGTATCTGCTGCAGCTTCTGCTGCTGGGCGGCGTCGAGCGGGTGCTGCGCGGTGAGCTGGGCGAACTGCTGGCGCTGCATCGCCTCGATCTGCGGCAGCATGGTGTCGAGCATGTTCTGCGCGCGCGAGGCCGATAGCAGGCGGTTGACGTCGGCATCGGTGGGCGGTTCGGCCAGCGCCGGGAGGGCGGCCAGGGCCAGCAGCAAGGCCAGCAGCAGGCGCTGCGGCCACTGGAAGAAGCGCGGAATCGGGGGCATGGAGCATCCTGCAGAACGATGACCGGCGGCCAGAATACGGCAATCGCCGCGCCGCCGCCGCCGCGCGTGGGGACGTGCGACCGGCCGGCGTCCGCTCCCTGGCTCGTTCAGGCGGTGCCGACACGGAAACCGGGCGGTCTGGCGAATACCCTACAATCCGCGCCATGGGTAACGGGGCCATCCACATCTCGAGCAGCCTGACGATTCCGGAGGACGAAATCGTCGAGCGCTTCGTGCGCGCCAGCGGCGCCGGCGGGCAGAACGTCAACAAGGTCGCCACCGCGGTCGAGTTGCGTTTCGACCTGGCCGGCTCGCCGTCGCTGTCGGAGCCGCTGCGTGCGCGCCTGCTGGCGCGGCGCGACCGCCGCATCACCGCCGACGGGGTGCTGGTGATCGATGCGCAGCGCTTCCGTACCCAGGACCGCAACCGCGACGATGCGCGCCAGCGCCTGGCCGAGTTCATCGCCGCCGGGCTATCGGTGCCCAAGCGGCGCATCGCCACCAAACCCTCGCACGGCGCCAAGCTGCGACGCCTGGACGCCAAGCGCGAGCGCAGCCAGATCAAACGCGGCCGCTCGCCCGGCCGCTGGGAGTGACTTTTGACCGAACGCGATTACCGCCTGCCCGCAGCGCCCCCGAACATGCCGATGGTCAGGCCCAGCCGCTTCATGCGCTGGCTCGGCCGCACCGCCTTGCGGCTGACCGGCTGGCGGGTCGTGGGCGAGTTCCCCAACGTGCCCAAGCTGGTGATGATCGTGGCCCCGCATTCGTCCAACTGGGACGGGTTCCTGGGCTTCGCGGTCAAGTTCGCGGTCGGCTTCGAGGTGCGCGTGCTGGGCAAGACCCAGTTGTTCTGGTGGCCGCTGGGACCGCTGCTGCGCAGGCTCGGCGGCATCCCGCTGGACCGCAACTCGCCGCGCGGCGTGGTCGAACAGGCGGTGGCGCTGATCCGCGGCGCCGAACGCATGTGGTACGTGATCACCCCCGAGGGCACGCGCAAGCGCGTGGAGAAGTGGAAGACCGGGTTCTGGAAGATCGCCCACGGCGCGCAGGTGCCGATTTTCCCGGTGTACTTCGACTACCCCAGCCGCACCGTCGGCCTCGGCGAGGTGGTGTGGACCGGCGAGGACATGCAGGCGGACATCGCCGCGATCCGCGAATGGTACCGGCCGTGGCGCGGCAAGCATCGCGATACCTTGTGACGGGCAGCGGCGGCTGACGGCGGCGCCATCCGCCGTTTTGCCCGACGGCACAAACCGATGCCGTAGGAGCAGCGCATGGGTCGGATGTTGTTGTGGGAGGGACTTCAGTCCCGACGCAGCAATGTACCAGGTGGCTTTGGTCTTCACTCGTTGCGGCTGAAGCCGCTCCCACAAGTGCCGCCCCAGGATCGCCGGAAGACTGCACTGTGTGGCGGATCTCAGTCCGACGCAGAAAGGTGCCAAGTGGCTTTGGGCTTCACTCGTCGCGGCTGAAGCCGCTCCCACAAGTGTGGCGCCAGGATCGCTGGAGGACTGCACTGTGTGGAGGATCTCAGTCCGACGCAGGAAGGTGCCAAGTGGCTTTGGTCTTCACTCGTCGCGGCTGAAGCCGCTCCCACAAGTGCGGTGCCAGGATCGCTGGAGGACTGCACTGTGGGAGGAACTCAGTCCGACGCAGGAAGGTGCCGGGTGGCTTTGAGCTTCCCTCGTCGCGGCTGAAGCCGCTCCCACAAGTGCGGTGCCAGGATCGCTTGAGGGCTGCACTGTGGGAGGGACTTCAGTCCCGACGACGGACGGTGTCAGCCGACCTTTCGCTCGTCGTGGCTGACGCCGCTCCCACATGCAGGCCTTGACCCCGGCGCTACAGCGCGCTGCCGCCGAACTTCTGCGTGTACTGCAGGTACACGCTGCGGCCCACGGTGTCGAACCAGGACACGTCGTAGTACGGGTACGACGTATAGGTGCGGTCGTGCGGCGGCATCTTGTCGAACAGGTTGGTCACTGTCAGCGACAACTGCGCGTGGTCGGTGAAGCGGTACTGCAGCGAGGCGTTGTAGCGGTAGGTCGCGCCGATCCACGGGCTGTCGCCGCTCTCCGGGTCGTAGACCTGGTCGTAGGAATCGGAGGTCGGCAGGCGGCCCAGGCGTTCGCCGTGCAGCGTCGCGGTCCAGGCGTTGCGCTCCCAGGACACGCTGGCGCTGGCCTTTGTGCGCGGGATGTCGTAGCCGCTGTTGACCGCGAACTCGTCCACCATCGCTTCGCCGGCGTACACCTGGATGTCGTGGCGGCGCACCCAGGTGTAGTTGCCGCTCAGGCGGAAGGTGCCGATGCCGGTATCGAGGCGGTACTGCGCGCTGAGGTCGATGCCGTTGGTGCGTTCGCGGGCGATGTTGATCGGGTTGACGTAGACCCCGTACAGGCGGCCGTCGGCGCTGCGGGTGACCCGTGCCAGCGCCTGCTGGCAGGTGGTGGAGGTGGCCTGCAGCACGCCGAGGCGGCAGTCGGCCTCGTCGCGCAGCACCTGGTCCACGCGCAGGTCCTGCACCTGGTCGCGCATGTCGATGTTGAAGTAGTCCACCGACAGGTCCAGGTCGGCCATCGGCGACCACACCAGGCCGGCGGTCCACGAGGTGCTGTTCTCCGGGTTCAGCGCGCGGTTGCCGCTGCGGCCGCGGATCACCGCCTCTTCGTTGTAGCTGCAGTCCTGGATCGCCACGCCCGGTTCCTCGCTGGCGCAGCGGTAGTAGTCCACGCCGGTGGTCTCGTCGTTGCCGGGGCCGGCATACACGTAGTGCAGGTCGGGGGCGCGGAACGCGGTGCCGTAGGAGGCGCGCACCAGCAGCGTGTCCACCGGCCGCCACTCCAGCCCGCCGCTGTAGGTGAACTTGCCCAGCGAGCGCCCGGCGAAGCGGTACTGGTCGTAGCGCCCGGCCAGGCTCAGCGACACCGTCGACAGCACCGGCAGGCGCAGCTCGCTGGCCAGCGCCCAGCGGTTGCGGCTGCCGTGGCCGTCGGAGTCCTTCCAGCTGTAGTAGTAGTACTGCGTGGCCAGCGGATCCGGGCGCAGGTTGTAGGCCTGGTTGCCGAATTCGGCGGTCGCCGCCATGCCGGCATCGCCGCCGGGCAGCGAGAACAGCGCGGTGTTGGTGGCGGTGAAGGCGAGGGTGTCGGTGCGCGAGCGCGGCTGGTACACCGTGCGCTGGGCGATGCTGTCGTACTCGGCACGGCTCAGCGGCGTGTACAGGCGCTGCGGGTCGGCGTTGAAGATCGGCAGCCCCGAGTCTTCGTCCACGCCCAGCTGCGGGCCGAGGAACAGCGCGTTGGCGCGCGCGGCGACGATCTGCGGCCAGCTGATGGTGGCCTGGTACTGCGAGTGGCTGAGGCTGGTCTCGTAGTCCCAGTCCGCGCCCAGGTGGCCCTTGAAGCCGGTGGTGACGCTGAAGGTCTTCTGCCGGGTGCGGATGGTGCCGGCGTTGAGGCCGCCCATTTCTTCCGGGCTGAACTGGCGCCCCCAGGCTTCCACCTGGTCGGTGGCCTGGTTGTAGAAATAGCCCTGCTCGTTGCCGTCCGGGGCCATGTAGCCCCACTGGGTCACGTCGCGGAACAGCGACAGCTCGTGGTAGCCCACCTGCACGTCGGCGAACCACTCGCTGCCGTTGTCGAAGGCGTAGCGCAGCGAGGCGTAGCCGTTGAGGCCGCGGCGCTTGTTGGTGATGGTGCCGTAGCCGATCGAGGCGCTGCTGCCGCAGAACGCGCCGTAGCCCGGGCGGGTGGCGTAGCCGGTGCTGCCGCCGTTGAGGCCGGACACCGCCGCGCAGGTGTCCGCGCCCGGGTCCAGGTAGTCGTCGTTGCCGTCGGTGCGCAGGAAGGTGCGGCGCGGCACCTGCGAGCGTGTGGTGGGGCCGTCCAGGGTGCTGTCCTGGCGGCTGCGCTCGTAGGCCCACAGCGGCGTCTGCGAGACCAGTTCGGCGCCGAACACCGCGTCGAAATTGCCGCGCGACCAACCGCTGCTGAGGCTGAGGTTGAAGCTCTCGCCGCCGCCGCGGGTGGTGTCGCCGAAACGGTAGTCCAGCGTGGTGCCGTCGGCGTGCTTCTTGAGGATGAAGTTGACCACGCCGGAGATCGCGTCCGAGCCGTAGATCGCCGAGGCGCTGCCGGTCAGTATCTCGATGCGGTCGATCATGCCCAGCGGGATGTTGGAGATGTCGGTGAAGTTGCTGCGGCCCTTGAACGGCATCGGGAAGTCGGCGATGCGGCGGCCGTTGACCAGCACCAGGGTGTGGTTGGGGCCGAGCCCGCGCAGGTCCACCTGCTGCGCGCCGGGCGAGAAGTCCGCGCCGCTGGCCGACTGCGGGCTCTGCGTCTCGCCGCCGTTCTGGGTCATCGCGCGCAGCACGTCCGGCACCGAGGTGAAGCCGTTGGCCTTGATCTGCTCGGCGCTGATCACGCTGATCGGCGCGGGGCCTTCCACCTGCGTGCGCGGGATGCGCGAGCCGGTCACGCGCAGGGTGTCCAGTTGCGCCACCGGCGCCACCGGCGCCTCGGCCGCCGCGGCCGGCGCCGGCGCGGCGGCACGGACCGGCTGCGCGCGGGCCGGGGCCGGCTCCTGGCGCCGCACCAGCCACGCGCCGGAGGGGTCGCGCTGGGCGACGAAGCCGCTGCCGCGCAGCACCTGCTGCAGCGCCTGTGCGGTGTCCAGTTGGCCGTGCGCGCCGCCGCTGCGGGCCTGGCCCAGTTGGTCGGCGCGGTAGATCAGTTGCGCGCCGGATTGCCGCGCCAGGGTGTCCAGCGCCGCGCGCAGCGGGCCGGCGGGGACGTCCACCGTGCCGGTGGCGGCAACGGCAGCGGGTTGCGCCTGCGCCGCACAGGCGCTCGCACAGGCCATGCTCAGCAGCAGGGCACGCATCGGATACCGCATCGAGTTTTCTCCCCAAACGGGCGCGGAGCGCGCCTCAGTAGCTCCAGACGAACGAGACCGACAAATCCCCCCGCCGCCGCGCCCGCCCGGCGCGGCGCGGGACGGCTTACCGGCTGTGCAACAACACCGTGTCGCCGTGGCGCTCGGCGCGGATCGGGAACCCCTGTTCGAGCAGGCGCACGAAGGCGTCGACGTTGGACCAGCGCACGTTGCCGCCGACCCGCAGCGCCGCGGCACCGGCATCGGCGACCTGCAGCTTGACCGTGTTGTAGCGGTTGAACTCGGCCACCGCCGCCTGCAGCGGGGTGTCGTCGAAACTCAGGTAGCCGCTGCGCCAGTCCAGCGCGCGCTCGGCCTCGGCCAGCGCGACCCGGCGTACCAGCACCCCGTGCGGCCCGGCCTGGGCGATGCTGCCGGCATGCAGCAGCAGCGGCGGCGCCTGCGGCGCGCCCGCCGATTCCAGCCGCACCGTGCCTTCGGTGACCACCACGCGCAGCGCATCGGCCTCGCGGCGCACCGCGAAGCGCGTGCCCACCGCCACCACCCGGCGCGCGCCGCTGTCGACCACGAAGGGCCGGCCCGGGTCCTTGCTCACCGCGAAGAACGCCTCGCCGCGCTGCAGGTCGATGCGCCGCTGCGCGCGCGACAGCGCCACCGCGATGCGGCTGTCGCTGCTCAGCGTGGCCTGCGAGCCGTCGGCCAGGGCCACCGGGCGCAGTTGGCCGGTGACGCTGGCATAGGCGGTCGGCACCGGTTCGACGGCATGCCGCCAGACCAGGGACAGCACCGCGGCACCGAGCAGCGCGGCCGCCAGCGCCGCCGGCCAGCGCCGTCGCCGCGGCGTACGCGGGCGCGGGGCGAAGCGCAGGCCGCGCAGGTCCGGCGCGGCGGTGGTGGCCGTGGCGGCCGGCGCCAGCGTGCTGCGGCCGCCCAGAC
The DNA here is from genome assembly GCF_034105325.1 of Xanthomonas sp. LF02-5. Taxonomy (NCBI): domain Bacteria; kingdom Pseudomonadati; phylum Pseudomonadota; class Gammaproteobacteria; order Lysobacterales; family Lysobacteraceae; genus Xanthomonas; species Xanthomonas sp. LF02-5. Next base: position 300,824 of record NZ_JAXGGF010000002.1, on the reverse strand, counting down.
CCTGCCAGCGGCCGCGTTCGGGCACCTGCCCATCGCGCTGGCCGGCGCCGAGTGCCTGCAGGCGCCCACTCTCCTGCCAGGCGGCCTGCAGGCGCAGGAACGCCACCCGGTGCGCGGTGGCTGCGGCCAGCCAGGCATCCAGGCGCGCCTGCCGTGCGTCGGACCAGTCGTCGCGGTCGCGCCGCGCCAGCCAGGCCGCCGCACGCGCCTCAATCCACCTGCTGTCCATCGCGTGCCCGCGCCTGCATCGGCTTCGCCGGCGCCGCCGCGCCCTCGTCGCCATGGAAATGATCGGCCAGCAGGCGCATGCCCCGGGCCACGTGCTTCTCCACGCTCTTCTCGCTGATTCCCAGGCGCACGGCCACCTCCTTCTGCGGCAGTTCCTCGACCCGCCGCAGCCAGACCACGCTGCGGCAGCGGTCCGGCAACCGGTCGAAGGCCGCCGCCAGCCGGCCCAGCACCTGCCGTCCGCCGCACCAGCGTTCCGGCGACAGCTCGTCTATCAGGACGTGCATCGACTCCAGATCCCCCACTGCCTCGATCGACACCACCCGGTTGCGGCGCAACCGGTCGGTCATCAGGTGCCGCGCGGTGGCGAACAGGAACGACTTGGGCAGGCTCGGCCGGGCCTTGCCGGCGGCCTCGTAGACGCGCACGTAGATCTCCTGGCGCAGGTCGTGCCACTCCTCGCGATGCGGCCAGCAGCGCCGCAGGTAGCCGCTGAGCGCCTGCTCGTGGACGAGGATTTCTTGGACGAACCAATCGTCTAGGGAAGCGGACATGGATCCCACATTAGCCGATCGCCGGTGCGTGCGGGCAAGTGCCGCGCGCGCCGACGTGGGAGGGTGACGGCGGCGGGGGGAAACCGTGCCGCCGTTCGTCCCCTCTCAGCAACGAGCCGCACGCTCGCCTGCCCGCCCCGTTCACGAGGAGATCCGCATGACCCGTTCCGTCGGCATGTTCCGGCCCTGGATGTCGCTGCTGCTGGGCCTGTGCCTGGCCACGCCCGCCGTCGCGCGCGATTACCGCCAGTACCTGGTCGGCGATCCGGCCGCGCCCACACCCGGCCCGGTGTCGCCCGGCCTGCTGCTGATGGGGGGCGGCGACCGCAACTACGACGCGCTGCGCTGGTTCATGGCCAAGGCCGGGCACGGCCACGTGGTGGTGCTGCGCGCCTCGCAGGCCAACGAGGTGGGCGAGGAGTTCTACCGCAAGGTCGGCGGCGTGGCCTCGGTCGAGACGTTCGTGTTCAGCGGCCGCGGCGCCTCCAGCGATCCGGCGCTGCTGCGCGCGCTGGCCCGCGCCGACGGCATCTTCATCGCCGGCGGCGACCAGTCGCGCTACGTGCGCTACTGGAAGAACACCCCGGTGGCCGACGCGCTGGACGCGCACGTGCGCGCCGGCAAGCCGCTGGGCGGCACCAGCGCCGGCCTGGCGATGCTGGGCGAGTACCTGTACGGCTCGATGGACGGCGGCAGCATCACCAGCCCGGCGGCGCTGGCCGATCCGCTGGGGCCGGCGGTCACCATCGAGACCGACTTCCTGCACCTGGACCTGCTCAAGCGGGTCATCACCGATACCCACTTCCGCGAGCGCGACCGCCTCGGCCGCCTGTTCGCGTTCCGCGCCAAGGCCGCCACCCTGGCGCCCAAGGGGGAGCCGCTGATCGGCCTGGGCGTGGACGAGAGCGCCGCGCTGGCGGTGGAGGGCGACGGTACCGCGCGCGTCTATGCCACCGATCCGCAGGCCGTGGCCACCGTGGTCGCCGGGCCGCTGCAACCGCCCACCCCGGCCGGGCAGCCGCTGCAGGCCGCCCGCATCGAGACCGTCGGGGTCGGCCCCGGTTCCACCCTGCACCTGCCCGACGGCCGCGTCGAGGCACCGGTCTTCCACCGCTACTACGCGGTGCAGGACGGGCGCATGCGCGAGATTCCCGCCACCACCCTGGTGATCCATGGCGGCGCCGGCGTCGAGCGCGCCAGCAGCAGCCCGGCCGACCTGGCCGAGGCGCGCGCGGCCATGGAGAAGGCGCTGCGTACCGGGCAGGCGCTGCTGGCGCAGGGCAAGCCGGCGGTGGATGCGGTCGCCGCGGCGATCACCGTGCTGGAGGACTCGCCGCAGTTCAACGCCGGCAAGGGCGCGGTGTTCACCCACGACGGCCGCAACGAACTGGACGCGGCGATCATGGACGGGCGCACCGGCAAGGCCGGCGCGGTGGCCGGCGTGCACCGGGTCAAGAACCCGATCGAACTGGCGCGCGCGGTGATGGACCAGTCCGAGCACGTGATGCTGGTCGGCGATGGCGCCGAGGTCTTCGCAAAGCAGCACGGGATCGCGCTGGTCGCGCCGTCCTACTTCCGCACCGAGAAGCGCTGGCAGCAACTGCAGCAGGCGCTGAAGGAAGAAGCCAACAAGCAGGCGCACGCCGATCTGGAGACCGCCAAGCACTTCGGCACGGTCGGTGCGCTGGCGCTGGACCTGCAGGGCAACCTGGCCGCCGGCACCTCCACCGGCGGCATGACCAACAAGCGCTACGGCCGCGTCGGCGACTCGCCGATCATCGGCGCCGGCACCTTCGCCGACAGCCGCTGCGCGGTGTCCGGCACCGGCTGGGGCGAGTTCTACATCCGCGCGGTGGCCGCCTACGACATCTGCGCGCGGGTGAAGTACGCCGGACAGAGCCTGGCCCAGGCCGCCGACGCGGTGATCGACCAGCAGATCCCCAAGGCCGGCGGCGACGGCGGTGCGATCGCGCTGGGCGCCGACGGCAGCGTGGCCTTCCCGTTCAACACCGAGGGCATGTACCGCGGCTGGATCGGCGCCGACGGCGTGCCGCACGTGGCCATCTTCAAGGACGAGGCGTTGCCGCTGCCCGGCGGGCAGTGAGCCTCGCGCGCCGGCGCTCCCTGCGGGGCGCCGGCCGTGCAACGCGTCGCGTGGCCGGCACCGTGAGTAGGGCGCTGGCGCCATGCCTGCGCCCGGCCATCTGTACGCCGGCTGGCTGCCGCGCCGGGCCGAGCCAATGGCACATGCCGCTGCCATGCAAACCCGGTAACGTGGGCGGCTGTCTTGGCCCCAAGGTCCTCCCAGGAGTTCCACCTCATGTCGCGTAACGTCGTTCTGGCCGCCGCCATCAGCCTGGCGCTGGCTGCCTGTTCCGGTAAGGAGTCCACCCCCGTGCCCGCCGCCCCCGCTGCTCCGGCCGCCGCGCAGCCCGCCGCCGCCGCCAACCCGCTGCTGACCCCCAGCACGCTGCCGTTCCAGGCGCCGCCGTTCGACAAGATCAAGGACAGCGACTACCTGCCGGCCTTCGAAGAGGGCATGAAGCAGCACCTGGCCGAGATCCGCAAGATCGCCGACAACCCGGAGCCGGCCACCTTCGCCAACACCCTGGAAGCGATGGAGCGCAGCGGCGAGACCCTGACCCGCGTGTCGCGCATCTTCTTCGGCCTGGTCCAGGCCGACACCAACGATGCCCGCCAGAAGATCCAGGAAGAGATCGCGCCCAAGCTGGCCGCGCACCAGGACGAGATCAGCCTGGATCCCAAGCTGTTCGCGCGCATCAAGAGCCTGTACGACCAGCGCGACACGCTGAACCTGGACCCGGAGCAGAAGCGCCTGGTCGAGTACGAATACCAGGAGTTCGTGCGTGCCGGCGCGCAGCTGTCCGACGCCGACAAGGCCACCCTGCGCAAGCTCAACGTCGAAGAGACCACCCTGGCCACGCAGTTCCACACCAAGCTGGTCGCGGCCACCGCCGCCGGCGCCGTGGTGGTGGACGACAAGGCCAAGCTCGACGGCCTGTCCGACGGCGACATCGCCTCGGCCGCGCAGGACGCCACCGCGCGCAAGCTCGACGGCAAGTACCTGCTGGCCCTGCAGAACACCACCCAGCAGCCGGTGCTGGCCTCGCTGAAGGACCGCGACCTGCGCCAGCAGGTGATGGCCGCCTCGCAGTCGCGCGCCGAGAAGGGCGATGCCAACGACACCCGCCAGACCGTGCAGCGCCTGGCGCAGCTGCGCGCGCAGAAGGCCAAGCTGCTCGGCTTCGACAGCTACGCCGCCTACAGCCTCAGCGACCAGATGGCCAAGACCCCGGCCGCGGCGCTGAAGCTGCTCACCGACACCGTGCCCGCCGCCACCGCCAAGGCGCGCAGCGAAGCGGCCGAAATGCAGAAGGTGATCGACGCGCAGAAGGGCGGCTTCAAGCTCACCGCCGCCGATTGGGACTTCTACGCCGAGCAGGTGCGCAAGGCCAAGTACGACCTCGACGAAGCGCAGATCAAGCCGTACTTCGAACTGGACAACGTGCTGCAGAACGGCGTCTTCTACGCCGCCAACCAGCTGTACGGCCTCACCTTCAAGGAACGCACCGACATCCCCACCTACCACGACGGGATGAAGGTCTATGAAGTGTTCGACAAGGACGGCAAGTCGCTGGCGCTGTTCTACACCGACTACTTCAAGCGCGACAGCAAGTCCGGCGGCGCCTGGATGGACGAGTTCGTCGGCCAGAACGGCCTGACCGGCACCAAGCCGGTGGTCTACAACGTCTGCAACTTCACCAAGCCCGCCCCGGGCCAGCCGGCGCTGCTGAGCTTCGACGACGTCACCACCATGTTCCACGAGTTCGGCCATGCGCTGCACGGCATGTTCTCCAACGTGAAGTACCCGACCCTGGCCGGCACCGCCACCTCGCGCGACTTCGTCGAGTTCCCCTCGCAGTTCAACGAGCACTGGGCGTCGGATCCGAAGGTGTTCGCGCACTACGCCAAGCACTACCAGACCGGCGAAGCGATGCCGGCCGACCTGGTGGAGAAGATCAAGAAGTCGCGCACCTTCAACCAGGGCTACGCCACCACCGAGTACCTGTCGGCGGCGCTGCTCGACCTGTCCTGGCACACCCTGCCGGCCGACGCGCCGCTGCAGGACGTGGACAAGTACGAGGCCGACTCGCTGAAGAAGTACAAGGTGGACCTGCCGGAAGTGCCGCCGCGCTACCGCACCACCTATTTCGACCACATCTGGGGCGGCGGCTATTCGGCCGGCTACTACGCCTACTTCTGGTCGGAAGTGCTCGACGACGACGCGTTCCAGTGGTTCAAGGAGCACGGCGGCCTGACCCGCGCCAACGGCGACATCTTCCGCGCCAAGATCCTCTCGCGCGGCAACACCGTCGACCTGGCCACCCTGTACCGCGACTTCCGCGGCAAGGACCCCAGCGTCGAGCCGCTGCTGGAAAACCGCGGCCTGAAGAACTGATCGGCGCTGCGCCGATCGGGTGTGTGGAGAACGGGATGGCCTTGCGGCCATCCCGTTTTTTGTTGGGGTGTCCGGATACTCCATCCACCACAAGGAGATGCTCATGAAGGGAAGCTGGATTGTCGGTATGGCGCTGCTGGGCGCCTGTTTTGCGGTGTCTGCCGCAGGGCGGTTGGACATCCGACTGGAACACGCGCAAGCAGGCAGCAAGCGCGCGGGCGCAGCGGTCATCACGATCACCCTGGTCAATGCGGGCGATCAGCCGATCGCGGTGCCGGATGCCGATATCCCCGAGGTGAACCGCGACGGGCGACTGCAAGCGAATGTGTTACGAGTGCTGCAGGAGGACGGAAGCGCTGTGGCCTACCGCGGCATCTACGTGAGCCAGCTGCCGGGTTCGAGGCCCGACGTGATCCTGGGTCCGGGCGAGTCGAAATCTGCGACGGTGGATCTGTCCCGGAACTACGGGATCGTCCCTGGACGCCGCTATTTGGTGGCTGTGCAGCCGTTGTTGCGGTACCGCGAACTTCCGGCGACCACCGCCGCGAATGTTTCCGGTCAGGTGGGTTCCCTCAAGGCCGCTACGTCCAACCGCATCGAGGTCATGCCGTAGGCATCGGCCGACGGCGTAACCGCCGTTCTTTTGCTCGCACGCTGACGCGCGCTGCGGCCGGGAAAGGGCGCCCTGGTAACGTGTCTCGACAGGGCGGCATGATCGCTGCTGATTTATCCATCTGATGCATGGGAGTATCGAAGCATGATGTTTGCCATGGCGCTCCTGGTGGGCGCGGCGACGGGGCCGGCGCATTTCAGCGCATCGCGGCCGCAAAGCTTCTCCAACGTCTGTCGCATCGAGGAAGAGGGGGAGTTGCTGGGGACGACGCTATGGATCCTGCCTGCCGTCGATGGCACTCGGCTGTTGATCCAGCGCTACGAGGGCGGGGCTTTGACGCCGGCCTTGTTGTCGACGCGCGTCGAAGACGGAAAGCTCGTGGTGTACTCCGACCGGAACGAACCGCTTTACGCGGTGCGTCGCGACGGTAAAGGCGCGCGGATCACCTATCTCGATGGCGAGCAAGGGAGTGATGGCGGAAACGAGGAACGTCTGCCTCCGGTCGTCAAAGTGGGCGAGTTTCCGGACTGCAAGTAGTTGCCGTCTGCATGGTGTCGGCAGGCGTCTGTGCCGGGCGGCGCCATGCCTTTCGTCACTGGCCCTCCGAGCCGCCAAGCGCGCACTGTCGCGATGGCACGACCCGTGCCACCCTCGCTCATCCCAGGTGCCCCATGACCCACGCCGATCCGCATGCCACCCGCCTGCAGCGCGCCGCGCGCTGGAGCCGCAAGGAACTGCTGCCGATGGTGGTGATGCTGTTGCTGCTCACCGCCGCGCGGTCGTCCTTCGCCAATCACTATGTGGTGCCCTCGGGCTCGATGCAGCCGACCCTGCAGCCCGGCGATCGCGTCGCCGTGGACATGAGCGCTTACGGGCTGCGCGTGCCGTTCACCGAATACCGCGTGCTCGAACGCGGTCGGCCGCAGCGCGGCGATGTGGCGGTGTTCGATTCGCCGCACGACGGCACCCGCCTGATCAAGCGCGTGGTGGCGGTAGCGGGCGATCGTGTGGACGTGCGCGATGGCCATCTCGCCATCAACGGCCAGCCGCTGCAGGTGGGCGCGGCGGGCGATGCCGAGCGCTTCGGCGCGCGCATCGCGCGGCTGGATCTGGACGCGGGCGGCGGCCCGGATCTGCACGACGTGCGGGTGCCGCCCGGCAAACTGCTGGTCATGGGCGATCATCGCGGCGACAGTTTCGATGGCCGCTATTTCGGCTTCGTCGATGCCGACAGCGTCTACGGCAAGGCGCTGGCGGTGTTCTACCGCCGCGGCGAGGGATTGGAGTGGGCGCGGCTGTAGGGCACCGCGCGCAATGACGCGACCTGATCCGTAGGAACGGTTTCAGCCGCGACAGGCGTTACCGGGAGTGCCCGTCACGACTGAAGCCGCTCCTGCGGAGGCAACCTGCTGGTGCCGCGTTGCCGTCACAAGCCCTCGCACCACACCGCCAGTTCGTAGCCGTCGCGGTCGGCGAAGTGGAAGCGGCGCCCGCCTGGGAAGTCGAACAGCGGGCGCACGATGCGGCCGCCGGCGGCTTCGATGCGCGCCTGGGTGGCGGCGAGGTCGTTGGAGTACAGCACCACCAGGGCGCCGCCGGGTTGCGGCGTGCCGTGGAAGAAGCCGCCGCTCAGGCGGCCGTCGCGGAATTCGCAGTAGTCCGGGCCGTAGTCCTGGAAGGTCCAGTCGAAGGCCTGGCCGTAGAAGGCCTTTGCCGCGGCGATCGAGGCGACAGCGAATTCCAGATAGTCGATGCGGTGATGCTGCTCGGCGCGGGACATGGGCGGCTCCTGTGGAAGAGCCGCCAGTATCCATCGCCGGGGCGGCGCCGGCTTGGCGAAAACGGCCAGCATGCGTGCCGCCGTTGGCGAGCGGCGGCGTCCTGCTTCGGTCGAGCGACACGCCGGTTTCCTGCAGCGACGTCGCGCCGACGCCGCGCGCGGCCGGCCTGGGAAGGCCGGCACTGCGCTCACTTCGGCGGCAGCGTGCGCACGAAGGCGGTTGCCTCGCGCAGCAGGCGCGCGGCGAGCGCGTCGTCGGCGAAGGTCTCTGGTGCGACCCTGATCCAGCCCGCCATGGCCCGGCCGCGCGACAGCATCGGCACGATGCCGGGGATCGCCAACGCCCATCCGTCGTTACCCTTGCCGAGCCGCACTAGCACGCCGTCGTCGCGTGCGCCGCACAGCAGGTGGCCGTGCACCAGCCAGGCCCAGCCGCCGAACATCGCTTTCTCGGTCAGGCCCGGCCGCGCTTGGAGCACGTCGCGCAGCATGTGTTCCAAGCCTGGATCTCTGGCCATGTATCACCTCGGGTCCGCGTCTGTCGGCACGGTAACAAACGGTGCCACACGAGGCTTCAGGGACGATGCCGTGGCGGCGCCGTCGCGCTGCGTGGCGACGTCGCAGGCCAAGTCAGCGCGCGTGCCGCTGCACCAGCTCGCGCGGGCTCAGGCCGGCCAGTTGCCGGCTGTCGCGCACCAGGTGCGGGGCGTCGCCGTAGCCGGCCTCCAGCGCCGCCGCGGTCAGGCTGGGATGCTGGCGCGCCAGACCCAGGAAGCGCTGCAGGCGCAGGATGCGCTCCAGGGTCTTGGCGCCGTAGCCGAACGCCTCGTGGCTGCGCCGGCGCAGCGTGCGTTCGCTGACGCCCAGCGCGGCTGTCAATGCGGCCAGCCGCGGCGGCGTCGCGCCGGCGAGTTGCGCGAACAGCCAGGCCATCGCGCTGTCGGCCTGCAGCGGGCGGCTGGCGCACAGCGCGTGCAAGGCCGCCAGCGGATCGGCGGCATCCTCCAGCCGTGCCTGCCAGTCGCGGCCGCGGACGCCCCACAGCGCGTCCAGCGGCACGCGCTGGTCGGCGATGGCCTGCAGCGGTACACCGAGCAGGCTGGCGCCGGCCCCTGCCGCCAGGCGCACGCCGCTGAGCACACTGCCAGGCGCCAACGTGGCGTCAGTGGCGCGGCGATCCGGTCCGGCGACGAACAACGCGCGGCCGTCCCAGATCAGGTCGACGCAGCCATCCGGCAGCACCTGCGTCGCGGCGGTCTCGGCTTCGCCCTGGCGGAAACGCCAACTGCAGCGCAGGCGGTCGCGCAGCGCCGCTGGCGCATCGACTTCGGCGTAGCGGGAGGGCAGGGGCACGGGCGGTCGGTGTGCAGCGGACGTGCCGCCACGGTAGCAGAGCCCGATGGCGCCGCTGCCGAGCGCGGCTGCGGCGCGTCTACCGCTCCGACGGCCCGCTCTCGTCGTAGCCGCGCGGGGTGAACAGGTCCGGCTGGATCAGCTCGATGAAGGCGCGCGCCTGCGGCGACAGGTACTTGCCCTTGCGCACCACCACGCCGTAGCTGCGCGCCGGGAAGTAATCGCCCAGCGCGCGCGTGGCCAGGCGCGCGCGGTCGGCGTCGGTGAGGCAGATCGAACTGACGATGGAGATGCCCATGCCCATCGCCACGTACTGCTTGATCACCTCCCAGCCGCCCACTTCCAGGGCCACGGTGTAGGGCACGCGCGCCTGCTGGAACACCAGGTCGACCAGGCGATAGGTGACCTGGCGCCGCGGCGGCAGGATCAGCGGATACGGCGAGAGGTCTTCCAGGGTCAGCTTGGGCTTGCGCGCCAGCGGGTGGTCGCGCGGGGCGATCAGCAACTGTTCGAAGCGGTACACCGGGGCGTAGCTGAGGTCGGCGGGTACATCGAGCATGGAGCCGACCGCCAGGTCCACCGCGTCCTCGCGCAGCAGGTCGGTGCCGTCGGCGCTGATCGCGTTGTGCAGGGTCAGCCGCACCTGCGTGTGGCGTGCACGGAAGGCCTCCACGATCTTCGGCAGCAGGTAGAGGATGGTGGAGCTGTTGGCGGCGACATTGAGCTCGCCGGCGTCCAGCCCGCGCGCCTTCTCGCGGAAGTCCGCCTCCAGCCGGTCCAGGCTCTCCACCAGCGGCTGCGCCATCTCGTACAGCAACTGGCCCTCGCGGCTGGGCACCAGACGGCGGCCGCTGCGCTCGAACAGCACCACGCCCAGTTCGCGTTCCAGCGCCTGCAACTGCAGGGTCACCGCCGGCTGGCTGACGAACAAGGCCTCCGCGGCCCGCGACACCGCCCCCAGCCGCACCGTCTGGCAGAACGCGCGCAGCGGCTTGAGCCGGTCGGATTTGTAGGGAAATCGCGGGGTTGCGGCGTTGCCCGTAGCCATGACGTGATAGATATAAGGCTTACTTATATAAAGCATTGACAAAACTGCTTTGTCAAATACATGGCCTGGAAGCAGGGTGGAGCCCCGGAAACATCGAGGAATCCCCACATGTCCGCCCCCGCTTTCGCTGCCGCTCCCGACCCGTCCACGCGCTCCACGCCGGGTATCGCCCTGACCGCCTCGCTGGCCGGCCAGGACGCCTTGCTGCCGCCGCCGCTGCTGGCCCTGCTGGTGTCGCTGCACCGGTCGATCGAGCCGGAGCGGCAGGCGCGGCTGGCCGCGCGGCGCGAGCGCCAGGCGTTCTTCGACGCCGGCGGCCTGCCGGACTTTCGCGACGACACCCGCGCGATCCGCGAGGGCGACTGGCAGGTGGCGCCGCTGCCCGATGCGCTGCAGGACCGCCGGGTCGAGATCACCGGCCCGACCGATCCGAAGATGGTCATCAACGCGCTGAACTCCGGCGCCAAGGTGTACATGGCGGACTTCGAGGATTCGACCGCGCCGACCTGGCGCAACCTGGTCGCCGGCCAGCGCGCGCTGGCCGAGGCGGTGGCCGGGACCCTGACCTTCACCGCGCCGGCCGCGCGCGACGGCAGCCCGGGCAAGCGCTATACGTTGCGGCCCTACGAGGAGCAGGCGGTGCTGATCGTGCGCCCGCGCGGCTGGCACCTGGATGAGAAGCACGTGCTGGTCGATGGCCAGCCGCTGGCCGGCGGTCTGTTCGACGCGGCGCTGTTCGCCTTCCACAACGGTCGCGCGCTGCAGGCCAAGGACCGCGGCCCGTACCTGTACCTGCCCAAGCTGCAGTCGATGGAGGAAGCGGCGCTGTGGGAGACCGCGCTGGCCCACATCGAGGACATGCTCGGCCTGCCGCAGGGCCAGATCAAGGTCACCGTGCTGATCGAGACGCTGCCGGCGGTGTTCGAGATGGACGAGATCCTGCATGCGCTGCGCGGGCGCATCGTCGGCCTGAACTGCGGCCGCTGGGACTACATCTTTTCCTACCTGAAGACCTTCCGCCGGCATCCGGACCGGGTGCTGCCCGAACGCGGCCAGGTGACCATGACCCAGCCGTTCCTGAAGGCCTACTCGGAACTGCTGATCCGCACCTGCCACCGCCGTGGCGCGCATGCGATGGGCGGCATGGCCGCGCAGATCCCGATCGGCCACGATGAGGCGGCCAACGAGCAGGCGATGGCGCGGGTGCGCGCGGACAAGCTGCGCGAGGTCACCGCCGGCCACGACGGCACCTGGGTGGCGCACCCGGCGCTGATCCCGATCGCCCGCGCCGTGTTCGACGAGCACATGCGCACGCCGAACCAGCACGCGGTGCGTCGCGAGGACGTGCAGGCCGACCGCGACACGCTGATCGCCCCGTCCACCGGCACCATCACCCGCGCCGGCTTCGAGGGCAACATCGAAGTGTGCGTGCGCTACCTGGCGGCGTGGCTGGACGGCAACGGCTGCGTGCCGATCCACCACCTGATGGAAGACGCCGCCACCGCCGAGATCAGCCGCAGCCAGCTGTGGCAGTGGCTGCACGTGGGCGGCCTGCACCTGGACGACGGCACCGCCATCGACTTCGCCCTGTTCGACGCCTGCCTGCGGCAGTTGCCGGCACGGCTGGGCGAGCGCGCGCTGCTGCCGGGCGGGGCGCGCGTGGACGAGGCCATCGCGCTGCTGGATCGGCTGACGCGTGACGAAGAACTGGCCGATTTCCTGACCTTGCCGGCCTATCAGTTGATCGATTGATTGGAAGCCGGGAGTGGGGAGTCGGGAATGGGGAATCGTGAAAGCGATGTTCCCGCGTCGGACCCCTTCCATGCCGGCCACGCCTTCAATCCAGCCACACCCCCACCGTTTCATCGCTGCATCCATTTCGAGGAGAACGCCAGATGAGCACCACGTTGCAGACCGCCGAACAGATCCAGCGCGACTGGGACACCGATCCGCGCTGGGCCGGGATCACCCGCAACTACACCGCCGCCGACGTGGTGCGCCTGCGCGGCACGGTGCACGTGGAGCATTCGCTGGCCCGGCTCGGCGCCGAGAAGCTATGGAAGTACCTGCACGAAAAGGACTTCGTCAACGCGCTGGGCGCGCTGACCGGCAACCAGGCGATGCAGCAGGTCAAGGCCGGGCTCAACGCCATCTACCTGTCCGGCTGGCAGGTCGCCGCCGACGCCAACCTGGCAGGGCAGATGTACCCGGACCAGTCGCTGTACCCGGCCGACTCGGTGCCGGCGGTGGTCAAGCGCATCAACAACACCCTGCTGCGCGCCGACCAGTTGCACCACGCCGAAGGTAAGGACGAGATCGACTTCCTGCAGCCGATCGTGGCCGATGCCGAGGCCGGCTTCGGCGGCGTGCTCAATGCCTTCGAGTTGATGAAGGCGATGATCGAGGCCGGCGCGGCCGGCGTGCACTTCGAGGACCAGCTGGCCTCGGTGAAGAAGTGCGGGCACATGGGCGGCAAGGTGCTGGTGCCGACCCGCGAGGCGATCGAGAAGTTGAACGCCGCGCGCCTGGCCGCCGACGTGATGGGCGTGCCGACGCTGCTGGTGGCGCGTACCGACGCCGAGGCCGCCGACCTGGTGACCAGCGACATCGACCCCAACGATCGCCCGTTCACCACCGGCGAGCGCACGGTCGAGGGCTTCTTCCGCACCCACAAGGGCCTGGACCAGGCGATCAGCCGCGGCCTGGCGTACGCGCCCTACGCCGACCTGATCTGGTGCGAGACCGGCAAGCCGGACCTGGAGTTCGCGCGCAAGTTCGCCGAGGCCATCCACGCCAAGTTCCCCGGCAAGCTGCTGGCCTACAACTGCTCGCCCAGCTTCAATTGGAAGAAGAACCTGGACGACGCCACCATCGCCAAGTTCCAGCGCGAGATCGCCAGCTACGGCTACAAGTTCCAGTTCATCACCCTGGCCGGCTTCCATGCGCTGAACTACTCGATGTTCAACCTGGCGCATGGCTACGCGCGCCGGCAGATGAGCGCCTTCGTCGAACTGCAGGAGGCCGAGTTCGCCGCCGCCGACCGCGGCTTCACCGCGGTCAAGCACCAGCGCGAGGTCGGCACCGGCTACTTCGATGCGGTGACCCAGGCAATCCAGCAGGGTCAGTCCTCGACCACCGCGCTGAAGGGCTCGACCGAGGAAGAGCAGTTCCATGGCGAGAAAGCGGCCTGACCTGCAGCCAGGCGCGCCGATCGATCGCCCCTCCCTGGCAGGAGGTGGGAAGCCCGGGTTCGCCCGGGCTTTTTTTTGCGCTGCCGTCGGCGGAACGGCGCTGTCTACCGCGTGCGACAGATCGTCGCAGCGGCGGCTTGCGATGTCTCTTGCAGGGGCGAGATTGCCTGTGAAACGTATCGTGAGTGCGGCGTGTAGGTGCTATGCTCCGCGGACAGGGCCAGCGACGTCACATTAGGGGGCCGGATGAGCTGCGACAGCGCCGCATCCACCGCACGCGGCACAATTTCCAACGCTGCGGTCGCTCCGAAGCCGAACGAGCTGGCGGTGCTGACCGCCGCAGAATTGCGTCTGTTTTCCGAGTTCGGTCGCGCCCGGACGGTGCGCGCCGGCGATGTGCTGTTCCGCCGTGGCGACGGCGGCAGCGCGATGTTCGTGATCACCAGCGGCGTGATCGATCTGGATTTCGGCGAGGACCTGGTGGTCAAGCACCTGGGCCATGGCGAGTTCTTCGGCGAGCTGGGCCTGCTGATCGGCAACCACATGCGCAGCGCCGACGCGCTCGCCGCCAGCGACGGCGCCCTGGTGGAACTGGACCACGACGACTTCCAGCGCCTGGTCGAGCGCGACCCGGGCGTGGTCGCCTACTTCCTGCGCCGCACGATCATGCGCGTGGTGATGAACGAGCAGACCCTGATCCGTCAGCTGCGCCGGCGCAACCGCGACCTGGAAGCGGCGCTGGACAACCTCTACGCCACCACCCACCAGCTCAGTCAGACCGAGGAACTGGTGCGGACCGACGAACTGACCGGTCTGCACAACCGCCGCGGACTGATCCTGCGTCTGCAGGAGTGTCGCCGCGATGGCCGCTCGCCCGGCCCGGGCCTGCTGCTGATCGACTGCGACCGCTTCAAGCACATCAACGACGCCCACGGCCACCTGGTCGGCGATCGTGTGCTGCAGAACGTCGCCAACATCCTGCGCTCGGTGGCCGGGCCGGACGACACGGCGTGCCGCCTGGGCGGCGACGAGTTCTGCCTGCTGGTGGCCGCCGGCACGGTCGAGGACCTGCGCCGCATCGGCGAGTTCGTGCTTGCCACCGTGCAGAACCTGCTGGGCGTGCCGCACCCGGCGCCGCACATCTGCCCGGTTAGCATCGGCATCAGCCGAGTCGATCCGCATTCGGACTGGAACGACTGGTACGCCAACGCCGACGCGGCGCTGTACGAAGCCAAGCGCCAGGGCGGCAACCGCCTGTACTGGCACGACCTCGCCTCCGCCCCCTGCTGAGTCACCGCGTCCCCGCCGAGCCGCCGCCATGACCGATGATGCCACCGCACCGCCGCCCGAGGTCCCGCAGCTTCGTACCCTGCTGCTGACCGACCTGTGCGACTCGGTGGCGCTGGTGGAAAAACTCGGCGACGCCAACGCCGCCGAGCTGTTCAAGCGGCACGACTCGCTGGTGCTGGAACTGCAGCAGCGCTGGCGCGGCCGCCTGATCGACCGTTCCGACGGGCTGCTGCTGTTGTTCGAACGGCCGATCGACGGCCTCGGCTTCGCCCTGGACTACAGCCGCGGCCTGCATGCGCTGGGCGCGTCGCGCGCGCTGGACCTGAAGGTGCGCGCCGGCCTGCATGTGGGCGAAGTGCTGACCTGGCGCAACAGCGACGCCGCCGTGCAGGTGGGCGCCAAGCCGTTGGAAGTGGAAGGCCTGGCCAAGCCGACCGCGGCGCGGCTGATGACCCTGGCCCGGCCCGGGCAGATCCTGCTCTCGGCGGTGGCCGAGTCGCTGACCCACCGCGCCGCGCGCGAGCTGGGCGAACGCGGCGAGCGCCTGCTGTGGAAATCGCACGGCCGCTGGCGCTTCAAGGGCGTGCCGACCCCGCTGGAGATCTACGAAGTCGGCGAGATCGGCCACACCCCGCTGCGCGCGCCCAAGCCCACGCCCAAGGCCTGGCGCGACATCCCGCTGTGGCGGCGGCCGGCGGCGCTGGCGGCGGAAGCGGCGCTGATCGCCGCGTTCGCCGTCGGCGCCTGGTTCGTCACCCGCCCGCAGCCGGCCATCGCCTTCGCCGAACGCGACTGGGTGGTGGTGGGGGATTTGCGCAATCTGACCGGCGACGTCGCACTGGACGACTCCCTGCAGCAGGCCTTCCGCATCAGCCTGGAACAGTCGCGCTACGTCAATGTGCTCAGTGATCTGAAGGTGCGCGATACGCTTACGCGGATGCGCCGCGATCCGGAGCACACGCCGCTCGATCGCGCCACGGCCTCGGAGATCGCGCAGCGCGACGGCGCGCGCGCCGTGCTGCTGGCCACGGTGTCAGAGGTCGGCGGGCGGGTGCGGGTGAGCGCGGAGGTGGTCGATCCGCGGACGCAGGCGACCGTCTATGCCGAGTCCCGCGACGGCCGCGGCGCTGGCTCGGTGCTGGCGTCCATCGACGCGGTGACCGCATCGCTGCGCGAGCAGTTGGGCGAAGGCGAGGAGGTCATCAGGAAGAATTCGCCTCCGCTGCCCAGCGTCACCACCAGCAGCCTGGACGCTTTGAAGGCGTATGCGATCGCGATGAAGTACTTCACCCGGCGCGATTTCCGATCCGCCGATCAGTACTTCGTCAAGGCGGCGGAGATCGACAAGGACTTCGCGCTGGCCTACATGGGATCGATGCGGGTCGAGATCTCCACCGCCAACAATCGCGCGGCGTTGCAGTATCTGGCCAAGGCCATGGCCCTGCGCGACCACCTGTCCGAGCGCGATGCACTGTACCTGGATGCGTGGGCGAGCGAACTGGGGCCGCACCCATGGCGGCAGGCCAAGCAGAAGTGGAAGATGCTGTCGGAACTGTATCCGGACTACTACGCCGGCGCGGCGCAGTTCGCCTGGGACGAGTTCACCGAGGGCAATTACGCTTCCGCCGAGCATAGCGTGCAGAAGTTCGCGGTGCCGCAGAATCCGCTGCGCGATGTGGCAGTGGAATTGCAGGGTCGCATCTACCTGGCGCAGGGCCGTTACGGCGACGCGCTGAACGCCTTCAAACAGGCCGAGGAACTTGGTGGCTATCCCGCAACCCGACGCCATGCCGCTGCGTTCGCTGCGATGAAGGACTATCCGGCAGCTGGCAGGATCATGGCGGCACTGGCGGCGTCAGGAACAGCGCTGACCGACCACTTCGAACAGATTTCCATTCCCTTGGACCAGGGGCGCTTGGGCGATGCCGCCGCTGCCGCGCAGGCGGCGGTGGCTGAGTCGGCGGATGCCGAGCCGGTGATCCGCTATCCCTTGCAGATCGCGCAGCAGGCGGTCGCCTTCGTTACCGATCCGCGGACGGTGGACAGGGCCTTGTTGGCGCGAATTGCCGGCGAAGCGCTGGAGCGCGCGGTCCACGGTGACGCCGGCGATCGCGACGACCTGATCATCGTGGCGATGTCGGCGATCCGCCTGGCGCAGCGCAGCGGCGACCGAACGTTGTACGACGCGCACGCCACGCAGCTCGCCTCCCTGGTCGCGGAGTCGGGCTTTCCGCCGATGACCAAGCTGCTGTCCTTGCTGCAGGCGCAACAGCTCGTCGACAGCGGAACTCCCGCGCGTGCGGTCGCTCTGTTACGCGAGCAGATCGATGGCAGGGAGCCGTACCAGCTTCACGTCAGCCTGCGCGATGCCTTGCTCGCGGCCGGCGAGAAGAAGCAGGCCATGGCCGAAAACGACTGGTTGGTCGCGCGTCGCGGGCTGGCGTACATCGAACCGATCGGCGGGCTGGTGCTGCAAGCGATGAATGTCGCCGACGCGAACCTGGCGGTGGTGAGTACCACGGAAATCCTGGCCAGCCTTGGCCAGACCGACCAGGCGCGGCAGAAGGCGGAAACCTTCCGACGCGCCTGGGCGGGACAAGCGCTACCGAACTATCTGGCGGTCAGGCTGGCGACGACGGAACCCGCCTCGAAACAGTGAACGACCGTGTGCGTACCCTCGGCGGTGAGGTAGGCCAGCAGCAACTCCAGGGCTTCCTGGATTTCTTCCTTGCTCGCCAGGTCCGACGTGCACAGGCAGGTCGGCTCCTCCAGCGCGGCGGCGACGCGTTGCTCGGAAAGGCCCAAACTACGCAGCGCCGCGCCCGGATCCTGCGCGAACAGCGCGCGGAAGTCGTCGTCGGTGGATAGAAGCGTGAGCAATTGCTGGGCGGTGGCGAGATCGAAGGGCGGATGCCCCTGCGGCTGATCGGTCATGATGTGGTCCCCTGTTGCGATAGCGGTGGACATGCGATGCACGCATGGTGGAGGTGCGGTTGCCACGGGTGCTCGCAGGAACGACCGGGGCCGCGACGGTATCCTAGCAGTCCAGCATCTCTCCAATGTGGCCAATCGATGCAGCGCTCACACACAGCGGAAACGAGGGATTCATGCGCCTGAGGCGCTGCGCCGTGCTGTTCGTCGAGGCGAGGGAAAGCGTGGCGTTCGACCTGGCCAGCCTGCTGCGGGGCGGTGCGGGCCTGCGTCGCCGGCGGGCCTGGGTCGCCCTGGCGCCGCACCTGGACGGCGAGCTCGAACTGGACGCGGCCGACCTGCCGTTGCTCGGCCAGGTCAGTCCAACGGAATGGGTCGAGCGCGCACAACTGGTTGACCATGCCGATGATGCGATCGAGCGGGCGCTCGAGCGCGGCCTGCTGATCGGCGACGACGCAGGTTCTGCGGCGTTTCGCGAACGCGACGAGGCATTGCGGTCCGCGCATTGGTGGCCGGCCGCCGCAGTGGCGCACTGGGCGAGCCGTTGGCAGGGCATCGATGGGGTGACCGCGATGGAGCGCAACGGCATGGTGTCCGCCCCGGACCTGCGCCGCAAGCTGGGCGCGCCGCCGCCGGAGGTGCAGGAGGTCGGGTCCGGCCTTGCCAGGATTCCATTGCCGCGGCTGGACGATGGCGCCTTTGAGGCCATGCTTGCGCGTCGCGTTACCTGTCGCAATTACGACGATAGCCGCCCGCTGCCGCACGCGCTGTTCCTGCGGATGTTGCAGCGCGTGCTGATGGCGCGGGCGACGCTGAAGGTCCAGGACGACACGGTGTTCCTGAAGAAGAACGTGCCGTCCGCCGGCGGGCTGCACCCGACCGAAGCCTACCTGCTGATACGCCGGGTGGAAGGAATCGAACCCGGCCTGTACCACTACCACCCTGTGGATCACGCGTTAACCCAGCTGCCGTGCCCGGGACCGGACATCGATACTTTCGCGAGGGTGGCGCTGGCCGGGCAGCATTGGTTCGCCGGCGCTCACGTGCTGGTCCTGCTGGCACCGCGATTCAACCGGACGTTCTGGAAGTATCGCCAGCATGCCAAGGCCTATCGCGCGCTGACCCTGGACGTCGGCCACATCTCACAGGCGCTCTACTTCTCGGCCACGGATCTGGGGTTGGGCGCGTTCGTCACCTCTGCCATCAATGATGTCGATCTCGGCAAGGCGCTGGACCTGGATCCGATGCGCCAGAGCGTCATGGCGATCTGCGGCTTCGGCTGGCGCTCCGAGCACGCAGCGACGACCGAGTTCGATCCGGCGTGCGATGTCTGGGCGGCGGGGCCAGCTTCGCGGCAGGCGTGACCATGTTGGACGACGAGGTCAGTCGACGGCGGTAGGCTTCGTCCAATACTGCAGCAATGGTCCACCCGCCCCGAGCAGCGGGTCGCTCTGCGGAACCGGCACCTGCACGATCCGTTGCAGCATCGCGGCGTCGGGCGCCTGACGGCAGATGTCCCAGTCCTGGCCGTCCGGATAGGCGCCGACGACCATGAAGTCGGCGCTGGCCGACAGCCGGCAATGGCCGGTGCCGGCCGGCAGCAGCAGGGCGTCGCCGGCCGCGAGCGTGACCTCGATACCGCCCGGGCCGCCGAGCAGCACACGGGCGTTGCCGCTGGCGACGCCCAGCACCTCGTGCGCGGTGGAGTGGTAGTGGTGGTAGTCGTAGATGCCGTCGCGCCATTGCGGCGGCCAGCCGTGCGCGGCGAAGCGCCGCTCGAAGCCGTCGGCGTCGAGGGTGCCGACGCACTGCCGGTAGTGCAGCACTGGCAGGAACGGGTGGTTGGGCACCCAGTCGTGTGGCGGCAGTTGCCAGTGGTCCAGTGACATCGGCGGATCTCCTGCATGGCCGTTAGCAGTTCGATGCTAATCGGCCGATGTCGTCGCCATGTCGGCACGCGGGACGGCGCGCGGCGTGACCGCGCGCTGCGCCGTGCCGACACGATCATCCCGGCCGGGCCTCAATGCAGTGAAACGCTTTCCACGTCATCGCGCTGGTGTCTGCCCAGCCGCCCGACCATCGCCGCACTGTCCGGGTTCAGTCCCAGCACCTGGACCTGCGCGCCGTGGCGGCGGAATTTCATCACCACCTGGTCCAGCGCGCCGATCGCGCTGATGTCCCAGACGTGCGCGTCGCTCAGGTCCAGGGTGACCCGTGCCGGCGCGTGGGCGAAGTCGAAGGCACCGGCGAAGCCGCCGGCCGAGGCGAAGAACAGTTGGCCGCGGATGCGGTAGGTGTGGCCGCCATCGGCGTCCTCGCTGCGCGCGATGTGCAGCATGCGCCCGACCTTGCGCGCGAAGAACAGCGCCGACAGCAGCACGCCGGTGAGCACGCCGCGCGCCAGGTCGTGGGTGGCCACGGTCACCGCGACGGTGCCGAGCATCACCACGCTGGAGCTGGTCGGATGGGTGCGCAACTGCGCCAGCGAGCGCCAGCTGAACGTGCCCACCGAGACCATGATCATCACCGCCACCAGTGCGGCCATCGGGATCTGCCGCACCCAGGCGCCGGCGAACACCACCAGCAGCAACAGCACGCTGCCGGCGACCAGCGCGGACAGGCGGCCGCGCCCGCCGGACTTCACGTTGATCACCGATTGCCCGATCATCGCGCAGCCGGCCATGCCGCCGAACAGGCCGCTGACGATGTTGGCCATGCCCTGGCCCACGCATTCGCGGTTCTTGTCGCTGGGCGTGTCGGTCATGTCGTCGACGATCTGTGCGGTCATCATCGACTCGAGCAGGCCGACCACGGCCATCGTCGCCGCGACCGGGAACACGATCCGCAGCGTTTCCAGCGTCCACGGCACGGCCGGCAGCAGCAGGCTGGGGAGGCGATCGGGCAGTTGTCCCTTGTCGCCGACGGTGGGCACGTGGATGCCGAAGTACAGTGCCAGCCCGGTCAGCAGCACGATCGCCACCAGCGGCGGCGGCACGGCCAGGCCGCGCGTCCAGCGGTGCCCCAACAGCAGCGCCGCGGCGCCACCCACGGCGACCGGCAGCAGCATCCACGGCGCCATGCTGCCTGCGGTCAAGGCGGCGCCCAGCACCAGCAACCACAGGCCGATGCCGGGAAAGCTGCGCTGCGACAGCCAGGGCAGGCCGTAGATCAGCAGCAGACCCAGCGCGACCAGCGGGTAGACCGGCACGGGCACGCCGATCAGTTCGGGCAGTTGTGCCATGAAGATCAGGATCGCCAGCGCATTGACGAAGCCGGTGATCACCGAGCGCGAGACGAAGCGCATCAGCGCGCCGAGCTTGAACAGCCCGGCCAGGATCTGCAGCACGCCGGTCAGCAGCGTGGCCGCGAGTAGATAGGGCACGCCGTGCTCTTTGACCAGGCCGATCATCAGCAGCGCCATCGCGCCGGTGGCGGCGGAAATCATGCCGGGGCGCCCGCCGGCGAAGGCGATGGTCACGCAGATGCAGAAGGCGGCATAGAGGCCGATCTTGGGATCGACGCCGGCGATGATCGAGAACGCGATCGCCTCGGGAATCAGCGCCAATGCCACGACCAGGCCGGCAAGCACGTCGCCACGGAGATTGCCGCACCAGGACTGGCGCAGGGAAGAGGAAAATTTCAAGGTAAACGCTCCCGACACCGCCCTGTCGCAGGGCAGCGCTCGCTGTATGCAATGGAAAACCAACAACCTGCGGCCTGCTGTCGAGGCGGGCCGATGCAAGCTGCGGGTGTCAGGGTGGCGTCATGGGAAGCGCGTAGTGAGAGAGCGGCGCGAGCAGGCGCGCGGCCAGTATACGCGATGGCTGCCGCCGCGCCCGCTGTGACCGCCTGTACGCTGCCGCCGCACGACTCACGTTGCGCTCACTTTCGCCGCGCAGAATGTGCGGATCGCAATGCCGTATCGTGGAGTCGGCCATGCAGGATCTTCGCATCGATCATGTCGATGGCGCCTTGTCCGCCCTGGACCAGGCCGACCCGCAGTACAAGGCCGCGCTGTGGCAATGGGCGTGCCTGGAAATGCTGCACGAGACGCTCACTGCCATGCACCAGCTCTCGCACCGCGCCGGCGTGGCCGAACTGGTCGCCGACGCCTGGCTGGCCCCGGTCGACGTCATCGCCCCGGAGCAGCCCTTCCTGGAGCGCGCCGCGCTGGCCGATCCGCGCGTGCAGGCCTTCGCACTGGCACTGAATGCGGCGGCATCGCGGCAGTCGCGCGCCGATTTGTGGCGCAGCGGCTATGCCAGCGCGGTGCAGGCCACCTTGCAGGGCATGCAGGCGCTGGCCGGCAAGCACCGGATCGATGCCCGCTTGCCCGCCCACCATGCCACGGCGACGGCGGCGGCCTGAGCACGGTGTCGACCACAGCGTTCGTGCGTTGCTGCGCTGACGATCGACCGTGATGACGCTATTGCTCGCACTGGCTGTGTGCTCGCACTGAGTCGTCTTTACCGCAAGCGCGACGCGCATCGCCGACGCGATGATGCGGTTGACCGGACGCGGGCGGCCATTGTTTTCGCGCGATGACACGCACACCACATCGCGTTCACCACCATGCGACAGCGTGCGCGACAGCCTTGCGCCATGCGTCACGACGACCGCCAGTCTGCGGCCCCTCCTTCCGCGTCCGCGCCACAGCGTCGACGCGCGCGCGATGCCAGTGGCACGTCCGAAGCCGCTGCCTGGTGGCGGCAACTGCGCGCCAGCCGCTGGCTGCGCGTGGTTGCTGCGCTGCTGGCGCTGGCCGCGGCCGCCGTGTTGCTGCTGCAGTGGTACGACCATGGCTGAGGCAGCGCGTCTTTCCGATCCGCACGGAGCGTTCCGCATGGCCCGATCCACCGTGCATGCCAATGTCCGCGCCTGCCAGGTGCGGGAGACCGTGTCCGGGGGCCACGAGGCAGCCACGCATGCCTGGGTGGTTGCCGAAGTGGGGCGGCTGATGCACCTGCCCGTGCACGACGAGCGCTGTGCCGCCGGTGCGGGTGCGTTCTGCGTGCCCGACGACACCCTGACCACCGCGCAGGCCGAGCAGATCGGCGTGCACGCGGCGGCCGATCTGCTGGGCGGTGTGGTGCCGTACGCCTTCGTCGCCACCAAGGCGATCAGCCATCCGCTGATCGAGATCGATGCGCAGTCACCTGACGGGTGGCAGCCCGACCTGGGCGCGGCGCTGGCGTCCGCCACGCTGCCGGGCTACGCCGCCTTCAGCGCTGCCGATGCCCGACGCGCGTACGCGCGTTTGTGCGACGGCGGCCCGGTGCGGCTGAAGCTGCCGCACGGCGTCGGTGGGCTCGGGCAGGCGCTGCTCGGCGACGCGCAGGCGCTGGATACGGCGCTGGCGACACTGCCCGCGCATGCGTTGCGCGAGCATGGGGTGGTGCTGGAACGGCACCTGCAGCAGCCGACCACTTTCAGCGTCGGCGAAACGCACTGCGCCGGCATCACCATCGCCTACTGCGGCACGCAGTCGGTCACCCGCGACGGCAGCGGCCGCGAGGCGTACGGCGGCTCGGAACTGCAGGTGATCCGCGGCACCCTCGACACACTGCTGGAGCAGCCGTTGCCGCCGCGCCAGCGCACCGCGGTGATGAAGGCGCGCGACTACGACCGGCTGGTGGCTGCGGCCTATCCGGGCTTCTATGCGTCGCGCCGCAACTACGACGTGATCGAGGGGCTGCTTGCCGATGGCAGCATTGCCTGCGGCGTCCTCGAGCAGTCCTGGCGCGTCGGCGGCGCCACGCCGGCGGAACTGGCCGCGGTCGCTGCGTTCCAGCAGTCGCCGACGCTGCAACGCGTGGTCGCCGCCACCGTCGAGCGCTATGGCGCGCATCCGCCGCCGCCGGCCGGGGCGCAGGTGTACTACGTGGGCGAAGAGCCGCGCACCGGCCTGCTGACCAAGTACCGCTACATGCGCAGCGTGACCTGACCATGGAAGCCGAACTTTCCAGCATCGACATCCCGGTCGACGGCGCGGCGCTCAGCGGCACCTTGCTGACCCCGACCAGCCGCCTGCCCGGCGTGCTGTTCGTGCACGGCTGGGGTGGCAATCAGCATCACAACCTGGTGCGCGCGCGCGAAGCGGCCGGCCTGGGTTGCGTGTGCCTGACCTTCGACCTGCGTGGCCACGAAGGCCTGGCGGCGATGCGCGAGACGGTGACGCGCGCGCAGAACCTGGACGACATCAAGGCCGCCTACGATCGCCTGGCGGCGTCGCCGCACGTGGATCCGGACGCGATCGCGGTCGTTGGGCTGAGCTACGGCGGTTACCTGGCCGCGTTGCTGACGCTGGAGCGGCCGGTGGAGTGGCTGGCCCTGCGCTCGCCGGCGCTGTACAAGGACGCGCACTGGGACGGGCCGAAGGTCGCGCTGAACCGCGATCCCGATCTGATGCCCTACCGCAACCGCGTGGTGACGCCGGCGGACAACCGCGCCCTGGCGGCCTGCCAGCGCTATCGCGGCGATGTGCTGCTGGTGGAGGCCGAACGCGACACCATCGTGCCGAGCCAGGTACTGCACAACTACGCGGCAGCGTTCTCCAACGCGCGCTCGCTGACCACCCGCATGATCGCCGGCGCCGATCACGCGCTGACCGAGAAGGCGCACCAGGCCGCCTATACGCGCCACCTGATCGACTGGCTGACCGACATGGTGATCGGGCGCCGCGTGGCCCTGGCCAGCCGCGTGGTCGAACAGCGCAAGCAGCGCCTCAAGCGCAGCGAGGGCGAGGCGGCGACGGCGCCCGGCAAGGGATCGAACGCGTTCCATGGGCGCCTGGAAGCGAAGGAGCACAGCGCCTCGCCACCCGCTTCGTCGCGTTGAGGCACATGCGGTGCCGGATGCGTGCGCCAGCAACACGCGGCGCACGCCGCGGTGTGCCGTGCGCGCGATGGGCTGCTATCCGGTTGTCGCCGCTGCGCCGGGAGACGGCGCCTCGGGGGCGCCTTCCATCGCGACCGAAGACGCAGCGTAGCAGCGGCGTGCGCCGCGACAGGCATTCTCGGTAACGCCCGTCGCGGCTGAAGCCGATCCTACGCGGGCAACGACGAGATGCCCCGCTGCGCGAGGCGCTCTTCAGTGACAACGCCCCGAATGCGCCAGGTGCTGCCAGGCATGCCGCACCAGCCAGCGCGCCTCGTCCCATGGCACCGACAGCATCGGCGCGCACTGGTGATAAGCGTCCTGCAGCACGCGGTACAGCTGCGCCTCGTTGGCGCGCGGGTAGGCCAGGTACACGTCATAGCCTATCTTCAGCAGCTGCGCGTAGTCGGCGAAGCCCTGGCGGCCGAGACGGCCCTCGGCATGGGCCTGCTGCCAGTACGCCATCTCGGCGTCCAGATCGATGCTGACGCGAGCGTGGGTCGGTTGGTCAAGCGCGGAGACGGTGTGCATCACATCACCCCGGTGTCGACGGAACCCCTGTGGGCTGGATGCTAACCCGGGACTGAACGCCCCCTGTGAGCATTGCGTTTGCTGGGCGTGAAGACTCGCGGCGACGTGGCGGCGGATCCAAGGTCCTGGGATGGCTTGCTCCCTTCGCGAGTCCAAGCAATCCGTATCGCGGTTACTGTCACCCCGCCCATGGGCGTGCCGCCATGCTCCCGCCACAGCGCCGCCCGCCATGCTGCACTGCAGCTTGCGCCGAGATAATGATGATCTATAACTATTATCAGTCCTAAGTGATCCGCTCTCTCCCCCCTCCCTATGCAGGCCTATCCATGAGCAGCTACCAAGACCGCTGGCAGACCGTCCAGGTCGAGATCGACGCAGGCATCGCCTGGGTCACCCTGAACCGGCCGGACAAGCGCAACGCGATGAGTCCCACCCTCAATCGCGAAATGATCGACGTGCTGGAGACGCTGGAGCTGGACAGCAGCGCCGAGGTGCTGGTGCTGACCGGCGCCGGCGAATCCTGGTCGGCCGGCATGGACCTGAAGGAATACTTCCGCGAGACCGATGGCAAGGAAGAGATCGTGCAGGAGCGCATGCGCCGCGACTGCTCGCAGTGGCAGTGGCGCCTGCTGCGCTTCTACAGCAAGCCGACCATCGCCGCGGTCAACGGCTGGTGTTTCGGTGGCGCGTTCTCGCCGCTGGTCGCCTGCGACCTGGCCATCGCCGCGGACGAAGCGGTGTTCGGGTTGTCGGAGATCAACTGGGGCATCCCCCCGGGCAACCTGGTCAGCAAGGCCGTCGCCGACACCATGGGCCACCGCAACGCCATGCTCTACATCATGACCGGGCGCACCTTCACCGGCACCGAGGCGGCGCAGATGGGCCTGGTCAACGCCAGCGTGCCGCGCGCGCAGCTGCGTGAGGAAGTGACCAAGCTGGCGCAGGAACTGCAGCAGAAGAACCCGGTGGTGCTGCGCTTCGCCAAGCACGGCTTCAAGCGCTGCCGCGAGCTGACCTGGGAGCAGAACGAGGACTACCTGTACGCCAAGGTCGACCAGTCCAATCACCGCGATCCCGAGAAGGGCCGGCAACAGGGCCTGAAGCAATTCCTGGACGACAAAACCATCAAGCCCGGTCTGCAGACCTACAAGCGCTGACCCGTCGCGTCGCCTGCGGCCCCGCGGGGGCCGCGGCGGCGTTGCCGCACGCCGTGCAGTCTCTCTCCCCCGGATGGTTCCGATGAATGCCGCTGAGTCCGTTGCCACCGCCGCGCGCTACCGTCCTGTCGGACTGAGCCACGCGGATACCGAGGTCCACCGCGATGCCGACGGCGTGTTGCGCATGCGCGCGCGCGAACCGCTGGCGCCGCTGCCCAGGCACCTGCTGCAGCGGCTGCAGCACTGGGCGCTGCACACCCCCGATGCCACCTTCGTGGCGCAGCGCGACGACGCCGGGCAGTGGCGGCGCCTGAGCTACGCGCAGATGCTCGAGCGCACCCGCCGCATCGCCGCGCATCTGCTGGACATGGGCCTGTCGGCACAACGGCCGCTGGCGATCCTGTCCGGCAACGACCTGGAGCACCTGCAACTGGCCTTCGCGGCGATGTACGCCGGCATCCCGTACTGCCCGGTGTCGCCGGGCTATGCGTTGCTGTCGCGCGATTTTGCCAAGCTGCGGCATGTGGCCGAGGTGCTGCGCCCGGGCCTGCTGTTCGCCAGCGACGGCGCCGCGTTCGCCCCTGCGATCGCGGCGGTGTTCCCCACCGATGTCCCGGCAGTGTGCGTGCGTGGTGCCGTGGGCGATCGTGCCTGCCTGCGTTTCGACGATCTGCTGGCGCCGCGTGCGCTGGAGGCCGCCGATGCCGCCTTCGCCGCCTGCGGCCCCGACAGCATCGCCAAATTCCTGTTCACCTCCGGCTCCACCCTGCTGCCCAAGGCGGTGATCACCACCCAGCGCATGCTGTGCGCGAACCAACAAATGCTGCTGCAGACCTTCCCGGTGCTCGGGCAGACGCCGGTGCTGGTCGACTGGCTGCCGTGGAACCACACCTTCGGCGGCAGCCACAACATCGGCATCGCCCTGTACAACGGCGGCAGCTTCTACCTCGACGACGGCAAGCCGACCCCGGCGCTGTTCGAGCAGACCCTGCGCAACCTGCGCGAGATCGCGCCCA
Organism: Xanthomonas sp. LF02-5; assembly: GCF_034105325.1. Taxonomy (NCBI): domain Bacteria; kingdom Pseudomonadati; phylum Pseudomonadota; class Gammaproteobacteria; order Lysobacterales; family Lysobacteraceae; genus Xanthomonas; species Xanthomonas sp. LF02-5. The sequence continues at coordinate 273,776 of NZ_JAXGGF010000002.1, read as the reverse complement.
CCGTGTACCTGAGCGTGCCGCGCGGCTGGGAACAACTGGCGCAGGCGCTGGAACAGGATGCGGCGCTGCGCGAGACGTTCCTGTCGCGCATGCGCATGTTCTTCTTCGCCGCCGCGGCGCTGTCGCAGGAAGTGTGGGACCGCCTGGAGCGCATCGCCGAGGCGCACTGCGGCGAACGCATCCGCATGCTCGCCGGCCTGGGCATGACCGAATGCGCGCCGTCGTGCACCTTCACCCACGGCACCAGCAATACCCCCGGCGACGTCGGCGTGCCGGCGCCGGGCTGCGAGGTCAAGCTGGTGCCGGTCGGCGACAAGCTGGAAGCGCGCTTCCGCGGGCCGCACGTGATGCCGGGTTACTGGAACGCGCCGCAGCAGACCGCCGAGGCCTTCGACGAGGAAGGCTTCTACCGCTCCGGCGACGCGCTCAAGCCGATCGATCCGCAGCATCCCGAGCGCGGCCTGTTGTTCGACGGCCGCCTGGCCGAGGACTTCAAGCTGTCCTCCGGCGTGTTCGTCAGCGTCGGCCCGTTGCGCACGCGGGTGCTGATGGAAGGTGCCGCGTACGTGCAGGACGTGGTGGTCACCGGTGCCGACCGCGACGCCATCGGCCTGCTGCTGTTCCCGCGGCTGGACGCGCTGCAGGCGCTGTCCGGGCTGCCGGCGCCGGCCGAGACGGCGCAGGTGCTGCAGGCGCCGCCGGTGCGCGCCTGGCTGCAGCGCCTGCTCGACACGCTCAACCGCAGCGCCACCGGCAGCGCCAGCCACGTCGCGCGCGCGGCGTGGCTGGAGCAGCCGCCGAACCTGGAGGCCGGCGAAATCACCGACAAGGGTTCGATCAACCAGCGCAACGTGCTGCGCGCGCGGGCGGCGCTGGTCGAACAGCTCTACGCCGGCACCGCACCGGGCGCGGTGGCGGCGCCGCCGTCATGACCGCACCACTCGGCCGCGCGACCGGATAGCGGACCGCGCTCCTTCGCATCACCGGCTTCGAGACTTGGGAGGGAATCGATGACTGTGCCTCATGCGCGCGCGCGCCGTGCGCCCCGTACCGCGTGCCTGGCAATGTTGTGCAGCGTCGGCTGCGCCCAGGCCGATGCCGAACCCAACGGCCCGCAGGGCAAGCTGCTGGCCGATCAGGAAGACTATTCGGCGCTGGCCGAGCGTCCGCGCCAGGGCTGGGAGAAGTGGAAGTACCTCCCGCTCGGCGACGGCTGGCTCAGCCTCGGCGGCGAGAGCCGCACGCTGTACGACTACCGCGAGCACGCCGGCTTCGGCCGCTTCGCCACCGATCCGCACGGCTATGCGCAGCAGCGCCTGCGCTTGTGGGCCGACTACCGGCCGTCGGCGTATGTGCGTCTGTTCGGCGAACTCGCCGACAGCCGCGTGGCCGGCCTGCAGACGCGGCCGGTGCAGGCCACCGACCGCAATCCGCTGGACCTGGCGCAGGGGTTCGTCGAACTGTCCGACGGACAGAAGGCGCCGGCCTGGCGCCTGCGCGCTGGCCGCCAGCAGATCGCCTACGCCTGGCAGCGCCTGCTCGACCCGCGCGATCCGGCCAACTCGCGCATGCCGTTCGATGCGGTGCGGCTGCTGACCCGGCAGCCGCGCTGGAGCGGCGGCCTGCTGTGGGGACGCCCGGTGCTGACCCGCACCGGCAGCTTCGACGACCGTGCCAACCGCGACCAGCGCCTGTGGGGCGCGCACGCCGAAGTGCCGCTGTCGCCCAGCCAGCCGAAGGCGGCGCTGCTGGAGACGCTGTACCTGGACACCGTGCAGGACGGGCGTCGCTATGGCGGGGTGGTCGGCGAGGAGCATCGGCACACCTTGTCCACGCGCCTGAGCGGCGCGGTGCAGGGCTGGGACTACGACCTGGAGCTGATCGGCCAGCGCGGCCATTTCGCCGGCCAGCGCGTGCGCGCCTGGCAGGGCACGCTGTTCGGCGGCTACACCTTCGCCACGACGACGTGGTCGCCGCGCCTGGGCTGGCGCATGGAGGTGTCTTCCGGCGACCGCGATCCGCGCGATGGCGAACTGAACACCTTCAATGGCCTGTACGCGCGCGCCTCGGTGTTCGACGGCAGCATGATCAGCAGCAACGTGCGCGCCATCGGCCCGGAACTGGTGCTGCGTCCCAGCGAGCGGCTGTGGATCGACATGTACGTGCTCAAGCTGCAGCGGCAGAGCCTGCACGACGGCGTGTACGCGGCCGGCTGGCGGGTGCTGCAGCCGGGCGACGCCAACGATGCGCGCGACATCGGCACGCGCTCGGTGCTGTGGGTGAAGTATCGCTTCAACGCCTTCGCCAGCCTGGACGTGTACGCCCACTACACCCACGCCGGGCCGTTCCTGCGCGAGGGACCGGTGCGCGGCCGCGACTCCTTCTACATCGCCCCCTTCCTGACCCTGCGCTTCTGAGCCGGAGCCTTTCCATGCGCGATCCGCTGCCATCGTCTGCGCCGTACCGCCCGCTGTATGCGTGGTACGTCACCATCGTGCTGTTGCTGGCCTACACGCTGTCCTTCGTCGACCGGCAGATCCTCGGATTGCTGGTGCAGCCGATCAAGCGCGACCTGCAGCTGTCCGACTCGGCCTTCAGCCTGGTCCACGGCTTCGCCTTCGCGGTGTTCTACACGCTGATCGGGGTGATGCTCGGCCGCGTCGCCGACCGCCGCAACCGCCGCAACCTGATCGTGCTCGGCGTGGTGGTATGGATCGCGGCGACCGCGGCCGGCGCCTACGTCACCAGCTTCTTCACCTTGTTCCTGGCGCGGGTGTTCGTCGGCGTCGGCGAGGCCTCGCTGTCGCCGGCGGCGTACTCGATGCTGGCCGACTACTTCCCGCCGGAAAAGCGCGCGCGGGCGATGAGCGTGTACACCTCCGGCGTCTACATCGGCTCGGCGGCGGCGTTCATCGTCGGTGGCCTGGTGATCGCGGCCACCAGCAAGGAGAGCACGGTGCTGCTGCCGCTGCTGGGCAGCTTCCGGCCCTGGCAGGCGGCCTTCATCCTGGTCGCGCTGCCCGGCCTGGCGGTGATCGCGCTGATGGCCACGGTACGCGAGCCGGCGCGGCGCGAGCAGGCCGCCGCGGTGCTGAGCGTGCGCCCGGACCTGAGCCACCTGCGCGACAACGCGCGGGTGTATGTGGCACTGTTCCTGGCCAACGGCGTGATCGCGATGATCACCTTCGGCATCACCGCCTGGTTGCCAGCCACCTTCATCCGCCGCTGGCAGTGGACCCCGGGCGAGATCGGCCCGGCCTACGGCATCATCATCCTCACCTTCGGCATCGCCGGCATGCTGTTCAGCGGCTTCCTCGCCGACCGCCTGGCCGCGCGCGGCAGCCGCGACGCGGCACTGAAGATCTCGCTGGTCGGCGCCGTGCTGCTGGTGATCAGCAGTGCGCTGTTCGCGGTGGCACCAGGGCCGTGGCCGGCGCTGGCGGCGATCGCGCTGACCACGTTCGTGCTGGGCATGCCGGTGGCGCTGGCGCCGGCGATCCTGCAGGCGGTCACCCCCAATCGCCTGCGCGGCCAGGTCACCTCGATCTACCTGCTGCTGGTCAACCTGATCGGGCTGGGCCTGGGGCCGTACCTGGTGGCGCTGGGCACCGACCACGTGCTCGCCGACGAGCGCCAGGTCGGGCTGTCGCTGGGCATGGTGTGCATGGGTGCGGCGCTGCTCGGCGCGCTGTGCCTGTGGACCGCCGCCGCGCCGTACCGGGCGCTGCTGCGGCGCGTGGACGCGGCGTTGTGACCATGCGCGGCCATGCCCCTACAATGCAATGGCGACGGCACCGCCGGCCGGCGCCGACGGATGCGTGCGCAGCCGCCGTGACCTGGCCGCAGGACGCCCCATGCAGGAAGCGCAGTGAGTTCGAAACCGAGTCCCGAGATGTCCAACAGCGCGTTGCCCGCCGATCCGCACACGGCGGACAGCGTGGACCAGCGGCGCCTGACCAGCCTGATCGGCTACCGCATCACCCGCACCGAACTGCAGGTGCGGCGCCTGTTCCAGGACTGCGTGCGCGCCTTCGAGCTGAAGCCGGTGGAGTATTCGCTGCTGGTGCTGGTGGACGCCAATCCCGGCATCAATCAGCGGCAGCTGGGCGAGGTGCTGAGCGTGTCGCCGCCGAACCTGGCGATCGTGGTCGCGCGCCTGGTCAAGCGCAAACTGCTGCGGCAGGTGCGCGGGCGCCAGGACCGGCGCATGCAGCACCTGCATCTGACCGCGACCGGCACGGCACTGCTGGCGCAGGCCGAAGCCGAAGTGGTGCGCATGGAGCAGCAGCTCGGCACCGCGCTCGGCGCGACCTCGGCACGCGCGCTGCTGCAGGCGCTGGATCGGCTGGACGCGCTCGACCGCCTGTAGCGGCCCCCTGCGTCGCGGCTGGTTCTTGCCGCCCGCCCTTCTTTCTCGCTGATTCCCGACCCGCCGCCAGCGTCCCGCTGACGGCGTGCGTCGCCGCGTGGTCGCGCCCTGCGCGCGCTGCGTGTTCGCGTTCCTGTCCCCCCGCACCCCGCCGTTCCCCTTTCGCTTGGAGTGCCTGCCCGTGAAGCGTGTCCGCTACCGTGTCCCCTCGTCGCCGCGTACCCGTGCGCGCCTGTCTCTGCTCGCCGTGCTGGCCATCGCCTGGGTCGCCCCGGCGGCCGCGCAATCGGTGCCGCAGAGCGCCACCCTGCCGACCGGCATCAATACCGGCGGCACCAGCTTCTTCGACGGTTTCAGCAAGCCCAACCCAGGCTGGACCGCGATCCAGTACCTGCGCCGCTACGACTTCGACACGATCAAGGACGCGCACGGCGACGACGTGCCGGTGTTCCGCGATCCGCACATCGGCTCCTCGGTGTGGGTGACCCAGGTCGCCTATCTCAGCGACTACAAGCTGTTCGGCGGCTCCCTCGGCATCACCGCCCTGGCGGCGCTGGTCGATCTGGATACGTCGTTCGCGTACGACAGCCCGGTGGCGCTGCGCGACAACGGCGCCGGCCTGGGCGACCTGACCATCGGCCCCTACCTGCAGATGGCACCGGTGATCCGCAATGGCCGCCCGGTGTTCTCGCAACGCTTCGAACTGGATGTGCTGGCGCCGATCGGCAAGTTCGACCGCAACCGCGACGTCAACCAGGGCGCGGGCTACTGGTCGGTGCTGCCGAGCTGGGCGTTCAGCATCCTGCCGACGCCGCGCTGGGAAATCAGCGGACGGCTTAACTACATTTACAACTTCCGCGCCGACAAGGCCTCCAACGTGCCGCAGGGCGACGGTTTCGTGTTCCGCAACGGCCAGGCCGGCGACGCGGCGTGGCTCAACTTCGCCAGCTCGCTGGAAGTGGTCAAGGACCTGCACCTGGGCATCAACGGCTACTACCTCAAGCAGTTGCGCGACAACCGCACCAATGGCCAGCGCGTCGCCGACAGCAAGCAGACGCAGTTCTACCTGGGCCCCGGCCTGTCGTGGCGGATCGACCAGAAGAACATCTTCAACGCCAATTTCTACATGCCGGTGGAGGTCAAGAACGCGCCCTCCGGCCACAACGTCAACCTGCAATACATCCACGTCTTCTGACCAACTTCGCAACGGACACGCGCTGCCATGAACCTGCACAACAAGACAATCCTCGTCACCGGCGTGGCCTCCGGCATCGGCGCCGAGGTCGCACGCCTGGCGCGCTTCCACGGCGCCACCGTGATCGGCATCGACCGCCAGCCGGTCAACATGACCCTGCACGGCTTCCACCAGGCCGATCTGGGCGACCCGGCCTCGATCGACGCGCTGGTGGCGCAGCTGCCCGAGCGCATCGATGCGCTGGCCAACATCGCTGGAGTGCCCGGCACCGCGCCGGTGGACGTGGTGGCGAAGGTCAACTACCTGGGCCTGCGCCACCTCAGCCAGGCGTTGCTGCCGCGCATCGTGCCCGGCGGCAGCATCATCAACATCGCCTCCATCCTCGGCGCCGAGTGGCCGCAGCGGCTGGACCTGCACAAGCAGCTGGCCGCCGCCGACAGCTACGCCGCCGGCAGCGACTGGCTGGCGGCGCATCCGGTGCCGCAGGCGACCTGCTACCAGTACTTCAAGGAAGCGCTGATCGTGTGGACGCTGCTGCGCTCGCGCGACTGGTTCGCCGCGCATTCGGTGCGGGTCAACAGCGTCGCGCCCGGCCCGGTATTCACGCCGATCCTGGGCGATTTCGTCACCATGCTCGGGCCCGAGCGGGTCCAGGCCGATGCCGGCAAGATGAAGCGCCCGGCCTATGCCGACGAGGTCGCCGAAGCGGTGGTGTTCCTCGCCTCCGATGCGGCGCGCTGGATCAACGGCGTCAACCTGCCGGTGGATGGCGGCCTGGCCGCCACCGCCCTCTGAACCACTCTTTCTTCCTCTTTCCACGAGAGTACACAGCATGCACAGCACCGAACCCCTGGCCGCCGCATCCACCTGGAGCGAGCGCATCTTCAACGGCGAGTGGGTCGCCGCCCAGGGCGGCGTCCTCGAGGTGATCGAACCGGGCAGCGGCACGCCGCTGCACCGCGTCGGCCAGGCCAATGCCGCCGACGTGGCCGCGGCGGTAGCGCAGGCGCGCGACGCGCAACGCGCCTGGGCGGCCACACCGCCGCGCGAGCGCGCGGCCGTGTTCCATCGCGCCGCGCAGGTACTGCAGCAGCATGCGGCGGCGGCCGCGGCGCTGATCGCCCGCGAGACCGGCGGCATCCTGCCCAAGGGCGAGCACGAGGTGCGCGAGGCGATCGTGCTGCTGCAGCAGGCCGCGGCGATGCCGCTGCAGGCGCAGGGCCAGGTGCTGCCGACCGCGCCGGGCCGGCTGAGCCTGGCGCGACGCTTGCCGCTGGGCGTGGTCGGGGTGATCTCGCCGTTCAATTTCCCGCTGGTGCTGTCGTTGCGTTCGGTGGCGCCGGCGCTGGCGGTGGGCAATGCGGTGGTGCTCAAGCCCGATCCGCGCACGCCGTACGCTGGCGGTTTCGTCATCGCCGAGGTGCTGCAGCAGGCCGGCCTGCCGAAGGGCCTGCTGCACGTGCTGCCGGGCGGTGCGGATGCCGGCCAGGCGCTGGTCGAGGCGCCGGGCGTGCCGATGATCGCGTTCACCGGGTCCACTGCCGCCGGCCGCCGTATCGGCGAACTGGCCGGCAAGCACCTGAAGAAGACCGCGCTGGAACTGGGCGGCAAGAACTCGTTGATCGTGCTCGAGGATGCCGACCTGGACAAGGCGGTGTCGGCGATCGCCTTCGGCGCGTACTTCCACCAGGGCCAGATCTGCATGGCCACCGGTCGCGTGCTGGTCCAGCGCAGCATCGCCGCCGAACTGACCCGGCGCCTGGCGGAGAAGGCACGGCACCTGCCGGTTGGCGACCCGGCCACCGCCCACGTGGCACTCGGTCCGATCATCGACCAGCGCCAGCTGCAGCACGTCAAGGACGTGGTCGATGCCTCGGTGGCGGCCGGCGCCGTGGTCGAGGCCGGCGGCACCCACGACGGCCTGTTCTATGCGGCCACGGTGCTGTCGAACGTGCAGCCGGGCATGCCGGCGTTCGAGGAGGAAGTGTTCGGCCCGGTCGCCAACGTCATCGCCTTCGACAGCGACGACGAGGCGGTGGCGCTGGCCAACCAGACCGAGTACGGCCTGTCCGCCGGCATCCTGTCGGCGTCGGTCGGTCGCGCGATGGCGCTGGGCGAGCGCCTGCACACCGGCCTGCTGCACATCAACGACCAGACCGTGGCCGACGAAGTCACCAATCCGTTCGGCGGTACCGGCGCCTCCGGCAACGGCACCAGCATGGGCGGCCCGGCCGACTGGGGCCAGTACACGCACTGGCAGTGGGTGACGATCCAGGACAGCGCGCCGCAGTATCCGTTCTGAGAGCAAGTCGCCGGGCGTCGATGTGGCGCCCGGTTGTGCTCGTGGATGCATTGATTGCGGGAGAGATGATTGTCCCGTTGCGTGCGTGTTGAGCTACGCGCGGCCAATAGGGCCCTGGCACCGGCACCGGCGCCGACACTGCATTGTGGGAGGGACTTCAGTCCCGACGCTTCTGCGGTGACTCGCCATTTCAGCTGCGACGAACGAAGCGGGACTGGTCGATCATCGATCACGCGTCGGGACTGAAGTCCCTCCCACAGTAAAGCGACCGCACCGCGATCTCCGTACTGGCTGCGGGTCGTGTCACCCTTGCGCACGCTGCCGGAACTGGATCGGCGAACACCCCGCATGCCGCCGGAAGCAGCGACTGAAGTACGCCGCATCGGCATAACCCAGGACTTCGGCCAGCTGCTGCACGGTCAAGGTGGTGTAGACGAGGCTGCGCCGTGCCTCGAGCATGATCCGTCGTTGCAACAGTTCCAGCGCCGAGGCGCCGGCCAGGCGCCGGCACAGCGCGTTGAGATGACTGCGGCTCAGCCCGAGCCGGTCGGCATAGCGGGCCAGCGGCCAATGCTCGCGGTAATGCGCGTCGATCAGCGCGGTGTAGGCGCGCACGTGGCGCGCGCCGCGGTCGGCATCGTGCGGATCGCGATGGGCATCCGCCAGCGCGCCGCGCGCCGCCCACAGCAAGGCCTGCGTGACCAGCGCCTGCAGCATCGGCTCGCGGCCGGGGCGGTGCTGTGTGTGTTCGGCGGCGATGGCGGCGAAGCAGGCGTCCAGCATCGCTTGCTGATCGCCGGCGGGCAGGCACAGCGGCCGCGCCAGCGCTTCGTCCAGATTCGGCCATTGCGCCGCCAGGCGCTGCCGCAGCGGCGCCGACACGGTCACGACATGGCCGCGCACGTTGCGCTGGAAACGGAAGCCGTGCACGCACAGCGGCGGCAACAGCAGCAGGCATGGCCCGCGCAGGCGCTGCTGCGTTCCGTCCAAGTGCAGGCCGGCACTGCCGCGTTGCAGATACAGCAGTTGCAGCAGATCGCCGTGGCGGTGCGGGCGGATATGCCAGTCGTGCAGGCGGCTGCGCGCGGCGATGGATTCCCAGTGCAACAGGTCCGATGTCCCTCTGTCGCCGGTCTCGCCATACAGGCGAAAGGCCGGGACCGTGGCGGGCGACGCGACAGCGGCGGAGGCATTGCGGGGCATCGGCGAAAAGTACCGGAATCGGTCGCGATGATCCATGTCCTCGGCACGCCGCAACCGGAACACTGTGGGTCTGTCCCATCCTTCGGAGGACGTATGCGTACCCAGGTCGCCATCGTCGGCGCCGGCCCGGCCGGGCTGCTGCTCGGGCAGTTGCTGCACGGCCACGGCATCGACACCGTCATCGTCGAGCGGCAGACGCCGGAACACGTGCTGTCGCGGATCCGTGCCGGCGTGCTGGAGCAGGGCACCGCCGACCTGCTGTGCGCCGCCGGTGCCGGCGCGCGCATGCGGCGCGAAGGCATCGTCCACCACGGCTTCGAACTGGCGCTGGAGCAGCGCCGCGAACGCATCGAACTGAGTGCGGCGACCGGTGGCCGTGCGGTCACCGTCTACGGCCAGACCGAAGTGACCCGGGACCTGATGGACGCACGCCGCGCCGCCGGCGCCGCCACCCTCTATTCCGTCGAGGATGTGCAGTTGCACGACATCGCCGGGCTGCAGCCGTGGCTGAGCTTCGTGCAGGATGGCGTCACGCAGCGCCTGGATTGCGACTACGTGGTCGGCTGCGACGGCTTCCACGGGGTCAGCCGCCGCGCGATCCCGGCCGAGGTGCTGCGTGTGTACGAGCGGATCTATCCGTTCGGCTGGCTGGGCGTGCTGGCCGACACTCCGCCCGTGGCCGACGAACTGATCTATGCGCGCAATGCGCGTGGTTTCGCGCTGTGCAGCATGCGTTCTCCCACCCGCACCCGCTACTACGTGCAGGTGCCGGCGGACGAGCGGGTGGAGGACTGGTCGGACGATCGCTTCTGGGACGAACTGCGTCGGCGTCTGCCCGACGACGTGGCGCAGGCGCTGGTCACCGGTCCGTCGCTGGAGAAAAGCATCGCGCCGCTGCGCAGCTATGTCGCCGAGCCGATGCAGTACGGCCGCCTGTTCCTGGCCGGCGATGCCGCGCACATCGTGCCGCCGACCGGCGCCAAGGGGCTGAACCTGGCGGCCGGCGATGTCGGCCTGCTCGCGCACCTGTTCGCGCAGGCGCAGCAGGAGCGCAGCGACGCGCCGCTGCAGCGCTACTCGGAACTGGCCCTGCAGCGCGTGTGGAAGGCCGAGCGCTTTTCCTGGTGGATGACCACGATGCTGCATCGCTTCCCGGACGAGGACGCGTTCAGCCGGCGCCTGCACGATGCGGAACTGGACTACCTGCTCGGCAGCGCCGCCGGACGCGCGACCATTGCCGAGAATTACGCGGGATTGCCGTTGGCGCTTTAGCGGGGGGATTGGGGAGTCGGGATTGGGGATTCGTAAAGCCGCGTCCCGGTTCCCCTGCGCACGTCGATGGTGTCCTTTCTCCGCTTTCTTTCAATCCCGAATTCCGAATTCCCACTCTCGACAGAAGAGCCGTCGGTCATTGCGATCGATGACGGCGATCAGGCGCGCCGATGGATGAGGGTGCAGAGCGCCAACACATCGCGGCGCCATGCACTGCATGCGCACCTTCAGGTGCGTGTTGCCGCGCCATTTCTGATATCGAGGTAACTGTGGCGATTCTCCCAGACCAGGAAAAAAAGCCGGTAAATCCGCGTGATTTTCGCGATTTCCTGCCTCGCGGAGGCGCGGCGCGTTGCTACGCTGCAGCCGCGCCGGTACCGACGTTGCCGCGCATCGCGATAGCGCAGCGGCACTGCGCATTCCCCCTGTTCCCCCATCGGAGAGTCTTCCATGAAGATCCGTTTTCAGGCCTGTCTGCTGGCGCTGCTGCTTGCGCTCCCGGTCGCGTCCGCGTTCGCGCAGACCGCGGTCACCGCCAATCCCAACCACGCGCAGCTGCTGCACGGCGAGGACTGGCGCACCACCGCCAACAAGCGCCTGGTCTACGACTTCTGGCGCATCGTGTTCGAAGCTGGGCACACCGAATATGCGCCGATGTACATGGCCAAGGATTACATCCAGCACAACCCGAACGTGGCCAACGGCCGCGATGCGTTCCTGGCGTTCCTGACCTCCTTCGTCAAGCCGACGCCGATCCGGCCGCGCGTGCAGTTGCCGCTGGTGGCGATCCTGGCCGAGGGCGACTACGTGACCCTGGTGTCGGTGCGCACGCTGCCCGATCCCAAGGACGCCAGCAAGACCTACACCACCACCTGGTTCGACATGTTCCGCATCCAGAACGGCAAGATCCAGGAGCATTGGGACGCGGCGACCAAGTGAGGTCGTGTCGCGCGCGTTGATCGCTGGCAGGCGCCGTCCACCCCCGTGGACGGCGCCTGCGTGCTGCGAAGGGGATGCGCGCAGGCGTCAGAACGCGTCGGCGCGGTAGCCCGTGTCGATGCTGACGCTGCCGCCGAGCGCACGCGAGACGCAGGCGCACAACTTGCGGTTGCTGTGGCGCTGTTCGTCGCTGAGGAACACGTCGCGGTGGTCCAGCGGGGCCGCCGCATCCAGCACCTCGACCACGCACAGGCCGCATTCGCCGCGACGGCAGTCGGCCATGACTTCCACGCCGGCCGCGCTCAGCGCATCGAGCAGCGACTCGTTCTCGGCCACCTGTACGGTCTTGCCCAGCGCCGGCACCTGCACCACGAACGGCTGCGCCGGCGCGTTGCCGCTGTTGCCGAAGGTCTCGAAATGCAGGCGCGCACGCGCGCGGCCGTCGTCGCGCCAGCGTTGCCGCAGTTCGTCCAGCAGCGGCAGCGGGCCGCAGGCGTAGACGTCGGCGTTGCGCGGCCATTGCGCGATGTGCGCCGCCAGCTCGAGCTGGCCGAGATGCTCCGGGCAGAACAGCTGCAGGCGCTCGCCGAGCAGATCCTGCAGATGCTCCAGGTAGGCCATGCTGGCACGGCTGCGGCCGGCGTAGAGCACCTGGAACGGGATGCGCCCGCGTGCCAGCCGTTGCGCCATGCCCAGGATCGGGGTGATGCCGATGCCGCCGGCGACCAGCACGATGTGTTCGGCGGTCTCGTCCAGCGCGAAGTGGTTGTTGGGCGAGGAAATCTCCAGTTGGTCGCCCGGCGCCAGCGCCCACATCGCGCGCGAACCGCCGCGGCTGTCCGGCACCGCGCGCACCGCGATGCGGTAGTGGCCGTCGGCGGCCGGCTCGCCGACCAGGGAGTAGGAGCGTTCGTGCCAGGTCTCGCCGATGCGCACGCGCACGTCGAGATGGCTGCCCACGGTGAACGGGCGGCTGGCGCGGCCGGGATCAAGCACGATCTCGCGCACGTCCTGGCACGGCGTGGCGATGGCGACGACGCGGGCGGTGGTCCACTGGGTGTCTTTGCGCATGGCGGGGTCCGGCAGGCGGGAGGGGGAGATGGGAAGGAGGCTTACGCCGCACTCAGGCCGGTGGACGCCGCCGCAGCAGGCGGCTGCCGGGAATCTGCCCAAGCGCGTTCTGGTCGTGCAGGGCGTGATGCGCGTTGCGCTGCGCCAGTCGCGCGTGTTCGCGCATCAACGCTTCGGCGCGTGCGCCTTCGCGGCGCACGATCGCATCCAGCACCTGGCGGTGCTGGTCCTGCGCGATCGACAGTACGGTGGCCGCCTGGCCGCGTTCGAGCACGAAGCTGCTGGGCGAGGCGAACGGCAGTTGCGCGACGCGCGCGAACTCGCGCGAGAGCAGCGCACTGCCGGCCATCTCGAACAGCAGCGCGTGCCACTGCGCATTGCAGTCCACATAGCGGGCGAAGGCGTCCTCGCTCAGCGGTCGCGACGCCAGCACGGCGTCGATCTGCGCCAGCAGCGCCTGCGCCCGCGCCAGCAAGGCCGGCTCGGCACCGCGCTCGGCGGCGCGGCGCGCGGCCAGCCCTTCCAGGGTGCCGCGCAGTTCGATGGCGTCGTCCACATCGGCCTCGTCGAACGCCTGCACCGCGTAGCCGCCGCCACGCAGCGGCTGCACCAGGCCTTCCTCGGCCAGTCGCTGCAGGGCGGCGCGCACCGGCGTGCGCGAGACGCCCAGGCGCTCCACCAGCGCGACCTCGGACAGGCGCTCGCCGGCGGGCAGGGCGCCGGCCAGGATCAGCTCGCGCACTTCCAGCAGGGCGCGGGTGGTCTGCGCGGCACTGGAGCGGAACGGATGCGCGGCGGACATGGCGGTGGCTCCGGGATCCTGGCGGCGGTTCATCCGACCATGCGCAGCTGCAGGTCCTGGTTGCGCTGCTCGGCGGCGACCATGCGCTCGATCAGCCGCCGCGCCCACATGCCGCCGGCATCGACGTTGAGGTTGTAGAACACGTGGTCCGGATGCGCGTCGATGGCGCGCTGCTGCGCTTCCAGGATCAGCTCGTCCTCGCCGAACACACCGCTGACGCCGTCGCGCAGGCGCGTGGTGATCGACTGCTCGTGCAACGAATGGTTGCGCGCGAATGCCCAGAAGTAGTGGCACGTGCGATCGGTTTCCGGGGTGATGGTGTTGAGCACGTAGCCGTTGACCCCGCGCGAGCGGTCGCCCTGCGGCGCGCCGCTGCCGGCCACCGCCACGCCCACATCGATGGCGATGGTGCAGGGCGCCTCGAAGCGGATGATCTGCCAGCGGTCGACCTTGCCGCGGTAGCCGTGCGCATGTTCGATCTGCCAGGCCCAGAACGGCGGCGGGTCGATGTCCAGCATCCAGCGCGAGACCACCGTGCTGCGTTCGCCGTGGACCACGTCGAACGGCGCCTCGGCGACCTCGTCCTGGCCGATGCTGGAGCCGTGCACGAAGGTCTCGTGGGTCAGGTCCATCAGGTTGTCCAGCACCAGCCGGTAGTCGCACTTGACGTGGATGGTGCGGCCATCGCCGGCCCAGGCCGGGTCGTCGTTCCAGTGCAGGTCCGGCACCAGTGCGGGGTCGGCCAGCGCCGCATCGCCCGGCCACACCCAGACGTAGCGGTGCCGTTCCACGGTGGGGAAGCGGCGCACGCAGGCGGACGGGTTGATCGTGTCCTGCGAGGGCATGTGCACGCAGCGCCCGTTCGTGTCGTAGACCAGGCCGTGATAGCCACAGACCACGTCGTCGCCGCGCAGCCGGCCCATCGACAGCGGCACCAGCCGATGCCAGCAGGCGTCCTCGAGCGCGGCGACGCGGCCGCTGCTGGTGCGGTACAGCACGATGTCCAGATTGCACACCTTGCGCGGCAGCAGCGCGTGCTTGACCTCGTGATCCCAGGCGATGGCGTACCAGGCATTGAGCGGAAATGCCGGAGCGGACGACTGCATGGCGGCGACCTCGATTGTGTATACAACAGGCTGGGGAAGATCCTTGCGTGTTGCGGGCGGAGGGCGAGCTGGCGCTGCCTTTACGCCATCGCCCGATACGCGGCGATGGCCGAATGTATACAACAGGGATGAGCCGGCGCGCCGTTGCCACATCGTTAAATTGTTCGTTTATCGAACTATGCATCCGATAATCGGATTGACCGCCCGCCGGAGCGGGCCTAACGTGGCCTCCCGAAGCGACCTGGAGGAGGATGTCGTGGCAGACCCCGTAATGCGCCTGCGCCCCTGTGCGCTGTGCCCCTGGCCGGCGACGGCGGAGCGGCGCCGATGATCGACAAGACCCTGGCTTCGTGCGCCGACGCAGTGGCCGACATCCACGATGGCGCCACGGTGATGATCGGCGGCTTCGGTACTGCGGGCATGCCCGATGCGCTGATCGATGCACTGATCGCGCAGGGCGCGCGCGAGCTGACCATCGTCAACAACAACGCCGGCAACGGCGAGACCGGGCTGGCCGCGCTGATCAAGCACAAGCGCGTGCGCAAGATCGTGTGCTCGTTCCCGCGGCAGAGCGACTCGCAGCACTTCGACGCGGCCTACCGCGCCGGCGAGCTGGAACTGGAGCTGGTGCCGCAGGGCAACCTGGCCGCGCGCATCCACGCGGCCGGCAACGGCCTGGGCGCGATCTTCACCCCGACCGGCTACGGCACCGAGCTGGCCGCCGGCAAGGAGACCCGCGAGATCGATGGCCGCCACTACGTGCTGGAGTATCCGATCCGCGCCGATTTCGCGCTGATCAAGGCGCACCACGGCGACCGCTGGGGCAACCTGGTGTACCGCAAGACCGCGCGCAACTTCGGCCCGCTGATGGCGATGGCCGCGACCTGCGCGATCGTGCAGGTGGAGCAAGTGGTGGAACTCGGCGCACTGGACCCGGAAGCGGTGGTGACGCCGGGCATCTTCGTGCAACGCGTGGTGGCGGTGGCCACCTCACAGGAGGGCGCATGCACGCATTGAACGGGCGCGGCATCGACCGCAACGCGCTGGCTGCGCGGGTGGCGCGCGACATCCCCGAGGGCGCCTACGTCAACCTGGGCATCGGCCTGCCGACCGCGGTGGCCAACTTCCTGCCGGCGGACAAGGAGATCTTCCTGCACAGCGAGAACGGCCTGCTCGGCATGGGGCCGGCGCCGCCGCCGGGGCAGGAGGACCTGGACCTGATCAACGCCGGCAAGCAGCCGGTGACGCTGCTGACCGGCGGCTGCTATTTCCACCACGCCGACTCGTTCGCGATGATGCGCAGCGGGCGCCTGGACGTGTGCGTGCTCGGCGCGTTCCAGGTGTCGGTGCATGGCGACCTGGCCAACTGGAGCACCGGCGCGGCCGATGCCATCCCTGCGGTCGGCGGCGCGATGGATCTGGCGATCGGCGCCAAGCAGGTCTACGTGATGATGGAGCTGCTGACCAAGCGCGGCGAGCCCAAGCTGGTGAACGCCTGCAGCTATCCGTTGACCGGACTGCGCTGCGTCTCGCGGGTGTACACCGACCTGGGCGTGTTCGCGCTCGGGCCGGACGGCGCGCGCGTGCTCGAACTGGTCGAAGGCGTGAGCCTGGACGACCTGCGCCAGGCCACCGGGCTGGCGCTGACCCTGGCCGATTCCACGGAGGCGGCATGAACGAGGCCTACATCATCGACGGCGTTCGCACGCCGATCGGCCGCTACGGCGGCGCCCTGGCCGGGGTGCGCGCGGACGACCTCGGCGCGGTGCCGCTGCAGGCGCTGCTGGCGCGGCAGCCGCAGCTGGATCCGGCGCAACTCGACGACGTCTACCTGGGCTGCGCCAACCAGGCCGGCGAGGACAACCGCAACGTCGCGCGCATGAGCCTGCTGCTGGCGGGCCTGCCGTTCGGCGTGCCGGGCAGCACGGTCAACCGCCTGTGCGGCTCTGGCCTGGATGCCATCGGCACCGTCGCGCGCGGCATCCGCGCCGGCGAGCTGGGCCTGGCCATCGCCGGCGGCGTCGAGTCGATGTCGCGCGCGCCGTGGGTGATGGGCAAGGCCGACAGCGCCTTCGCCCGCAACCAGCAGCTCGAAGACACCACCATGGGCTGGCGCTTCGTCAATCCGAAGCTGCAGCAACTGTATGGCGTGGAGCTGATGGGCGAGACCGCCGAGAACGTGGCCGCACGCTACGGCATCTCGCGCGAGGACCAGGACGCCTTCGCCCTGCGCAGCCAGCAGCGCACCGCCGCCGCGCAGGCCGCCGGTTTCTTCGACGGCGAGATCGTGCCGGTGACCGCCCCGGGAAGGAGGCGCGGCGAGACCATCGAGGTCGGTGTCGACGAGCATCCGCGCGCCGACACCACACTCGAGGCGCTGGCCAGGCTCAAGCCGATCTTCCGCCAGCCCGGCACGGTCACCGCCGGCAATGCCTCGGGCATCAACGACGGCGCCGCCGCGCTGCTGCTGGCCAGCGACGCGCAGGTGCAGGCGCTGGGCCTGACCCCGCGTGCACGCGTGCTGGGCTTCGCCAGTGCCGGCGTGGAGCCGGCCTACATGGGCATCGGCCCGGTGCCGGCCACGCGCAAGCTGCTGGCGCGGCTGGGGCTGTCCATCGGCGACTTCGATGCGATCGAACTCAACGAGGCGTTTGCCGCGCAGGGCCTGGCCTGCCTGCGCGAACTCGGCGTCGCCGACGATGCCGCACACGTCAACGCCAACGGCGGCGCGATCGCGCTCGGTCATCCGCTGGGCATGAGCGGCGCGCGCCTCGCCCTGACCCTGCTGCGCCAGCTCGAGGCCAGCGGTGGTCGCCGCGGTCTGGCGACCATGTGCATCGGCGTCGGCCAGGGCGTGGCGCTGGCGATCGAGCGGCTGTAGCCGCTCGCCCCATCGACGCTGCGCCCCGCACGCCTGCATCATTCTTCCAGCCAACCGGCTCCGCGCGGAGCCAGCGAGACCGCACGATGCGCGACGACACCCCCATCGATCCCCTGCTCGGCTATCGCCGCCCGTACCCCGGGACGCAGCCGGCTTACCTGCACCCGCCCTACGCCTCCACCGGCGCGCGCGGCCCGACCCGCGATCCGATCGCGATCCCGCTGACCCTGTCCGAAGCGACCGGCCCGACCCTGGACCGCACCACCCTCGGCGAACACGCCGCCGATCTCACCGCCGGCTTCCCCGGTGCGCCGCTGGGCGAGCGCATCATCGTCAGCGGGCGCCTGCTCGACGAGAACGGCAAGCCGGTGCGCAACAGCGTGGTCGAGGTGTGGCAGTGCAACGCCGCCGGCCGCTACCTGCACGCCGGCGACCAGCACGACGCGCCGCTGGATCCCAACTTCATCGGCACCGGCCAAGTGCTGACCGACGACCACGGCCGCTACCGCTTCACCACCATCAAGCCCGGCGCCTATCCGTGGCGCAACCACTACAACGCCTGGCGCCCGGCGCACATCCATTTCTCGCTGCACGGCGACGGCATCGGCCAGCGCCTGGTCACGCAGATGTATTTCCCCGGCGACCCGCTGCTGGCGTTCGACCCGATCTTCAACTGCGTGGAGGATCCCAAGGCGCGCGAGCGCATGGTCTCCGCGTTCGACTGGGAGACCACCGCCAACGAGTTCGCGCTGGGCTACCGTTTCGACATCGTCCTGCGCGGACGCAAGCAGACCCCTTGGGAGTGAGGCGATGAGTTTCCAGGCAACCCCTTCGCAGACGGTGGGCCCCTATTACCGGATCGGGCTGGAGCCGCTGTACCGCACCGAGATCGCGCCGGCGCAGGCGCAGGGCACCCACGTGGAGATCGCCGGCAGCGTATTCGACGGCAACGGCGCACCGGTCGGCGATGCGCTGCTGGAGATCTGGCAGGCCGATGCCGCCGGCATCTACGACCATGCCGCCGATCCGCGCCGCGGCGAACACGATCCCGCCTTCCACGGCTGGGGCCGGGTACCGACCGACGCGCAGGGCCGCTTCGCCTTCCGCACGGTCAAGCCCGGGCGCGTCGCCGGGCCCAAGGGCCTGCAGGCGCCGCACCTGGTGGTGTTGGTGTTCATGCGTGGCCTGCTGCGCGCCGCACCGACCCGGCTGTATTTCGGCGACGACGACCTGGAGGGCGACGCGATCCTGGCGCAGGTGCCGGCCGAGCGCCGCTCGACCCTGATCGCGCAACCGCTGGCGCCCAACCGCTACCAGTGGGACGTGCGCATGCAGGGCGAGCACGAGACCGTGTTCTTCCGCTACTGAGCGCAGCGACATCCCGCACAGGCTGCAGCGGTTACGCTGCATGATCTCTCCACCGCCTACGAACCGATGAGCGTCTCCGAGTCCCTGTTGCGTCCGCTGTTCGGCGATCCGGCCGTCGATGCGCTGTTCGACGACCGCGCGCGCCTGCAGGCCATGCTCGACGTGGAAGCGGCGCTGGCGCGCGCGCAGGCACGCTGCGGCGTGATCCCTGCCGACGCAGCGGCGCCGATCGCCGCCGCCTGCGATGCCGCGCGCTACGACCTGCCGGCGCTTGCCGCCGCCACCGCATTGGCCGGCAATCCGGCGATTCCGCTGGTCAAGGCGCTCACCGCGCAGGTCGCCGCCGCCGATGAAGACGCCGCGCGCTGGGTGCACTGGGGCGCGACCAGTCAGGACATCATCGACAGTGGCGCGGTGCTGCAGCTGCGCGCCGCGCTCGACCATGTGGAAGCGCAACTCGACGCGCTGTGCACGGCGCTGGCGGCATTGGCGCAGCGCGAGCGCGACACCGGGCTGCCCGGGCGCACCCTGTTGCAGCAGGCGGTGCCGGTGACCTTCGGGCTGAAGGCCGCGGGTTGGCTGGACGCGCTGCAGCGCAGCCGCCGACGCCTGCAGGCGCTGCGCGAGGATGCGTTGGTGCTGCAGTTCGGCGGTGCCGCCGGCACCCTGGCTGCGCTGCAGTCGCAGGGCCTGGCCGTGGCCGAGGCGTTGGCCGAGGAATTGCGGCTGCCGTTGCCGGCGCTGCCCTGGCACGCGGCGCGCGACCGGATCGGCGAGATCGGCGCGGCGTTCGCGCTGCTCGCCGGCAGCCTTGGCAAGATCGGCCGCGACGTCGCCCTGCTGATGCAGTCGGAAGTGGCCGAGGCGTTCGAGCCCGCCGCGGCGGGCAAGGGCGGCTCCTCGGCGATGCCGCACAAGCGCAATCCGGTCGGCTGCGTGGTCGCGATCGCCGCGGCCACGCGCGCGCCGGGCTTGCTGGCGACCTTGTTCGCGGCGCTGCCGCAGGAACACGAGCGCGCCGTCGGCGGCTGGCATGCCGAATGGGAAACCTTGCCGGAACTGGTGCGCCTGAGCGCCGGCAGCCTCGCCCAGGTGCGCGTGCTGGTCGAGGGCCTGGAACTGGACCGCGCGCGCATGGCCGCGCATCTGGACAGCCATGGCGGCCTGCTCTACGCCGAGGCGGTGGCGGTGACCCTGGCTGCGCACCTGGGCAAGGCCGCCGCGCATGCGCTGGTGGAAACCGCGGTGCGTCGTGCGCTGGCCACGCAGCAGCATTTGCGCGTGGTGCTGGCCGAGGAACCGCAGGTGACCGCGGTGCTGGCGCCGGCGCAACTGGATGCGCTGTTCGCCAGCGACAGCTGGCGCGGCATGGCGACGGTGTGGATCGAGCGCGTGCTCGCCGCGCAGGCGCGCGCGTGAGCCGTCGCGCCGTGCCCGTCTGCCGCAGCGTCGGCGCCACGTTCTAGACTTGCCGGTGCCGCGCGGTTCCATGCCGCGACGGCCCCTTCCACTTTCCCTGCGAGCGCCGCCCATGCCCATCCTCGACCTGCCCACGCATCGTCTGCATTACCGCATCGACGGCAGCGAAGGCCGTCCGTGGCTGACCCTGTGCAACTCGCTCGGCACCGACCTGCACATGTGGGACGCGCAGATCGCCGCGCTGTCGCCGCACTTCCGCGTGCTGCGCTACGACCGTCGCGGCCATGGCGCGTCCACCACCCCGCCGGCGCCCTATGCCATCGCCGACCTCGGCGGCGACGTGGTGGCGCTCTGGGATGCGCTGTCGATCGAGCGCAGCCATTTCTGCGGCCTGTCGATCGGTGGGCTGACCGGACAGTGGCTGGGCCTGCACGCGGGCGAGCGCCTGCTCAGCCTCACCCTGTGCGCCACCGCAGCCAAAATCGGCAGCGCCGAGAGCTGGCAGGCGCGCATCGAGCAGGTGCGCGCCGAAGGCCTGGCGCCGCTGTGCGAAGGCACCCGCACGCGCTGGTTCACCCCGGCCTTCGCCGAAGCGCAGCCGGCGACCGTCGAGGCGATCCTGGACAGCTTCCGCGCCACCGATGCGCAGGCCTACATCGGCTGCTGCCAGGCGCTGGCCGAGGCCGACTTCCGCGCGCGCCTGGGCGAGATCGGCGTGCCGGTGCTGGCCGTGGCCGGGCACGACGATCCGGTGTGTCCGCCGGCCGATCTGCAGGTCATCGCCGCGCAGGTGGCGCAGGGCGAGGAGGCCGAGGTGCACGGCCGCCACCTGTGCAACGTCGAGTCGCCGCACGCCTTCAACGACGCGCTGCTGCGCTTCCTGCTGCAGTAGTCAGCGCCCGCTTTTCCCACCTTTCAGGAGTCGCCCCGATGGACGAGAACGAACGCTACGCCGCCGGCCTGCAGGTGCGCCGCGCGGTGCTCGGCGATGCCCACGTCGACCGCTCGCTGGCCGCGCGCACGCCGTTCACCAAGGAATTCCAGGAGTTCATCACCCGTACCGCCTGGGGCACGGTGTGGACCCGCGAGGGCCTGCCGCGGCACACGCGCTCGCTGCTGACCCTGGCGATGATGGTGGCACGCGGCCACGACGAAGAATTCAAGCTGCACGTGCGCGCCGCGCGCAACAACGGCGTCAACGCCGACGAAATCAAGGAAGTGCTGCTGCAGGCGGCGATCTATTGCGGCGTGCCTGCGGCCAACCACGCCTTCGCCCTGGCCGCGCCGATCCTGGCCGAGCAGGCCGCCGAAGGGACGGATTGAGCCCGGCGCCGCTGTTGCGGCTCGGCTGGGAATGATCGTGACACGCGGTCCGCTGCACCGAGCGCCGCGAACGACACGATGCGACGCGTGGCTGACACGTTGCGTTGCTTCGGCAGATGCGTGGTATCGGCCAGATCGCGGCGCGTGCCGGACCCTCACCCCAACCCCTCTCCCGGGGGGAGAGGGGCTTATCCCTTGTTTCGTCGGAGGGAAAGGTGCCCCGCAGGGGCGGATGCGGGTCAGTCCAGCACCCGACTCAACTGCTGCGCCGCATGCCGCAGCGCCGGCAGCACCGTGCTCTGCAGGCTGCCCAGGGTCATCCGCGCCACAGAGCTGCCGACGTTGAGCGCGGCGACCACGCGGTCCTGGCGGTTGCGCACCGGCACCGCCACCGAGCGCAGGCCGATCTCCAGTTCCTGGTCCACCACCGCGTAGCCGTCGCGCTGCACGCGCTCGAGCAGGGCCTGGAACTGCGCGCGGTCGGTGACGGTGCGTTCGGTGCGCGGGCGCAGCGGATTGCGCTCCAGATAGCTGTTCAAGGTGTCGCCCGGCTGCGCCGCCAGCAGTACCCGGCCCATCGAGGTGCAGTACGCCGGCAGGCGGCTGCCGGCGCGCAGGCCGATCGACATGATCCGCACGGTTTCCGCACGCGCCACGTACAGCAGGTCGTCGCCATCGAGCACGCCCAGCGAGCAGGACTCGTGCAGGGTGTCGCGCAGCGCGTCCAGCACCGGCTGCGCCGCCACCGACAGCGCGGCGGTGGACAGGTAGCCGCTGCCGATGCCCAGCGCGCGCGGCAGCAGCACGTAGCCGCGGCCGTGGGTGCCGGCGTAGCCGAGCTTCTCCAGCGTGTACAGCACGCGCCGCACCGCCGCGCGCGGAATGCCGGTATCGGCGCTGAGCTGGGCCATGCTGACGTCGCGGCTGTGCTGGCCGAAGGCGCTGAGCACGGCCAGACCGCGTGCCAGCGAGGTCATGAAGTTCGGATCGCCTTCGCATTCGCCGATGCGCCGCATCAGCTCCGCGGCCAGGCCGCGCTCCGGCGGGGTGGGGGCGGTGACGGCACGCGCGGTGCGGCGTGCGCGAGGGGGACGCGGGGACTCGGACATGGAAGCGGCGGCGGCGGCGATGCGTCCGATGGTAGTGGCTGCGCCTGCGGGCGTCGATGCCGCGGAAGCAGGTGGGCGCGGCGGCAGCCGCTCCTGCGGTTCTTTTTCGTCCGACACGCAAATCTCAAGCGAAAGCAAAGGCTTTCGCCCTTACGGGCGAGTTACTTTTCTTTGCTCGCGCAAAGAAAAGTAACCAAAAGAAAGCGCGCCCTGCCTTGCGCCCTCCGCGCTGCGCCCTCCGCGCTGCGCGCTCCGGGTCCGCGTCCATCACGGGGATCCGCGGAAGGGGCATCCTGCCCCTGCCGCGGACGGCGTACATCCATGTACGCCGCCCTTCGGGTGTTTCCCCGCGCTGGCCGCTGCTTCGGAAGGGAACCCGGTAAGTCAAAAACAAGGGCAAAAGCAACAGCCGAAACCAAGCGATCGCGACTCCTACAGCGACTCGCGATGATCGGTGTCCGGGCGGGATGTGGGGAGGGACTCTTGTCCCTTTTTGTGGGATCAGTCCCGACTGATTCCGAGGTAGATCGTCCGTCTACTCCGTTCGTCGTGGTCGCATGACAGTCGACTCCCACAGACGAACCAGCCTAGGGCCTTGCGGCCTCAGTCGCCCAGCCGCACCACCAGCTTGCCGAAGTTGCCGCCGCTCAGCATGTCGATGAAGGCCTGTGGTGCGTTTTCCAGACCGTCCACCACGTGCTCGCGGTAGCGTACGCGGCCGTCGGCCAGCCAGGCGCCCATCTCGCGCAGGAACTCCGGGTACAGCTTGACGAAGTCGCCGACGATGAAGCCGCGCAGGGTCAGGCGCTGGCGCAGCACCTGGCCCATCAGTGCCGGCATCCGGTCCGGCCCCGGTGGCAAGGCGCCGTTGGCGTTGTAGGTGGCGATGGTGCCGCACACCGGCACCCGCGCGAAATCGTTGAGCAGCGGCAGCACCGCATCGAACACGTGGCCGCCGACGTTCTCGAAGTACACGTCGATGCCGTCGGCCGCGGCGGCGCGCAACTGCTCGGCGAAGTCCTTGGCGCGGTGGTCCAGGGCCACGTCCACGCCCAGTTCCTCGCGCAGGTAGCGGCACTTATCCTCACCGCCAGCGATGGCGATCACCTTCGCCCCGCGCAGTTTGGCGATCTGCGCCACGGTGGCGCCGACCGGGCCGGTGGCCGCGGCGACCGCGACGGTCTCGCCCGGCTGCGGCTTGCCGATCTCGTGCAGGCCGGCGTAGGCGGTGAAGCCGGGCATGCCGTACACGCCCAGCGCGGTGCTCGGCGGCAGCGGCGAGTTGGGGTCGAGCTTGCGCCGCAGGCTGGCGCCGTCGACGACCAGATGGGTCTGCCAGCCGCCGTTCTGCACCAGCACCAGATCGCCCGGCGCATGGTCGGGGGAATTGGAGTGCAGTACCTCGGCCACGGTGCTGCCGACCATGGTCTCGCCCAGTTGCACCGGCGGCGCGTAGGACGGCGCATCGCTCATGCGCCCGCGCATGTACGGGTCCAGCGACAGCCAGCGGTTGCGCAGCAGCACCTGGCCGGGGCCGGGTGGCGCCAGCGGCGCCTGTTCGGTGCGGAAGTTGTCGGTGCCCGGTGCGCCCTGCGGACGCGAGGCGAGGACGATGCGGGTGGTGTGGGTGGGGGCGGTCATGCGGTTTCCTCGCTTGCGGTATTCAATTGCGCGATGTCCTCGGCCGACAGCTGCAGGCGTGCGGCGGCGAGCAGGTCCTGCAGCTGCTCCAGGCTGGTCGCGCTGGCGATCGGCGCGACGATGCCGGGCCGCGCCATCAACCAGGCCAGCGCCACCTGCGTGGGCGCGGCGCCATGCTTGCCGGCGATGTCGTCGAGCGCGGCGAGGATGCGCAGGCCGCGCGCGTTGAGATAGCGCGCGACCACGCTGGCGCCGCGCGCCTGGCTCTTGCCCGCGTCTTCGGCCTGACGGTACTTGCCGCTGAGGAAGCCGCTGGCCAGCGCGTAGTAGCACAGCACGCCCAGGCCTTGTTCGCGCACCAGCGGCTCCAGCTCGGCCTCATAGCCGGCGCGGTCGTACAGGTTGTACTCCGGCTGCAGCGTCTCGTAGCGGGGCAGGCCATATTGCGCGGAGACGTTCAGCGCCTCGCGCAGGCGCGCGGCGCTGTAGTTGGAAGCACCGATGGCGCGCACCTTGCCCTGTTCGATCAACCGCCCGAACGCCGCCAGCGTGGCTTCCAGCGGCACCGAATCGTCGTCTGCGTGCGCCTGGTACAGATCGATGACGTCGGTCTGCAGGCGCTGCAGCGAGTCCTCCGCGGCGGCGGCGATGGTGTCGGCCGACAGGCCCGGGCGTTCGGCCCACTTGCCGACCTTGGTCGCGATCAGCACCTTGTCGCGCTTGCCGCTGCGCTTGAGCCACTGTCCGATCAGCGTTTCCGATTCGCCGCCGCGATTGCCGGGGACCCAGGCCGAGTAGATGTCGGCGGTGTCGACGAGATTGCAGCCGGCCTCGACGAAGGCATCGAGCAGGGCGAAGGAGGTCTTGGCGTCGGCGCTCCAGCCGAACACGTTGCCGCCGAACGCCAGCGGTGCCGCATGCAGGCCGGAGCGGCCGAGTTCGCGCGTGTGCAGCATGGAAAACGCTCCACTGTGGGGAAAGGCGACAGGATAGTCGCCGGGGGTCGAAGGATCGGCCAATGCTCGCGAAAACAGCGTTCCGCCGGCGTGATTCGCGCTAACGGGAGCGCAACATTCGGGCTTGTCGGGCCGCATGCTAGGCTCGCCCCACCTCCTCTTGCGGATGCCTGCCATGACGCTTCGAACCTCGCTCGCCTGCGCCTGTACTCTGGCCGTCGCCACCGCCTTGCTCGCCCCTGCCGCGCAAGCGATCAAGCCTGCCGACACCGCGACGCTGCCGGCGCCGGACGCGTCCCTGCAGGCGGCGATCAACGGTAGCTGGCGCGACCGCGCCAACGTCGCCCGCGACGCTTACCGCCATCCCGGCCAGACCCTGGCGTTCTTCGGCATCAAGCCGACCCAGACGGTGATCGAGGTCACCCCGGGCGGCGGCTGGTATGCGGAGATCTTGGCGCCGTACCTGCGCGAGCACGGCCAGTACATCGCTGCGGTGGTGGATCCGACCGCCGTGCCGGAAGGGCGCGGCCGCGACTACCAGCAGAAGGCGCGCGCCGGCCTGGAGCAGAAGTTCGCCGCGGCGCCGGCGCAGTACGACCACGCGCGCATCGTCGCGTATGCGCCGAACGCACCGGTGTTCGGCCCGCCCGGCTCGGCCGATCTGGTGCTGACCTTCCGCAACGTGCACAACTGGCGCATGGCCGGCCAGGCCGAGGGCATGTTCAAGGGCTTCTACAACGTGCTCAAGCCCGGCGGCGTGCTCGGCGTGGTCGAGCACCGCGCCAAGGCCGACGTGCCGGCCGACGACAAGAGCGGCTATGTCGGTCAGGCGCAGGTGATCGCCATGGCCGAGGCCGCCGGCTTCAAGCTGGCCGGCAAGAGCGAGCTCAACGCCAATCCGCGCGACACCAAGGATTATCCGGGGGGCGTATGGACATTGCCGCCGAGCAACCAGCACGAGGCCGCCGATGATGCAAAGTACCAGGCGATCGGCGAGAGCGACCGGATGACCCTGAAATTCGTCAAGCGCTGAGCCGGCGCACGAGCGGCGCGGCGCGGACGCATGGGACAATGCCTGCGCCGCGCCGTGCGGCGCAGGCCCGCCGCCGTTCCCGTCGATGCTGATCGCCTTCAACAAGCCCTTCAACGTGCTGTGCCAGTTCACCGACCGCAGCACGCCGCCGCGGCGCACCCTGGCCGAGTTCGGCCTGCCCGCCGACGTGTATGCGGCCGGACGCCTGGACTACGACAGCGAGGGCTTGCTGCTGCTGACCGACGATGGCGCATTGGCGCACTGTCTTACCGATCCCCGGCACAAGCAGCCCAAGACCTACTGGGTGCAGGTGGAAGGCGCGCCGCAACCGGAGCAGGTGCAGCGCCTGCGCGACGGCGTGCTGTTGAACGACGGCCCGACCGCGCGGGCCGAGGTGACGTTGCTGGACGCGCCGCCATCGCTGTGGCCGCGCGATCCCCCGGTGCGCTTCCGCAAGAGCGTGCCCGATGCCTGGTTGCAGGTCGTGCTGCGCGAAGGCCGCAATCGCCAGGTGCGGCGGATGACGGCCGCGGTCGGCCTGCCGACCCTGCGCCTGGTGCGTGCGGCGATGGGCGCGCACCGTCTGGACGGGTTGGCGCCGGGGGCCTGGCGCGCGCTGTAGTGCGTGTTGTGCCGAATGACGCGTAGGAGCGGCGTCAGTCGCGACCGGAGCGCATCGGTAACGCCTCGGTCGCGGCTGAAGCCGCTCCTGCGCTGGAAAGGTAGAGGCGCGGCGAACCATAAAAAAGCGACCGGGATGTCTCCCGGTCGCTGCGTTTCATGCGGCGGCTGCCGTCAGCGGCAGTGCGCGGATCTCACTCTTCGGTGGCGTCCTGCGCTGCGGCATTGCGGCGCGTGCCGCGGGTGCTGGCGGCGCTGCGGCGCGCACCCACGTTGCCGCGCTTGTTGGCCGCTTCGATGCGCTGCGCATTGCCTTCGATCGGCGCGCCCTTGTCGCGCTGGCGCTTGCGGTAGATGGCGTAGCCGAGCAGACCCACACCCACGGCGGCAGCGGCGATCGCGATGGCCGGGTTGCGGCGCACGGCGGTGCGCGCGACCTTGGAGCCGGTCTTCACTGCACCCATCGCTGCGCCCGCCTTGAGCGCGCCCATCGCCTTGCCCGACTGCAACCACTTGTTCGCCTGCGGGCCGAAGTGCTTGAGGCTGTCGCCGGCGTGGCTGGCGAGATCCAGGGCGCGATCGGTGATGATGGTCAGCTTGCTCATGGGCGTCCCCTACTGGCAGGAATGAAGGGTTGCAGTGTCGCCCGCCTACCGTATACGGGGCGTTAGCGAGGCGCCGTGGATTCGTCTGCCGGCTGAATGAATGGGGCGCGGTGGCGAGGCGTCTACCCTGAGGCTCCTGCATCGACGAGCAGGCTGACCGGGAAGAAAGTCAATTCCTTCCGTGAGGCGGCCGCCGCCGATAGCGCGATCTCCAGATCTTCCTGGAAATGCTCCAATGCTTCGAGCACGCTGGAGGACTTCATCGCTTTAAGCGACGCCTGGAGTTGGATGCGTCCCAGCTCCACGAAGGCCTCCGTTCCGATGTCCAGGAGATGCGTGTGCCGAATCGTGTTCTGGTGTAGTCCGAATTCGCCGAGCGTCTCGTTGCCGGCGAATTGCCAGAGCCTCTCCACTCCCGGCTGATGCCGGGCTACGAAGGAGCGATCCCCGGCACTGGCAACGAATCCACCCTGCAGCCTGGCGTTTTTCAGATCGTCCAGACGGGGCAGGGGACCTTGGTAATCGAAGAAGACGATCGAGTAACGGGAGATCTTGCTTCCGACGTACTCGATTCCCACGCAGAGAAAGGCGCCGAACAGTCCCCCGCCCAGCGCGAAGGCATAGGCTTGGTCTTCCCGAAAGATGCCTTCAATCGGTTTCGGTTCGGCGACGGCGTGCGGCTTGCCGAGTTTCTTGAAAAGTGCCTGGAGCTGCGTCTTGCGCTTCTTCCCCTCACTGGCGCCGAAAAGACCTACCCAGTCCTTTTCATTAAAGAGGCTCCAGACTTTCGTTTCCAGGTCCGCTACGTCGGACGCGGACAGCAGGCCCGACTCCCAATAGGCGAGCGCGGTGCTGGTGAGATAGAGTTCGTTGTCGAGGTCGTCGAATTTCTTGCGAGGCAACAGCGGGAAGGCCTTCCTGATGGCAGTGCCCGGTTGCCCGGCTTGAACGGCCGCGAGCACGGCCGCATAAGCATCGTGTGCCAAGTCGCCATCGAGGATTTTCACGCCGTCCAGAGCCATGCGCGCGTCGCCTTGTGTGATGTGCCGGCGTTGTCGTGAAACCGGCGATTTCCCGGACAGGAAGAACCAACACGATGCTGCCGGGGCCAACGGACTGGGCTGTCGCGGCGTGATGCCAGAACGCCGCGGCGCCTTGGAAATCTCTGCCAGCGCAACATACGCAACGCGGGTGAAAGGCACAATGCGCCGCGCCGCGAGAGGGTGCGCCCGGACCTCGATGCGCGCTCAGGTGCCACGCGGCTTGGCGCGATGGCTGGCGGTGGCGGTCCAGGGGTCGTCCGGCCACGGGTGGCGCGGGTAGCGACCCTTCATTTCCTTCTTCACTTCCGGATAGGTGCTGGACCAGAAGTTGCGCAGGTCCTGGGTGACCTGCAGCGGCCGCCCGCCGGGCGAGAGCAGGTGCAGCAGCAGCGGCACGCGGCCGTCGGCGATGCGCGGGGTGTCGGCCAGGCCGAACAGCTCCTGCAGCTTGACCGCCAGCACCGGCGGCTGCGGTTGCCCGGCATGGTCCAGGCTGTAGTCGATGCGCCGTTCCATGCCCGAGGGCACCGCGATGCGCACCGGGGCATGGCGGTCGATGGCCTGGCGGCTGTCCCACGGCAGCCGCGCCTTCAGCGCCTCGCCCAGCTCGTCCTCGCTCAGCGCATCGAGCCGGGTCTTGCCGGCGAAGGCCGGGCGCAGCCAGTCGTCGAGGCTGGCCAGCAGCGCGGCATCGCCCAGGTCCGGCAGCTCCAGTTCCGGCATCCACTGGCGCAGTCCCGCCACCCGTGCGCGCCATTGCGACAGGTTCTCGCTCCAGGGCAGCGCCTGCAGCCCCAATTCGCGCACCGCGTCGGTCAGCGCCGCGGCTGCCTGCGCCGGCTCGACCCGGCCGGCGGGGCGGCTGTCGAGCACGATGCGATCGAAACGAGTTTCGCGCAGCGCCGTGAGCGCGCGCCGTTCCGGGTCCCAACGCACCACGTCTTCCTGTGCGAAGCGCTGCGGAAACTGCGCGCGCAGGTAGCGCTCGTCCACCGGCGCGGCGCGCAGCAGCAGCGCGTCCTTGGCCTCGTGGCGCAGCTCGGTGGCGACCAGCCAGGGCTCGCCGCGCAGGTCGCTGTTGTCGAACAAGCGCACGCTGCGGCCATTGGCCAGCTGGTAGCGCAGCGGATCGCTGGGGTGACGCGTGCCGATGCGGTCGGGAAAGGCGTGCGCCAGCAGATCGCCGAGTTCGTGCGCCTCCACGCTGTCCGGCGCGGCGGCGTCGCTGCGCAGGCGCCGTCGCCACTGCTTGGCGGCGGCATCGATCGCCGCCAGCGCGCTGCGGTTGGCTTCGTGCGGCACGCGGCCGCGGCGAAATGCGGCCAGGGCGCGCCAGCGCGCGGCCAGCGCATCGCCGCCCTGGCGCAGCGGGTCGCGCGCTTCGATCAGCGCGGCGAGGTCGCAGGCTAGTGCCTGTGCGCGCGCATCGCCAGCGGCTAGGAGCATCGCAGCCAGCCGCGGATGCGTGCCCAGCGCGAGCATGCGCCGGCCGCTGGTGGTGATGGCACCACTCTCGGCGAGTGCGCCGAGCCGCTGCAGCAGCTCGCGGGCTGCGGCGAGTGCGCCGGCCGGCGGCGGATCGACGAAGCGCAGGCCATCGCTGCCCCAGGCGGCCAGTTCCAGCGCCAGCCCGGCCAGTTCCACCTGCAGGATCTCGGCGCGGCGTTGCGCCTCCAGGCGTTGCGATTGCGGCCACAGCCGGTAGGTCCAGCCGCTGGCGACACGGCCGGCGCGGCCGGCGCGCTGGTCGGCCGAGGCCTGGGCGATGGCGGTCACGTCCAGTCGCGAGAAGCCGCTGTTGGGATCGTAGTGCGGCTCGCGCGCCAGCCCGGCGTCGATCACCACGCGCACCCCGGGCAGTGTCACCGAGGACTCGGCGACGTTGGTCGCCAGCACCACGCGCCGCCGCCCCTGCGGATCCGGCTGCAGCACCTTGCTCTGCTGTTCCACCGGCAACTCGCCATGCAGCGGCAGGACCTCCACTCCGCTCCCTTCTCCCCCCGGGAGAAGGTGGCGCGCAGCGCCGGATGAGGGTACGCCGGATGAGGGTACGCCGGAGGCGGTGCCGGCTGGAGTAGAGCCGGACGCGGCACCTGCTGGAGCAACACCCGCCGCACCACCGCCAACCCCCGCCGCTTCCAGCGCCGCCTGCACCCGCCCGATCTCGCGCTGCCCGGGCAGGAACACCAGCACATCGCCCGGATGCTGCTGCAGCGCGTGCTCGACCGCGCGCCGGGTCTGCGCCTCCAGCGATTCCTCGCGTCGCGCGGGAAAGTGCGCGATCTCCACCGGGAAGCTGCGCCCGGCGCTGGACAGTCGCGGCGCGTCGAGGAACTGCGCCAGGCGCTCGCCGTCCAGGGTTGCCGACATCACCACGATGCGCAGGTCTTCCCGCACCTGCGCCTGCACGTCCAGCGCCAGCGCCAGGCCCAGGTCCGCGGCCAGGTGGCGCTCGTGGAACTCGTCGAACAGCAGCGCGCCGACGCCCTCAAGCATCGGGTCGTCCTGCAGCATGCGGGTCAGGATGCCCTCGGTGACCACCTCGATGCGGGTACGCGCGGACACCTTGTTCTCGAAGCGGATGCGGTAGCCCACGGTTTCGCCCGGCGTCTCGCCGCGCTGCCGGGCCATGAAGGCGGCGGCGCTGCGCGCGGCGACCCGGCGCGGTTCCAGCATCACGATGCGCCGGCCCTGCAGCCAGGGCGCGTCGAGCAGCGCCGGCGGCACCTGGGTGGTCTTGCCGGCGCCGGGCGGGGCTTCCAGCACCAGGCGCGGATGGGCGGCGAGACTGTCGCGCAGTTGCGGCAGCAGCGGATCGATCGGAAACACGGCGGACGTCATCGGCAAAGGATACGTGGCCGCCGCGCCGCCGGGGAGCGGCGACAGGCGCGTGGCCCGTACAATTGGCTGCTGTCCCGGCTGATTCTCGCGCAACCGCATGACCCTGATCGACATCGGCGCCAACCTCACCCACGAGTCCTTCGACCGCGACCGCGACGCGGTATTGCAGCGCGCCCGCGCCGCCGGTGTCGCGCAACTGGTGGTCACCGGCGCCAGCCGCGAGCACTCGCCGTTGGCGCTGCAATTGGCGCAGCAGCATCCGGGCGTGCTGTACGCCACCGCCGGCGTGCATCCCCACCACGCAGTGGAGTACACCGCCGAGTGCGACGCCGAACTGCGCGCGCTGCATGCGCATGCCGAAGTGGTGGCGGTGGGCGAGTGCGGCCTGGACTACTTCCGCGACTTCTCGCCGCGGCCGGCGCAGCACCGCGCCTTCGAGCGGCAGTTGCAGCTGGCGGTGGACAGCGGCAAGCCGCTGTTCCTGCACCAGCGCGACGCCCATGCCGACTTCATGGCGCTGATGCGCCAGTTCGACGGCAAGCTCGGCCCGGCGGTGGTGCACTGCTTCACCGGCAGCCGCGAGGAACTGTTCGATTACCTCGACCGCGACTGGTACATCGGCATCACCGGCTGGCTGTGCGACGAGCGCCGCGGCGCGCATCTGCGCGAGCTGGTGAAGCACATTCCCGCCGAGCGGCTGATGATCGAGACCGATGCGCCGTACCTGCTGCCACGCACGCTCAAGCCGACGCCGAAGGACCGCCGCAACGAACCGGCGTTCCTGGCGCACATCGTCGAGGAGCTGGCGCGCGACCGTGGTGAGGAGGTGGCCACGGTCGCCGCGGCCAGCACTGCTGCCGCGCGGACATTCTTCCGTTTGCCGATGCCGGGCTGAGTACGTCGACGCGGCGGGTTTCGTGTTTGGGGATTCGTGATTGGGGATTGGGGATGCGTAAAGGCGCGCTTGGCTGTACGCGTCTTTTGTGGGAGCGGCTTCAGCCGCGACCGGGCAACGCATCGCGGCGGATGGTCCGTTGCCCATACCGCTCCTCCACGCGAACGTGCTGGCCGATGTGCCGCTGGAGAGCCTGGACGCAGTGGGTTGGCATTTTCTTGTGGGAGGGACTTCAGTCCCGACGCCTGACGGTGTCAGTCGGCGTTGGGCTTCCATTCTTCGCGGCTGAAGCCGCTCCTACGTGGGTAACGTGAGTCGGCGTGCCCGGGTGGCGCCCACCCGCCTCAATCGACCTGCGCGTCCTCGCGCTTGGCTTCGGCCATGGCTTCCGGCTCCAGTTCCTCGGCGCTGCGGTTGAGCTTGACGAACACGCCCCAGGCGACCAGCAGCAGCGCCGCGCACAGGCCCACGGCAGACGCGTAAGGCAGCTTGGACGGATCGTCGTGCATCAGTTCGAAGATCGACACCAGGGTCTCGATCGCCAGGGCGATGACGATGACCACGAAGAACCGCGACAGATAGCGACGCACCCGGGTCGGTCCGCTGACCTTGACGTCGCGCTGCACCTCTTCCTCGTAGATGGTCTGGCCCAGTTCCAGGGTCACCAGCGCCACGGTGAGCAGTCCGATCGCTTCCAGCACCACGTTGAAGCGGTCGCGCACCACCAGTTCGCCGCCCGGGGTCAGGCCGTGCCACAGCTCGAGCACGGCCATGCAGATCAGCCCGGCCGCGCACAGCAGGAACAGCAGGATGATGAGGAAATGCCCGCCGCGGAACAGTTTTTCCATGTGCGTGCCCGCTCGCTGGCCCCCTGTGTGGTGGGCGAGCATAGGCGCCAGGCGCGTCAGCGGCGCGCGAAGATGCAGGGCCGCCCTCGGGGCGGCTTGGCAACTACCCCGGAACACCACGGCAGGAGTGCGCAGGGCAGGGGCACGCTGCGCGCGGCACCGGCGTCCCGCGGCAACCCTCAGCGCGCGGGCAGACCGGCCTGGTACGCCTGCAGATGGCAGTACGCCGCCATCAGCAGCGGCGCGTCCTGCCCGGCGGCGCGGGCGCGGACCAGCATGTCCCCGACGATCTGCTGCGCCTCCACCTGCTGCCCGGCTTCCAGGTCGCGCAGCATCGACGCCTTCATCGGCGAGCCTGGTTGCGTCAGCAGGTGCAGCGCACTGGCCTGCGCTTCCTCCGGCACCGGTTCGCCGGCCGCCGCGGCCACCGCCGTGCACTCGGCATACAGGCCGCGCACCAGCGTCACCCCATCGTCGCTGGCGACGATACGCCCGATCGGCGCACGCATCAGGCAGGTGGCCGCAGCCAGCGCGGTGAGGAAGGTGTACTTGATCCATTGCTCCTGCGCGATCCGCGGCGTGGCCAGATGGTCCACGTCGGCTCGCGCGCAGGCCTCCGCCAGGGCGCGCACGCGCGCGCTGTCTGCACCGCGGCCGTCGCGCTCGCCGAAGGTCAGCGAGGCCGGCTTGGCCAGGTGCTGGATCGCGCCGTCGGCGTCGAGCACCGCGCTGATGAAACACAGCCCACCGATGACACGCTCCGCACCGAAGCGCGCATCCAGCGCCCGGTAGTGGCGCAGGCCGTTGAGGATCGGCAACACACTGGTGCCGTCGTGGACCGCCGGTGCCACAGCGTCCAGCGAACTTTCCAGGTCGTAGGCCTTGCAGCTCAGCAGCACCAGATCGAACGGCCGCGCCTGCGCCGCGCTGTGCAGCGTCTCGGCGGTGAGCGTGCCCACCGCGATCGCCGCGTCGCCGCGCGGGCTGCGGATGCGCAACCCATCGCGTTGCAGGCGTGCGGCCCGTGGTGGTCGCACCAGAAAGCTGACATCGACGCCGGCCTGGGCCAGGCGTCCGCCGAAATAACCGCCGGTCGCGCCGGCTCCGAGAATCAGGATACGCATGAGACGTTGATAGAAAAGGGATAGGCGCTCAGTGCAGCGGCCTGGAGCCGTCCGGTGTACGCAGGCCCTCTGGGGGCGTCACTACCTCGGCAGGAACGGCTTCGAAACTTACCGCATCTACGCGCAGGCTGCGCTCCTCGCGGCGGTTGCCGACCTTGCCGCGATAGCCGAGCAGCAGGCCGCTGCGGTCTAGCCATAGCGTACCGGAGGTCGTGCCGTCAGGGCCTTGCGCGGCGTCGTAGCGCCACCCCGTAGCCAAACGGCCGGCGATGAATTCCCCGGGCGCCGGCGCGCAGCGACCGCCAATCCTGGCGCAAGGATCGGCGGGATCGTACCAATAGGGGCCGCTGGCGTCGGCGATCGGCAGGCGATAGTCCCCGGAGTGGCTGACGAGCCAGCCGCGGCCGCGGGTCCCTGGGTTGATCAGATAGGCATCGGGCGACTGCGTACCGACGAAGTCGATGCGGATGGCATCGCCACGCAAACGTACCTCGACCAGGGCGGCGTCGCCTGCCTGTTTCGGACCCAGCGGACCCACGCCATAGGCGCGTGCCTGAAGGCGCGCCTGCAACGGCTCCGCTGCTTCGCTCTGCTCCTGCGCAGCTGCATCTCTGGGATGGGTTGTCGCAGCGATCAGCAAGCTAG
This sequence comes from Xanthomonas sp. LF02-5, assembly GCF_034105325.1. NCBI lineage: Bacteria > Pseudomonadati > Pseudomonadota > Gammaproteobacteria > Lysobacterales > Lysobacteraceae > Xanthomonas > Xanthomonas sp. LF02-5. The sequence continues at coordinate 239,165 of NZ_JAXGGF010000002.1, read as the reverse complement.
CCAGCAACACCAAGATCGGTCGTTCAATGGTCAAGATTGCCAGCTTCGTAGATAGGGGATTGCATGCGTACCACCGCATAGGATTCGATCGGCAGGCGGCGATGGCCGCTGATTGGCTCTTCGAACAGCATGGAGGCAGGCGTATAGCTTTCGCCCCCGCTGACCAGATCCGACAGGCCGACGATGACGCGGTCGACGAAGGGCACGATCAACGGCATGTTGTAGGTAACCTTGATCTTGAGGATGTTGGCATCCTGCACATTGACCTGGCTGCCGCCGACGTTGGCGTTGCGGAACGCCAGGCTGTCGTTGGGCAGCGCGTAGCGGCCGTCGTACTGGCGTTCGCGGAACTCGTTGTAGGCGGCCCGGGTCGGTGCAATGACCTCGATTTTGGAAAACAGCTGCACTTCTGTGTAACGGATCTTCTGCTTTGTCAGCATGACGTTGGCGATGTCAGGCGATTGAGCGAACAGCGGCGTCAATCCGCCCGCCAATGCGTCTGCCATGTCATTCTTTCTGACGCCGTTGACCGCTCCAGCCCGGGCTGCCTGAAAAGCGGCATAGTCCAGCACTGTCTTGGTACGGTAGATCAGCACGAACTGGAAGATCACCAGGACCAGGAAGAGGAAAGTCGGGACGACGACGCAGAACTCGATCAGGGATTGACCACGCTGATGTCGCGGCGAATGTCGGAGTACGGTCACGAACGGTCTCCTGCGGGAGCGACGATGCCTGTGGCGATGGGAGATTCCGCGGGCAACCACGCCAGATGCTCGCCGCGGACGGGTTGCAACGCCTGCAGCGTACCGGGTGGCAGTTCGAGTGTGGCGTGGGCGTGCAGGCACAGGGCGCCACGCCAGGGACGCACACGCTCGCGCCAGTCCAGGACGCGGCCACCGCGATCGAAGAACAGCAGATCGAGCGGGTACGTCATGGCCAGGGTGTGCACGCTGTTGCACGGCTCGATCAGCAGGCCTTCGCCCGGCTGCAGCGCTGCGCGCCCAAGCAGGCCGCGCAGTCGCAACCACCACGTGTCAGCGCGCCATACGCTGTGCAGCAGCACCTGTCCCTCGCGTCGGAGCGTGCCGCACCTCACAGGATCCCCTGCTGCTTCATCTGCAAGTAGATGAAGTACGCCAGCACCACGAAAATCAACGGAAAGAAGAACAGCACCAGCGGCAGCATCATCTTGACCGGTGCTTCCAGCGCCAGCTTCTCCGCACGCAGGAAGCGCTCTTCGCGCCTTTGCATGGCTTGCGAGCGCAGGGTTTCGCTGAGGCTGGCACCGACCCGATCGGCCTGGATCAGGGCACTGGTGAAGTTGGAGATCTGCGAGATATCCATGCGGTCGGCCATGCGGCGCAGCGCTTCGGCACGCGGCAGTCCGGCGCGCAGATCGCGCAGCATGCGCGAGAACTCCTGCGCCAACGGGCCGGGCGGCCCCTTTTGCACCGATTGCTCGATCGCGCCGGTGATGTTGAGGCCCGCCTCCACCGCCATGGTGATGAAATCCAGGAATGTCGGCAGGTCGCGGACCACATGTTTGCTACGCTGCTTGCGTCGTTCGCCCAGCCACAGCGTCGGATACATCCATCCCAGCGGGATGCCGAACAGCAAACACATGCAAAACGCGCCGACGCTGAGCTTGCCGAGCAGCATCACGACGACGATGAAGACCACGCTGACCGTGCCGGCAGCGACGATGCGGGTCCCGTAGAGCTCTTCGGGGGTCAGCACGAAATCCTGGCCTGCCGACTGCAGGCTGCGGTGGGCACGTTCCAATTGCGAGGACTTGAGGCGCGGTCCGACCACATGCGTGGCAGCCGTGACCAGGGGCCACAGCATGCGCAGGACCGACGGCAGCGGATCCTGATAGTTGCGGTCGTCCTGCGGTACCGCCTGCAACATGCCGCGCAGCGCGAACAGCACCAGGCCGACGGCGGTGACGGCCAGCACGGCGACAAGGGCAAGCATCCAGTTCATATATCGATCGTCATGATTTTGCGGCACATGCGATAGCCCAGATACTCCAGCACGCACATCAGGGCGATGACGCACCAACCAAGCAGCGTATGGAACATCGGGTTCATGGTTTCCGGGTAGAACAGCACCAGGAAGCCGACCAGTCCAGCTGGCAGCATCGCCATTACGATGCCCTGCAGGCGGCCCTGCGCAGTCAGCGCCTTGACCTTGCCTTCCATGATCAGCTTGCGGCGCAGGGTTTCGGCCAACGTGGACAGGCTTTCGGCGAGGTTGCCGCCGACCTCGCGCGAAATGCTGACGGCAGCCACGAACAGCTTCACGTCGGGAATGGGAACGCGGTTGGCGAAGTTTTCCAGTGCCTCGTCGGTCCGCACGCCCATGTGCTGCTCGCGCAGCACCAGGGCCAGTTCCTGCGCGAGCGGGGGCTGGCCGTCATGCGCCAGCGCCTCCAGCGCAGGGTTGAAGCCGACGCCGGCGCGCAGGCTGCCGGACATCATCAGCAGGCTGTCCGGCAATTGCTGCTGGATCTGGTCGAGGCGGCGCTGCTTGAGCCACAGATACACCTTGCGCGGCGCGATCGCCAACACGATCACGGCCACGACCGGCAGCAGCAGGTTGCCGCTGAGCACCCACAGCAACAGCGGAATCAACAGCAGTACGACGCCGTTGGCGACGAAGAGCATCTGCGGATCGACGAACAGAAACATGTCCGCGAGGTTCAGGCGCGCCTGGTCGACGAAGCGCTCGTGGTAGCGCTGCATGAAGTTCGCGCTGGCCCGAACCAGCATCAGTCCGGAGACCGTGACGCAACTGAAGGCCAGCAGCGCGACGAGCCAGATATTATCCATTGCCCTGGCCGCCGTTGCGGAAGATCGACAGGTCGACCGAAACACCGCGCTCTGCCAGCTCCTCGTAGAACTCCGGCACTGCGCCGGTTGCGATGAACTCGCCGCTGACTTTGCCATCGCGGCCGCTGTTGGACCTGGCCTTGAACAGGAAAACGTCCTGCAACTGGATCGTGCCGCTCTCGACGCCGGTGATTTCGGTGATATGACTGACTTTGCGTGAACCACAGGGGAAACGCTTCTGATGCACGATGAGGTCGACGGCAGAGGAAATCTGCTCGCGGACCACGGTCATCGGCAGTTCCATGCCGGCCATCATCACCATGACTTCCAGGCGCGATAGCGCCTCTCGCGGATTGTTGGCATGCGCAGTGGTTAGCGAGCCTTCGTGACCGGTATTCATCGCCTGCAACATGTCCAGCGCTTCGCCGCCGCGACACTCGCCGACCACGATACGGTCAGGGCGCATGCGCAGCGCATTACGCACCAAGTCGCGAATAGAGATATGTCCTTTGCCTTCCATGTTCGGCGGCCGCGCTTCCAGCGCGACCAGGTTGGGCTGGACCAGTTTCAGTTCCGCCGCATCCTCGATGGTCACGATGCGGTCGGTGTCGGGAATGAAGTTGGACAGGATGTTGAGCAGGGTGGTCTTGCCGGATCCGGTGCCGCCGGTGACGACGATATTGCGCCGTTCGCGCACGGCCATGGTCAGGAATTCCAGCATCGGCGCATTGAGCGAGCCGAAGTCGATCAGATCCTTGCCTTCCAGCTTGCGCTTGGCGAACTTTCGGATGCTGATGCTGGGCCCGCGCAGGGCGATCGGAGGAATGATCGCGTTGACACGGGAGCCGTCCTTCAGGCGCGCGTCGACCATCGGTGAGCTTTCGTCGATACGCCGGCCGAGCGGCGTGACGATGCGTTCGATTGCCGAAAGGACCGCACGATCGCTGGTAAAGCAGACCGCGGACTGCTCGATGCGGCCAGCGCGCTCGATGAAGATCTGATCGTAGGCGTTGACCATGATTTCGGTCACCGTATTGTCCTCGATCAGGTCCTCCAGTGGCCCCAGGCCGATCGCCTCGTCCAGCACCTCCTTGGCCAGGCGCCGCCGATTGACGGTCTTGGGCAGGTCGGCGAACTCCCGCTCCAGGACGTCGTCGATCAGGCTGATGGTGGTCGCGCGCAAGGTGTCATCGCCCATGCTGCGCACATCCAGGCGTCGCAGATCCATCTGCTTGACCAGCGCGGCATGCACTTTTGCGCGGTAGACCGCGATGTCCGGTGGCAGATCCTGTGGTCGCGCCAGCTGCCGCTGCTGCTCAGGCTCGGCGATCGGCTGATTGGCCGCCGCAGCGACGTGCTCATTGATCGGTGACGCTGGCGCATTGAAGGCGCTGGCGTCCTGCCTCGGCGTCGGTGCCGACTCGGGTTCGTCACCCACCACTTGGAGACGATAGTCGCCGATCTGCACCAGGTCGCGGCTGCTCAGCGGGCCACGGCTGCCGGTCACCTTCTCACCGTTGACCAGGACGGACGCCCGGCCACCGAGCGTCTCGATGAAGATACCGTTGTCCTCTCGCTTCAGCGCCGCATGCTGCTGCGCGATGCTCCAGCCTTGCAGGACCACCAGATTGCCGTCGCCGCGGCCGATGCCGCATTCGCGATGCAGACAGCGGACGTGGCGCCGGTCGCGGTTGGGAGTGTCGATCAAGATGTTGAACATGGCGTCTGTCTACGAGTCGTGGCGATTACTGGACGTAGTCCTTGCTGCGCTTGGGCATCGCCTCCTTGCCGCGCTCCTGGATGCGACGCCCACGTTCCAGGCCTTCCTGGTTTTCTGCCGAATCGGGGGTGAGGATGCGCGGGGTCACGAACATCACCAGTTCGGTCCGATTGCCGCGGAAGCCATCGGAGCGGAACAGCTTGCCCAGAATCGGAATCTCGCCCAACAGGGGAAGCTTCTTGGCGTCCTGCTGCGCGCTGGAATCGATCAGGCCGGAAATCACGATGGTCTCGCCCGCCTTGACGTTGAGTTCCGATTCGGTGCGACGCGTGGTGAAGCCGGGCACGCCCTGCACTGTCACGGTGGGATCGACCCGGCTGACTTCCGCGAGCAGGCGGGTGGAGATCTCCTGGTTGCCGTTTACCAGGGGCTCGATGTCCAGCTTGATGCCGTACTCCTTGAAGTCCACGGTCACCTGGCCGAATCCCTGCGGGATCGGAATCGGCACCTCGCCGCCGACCAGGAACTTGGCCTGGCCGCCGCTGCGCGCACTGAGCTGCGGCGACGCGAGCAGGAACGCCTTGCCCTTGTTCATCAGCAGGTTGATTGCCGAGCCGATCTGGGTGGCGATGCCGAAGAAGGCCTGGGTACCGGGCACGCGATTGGGCAGAACCACGCCCGCGGCCGGGGTGCCCGGTGGATTGATCCGGTAGTAATCGTTTGTGGTGAAGTCCTTCAGCAGGCCGCCGACCGGCCCCTGAATCACGTTATCCCATTGGATGCCCAGTTCTTCGAGGGCGTTGCTGTCGAACTCCATGATCTTCACGTCCATCAGCACCATCGGACGCATCCCCACCGGGTCGGCGGAGGTAAAGTCGAGCACGCTCGGGTAGAGCTTCATCAGCGCCTCGATACGCTTGGCCACGCCAGGGTTGATGTCCTGGCCGGTGATGACCACCCGATCCGCGACAGCGTGCACGCCCAGGTTGGGCACGTCCGCGAGCAAGGCGCGAATGGTCTCCACCGTGGCGCCGGCGTTGCCGTCCATGACTTCGACCGGCACATCGATCTGGCGCCCGTCCTGCAGCCACAGATGCACGCTGGTCGCGCCCGGCTTCTGCCCGATGATGACCAGTTCACGCTTGCCGATGTTGGTCACCTGGACCAGTTCGCCGTTGCCGACGGCCACACGCTTCAGTGCCTGCGGCAGGCTGTGCACGGCGGCCTGACCCGCATAGATCCTCGCGCGCTCGGGCAGCGGCGTGACCTGGGCATTGCCCGCAGCACGCTGATAGGCAGGGTTGGGCACAGGGGTGGGAAAACTGCCACTCATCGGCACGGGCGACTGATTGCCCGTCGGCTGGGGTTGTGGCTGGGTCCTGGTATCTGGCGCGACCCTGACCGGCACCGGCACGAGGCCGGATTGCTGTTGCGCCTGGACGTCGCTGTTCATGGTCATGGTCGCTGCGGCGAGCATGGGAAGGAAAGAAACACTCCATGTAGTCCTGCGCATGCGTCAGCCTTTGCCTCCGATGATGAATTCCACGCCGCTGCTACCACCGGGCTTGGCGGTGCCGAGCAACTCTTTCTGGGTCATGCCGTTGAGTCCGAACGAGTTGCGGTCCTCGACCTGGCGCAGCATCACCCGCATCGCACCGGCCTTGGCCGCCACCGTCAGGCGCTCTGCCTGCTGCGGGCTCAGTTCCAGGGTGATGTTGGAGAAACCTTGTTGATCTTCCTGCGCGGGCGTATCGCCGACCCGGTTGCCAGTCGCCAGGACGTTGATGTTTTCCAGCAGCGGGATGACACGCGAGCCGGCGTTTTCCTGTTCCACCGTCAGCAAGATGTCGACATGGTCGCCCGGGGCAATCATCCCGGAGATCGAATTGGTCTCGTCCACCGGCAGCGTGTAACCGACATTGCCGGGTCTGATCACGCGCGAGAACTGGTCGTACAGCGGCACCAGCGCGCTGGCCCCCAGCGGTGCACCCTGGCGGACGGGCGCGCGCAGCACGCGCCCGCTGAACTGGTCCACGTTCTCCGGGGTCACCGCATCGGCGGGCTGCAGGTCGGCAGGCACCTCGCGGACGGCCAGATCGGATGTGGTGACGACCGTACCCGGCGCCATATCGGATTTGGGCACGGCCACCGCGACGGTCTGGCCAACGTCTTTGGTGCGCGCGGCCACTGCGCTCTGCACGTAGCGCACTGCGACGAAGGCCGCCAGGGCACCGAGGCCCAGAGCGACCACGATGAAGAGCAGATTGCGGTTCGGCTTGAATGCGGGGGCCTTCATAGCCACCCCAGCGACAGCGCATAGGTGAAGCTGGCATATGCCTTGCGCAGCGAATCGATCAGCTCCAGGATGATGTTGGGCTGCGCCACGAGCACGATGACCGCCAGCATAGTGACGATGCTGTACTCGATCAGGGCCGCGCCGCGTTGGTGCCGGGCGGAGGGCGGGAAGGCAGATCTCACGGCGTTCGTCCTCATTGCTGGAGCTGATTGACCACGATCGAGGTGCCCTTCTCGCGGCGGTTGAAGGTCAGGGTCATCTGCTGCTTGCCCTTGCTGTAGCTGCTGACGCAACTGTTGGAAATCATCGAACAGGCCGTCGCCGACGACTGTGCCGTCCAGCCTTCGGCCGGCAGCCGATTGCGATAGAACGCTTCGCTCTGATAGGGCGACAAGCTACTCTCCATCGCCAGCGTGCGTCCGGGGTTATCCAGGTACTGGATGTCGTTGACGACTGTGGTGCCGGAGGGCTTCAGGAAGTCGGCGCCGGGTGCAGTCCGCGGCTTCTCCTTGAGCAGGCGCACGATGCCGATCTGTGCTTCGCTGCCGGTACCCGCTCCGTTGATTTCCACGGTGATGTAATGCTCGTCCTGGGCATGGCCAACGATGGTCTTGCTGCCAACGTCGTTGATCGTGACCTGCCCCGGCCATTGCTTCGAATAGAACGCGATCAGCTGCTGCGGCGACTGCTGGCTGGTATAGCGCGCCGAGCGCATGTGCAGGCCGTTGTAGATCATGTGCTTGGACACCCACTCGCTCTTCGCGTCGTCGGGCTCGGGCACGTCGGGCCACTCCGCGGCGCAAGCGGTCGCCGGCACCAGCAGGACCAGAAGCGCCAGGATCAGGTGAAACATAGGCTCAGCGCGGCGGGGCATAAGGTTCCAGCTTGTCCACGGGCACCACGTCGGGAGCGATGTAACCCGGCTCGAACCGACTGATGGTGCCGACGATCGGGATGATCTTGAGCGGATCGAACAGCTTCGCCGAGTCGCTCAGGTAAGAACTGGGCACCAGCGTGCGCACCTGGCCGATGACGGAGCGCTTGGCCGGGTTCTTCGCGGTGCCTGGTCCGGCTGCATTCCATGGGTCGGCCAGCAAACTGTTGCTGCCTTGCATACGCAGCCCGAGTTGGTCGAACGGTTCCAGGAACGACGCTGACCCGCCGTTGGCAAGCTTGAGGTCCTGCACGCTGACGCTCAGGTTGGACGTCACCAAGCCTTTGTCATTGGGTGGGAAGTTGCCGGGAATCTTGCTGATGAGATTGCCGAGGCGATCAAGGATGCCGGAGGACCGCTCGTTCCTGTAGGCGTTGACACGGATATCGCCGCGCTCCAGCAACGGTTGGTTGGAAAAGGTATTCAGCAGCGGGTTGTCCACGCGGTCGCGCGCAGTGCCGGTGCTTGCGCGGCTGATGATCGGCGCATCCGCCTTGCCGAAATGCCGGTCTACCGTCAGGTCTCGCATGCGCGTGGCGGACGGCAGGGTGTAGTCCTTCGCCACCGTCGCCTCCCAAGCGGCGGCGCGCGCCGCCTGCTGAGTGGCCTGGCGCAAATGGATGTACTTCCCCATGATCGGAATCAACAGGAACAGTGGAACCAGCACGGCGCACAGCACCGCGGCCTCGGTGAGGCTCTGACCGTCCTGGCGTCCGCGCAATCGCGGTTGTCGACGCTGGCGCATGCTTGCGGTCCTCCTAGTTGATCTTCCCCGGCGCGCGCTGTGCTTCCAGTGCGGCGGAGTCGAATGCCTCGCCGACGCTGATCACCTGGGTGGTGACCTTGTAATCCGCATCGGCACCCGGTGTTTGTTCCAGGACAATGAAGCCACGGTTGGGGCGATGGTCGTTGGCCGGCTCGGAAGTGAATCCCCACTTCGTTCCGGCGGACCAGACGCACTGACGCAGCCCGGTCGGCTTGACCCATTCGTTGCAGGGCTGACCGGCAACACTGCGTTGGGTCGGGCCTCGGAAATCGGACAGGGCGGCAGGCGCGCTCTTCTCCACCGGCGTGCGGATCAACGCGTCCTGCGGTGCCGCTTCGTCGGTTTTCTCCCCGGTCGCCAGATCTACCTGTTGGTAGCGACTGGCAGTGGTGGTTTCCTGGGTGCCAGTTGTTTCCAGCCGGAACAGACAGGTGCCGCCGCCGCCATCGTTGGCGACACTCCAACTGGTCTCGCGGACGACCTCGGTCTCGCGATCGAACCAGAGTTCGTAGCGGGTCGTGCCGAGCAAGGCGACATCCTTATCTGACAAGGCACGGCTCTGCAGTCCCCCTGCCTGGCAGTCGCGCAGCGTCGCCAGGTAGTTCTCTCGCGCTTCGTTGACGCCGTTGCGCGTCATTTCCACGGTCTGCCGAACGTGGATCGGAGGCATCGAGCTGCGCGTATCCTCCACGCCATCGGCATCCACTGCGGTGGCACTGCAACTGCACAGGGTGAGTAGCAATACTCCAAATACGCTGTTGCGGCAGTGGAGGAGGGTTGGCGACCTCATAGTGCACCGGTTCCTGCGACGACGGCCTTGATCGCACTCGGGGTATCGACCAGGCGCGCTTGCCAGTAGGGACTGAACAGATTGCCGGACTCGACCTTGTTGTCGCCGCGACGGAACAGCGCATAGTTGGGCGGCCGGTTGAAGTACACCTGCGCCGAGGACAGTGCGCTCAGCTTGCCGTTCTGCGCCTTGTTCTGCATGGACATGCGTGATCCCGCCGCGTTGCCGATGCCGACGGTCTCGCTGGTGCGCGCATTGCGCATTTCGGTTTCCGCGTACACGCTGAACACCGGGCCGGCGTTCTCGTCGAAGATCTGATTGCCATTGCCGGAATACGGGCGCATGGCCATGTTTTTCTTGACGTCGTGATAGTCGCGAAGGCCGTTGTAGCTGGTGAAGAACGCGTTCTTGTGCTGACCCTTGGCGGCCCTGACATTCGCATCGCCTTCGACCATGCGGCTGACCAACCGGTTCTTGCGCAGGCTGTCGCCGTAGGGGCGATAGCGACGCTTGTCCCAATCGGAATACCACCCTTGACCATTGCCGAAGCCGTTGAGGAAGCGCTGGTTGCGGTAGCGGTCGACCGCCTGCGCGCCGCCCCAGCCCATCGGCAGATCGATGTCCACGATCGGCCAGATCTTGACGTCCATCGACATGGTGTCCAACGCCGCCCAGCGGTTGTAGTCGACCATGTCGGTACCGCCGGTGCTCTCGAAGTTGATCAGCCCGATGCCAACCCGATCCCCGCGGTCCTTGCTGAAATCGTCGCGCGACTGCATCACCACATTGCGGAAGCGATCGGCGCCATTGCGCTGCGCCGCACTGCCGGTACCGGTCGTGCGCGGAATCCTGTTGAAATCGAGGAGCTTGCTTTCTGCGGTGAGCAACTGCTCGGCGAGCACACCTGTACCAACGGTTCCCAGGCTCGCATTCGCGGAGTTTCGTTGCACCACATCTCTTGCGATCAGCATGCCATCTACACGGGATACGCCTTCTATCACCGACGTCGCCGCCGTGGCGAAGATGCCGTTGAGTTCGTCAAGCGCGGTGACGACGCCTTGTGCGAACGGTTGAAAGGCACTTCGAACGCCTTTCAAGATGTTTTCCGCCGCCTGGAAGCCGGTAGCGAGCGCTTTGAACACCGCGCCGACATATGGGATCAATGACAACGCGTTCATCGTCAGACGCATCGTGATGGTCGTCATCTGCAGCTGGTTCATCCACGAATACAGGCTGATCGTCTGCGCGATCGCCACTTCGTTCGCCACCCGTGCGCGATTCATGTAAGCGGCGAAGTTGAGCGCACGCGCCTGCTGCACCGCGACGCTGTATGCGGCCGCATCGGCGGCGTTGGTGAGCTCGACTTTCTTGTTGACCGATTGCCCGCTGTCGAACAGCACGATGGCGCCGACACAGAGCACGAGGATCAGGACCAATCCCAGCACCATGGCTTGGCCGGCCATGCCGCGCTTCCCGTCCAGGCGGGGCGGCACACGTGATTTGGCAATCGCGATCGCTGCACGCATCTGCAGTTCCTTTGCCGAATGCACTTCCTACAGCGGCGTCACCGGCATGTCGGAAAATAGAAGAAGGGCCTGGGCAGCGTGACTGCCCAGGTACCTAGGACATCAGGGCAACAAGTAATTACTTGTTGTTGTACGCGTCCATGCCCTTGGTCTTGTCAGCTTCCTGCTGCGCGCTGTTGGACTGGTTCTTGGCGCGGTTGATCGACTGCGTGGCGCTCTGGCCCGCCAGTTCCTTCGACATGCCCGCGACCTGGCTGCGGACGGTGCCGCCGAAGAAGGTGACGGCGGCGATCGCGGCGATCGCGATCAGGGCGGTGATGATGATGTACTCGGTCATGCCTTGGCCCAACTGCTTGCGGCCAAATCCAATGTGACGGCGATGGTTCTTCATCTGAATCCTCTCCTTGGCTCTTTCGCCCGATTACCGGCAGCACACATACTTCCCGCGGCAACGTGTGGCGAGTGGGTGATTTAAGTGAAATCATTCACAGAGATGAAGCTGATCTCTGGCCCGCGGATGCATCGAACGAGAACGGATGCGGACGGCGCCAATGTAGCGTCAAGATATTGCCGTTACAAGAAAAATGGCGTTAATAAATTGACGCTAAATGGAGTTCGCATCACATAACCTGTCAAATCTCAGGCACGTAGCGAGGTCTACGCAAGTCCGGACCTGAGGTGTTGCAAGGCGCGGTTTGCCTTAGTGTGCCCCGCTATTTGTGGTTTTAATCACAAAGTTATCGATGTCGCCAATCAAAAGAAGGACGGAAGCGGGTTGATCCGATCGCCGCGGTTGCCAGTCATACCGCGGCGGCCAAAGCGCCTTTCAAAAACATGGCGATCGCCGCTGCTTGATGACACGCTGCGGGTGAGTATTCGCAAATGCCCGTCGGCTCAGGCCAAGAATATTTTCCCGTTCCTTGAATCAGCCACCGTTGGGGCATTCGCTACAGACGCGTTGCCCCAAAAGTGGCAAAACGAAGGGGCGTGAACCGTCTTCCGCTCAGAGCTTGACCAGCTCGACGCGCCGGTTGCGCGCTTTGCCGTCTTCGGTGGTATTCGGTGCGATCGGTTGTTCCTGGCCGAAGCCCGCGGCACGCAGGCGATCGGCGGCGATGCCGGCACCGGTCAAATAAGCCACCACCGCGTTGGCACGGGCTTCGGACAGCGATTTGTTGTGCGCCGCGTCGCCGCTGTTGTCGGTATGCCCATTGACCGCCAGGCGCAAGGCGCTATCGGATTTCAGCAACTGCAGGACCTGCTCCAGTTGGGGCTTGGAGTCGGGAAGTATCTGGGCGGCGTCCGAGGCAAAGTTCACCTGGATGGCCACCTTGCCTGCACTTGCCAGTTGCTGCTGCAATGCGTCCGCGGGCAGCACCTTGGCGGTGGCCTGGAATGGTTTCGTCTCCGCAATCAGCAAGCCACCGCTACTGGGGCCGCTGCAGACATGGATCCAGATGTCGCGATCGGCGCGATGGATGACGAACGTATCGGCCGGCTCGTTATAGATGTCGCCGATGCCATCGACATAGGTCACCGCTGCCTTGCTGTCGCCGATGGCCTTGGCTGCGTCAGCGGGGATTGGTCCGCTGGCGATGCGCTGTCCTCCCAGCGATCCCACCAGTGTCTGGATATTGCGGCTCAGTTCCACGCCCGAAAAGGGCTTGCCTTCAGTGGTGCCAAGCGCGGCGGCATATACCTTGCCCTCCACCCATTCAACGCGGTCACCGGTCCAGAACGGCGCACGATCGAAATCGTTGCGGACCGGTGCATTCTTGGTGACGTAGCCCTCGGGCAGGCCAAGGTACGGAAAGCTGCCGAGCGGCGCCTCGGAGACCGGCATGCTGGCGGCATCGAAGCGGTGCGCCGTTTCAGCGGCAGGCGCTGCCGCTGGCGCGGATGCGGTGGGCGGCGCGGCGTTCGTTGCCGGAGCGGGGGCTTCGGTTGCAGGCTGCTGAGGGTCGGTGCGTTTGCAGCCGGCAGCAGCGGCGATCAAGAGCAGGCAAGCGCTGAGAGCGGCGCGGCGCGCCGTGGGGGTTATCGCGGTCATCGGGAATCTCGGGTGCGGACGGGGAGCGCTTAGCGCATCTCGCTCAAGAGTTGCTTGCAGATCGCTGCGTCAGGCTTGTAGGTGCCTGTGGCGTGGGCCTTTTGCATGGTTTGCTGGCCCAACTTGTAGCCATTGTCGAAGTCGCTGCCGAAATTCTTGACCTGTGCGTACATGCCCTGCATCACCTGCTTCTGCTTGGCCTTGTAGCCGTCGATCTGCGACTGGCTGGCGCCGCAGGCCTTGCCGTTCTCGGCGTTGCCGCCGACGATCTTGCCGAAATTGACGATCCCGTCGTCCTGAGCGTGAACCCCGCCGCTTGCACATGCCAGCACTGCTGCTGCGATGACTGCCGTGTATCGGTTCATTCCTTGCTCCTCTTGCGGCCCGCGGCGAGCGGGCCAGTAAAACCCCTGTGGCGCGGAGGATAGCAATGCCATGCGCAACGCCCAACCCCGTTCGGGCGGCGCTAACGGGGGGCGTTCAAGGAGCGAACAGAATCAGCTCCGCAACCCCACCCCGCGCCGCAGCAGCCACAGCGCCAGCGCCGCCAGCACCGCGACGAAGCCCAGCATCAGGCTGTAGGCCACCCACACCGGCACGTCGCTGCTGCCGAGCAGGCCGTAGCGGAAGGCGTTGACCATGTAGAAGATCGGGTTGGCGTGGGTGGCGGCCTCGGCCCAGCCGGGCAGCAGCTTGACCGAGTAGAACACGCCGCCCAGGTAGGTCAGCGGGGTCAGGATGAAGGTCGGCACGATCGCCACGTCGTCGAACTTCTTCGCGTAGACCGCGTTGATGAAGCCGGCCAGGGAGAAAATGGTGGCGCCCAGCAATACCGTGGTCAGGGTCACCAGCGGGTGCGGGATGCGCACCGGGGTGAAGAACATGGCGATGATCAGCACGATCACGCCGACCATCAGCCCGCGCAGCACCGCGCCGGCGACGTAGCCCCACAGGATCACCCAGTTGGGCATGGGGCTGACCAGCAGTTCTTCGACGTGGCGGCCGAACTTGGCGCCGAAGAAGCTGGAGCTGATGTTGCCGTAGCTGTTCTGGATCACACTCATCATCACCAGGCCGGGAACGATGAACTGCATGTAGCTGTAGCCGCCCATGTCGCCCACGCGCGAGCCGATGAGCCCGCCGAAGATCAGGAAGTACAGGGTCATGGTGATCGCCGGCGGCACCAGGGTCTGGCCCCAGATGCGCAGGATGCGCTTGACCTCGCGGCGCACGATGGTGCCCAGCGCGACCCAGTTGCGCTGGGCGGGCGTGGCGTCGGAAACGGGGAGGGTGGAATCGGTCTGGGAAGTCATGGTCGTCGCCGTGGGGGCATCAGGGAGTGGCGGACGGCGTGGCCGTGCCGGTCGTGGCCGCAGCGGCATCGCGGTGTTCGCCGGTGAGGCGCACGAACAGTTCCTCCAGGCGATTGCTCTTGGTGCGCATGGAGCGCACGCGGATGCCGGCGTCGCCCAGTGCGGCGAACACGCGGTTGAGGTCCATCGCCCGCGGCATGTCCAGGTCCAGGGTGTGCGCGTCCTGGGCGAGCAGGGTGGTGCCCTCGATCGCCGGCAGCTGCGCCGGCAGCTCGCCATCGATGTCCAGCAGGAAGCCTTCCACGTCCAGCTTGGCCAGCAGGGCGCGCATCGGCCCCTGCTCGACGATGCGGCCGCGGTCGATGATCGCCAGGTTGCGGCACAGGCTCTCCGCTTCCTCCAGGTAGTGGGTGGTGAGGATGATGGTGGTGCCGGCGCCGTTGATCTCGCGCAGCACCCGCCACATGTCGCGGCGGATCTCGATGTCCACGCCGGCGGTGGGTTCGTCCAGGATCAGCAGGCGCGGCCGGGTCATCATCGCGCGGGCGATCATCAGCCGCCGCTTCATGCCGCCGGACAGGGTGCGGCTCATCACCTGGGCCTTCTCCCACAGGTGCGCACGCTTGAGTTCGGCTTCGGCCAGGCGCTCGGCCTCGGCGCGCGGCATGCCGTAGAAGCCGGCGTAGTTGACCAGGATGTCGAAGGGCTGCTCGAACAGGTTGAAGTTGATTTCCTGCGGTACCAGGCCGATCAGGCGCATCGCCGCGCTGCGCTGGCTGCTCAGGTCGGTGCCGAACACCTCGACCTGGCCGGCGCTGAGGTTGACCAGCGAGCTGATGATGCCGATCAGGGTGGACTTGCCGGCGCCGTTGGGGCCGAGCAGGGCGAAGAAGTCGCCGGGCAGCACGTCCAGCGACACGCCATGCAGGGCCTGCACGCCGTTGTCGTAGGTCTTGCGCAGGTCGCGCACGCGCAGCGCGGGCGCCGGGGTCTGTGAAGAAAGAGCGGATGCGGAAGTCAAGGCGGGCCTTCGCGCCGCATCGACGGCGCAGGAGAAGTGCAGCCGTTATTATAGAAGACCTCGTGGGGTCGCCCCCGGCCACAGACTGTTGCATCTCCGTGCCTGCCCAATTCCCGCTGAAACTGGTCGACCGCCACATGCTCGCCCCGGCCGTCGGCCACTACCGCTTCGTCCGCGATGACGGCCAACCCCTGCCGTTCGTGCCCGGCCAGTTCGTGCAGGTGCACTTCCACTATGCCGATGGCACCGCGACCAAGCGCAGCTACTCGCTGGCCACGCGTCACGATCCGGCGCAACCGGCCGATGCCACCGTGGAGATCGCGGTCAGCTTCGTCGCCGGCGGCGCGGCCACCGCGCTGTTCGAAGGCCTGGAGATCGGCGGGCAGGTCTGCGCCAGTGGCCCGTACGGGCGTTTCTGCCTGCAGCCGGGCGACGCCAACCGTCGCTATCTGCTGATCGCCACCGGCACCGGCGTCACGCCGTACCGCTCGATGCTGCCGCTGCTGGAAGCGGCGATGGCCGAGCGCGGTGTGGAAGTGGTGCTGCTGCTGGGCGCGCGCACCCCGGCCGAACTGCTGTACGGCGACGAATTCCGCGCCTTCGCCGATGCGCATCCCGGTTTCCGCTTCGTACCGTGTTTCTCGCGCGAGCTGCCGGAGGCGCCGCATGCGGACGTGCGGCATGGCTACGTGCAGCAGTTCCTGGGAGAGTTCGCGCCGCAGGCCGAAGGCGACATCGCCTACCTGTGCGGCAATCCGAACATGGTCGATGCCTGCTTCGATGCGCTGAAGGAGGCTGGCCTGCCGGTGCCGCATATCCGCCGCGAGAAGTACGTCAGCAGCAAGTAACGGCCGCTGTCGGCGCCGGACATCCCGCGTAGGCGCGGCTTCAGCCGCGACCGCTTCACCATGAAGATCCGTCCATGGCGAAGCGGTGTGCTGCCGGAATACCGATCGCGCTTCGTGCCCGTACCCTCACCCCAACCCCTCTCCCGGTGGGAGAGGGGCTTTAGCGTCTTCCTTCTCCCTTCGGGAGAAGGTGCCCCGGAGGGGCGGATGAGGGTACGGTCGCAGCCTCGCATGCATGGGTCAGCGTGGAGCTTCGCGCCCTTACCCTCACCACAGCCCCTCTCCCGGCAGGAGAGGGGCTGTGACGTCTCTCTTCTCTCTGGGGAGAAGACACCCCGAAGGGGATGAGTGTCGTCCGACACCGGAAGCCGGCTAGCCCGGCGGTGCCTCCATTCTGTCTGTAAAGGACGCTTGACAGGCGTTCCCGCTGCGCGCATTCTGCTGTCAAGCGTGCTTGACAGGGGGACGGCACGCCATGTGGCGCCGCCGTAACGGGCGGCCGGAGCGGGTCGAACTGAGATTGGGGACAGGCATGGGCAACTGCAGGCGCAACGCGATCGTGGTGCTGTGCGTGAGTCTGGCGCTGCTGGCGGCGGGGGCCTGGCTGCCGCTCGGCGGCAGCGATTATCTGCGTGGGGTATGCATGGGCGTCGGCATCGGCGGCCTGTTCATGGCGCTATTGATGTGGTGGTCGCGGGGCAGCCTGGCCGACAGCGCACCGCGGGCGCTGGCAAGGCGCTATTACCGCGAGTTCTTTCCGCCGATGGGCGCCTACGTGGTGGTGATGCTGTTCTGGAAGCGCCTGCTCGACAGCGTCGACGTGCACTGGCTGCGCGTGGTGGTCGCGCTGCTGCCGGCATTGACGTTGGCGCTGGTGATCCGCGCGGTGGCGCGTTTCGTGCGCGACTCCGACGAACTGCAGCGGCGCATCGAGCTGGAGTCCATCGCCATCGCCGCCGGGTTGACCTGTGGCGTCTACATGGCCGCCGGCTTCCTGCAGGCGGCGCAGGTGATCACGGTGCCGGCCTCGAGCGCGATGCTGTGGGTGTTTCCTGCGCTGTGCATGACCTATGGGGTGGTCAAGGTCGCGAACGCGCGCCGCTACCAATGAACAGCCGCATCCGCGAACTGCGCGAGGCGCACGGCTGGTCGCAGGGCGAACTGGGCGAGCGGCTGGGCGTGTCGCGTCAGACCATCAATGCGCTGGAGACCGGCAAGTACGATCCGAGCCTGCCGCTGGCGTTCCGTATCGCGCGGCTGTTCGCGCACAGCATCGAGCAGGTGTTCCTGTTCGATGAGGCCGAGTAAGCGCGCACTCCGTTCCATGCCCCACCGGGCGCCGACGACGCCATGTTCCGGCATGGCATTCTGCAAGCCATGAACTCAAGGATGCGAACCATGCGACACCCCTCCCGGCCGTTCGCCATCGCGGCGGCCACCCTGTTGCTCGCCGCCTGCCAGGCGGCCCAGGCACCGACGCCGCAGACGTCCGAACGCAGCTACGGCGCGCTGCGCTTCCACCCGTGCACGCTGACCAATCCGGTGGCCTCCAACAACGTGCCGGCGCAGTGCGCGCGGATGGCGGTGGCGGAGAATCCGGCGGCGCCGAACGGCCGCAAGATCGAACTCAACATCGCCTGGCTGCCGGTCACCGGCGAGGGCGGCAGCGACCCGGATCCGGTGTTCTTCCTCGCCGGCGGTCCCGGTCAGGCCGCCACCCAGGTCGCCAGCATCGTCGACATGGCGCTGCGCGAGACCCGCAAGCGCCGCGACGTGTTCCTGATCGACCAGCGCGGCACCGGCCAGTCCAATCCGCTGAGCTGCCTGGGACCGGACGGCAAGGAGATGCCGCTGGCCGATCCGGCGCGCGCGCCCACCGCGAACGAACTGGTCGACTACGCGCGGCGCTGCGCGCAGTCGCTGCAGGGCCGCGCGGATCCTCGTTACTACACCACCACCCAGGCGATCGGCGATCTGGATGCGGTGCGCGCCGCGCTGGGCGTGGACAAGATCAACCTGATCGGCGGCTCCTACGGCACGCGCGTCGCCCAGCAGTACGCGCGCCGCTACGCGCCGCATGTGCGCAGCGTGGTCATCGATGGCGTGGCGCCGAACGATCTGGTGGTCGGTGGCGAGTTCGCCACTACCTTCGAGGATGCGATCGCCCTGCAGGCCGAGCAGTGCAAGGCCGATCCGGCTTGCGCCAAGCGCTTTCCCACCGATACCCGCACGCAGTTGCGCGCAGTGGTGGAGCGGCTGCGGCAGGCGCCGGTGGACGTGGACTACCGCGATCCGGCCAGCGGCGAGAGCCGCCACGACCGGGTCACCGCCGACACCGTCACCAGCCTGGCGTTCTCGTTCTCCTATGCGCCGCAGACCGCGTCGCTGCTGCCGCTGGTGCTGGACGAAGCGGCCAACGGCCGCTACGGGCCGCTGATGTCGCTGGCAAAGATGATGGGCGGGCAACTGGACGGGCAGATGAATCGCGGCATGCAGTGGTCGGTGATCTGCGCCGAGGACGCCGACCGCTATCGCGCGCCGCAGACGCACGACACGCTGCTCGGTCCGGAAGTGGCGCAGATGTTCTTCGCGCCCTGCCCGGTGTGGCCCACCGGCACCCGCCCGGCCGACTTCACCGCGCCGTTCACCTCCACTTTGCCGGTGCTGCTGACCTCCGGCCAGCTGGATCCGGTGACGCCGCCACGCTATGCCGAGCGCGTACTCAAGGGCCTGCCCAACGGCCGCCACCTGGTGGTGCGCGGCCAGGGCCACGGCACCATGACCCTGGGCTGCATGCCCAAGCTGCTCGGTCAGTTCTTCGAGACCGCCGATGCCAAGCACCTCGATGCCACCTGCCTGGACGCGATGAGCGGCGTGCCGGCCTTCACTTCATTCAACGGATGGGAACCATGAGCTGCGCAGCGTTCGACAGGGAGGGGCACGCATGATCGTCGCCGACAATCTGCACAAGGCATTCAATACCCGCGCCGGCGCCGTGCAGGCGGTGCAAGGGGTCAGCTTCCAGGCCGCCGACGGCCAGATCACCGGCCTGCTCGGTCCCAATGGCGCCGGCAAGACCACCACCTTGCGCATGCTCTACACGCTCATGGCGCCGGACCAGGGCCAGGTGCGCGTGGACGGCGTGGACGTGGGCCAGGATCCGATGGCGGTGCGGCGCGCGCTGGGCGTGCTGCCGGATGCGCGTGGCGTGTACAAGCGGTTGACCGCGCGCGAGAACATCGCCTACTTCGGCGAGCTGCACGGGCTGTCGGCGGCACGCATCGCCGAGCGCACCCGGTTGCTGTCGAAGGCGCTGGACATGGACGACATCCTCGACCGCCAGACCGAAGGCTTCAGCCAGGGCCAGCGCACCAAGACCGCGATCGCCCGCGCGCTGGTCCACGATCCGCGCAACGTGATCCTGGACGAACCCACCAACGGCCTGGACGTGATGACCACGCGCGCATTGCGCGGCTTCCTGCGCGAGCTGCGCGAGGAGGGGCGTTGCGTGATCTTCTCCAGCCACATCATGCAGGAGGTGGCGGCGCTGTGCGATCGCATCGTCATCATCGCCAAGGGCACGGTGGTGGCCGCCGGTACCGCCGATGAACTGCGCGCCCTGACCGGCGAACCCAATCTGGAAGACGCCTTCGTCAAGGCGATCGGCAGCGACGAGGGACTGCACGCATGAGCCTGCTCCGTACCGTATTCACCGTGATGCGCAAGGAATTGCGCGACCTCTCACGCGATCGCCGCACCCTGGCGCTGGCGCTGCTGCTGGGCCCGCTGCTGTATCCGGCGCTGATCCTGGGCATGGGCGCGCTGGCCGAGAGCCGCGTGCGCACCCAGATCGACAAGCCGCTGGACATTCCGGTGATCGGCCGCGAACGCGCGCCGAACCTGGTGGCCTTCCTCGCCGCGCAGGGCTTGAACGCGGTCGCGCCGCCGAAGGACCTGACCGGCGCGATCCGCAGCCAGGACGTGGATCTTGCGCTGAAGATCGACGAGGACTACGCCAACGCCTGGCACGAAGGACGCCCGGCGCTGGTGGAGATCATCAAGGACAGCACCCGCCGCGACGCCGACATCCCGACCCAGCGGGTGCAGGCCGCGCTGAGCATGTACGGCCAGCAGGTCGGGGCCTTGCGCCTGCTGGCGCGCGGCATCGATTCGCAGGTGTCGCGGCCGCTGGATGTGGCACTGCAGGACCTGGCTACGCCCGAGGCCAAGCGTGGCGCGTTGCTGGCGATGCTGCTGCCGGTGCTGCTGACCATCACATCGTTCATCGGCGGTGCCTACCTGATCCTCGACGCCACCGCCGGCGAACGCGAGCGGCAATCGCTGGAGCCTCTGCTGGCCACGCCGGCCTCGCGCAGCGCCATCGTCAGCGGCAAGATCGCCGCCGCCTGCGTGGTCGGCCTGGTGTCGCTGCTGCTGACCCTGCTCGCGTTCAAGCTCAGCGCGCAGGTGGCCAGCGGCATCGGCCGCCAGCTCAACGTCAGCTTCGTGGCGATGCTGCAGATGCTGTTCGTGCTGCTGCCGATGCTGTTCATCGGCACCTCGCTGCTGACCTATCTGGCGGCCGCGGCCAAGAGCATGAAGGAAGCGCAGAGCCACATGACCTGGCTGATGCTGCTGCCGATGCTGCCGGGCTATGCGTTGATGGTGTATCCGCTGAAGACCACGCTGTGGCAGTTCGCGGTGCCGTTCCTGGCGCAGAACCAGATGCTGATGAAGATCATCCGCCGCGAGACGATCGATCCGCAGATCTGGGCGGTGTACCTGCTCACCGGTTTCGGCCTGGCCGCGGTGCTGTGGCTGGCGGCGGTGCGCCGCTACCGGCAGGAACAGCTGGCGATCTCCAGCTGAGCAGGAGGCAGCGCGCGGGCCGGGTCCGCGCGCTGCACGCCCGTCGTCGCGGAGCCGCGCAGGAAACGCGATCGTGATGCACACTCGCTGCGCGCAGCGGCGTTGTCCGTCCTGCCGATGCTTCCTCCGCAGCGAGCCTTTGCATGTCTCCAGATCCACACGATGCCCCAGCAATGATGGCGGCCGGCGCCAGGCGCCTGCTGGCGCTGGGCGAGGCGCGCATCCTGCAGCCGGGAAGGGTGCGCTGGCTGCGGGCGCTGCTCTGGGCGATCGCATTGCTGGCGCTGATGATCGTCGTGGCGACGGCGGTGCCGCTGCTGTGCGCCAGGCTGCTTCCGCCGGGCGCGGATCGGCTCGCGCCGTATGCGACGGCGCTGATGGCCGCCGTGCTCTACGCAATCGCGGTGCGCCTGGGCGAGCGGCGCTGGCCGGCGGAACTCGCCTGGCGCGCCGCGCCCCTGCAGTTGGGCGTGGGGCTGCTGTTGGGTGCGGTCATGTTCGCGGCGGTGATGGCGATCATGGCGGCGTTCGGCGTCTACGCGATCCGCTGGACCGGGCCGGCGCCGGTGTGGGCGCCGCTCGGCAGGGCGCTGCAGGCCGGCGTGGTGGAAGAACTGATGCTGCGCGCGATCCTGTTGCGGTTGCTGTGGCGTGCGTTCGGGCCATGGTTGGCGTTCGCACTGTCGGCGCTGCTGTTCGGCCTGGCCCACCTCGGCAATCCGAACGCGAGCGTGTTCGCTGCGTTGTGCATCGCGGTGGAGGCGGGCGTCATGCTGGGCGCGTTCTACGTGCTCAGCGGCCGGCTCTGGGTCTCCATCGGCGTGCATGCGGCCTGGAACTTCACCCAGGGCTATCTGTTCGGCGCGGCGGTATCGGGGACCGACATGGGGCCGGCGATCGCGCGCAGCACGGCGCAGGCCGGGGTGCCGGAATGGTTGAGTGGTGGCGCGTTCGGCCCGGAGGCCTCGCTGCCCGGCTTGCTGGTGTGCACGGTGGTGGGCGCGATCGCGACCTGGATGGCCTGGCGCAAGGGGCGCTTCGGCGTCTCCGCGCGCAGTGCTGGCATGACACCGACGTCCTGATCGCGCTGGTCTAAGTGTTGCGGTCGGCGCGGTGTTGCGCTTGCGCTTCGCTGCGCGCCCGGCCGCCGCCGGGCACGCAGGTGTCAACGTTGGGCTCAGCCGCCGGGATTGAACGCCAGCGTGCGGCGGGTGGTCACCGGCGCGCCGACCGGTTCGAAGCGCCAGCGCTTGGTGGCGTTCAACGCCTCGCGGTCGAACACCCGCGGCGGCGTGGAGCGCAGCACGCGCGCATTGGTGACCGCGCCGTCGGTGCCGACGGTGATCTCCACCAGCACTTCGCCCGCGGTACCCGAGCGCAGCGCTTCGGGCGGATAGCGCGGCGCCGGGGTGCTGATCGGGCGCAGCGTTTGTGCGGTGGCGGCAGCGGCCGGCGCGGCCGCGGGGGCTGCTGCCGGTGCCGGCGTCGGTTGCGTGGTGGCGGCGGGCGTGGCGGGGCGCGCGGCGGCCTGGCGCTCGGCCTCCTGGCGTGCGCTCTCGCGGCGCGCGGCCTCCTGCTGTGCGGCGATCTGCTGCGCCGCCTGCGCCTCGCTGGCCTGCTGTTGCGCCTGCTTCTGCTGCTCGGCCGCCAGCTTGGCCTTCTGCTCGGCGTCCTTCTTGGCCTTGTCGGTCTCGTCCTGGCTGCGCTGGGCCACGGCCTCCATGCCCTTGCTCACGCCCTGCTTGAGCCGCGGCAGCGCCGGCGCCTGCGGATCCATCTTCTCGATCAGGCCGATCAGGCGCTGGGCTTCCGGAAAGTCCTCGCGGTTGATGCTCTGTTCGGCGGCGATCAGCGTGTACGGCATCAGGTCGGTCAGCGCGCTCTTGACCCCGGCGTCGTCGGGTTGCTTGTCGCGCAACGCCAGGTAGTACTCGACCGCGTTGTTGCCGGCCGGTGCATACATGCGGTTCTCGCGCAGCGCCTGGCTGGCCGAGTCGTGCAATTGTTCGGTGCCCATCGACTGCACCTTGGCCGAGACCGCCGGCGGTGCCGGTGCGTTGGCCGCGGCGGTGGCCGGTGCAGCGCTGGGTGGTGCGGCCTCTTCCTGCTTGGAGCAGGCCGCCAGCGCGGCCAGCAACAGGATCGGCGCGACCCGGCGCGCCTTGGCGAGTGTGGTGAGTTGCGACATGCGTCCCCCTGAATCCCCGGTGTTGGCAATCAACGATGCGACGGCGGTGCGTTCGCGGTGCTGCGGCCCCCATGCCGCCAGCGCACCCCATCGGTCAATCTAGCATCCGCGGCCGCCGCGTGCGTGGCAGCCGCTGCCATGCGGCAAAAAGCGTGACGCGGCGCGCGCCGGTCAATGCGCCGGCCGCGCCGGCGCGGACGCGGACATGATCCGGTCGGTCCAGGCGATGCCGATCGCCGACAGGATGAAGATGCCATGGATGATGGTCTGCCACAGCACGCCGGTGGCGGTCAGCGTCGCGCAGCTCTTCAGGTCCACCGTCCCCACGGCGCTGGCCAGCTGTTCCGGCGAGCACATCGGCATGCCGCCGAGCGCGCCGACCGCGATGAAGGTCTTGAGCAGGTGGATCGAGGAGATGCCGATGATCGACAGCGCCAGCTTGACCTTGAGCACGCTGGCGTTGACGTGGCTCAGCCACTCCGGCTGGTCCGGATGGCCCTCCAGGCCCAGCCGCGACACGAAGGTCTCGTAGCCGCCGACGATCACCATCACCAGCAGGTTGGAGATCATCACCACGTCGATCAGGCCGAGCACGATCAGCATGATCTGCTGCTCGCCCAGGCTCGGCGCCTCGTGGATCAGGTGCCACAGTTCCTTGCCGAACAGGAACACGTAGACGCCCTGGGCCACGATCAGTCCCAGGTACAGCGGCAACTGCAGCCAGCGCGAGGCGAAGATCAGGTTGGACAGGGGATGCAGGCGGGGCCGCTCTGGAGTCATGGCGTGGTCTGGAATGCTGCGTTGCGGGAGCGGCCAGGGTACCCGGCCGGCGATGACGCTGCCAAGCCGGGGGCCGCCGCTACACTCGGGATCCCCTGTCCAGGAACGCCGCCATGATCGATCTGTACTACTGGCCCACCCCCAATGGGCACAAGGTCACCCTGTTCCTCGAGGAAGCCGGGCTGGACTACACGCTCAAGCCGGTCAACATCGGTGCCGGCGAGCAGTTCGCGCCCGAATTCCTGGCGATCTCGCCCAACAACAAGATGCCGGCCATCGTCGACCACGCCCCGGCCGACGGCGGCGCGCCGCAGAGCGTGTTCGAATCCGGCGCGATCCTGCTGTATCTGGCCGAGAAGACCGGCCGCTTCCTCCCGGCCGATCCGCGCGGACGCGTGCTCGCGCTGGAATGGCTGTTCTGGCAGATGGCCGGGCTCGGCCCGATGACCGGGCAGATGGGGCATTTCAACGTCTACGCGCCGGAGAAGATCGGCTATGCGATCGAACGCTACGGCAACGAGGTGCGGCGCCTGCACGGGGTGCTGGACAAGCGTCTGGCGCACAGCGCCTACCTGGCCGGCGACGACTACGGCATCGCCGACATGGCCAGCTACCCGTGGATCGAGGTGTACAACGGGCTGACTCCCGACTACGCCGCCTTCCCGCACCTCAAGCGCTGGCACGAGGCCATCGCCGCGCGCCCGGCCACCCAGCGCGCCTACGCCTTGAAGGAGCAGGTGAACCCGAACGCGGGCAAGCCGCTCAGCGACGCCGAGCGCAAGCACCTGTTCGGGCAGCGCTGAGCCGGCGCGCTTCTCAAATCCCGGGCGCACGCGCATCATCCGTGCGCTCGGTGCTCCATCAGGAACCTTCATGCGCTCTCTGTTCGCCGCTCTCGCCCTCATGCTCGCCACCCCCATCGTTCCCGCCCACGCCGAGAAACTGACCCTGGAGGCCATCACCGGCAGCAAGCCGCTGTCCGGGCCGACCCTGATGAAGCCCAAGGTGGCGCCGGACGGCTCGCGGGTGACCTTCCTGCGCGGCAAGGACAGCGACCGCAACCAGCTGGACCTGTGGGAATACGACATCGCCAGCGGCCAGACCCGCATGCTGGTGGATTCCAAGCTGGTGCTGCCCGGCACCGAGACCTTGAGCGACGAGGAGAAGGCGCGCCGCGAGCGCCAGCGCATCGCCGCCTACACCGGCATCGTCGAGTACCAGTGGTCGCCGGATGCGCATGCGCTGCTGTTCCCGCTCGGCGGCGAGCTGTACCTGTACGACCTGCGCAAGACCGGCAGCGCCGCGGTGCGCAAGCTCACCCACGGCGAAGGTTTCGTCACCGATCCCAAGATCTCGCCCAAGGGCGGCTACGTCAGCTTCGTGCGCGGGCGCAACCTGTGGGTGATCGACCTGGCCAGCGGCCAGCAGCACCAGCTCACCCGCGACGGCAGCGAGACCATCGGCAACGGTGTGGCCGAGTTCGTCGCCGACGAGGAGATGGACCGCCACACCGGTTACTGGTGGGCGCCGGACGATTCGGCGATCGCCTTCGCGCGCATCGACGAAACCGAGGTGCCGGTGCAGAAGCGCCCGGAGGTCTACGCCGACCACACCGAGGTGGTGGAGCAGCGCTATCCGCAGGCCGGCCAGCCCAACGTGAAGGTGCAACTCGGCACGATCGCGCCGCGTGCCGGCGCGCAGCCGCAGTGGATCGACCTGGGCAAGAACCCGGACATCTACCTGGCGCGGGTGGACTGGCGCGATCCGCAACGGCTGACCTTCCAGCGCCAGTCGCGCGACCAGAAGCGCCTGGAGCTGATCGAGGCGACCCTGGCCACCGGCAAGCAGCGTGTGCTGATCACCGAGACCAGCCCGACCTGGGTGCCGCTCACCTACGACCTGCACTTCCTCAAGGACGGACGTTTCGTCTGGGGTTCGGAGCGCAGCGGCTACGAACACCTGTACCTGGCTTCGGAAGACGGCCGCACGCTGCGCCCGCTGACCCAGGGCGAGTGGGTGGTGGACGAACTGCTCGCGGTGGACGAGGCGGCCGGCAAGGTCTATTTCTCCGCGACCAAGGCGTCGCCGACGCAGACGCAGATTTACGCGGTGCCGCTGGCCGGCGGTGCCATCGCGCAGCTGTCCAAGCCCAATGGCACGCATGCCGCCAGCTTTGCCAAGAACGCCAGCGTGTATGTCGACAGTTGGTCCAACACCACCACGCCACCGCAGATCGAGCTGTTCCGCGCCAACGGCGAAAAGATCGCCACCCTGCTGGTCAACGACCTGGCCGATCCGCAACACCCATATGCGGCCTACCGCGCCGCGCAGCGTCCGGTCGAGTTCGGTACCCTGACCGCCGCCGACGGCAAGACCCAGCTGCACTACCGGCTGATGAAGCCGGACGGGTTCGACCCTGGCAAGCGCTACCCGGTGGTGGTCTATGTGTACGGCGGTCCGGCCGCGCAGACCGTGGTCGACGGCTGGCCCGGCCGCGGCGATGCGCTGTTCGACCAGTACCTGGCGCAGCACGGCTATGGGGTGTTCTCGCTGGACAACCGCGGCACGCCGCGCCGCGGCCGCGATTTCGGTGGTGCGCTGTACCAGCACCAGGGCACCGTGGAGGTGGACGACCAGTTGCGCGGCGTGGCCTGGCTGAAGGCGCAGCCGTGGGTGGATGCGGCGCGTATCGGCGTGTACGGCTGGTCCAACGGCGGCTACATGACCCTGATGCTGCTGGCCAAGCACAGTGAGGCCTATGCCTGCGGCGCCGCCGGCGCGCCGGTGACCGACTGGGGCCTGTACGACAGCCACTACACCGAGCGCTACATGAACCTGCCCAAGGCCAATCCCGATGGCTACCGCGACAGCCGCGTGGCCGCGCACCTGGACGGGCTGACCTCGCAACTGCTGCTGCTGCACGGCATGGCCGACGACAACGTGCTGTTCACCAATTCCACCTCGCTGATGAGCGAACTGCAGAAGCGCGGCAAGCTGTTCGAGCTGATGACCTATCCGGGCGCCAAGCACGGCCTGTCCGGCAGCAACGCGCTGCACCGCTATCGCACCACCGAAGCCTTCCTGGCGCGCTGCCTCAAGCCCTGAGTGCGCCGTTCCGCTTCCACCTTCCCGCTTCCGCACGACAAGGAGTGACGTCATGTCGAGTCCGCCACCGCTGCCCGGCACGCCCGGTCCCACCTCCGCCACGGCGCTGCCACCGGCCAAGCGCGGCTGGTGGGCACGGCACTGGAAGTGGGCGGTGCCGCTGATCGTGCTGGTGCTCGGCGCCCTGCTGCTGGCGTCGATCGCGGTGTTCGTGCTCGGCATCGCGCGCGTCACCAAGTCGTCCGAGCCGTACCGGGTCGGTGTGATGGCCGCGCAACACGACCCGCGCGTGGCGGCTGCGCTGGGCGCGCCGATCAAGGACGGCATCATGCCCAGCGGCAGCTTCAACAGCAGCGGCGGCGGCAGTGGCAATGCCGAGCTGAGCGTGTCGCTGCACGGCAGCCGCGCCAACGGCACCCTGTACATCGAAGCCGAGCGCCATGCGGGCGAGTGGCACTACACCACCTTGCAGGTGTTGCCGGATGCGGGTGAAGCGATCCCGCTGCTCGATGCGCTCGGGCAGGACGCCGAGGACGAGGACGAAGAGGCGGACGGGATGGCGGTCGAGGCGCCGCCGGTGCCCGCCACAGATGTCGACGACAGTGCCACGCCGGCAGAGGCCGACGCGACGAAGTAAGCAGCGGCGAACGATCTGCCGCGCCGCGTGGTGCGGTGGGGCCGCCTTGGGTAGGGCGCGATCGCACCGCCCATGTCCTGCAATCATGCGCTCTGCTGCCGGCACAGCATGTGCGCGACCGCGGCGGCGTGGTCTCTTAACCCACATGCTGCACCGCGGCGTGGCTGCGGCCATGACCTCCGGCAGATGGCCGAGCCGGCACGCGCCGCGTACGGTCCTGACATCATTCTGTCGGAGCTGCGCCATGAAGCCACGTGTCCTCGCCATCGCCCTGACCCTGGCACTGGCGGCGCCCTTGCCGTTTTCGGCGATGGACGCGGCGGCCGCACCGGCGGCCGCATCCGCCACGCGCGCGCCGGCCTGGGTGGAGCGCAGCAATGCGTTCGCGCAGATCCTGCTGCAGGCGCAGGCGCCGTTCCAGGCCGAGGAAGTGAGCTTCTTCGGCGTGCCGGGATTCGACGACCAGGTCTCCGATTTCGGGCCCGACAACGCGCGGCGTTTCCGCGAGGCCACCGCTGCCGCGCGCCGCACGCTGCAGGAAAAACTGCAGGTGGAGCGCGATCCGAACGTGCGCCAGGATCTGGCGATCCTGATCCACGCCGCCGACCAGTCCATCGAGGGCAGCACGCTCAATGAGCGTTTCTTGCTGCCATGGACCGACGCGCCGCAGCACGTGTTCGGCGGCATCAACAACCTGTTGTCCGAGCAGGTGCCGGCGGCGCGCCGCGCCAAGGCGCTGCTACGGCTGCAGCGCTACGTGGGCCTGGCGCCGGGCAGCACCTCGATCCTGCTGCTGGCGCGGCAACGCTACGAAGAAAAGCGCGCCGACGGCAACCTCCTGCAGCCGACCAGGCGCGAGGTCGAGCAGGCCTTGAGCAACGTCGATACCTACGCCAAGGGCATTCGCGCGCTGTTCGCCGAGTACAAGATCACCGGCGCGGATGCGGCGCTGGCGGCGCTGGACAAGCAGTTCCAGGACTACGCCACCTGGACCCGCACGGTGGTGCTGCCGCAGGCGCGCGAGGATGCGCGCCTGCCGCCCGAGCTGTATGCGTTCCAGCTCAAGCAGGTCGGCATCGACATCGCACCGCAGGTGCTGATGCAGCGCGCGCAGCTGGAATTCATGGAAACCCGCGCGGCGATGCAGCAGCTGGCGCCGCAGGTGGCCGCGGCCAAGGGCCTGCGCGGCGACGATGCCCGCGACTACCGCACGGTGCTGCGCGCGCTCAAGCGCGACACCATTGCCGACGACAAGCTCGAAGCCCACTACCGCAGCGTCATCGACCGCATCGATCCGATCATCCGCCAGCAGCGCATCGTCGACGTGCCGCAACGGCCGATGCAGATGCGCCTGGGCTCGCCGGCGGAAAGCGCCGCGCAACCGGCGCCGCATTTCCGCCCGGCGCCGCTGGTCGGCAACACCGGCGAGCAGGGCACCTTCGTGCTGCCGCTGGGCAATCCGGACAGCGCCGGCAAGGGCGAGCACTACGACGATTTCAACTTCGGCGCCGCGGCGTGGACGTTGAGCGCGCACGAGGGCCGGCCGGGCCACGAACTGCAGTTCACCGCCATGGTCGAGCGCGGCGTGTCGCTGGCGCGCAGCCTGTTCGCGTTCAACTCGGTCAACGTCGAAGGCTGGGCGCTGTACGCCGAGGCCGAGATGGTGCCGTACGAGCCGCTGGACGGACAGTTGATCGCCTTGCAGTTCCGCCTGCTGCGCGCGGCGCGGGCCATGCTCGACCCGATGCTCAATCTCGGCCTGATCGACCGCGAGCGTGCGCGCCTGGTGCTGGAGCACGACGTCGGCCTGTCGCCGGCGATGGCCCGGCAGGAACTGGACCGCTACATGGTGCGCGCGCCCGGCCAGGCCGGCAGCTACTTCTACGGCTACAGCCGCATCCTGGAACTGCGCATGCGCACCGAACTGGCGCTGGGCGCCAGGTTCGACCGGCTGAAGTTCAACAACTTCCTGCTGGACCAGGGGTTGCTCCCGCCGGACCAGTTGGCCGCGGCGGTGGACGAGGAGTTCGTGCCGTCACAGCGCAAGTGAGGGCCATCGCATCGCTGCGCGAAAGCGCAGCGGTACGGCCCTCAGTGCTCGTACGGCACGCTTTCCGGGCGCCGGCTAGGATCCGTCCAGTTGCCTTGTTTGGCGGCTGCCGGACAGATTTCCTCGTATTGCTTCACCGCGGCGATCGCGGTAGGCGTCCATGCGCCGCAATGCGAGCCATGCTTGCAGCAGCGGACCGGACTCGCCTTCCAGCAGTATCCAGGGTCCGCTTGCCATGTGCCGCTGATCGGATCGACCGGGCTCCAGTTCTTGTCGACACCCTTGCAACCTTGGGTACAGAACACAAACGGATCATTGTCGCGGCACACGAGCTTCTGGTAGACCGGTGCGGCGGTGGCGTGAAACGACAGCAAACAAGCAGCGAAAATCCATATCAAGCGCTTCATGGGCTCTCCTCCTGGACGGACACGACTCAGCGGTCTTGTGCTGTTTGAAGACGATCCAACTCGCCGATTCCCTACCCGTGGGAGCGGAATGCAGCAGCTTCGCGGCAGGCCGGGATCGCCGGCCTGCCGACGGTGGACCATAGCGCAGGAATGTTGCAGCGCTTCATGACAGGCATGGCGATCCCGAGCGGGCATTGCCGCTGCGCGTTGCGCTCGTTGCCGTGCCCTCAACGATCCCCGGGGGCCGCCTGCGCCCCCGGCGGCACCCAGATCGCCATGCCGGCGGCACGCTTCTGCGTGGTGGGGATGCCGATGCCCAGGCCGCCGCCGACGTGGCCGCCGTAGCTGCCCGCGCCGACCGACAGGCCGCCGCCGGAGCGCTGCGAGCCCACGCCCATCAGCACCACGCCGTTGGCGCCGAGCTTGGCCGCGTCGCGCTTGAGCCGGTCCACGGCCGCGTCGGTCTGGCCCTGGGTGCCGAAGCCGGCCGCGCTGGAGGCTTCGAGCTGGGCGATATCCACCGCCCCCGGCGGCGGCGCGGAGTAGATCTGCACCAGTGCCGGGTCGATCGGCGGGCGCGCCGCGCCGACCATCACCTTCGAGGAACTGGCGCAGCCGGCCAGGGCCAGCAGCAGCGCCAGCGGCAACAGCGGTCGGATGTTCATGGCCTTACCCCCGTGTTCGGATCTCACGCGATCATAGGCGGGCCGGGTGAATCGTGCCGAACCCGCCGCTGTCGCACCCTCGCAGGGCCGCCGTGATCCCCGTGCCAAGAGTTGGGTTGCCTGGCGTTCGCCGCGCGCTATGGTGCAGGCTCACATTCGCACGGAGGCCGGCATGGGCCTGATCAGTCTGCTGTGGGGCATCGTGGCGTTGCTGTGGATGATCCTGGCCTTCATCCCGCTGCTCGGCTGGGGCAACTGGTTCCTGATCCCGTTCGCTGCGGTCGGCGCGCTGATCGCCGCGATCGGGTTGCTGTTCACCGCGGCGCCCAACCGCGGCCGCGCCAAGACCGGCCTGATGCTCAATGCGCTGGTGATCGTGGTCGGGGTGATCCGGTTGAGCCTGGGCGGCGGGGTGATCTGACCTGCGTGCCGGGCGACCGGCATGCTGTGTTGCAGCATGTCGCGCTGCGCGCCGCGTCGGCGGGAGTAACATGCCCAGCCGACGGCGCCCGCGCGCGGGCCGCCTCGCGTTCACGCCGGTGCCGGTGGCGCGGCCTGCGGTGCCTGGCGGCATCGGCCGCGCGACTGGCGCGGCCTCCCAACATCCGCCCACCCAGGAGCCTGCACGTGGCCCATCCCCACTATCGCCCCCGGCGCATGCGCCGCGATGCCTTTTCGCGCCGCCTGATGCGCGAACACACCCTCACCGTCGACGACCTGATCTGGCCGGTGTTCGTGCACGACGTGCCCGGGCGTACCCCGATCGCGTCCATGCCGGGCGTGGAGCGGCTGTCGATCGAAGAACTGCTGAAAGAGGCCGAGGCCGCGCTGGAACTGGGCATCCCGGTGATCGACCTGTTCCCGGTGATCGACCCGGCCGGCAAGTCGCTGGACGCGGCCGAGGCCTGGAACCCGGACGGCCTGGCGCAACGCGCGGTGCGCGCGCTGAAGATGCGCTTCCCGGAGCTGGGCGTGATGACCGACGTGGCGCTGGATCCGTACACCAGCCACGGCCAGGACGGCATCATCGACGACCGCGGCTACGTGCTCAACGACATCACCGTCGAGGCGCTAGTGCAGCAGTCGCTGTCGCATGCGCAGGCCGGCGTGGACATCGTCTCGCCGTCGGACATGATGGACGGCCGCATCGGCGCGATCCGCCGCGCGCTGGATGCCGACGAACATCTGCACGTGCGCATCATGGCCTACTCGGCCAAGTACGCCTCGGCGTTCTACGGCCCATTCCGCGAGGCGGTGGGCAGCGCCGGCAACCTCGGCAAGGCCGACAAGACCACCTATCAGATGGACCCGGCCAACGGCGACGAGGCCCTGCGCGAGATCGCGCTGGACCTGGAAGAAGGTGCGGACATGGTGATGGTCAAGCCCGGCATGCCCTACCTGGACGTGGTGCGGCGGGTGAAGGACGAATTCCGCGTGCCCACCTTCGCCTACCAGGTCAGCGGCGAGTACGCGATGCTCAAGGCGGCGATCGGCAACGGCTGGCTGGACGAGCGCGCCTGCGTGCTGGAGTCGCTGATGGCGTTCAAGCGCGCCGGCGCCGACGGCGTGCTGACCTACTTCGCGCCGCAGGTGGCGCGCTGGCTGCGCGAGGCGCGCTGAGCCGGCGTCCGCTTGTTGGAGGCGCCTCCGTTGCGACGCCGTTCTCGGGAAGGCCCTGTCGCGACTGAAGGGCACCTCCAGCAACGGCGAAGGCCATTGGGAGGAGCGGTTCAAGCCGCTCCTGCCATCGAGACAGCACATCATGCCGAGCCGCGGCAATGATGCGTCATTCGAGGTGCCCTGAAGTCGCTCCTGTACAGGCAGCGATCTTGCGATCCATTTGCGTGGATCTTCGTAGGCGCGGCGTCAGCCGCGCCTACGCACACATCGGCGTCATGTCGATGGTGTCGCCGCCGGCAGACAGCCCAGCCCCTGCAGCGTCGCCTCCACCGCCACGTCCAGCGGCGTATGCGGTTCTTCGCCGAGCAGTTCCAGCAGCCGCGCATTGCGCATGCGCAGCGGGTGCCGCCACAGCGGGCGCATCTCGTGCAGTTCGCGCGCCAGTGGCCAGAACGGCTGGGCCAGGGTCAGCAGCGGCCACGGGAAGCGGCGGGTGCGCGGCGGCGCCAGGCCATGGCGTTGCGCCACCCGCGCGATCGCCGCGGACATCTGCGTGCCGTCGGCGTCCCAGTGCCCGTCCATGTGCAGGCGGGCGAACGCCGGCAGGCGCGTGCGCTGTTGCAGCAGCGCCAGCATGGTCCGCGCCACGTCCGGCACGTAGGCCCATTGGTGGCCGACACCTGGATCGCCCGGCAGGGTCACCGTCGTGACCGGCCGTCCCGGTCGCACCAGCCCCTGCGCGAACCAGCTGTTGCCCACGCGCGGGCCGAAGAAGTCGCCGGCGCGCACCACGATCGCCTGTGCGCCCTGGGCGGTCGCGGCCTGCAGGCGCCGCTCCAGTTCCACCCGGATCGCGCCCTTGCGGGTGACCGGGGCCTGCGGCGCGTCTTCGTCCGGCGCCGGATAGGCGTCCGGGCCGTAGTTGTAGACCGTGCCCGGCAGCACCACGGTGGCGCGCTCGGCGATGGCCGCGGCGGCGGTGTTGTCGATCATCGGCAGCACCAGCTCCGACCAGCGCCGGTAACCGGGCGGGTTCACCGCATGCACGATCACCGCGCAGCCCTTGGCCGCTTGCAGCACGTCGGCCCGTTGCAGCGCATCGCCGCGCTGCCAGTGGATGCCGTCGCGCTCTTCGCTGGGGTGGGCGAGGCCGCGCTGCAGGGCGCGCACCTGCCAGCCGGCGTCGCGCATCTGCCGCGCCAGTTCGCCGCCGATGCCGCCGCTGGCGCCCAGCACCAGGGCCGTGGAAGAAGAAGAGGACATGGCAGCGCTCCGTCGGGGTCGGCGCTCAGTCTCGGTGCGGGTACCGCAGAAGAAAATTGGCGAAGAGCGCCGACCAGCTATACATTTCTGTATGGACAATACGATCGGCTGGGAACTCTACCGCTCCTTCCTGGCGGTGCTGGAGGAGGGCTCGTTGTCGGCGGCGGCACGCGCGCTGGGGCTGACCCAGCCCACGGTCGGCCGTCACGTGGCGGCGCTGGAACAGGCGCTGGCGGTGCCGCTGTTCGTCCGCTCGCAGACCGGCCTGTTGCCCACCGATGCCGCCCTGGCCTTGCGCGGGCATGCGCAGGCGATGGGCAGCCTGGCCGCGTCGCTGCAGCGCGCGGCGGGCCGCCACGGCGATGCGGTGCGCGGCACGGTGCGCATCGCCGCCAGCGAGGTGATCGGCGCGGAAGTGCTGCCGCCGGTGCTGGCGGCCTTGCGCCGCGCGCATCCGCACCTGCGGCTGGAACTGGTGTTGAGCAATCGGGTGCAGGACCTGCTGCACCGCGAGGCCGACGTGGCGGTACGCATGACCCGGCCCACCCAGGACGTGCTGGTCGCGCGCCGCGTCGGCGAGGTGGCTGTGGCGCTGTTCGCGCACCAGGACTACGTGGACCGGCATGGCCTGCCGCAGGCGCTGGAGGAACTGCCGCAGCACGCGCTGATCGGTTTCGATACGGAAACGCCGTTCCTGCGCGCCGCCCGCAGTGCGCTGCCGCCGTGGCGGCGCGAGGCGTTCGCGTTGCGCGCCGACAGCGACCTGGCGCAACTGGCCTTGCTGCGCGCCGGCTGCGGCATCGGCTTCTGCCAGGTCGCGCTGGCGCGGCGCACGCCGGCGCTGCTGCCGGTGCTGCCGCAGCAGGTGCGCGTCGGCTTGGAGAGCTGGATCGTGATGCACCAGGACGTACGCGGCAGCGCCGCCTGCAGTGCCGTGTTCTCGGCCCTGGTCGAGGCGATGACGGCGCACACCGCCTGAGGGGCGTGCGCTTGCGGTGGCGGCCGGCTGGCGCACACGCGCCGCCGGCCGCCCAAGCCGGGCAGGGATGTCAGGATGCTTTTACGAATCCCCAATCCCGAATCCCCAATCCCCGCTTACGGCAACGTCAGCGCGATCGGGTTGGCCTTCATGCTGGCGCTGATCGCCGGGAACGGATCCACGCCGGACATGGTGATGACGTCGTTGATCGACACCACGTCGCAGTTGATGGTGCTGTCGTTGACGCACATGTAGGCGGCCGCGCCGTTGCCCGGTTCGTACACCGCCTTCCACACGTAGTCCGGGATCTGCACGTGGTCGGCGCCGATGCTGCTGCGCGTGCCGCTGTCGAAGGCCGGGCCGGTGACCACATAGACCTCGCCGCGCTGCTTGGCCAGCTGACGCACCTGCTCTTCGATCCGCGCCCACTCGCCGGTGTTGAGCTTGTGGTCCTGCGGGACCACGTTGGCCATCGAGAAGGTTTCCTTCTCCGAGCTGGTGGTCGAGGCGTCGCCGGCCGGGGTCATGTGGCCGCGGTCGAAGCCGGAGTTGGTGTAGTCCGAGGTGTGCGAGCGGTCGGCGGCCGGGATGCCGGTCTCGTCGTGGAAGGAGCCGACGCGGCCGATCGATTCGGCGCCGGCGACCTGCTGGTCGGTGATGTGCTCGGCCGAGTACAGCGGACCCTTGGTCACGCCGGAGGCCATCAGCACGTATTCGGTATGGCAGACCTCGGTGGTGCGGCTGGTGATCGACGCGTCGAGCGTCGGCGCCTTGCCGCCGGCGTAGAGCGTGGGACAGCTGGTGGCGGCGCTTGCCGCCTGGGCGGCGAACAGCGCAAGCAGGGCAAGACAACCGCGCAGGGAGACGGACATTGCAGGAACCTCGGCTGGTCAGGGGAGGTGAAGAAACTGGCGAGATTCGATGTCTGTCGGGTGACCGCTGGATGTGCCGCAAATGGCAACTGCGCCGTGGGTCACGCTTGGTGGTAGACGCCGCGCGGCGACGGATCAATCGCATGCGATAAGCGTTCTCATTTACAATGCGCGACCGCCCTGTCTCGCACCGCGCCGACGTGATCAAGTCCTTGTTGTTCCAGCTGCACTGGCTGCTCGGCATCAGCGCTGGGCTGGTGCTGTCGGTGATGGGCCTGAGCGGGGCCACGCTCGCCTTCGAGGACGAGATCGTGCGCCTGGCCAATCCGCCGCTGGCCGCCATCGCCGCGCGTCATGCCGCCGGCGAGCAGCCGCTGCCGCTGGCCGAACTGGCGCGGCGCCTGGACCTGGAAGGGGCGCACCGCAGCAACCGCGTGTTGATCGATCCGACCGGCACGCGGCCGTCCGCGGTGCGCCTGCCCGGCCGCGACGGCGGCCGCCTGTACTTCGACCCCTACACCGGCGCGGTGCTGCCGGCGCCGCGCCTGGATGGGTTCTTCTCCTTCGTCGAAGACCTGCACCGGCGCCTGGCCGCCGGCGAGCGCGGCAAGGCGGTCACCGGGGTTTGCGCCTTCGTGCTGATCTTCTTCTGCCTGTCCGGCCTGTACCTGCGCTGGCCGCGGCGCTGGTGGAGCTGGCGCGCCTGGTGGGCGGTGGAGTGGAACCGGCAGGGGCGCAGCTTCCTGTGGAGCCTGCACTCGGTGATCGGCACCTGGTGCCTGCTGGTGTACCTGCTGATCGCCGCGACCGGGCTGTACTGGTCCTACGACTGGTACCGGCAGGGGCTGGTGGCGATGCTCGGCGGCGATGCCGCACCCAAGGAGAAGGAAGGCGGCCGCGGCGGGAAGCCACCGGCGGTGGACTACGCGCGGCTGCAGGCGGCCCTCGCCACCGTGCCGGCCGCGCAGCGCGCCTACCTGGACCTGCGCCTGCCCGGCCGCAGCGGCCAGCCGATCGTGGCCCGCTACCTGCCGCCCAATCCGGCGCACGACCGCGCCTACGACAGCGTGGAGGTCGATCCGGCCAGTGGCCGCGTCCTGCGCCACCTGGAGTATCGGCAGCAACCGCTGGGCCGGCGCCTGCTGACCAGCATGTTCGCGCTGCACAGCGGCAGCTTCTTCGGCCTGCCCGGGCGCGTGGCGATGCTGCTGGCGAGCCTGTGCATGTCGCTGTTCTTCGTCACCGGCTGGATGCTGTACCTGGACCGCCGGCGCAAGAAGCGCGCATTGCGCGCCGCGCGCCGCGCGCTGCCGGGGCTGGTCGGCGATGCCGCCGGCGCCTGGCTGGTGGGCTTTGCCAGCCAGAGCGGCCTGGCCGAGCGCCTGGCCTGGCAGACCGCCGCGCAATTGCAGGCCGCCGGGCTGGCGGTGGAGGTGCGTTCGCTGGCGCAGCTGGACCTGGCCCAGCTACGCGGCAGCCAGCGCGCGCTGTTCGTGGTCAGCACCTTCGGCGACGGCGAACCGCCGGACGCGGCGCGCGGCTTCGTGCGCCGCGTGCTGCGCCAGGCGCAGGCCCTGCCGGAGCTGCGCTACGCCATGCTCGGCCTGGGCGATCGCCAGTACCCGCAGTTCTGCGGCTTCTCGCGGGAGGTGCAGCACTGGCTGGACGCGCAGGGCGCACAGGCGCTGTTCCCGCCGCTGGAAGTGGACAACGCCGATCCGCAGGCACTGGCGCAGTGGCAATGGCAACTGTCCGCGCTCACCGGCGTGGCGGCGTCGGCGCCGGTGCTGCAGGCGCCGGAGCCGCTGGACTGGCGCCTGACCAATCGCGTCCTGCTCAATCCCGGCAGCGCCGGCGCGCCGGTGTGGCGTATCGACCTCGTGCCGCCGCCGCAGGCGCACTGGCATGCCGGCGACATCCTGGAAGTGCAGCCCTGCCATGCGGCCGACGCGATCCGCACCTGGCTCGCCGCACAGGCGCTGGACGCGGAACAGGCGGTACAGGCCGATGGCCTGCGGCAGCCGCTGTGGCAGGCGCTGGCGTCACGCGCGCTGACGCCGCCAACGCCGGGCGACGACCTGCAGGCCTGGCTGGACGCGCTGCCGACCCTGCCGCTGCGCGAATACTCGATCGCTTCGGTGCCGGCCGACGGGCTGCTGCAATTGGTGGTGCGCCTGACCCTGCGCGACGACGGCCGCCCCGGCGTGGGCGCCGGCTGGCTGTGCCAGCATGCGCCGGTGGGCGCGGTGCTGCGCGCGCAGGTGCGCGCCAACCCCGGGTTCCGCCGGCATGGCGATGCGCCCATGCTGCTGATCGGCAACGGCACCGGTATCGCCGGCCTGCGCAGCCTGCTGCGCGAGGCCGCGCAGGCCGGTGTGCAGGGGCACTGGCTGCTGTTCGGCGAACGCAATGCCGCGCACGATGCGCTGTTCGGCGACGAGCTGCGCGCCTGGCGCGACGCCGGCCATCTGCAGCGCCTGGACCTGCTGTTCTCGCGCGACCAGGCGCACAAGCGCTACGTGCAGGACGGGTTGCGCGAGTCTGCCGACGCGGTCCGCGACTGGGTGGCGCGTGGCGCCACCGTGTACGTCTGCGGCAGCCTCGCCGGCATGGCGCGCGGCGTGGATACGGCGTTGCGCGAGATCCTGGGCGAGGACACGCTCGATGCGCTCAGCGCGGATGGGCGCTATCGGCGCGATGTGTATTGAGGCGATGCGCCGATCGCAGTGCGATCCAGGGTCTTCTTGCGTGCCAGCCCCGATCGTCGCTGCGCATCATGGTGACGGGCAGAGGACGGTGGCAGCAATTTCAGCGAGCCACTGATCCGAGCGGAATGCGCGCGTGCAGCAACCGGGCGATGCGTCCGAGTGCCATGCGTCGGGACTGAAGTCCCTCCCACAACGGCCTTCTGGTCCCGCTTGTTGTGTGTCGGCGCGGCAGCAGACCGGCATCTGCCTCGCGTCGCCGCGCAATCCGCTTACCTGCAGTCGCCGCTACCGGTGGCGGCCGGTGCCTTGATCCGGTACAGGTCGCGCTTGCCGGCCTTCGGCGCGCGGGCGCTGCCGGACAGCAGCAGTTCGCTGGGCTTGGACGCATCCAGCACGGCGCCGGCCGTGTGGCCGTCGCTGCCGTTGAACGATAGCGACAGCGGCTGCGGATCCACGTAGCGGCCGCCGGCGCATTGCGCCAGCAGCACCTGGCTGCTCGTACCGCCATGGGCACGCGCGAACAGCAGCGCACGGCCGTCGCCCAGCCACGCCGCATCGGTCTCGTCGTCGGCGCTGTTGACCCCGGCCAACGCCTGCGGTGCTGCGAACGCCTGGCCCTCCTGGCGCGCCACGAACAGGTCTAGGCCACCGGCGCCGCCATGGCCGTCGCTGGCGAACAGCAGCCGCGTGCCGTCCAGCGACAGGGTCGGCGCACGCTCGTTGCCCGGCGAATTCACCGCCGCGCCCAGGTTCTGCGGCGCGCCGTAGCCGCCGTCGGCCAGTACCGGCGCGCGGTACAGGTCGCTGCCGCCATGGCCGCCGGGGCGATCCGAGGCGAAGTACAGCCAGCGCCCATCGGCGCTGAAGAACGGGTCGCTGTCCAAGCTCGGCGAGTTCACGGGCGCCGGCAGCGGTTGCGGGTCGCGCCAGCGGCCGTCGCGCAGCAAGGCCTGCCACAGGTCGCCGCCGCCGGGCCCGCCGGCGCGGTCGGGACTGGCCCAGACGATGCGCTGGCCGTCGGGCGCGACGCTGGCGCGGGTCTCGTCGGCGGCGGTCGATACCACGCCCATGCCCTCGATGCCGAATTTGGAAAGCGCGAACGCACACGGCGCGCAGAGTAAACTCGCGGCCAGCGCGAGCGGCAGGGCAGGGGTCCGCATGAGGGATTCCATGGAATGTCGCCGCCAGTCTAAAACAACCAACGAGCGCTCCATGCCCAACTCCCGTTTTGCCGTGTTCGGCCATCCCGTCGCCCATTCGCTGTCGCCGCACATCCATGCCGCCTTCGCCAAGCAGACCGGCATCGCCCTGCAGTACGAGGCGATCGACGTCCAGGCCGACGGGTTCGCCGCGGCGCTGGCCGCCTTCGCCGCCGCCGGCGGTGTCGGCGCCAACGTGACCCTGCCGCTGAAGGAAGCCGCGTTCGCCCTCAGCGTGGTGCACAGCGCACGCGCGCAGTCGGCCGGTGCGGTCAACACCCTCAGCTTCCGCGACGGCCAGTGGCATGGCGACAACACCGACGGCGCCGGCCTGGTGCGCGACCTGACCGGCCGCAACGGCCTGGACCTGCGTGGCCGCCGTGCGCTGCTGCTGGGCGCCGGCGGCGCCGCGCGCGGCGTGGCGCCGGCGCTGCTGGAGGCCGGCGTACAGCAACTGGTGGTGGTCAACCGCGCGCCGGAACGCGCCGACGCGCTGGTCGATGCGCTGGGCGAGCCGGCGCGCGCGATCTCGCGCTACTGGGAGGACCTGCGCGAGCTTGGCGATTTCGAGCTGATCGTCAATGCCACCACCATCGGCCGCGACCCGGCCGCCAGCTTCACCCTGCCGCTGTCGCTGATCAACAGCATGACCCTGGCGGTGGACCTGAACTACGGCGAGGTCGCGATCGCGTTCCTGGCCTGGGCGCGCGCGGCGCACTGCCGCGACACCGTGGATGGCCTGGGCATGCTGGTGGAACAGGCCGCCGAGAGCTTCGAGGCCTGGCACGGCGTGCGCCCGGACACCGACCCTGTGTACGCCGCGCTGCGCGAGCGCGATGCCGTGCTGGTCAGCGCCGACTGAAACACTTCGCCTCCACCCTCTATCCGGGAATAAACGCATGGACGAATCATTGATGCTGCAGGTTCTGACGCGACTGCTCACGCAGTTGCCGCTCGCGCTGGTCTATGTGGTCGGACTGGCGCTGCTGTTCACGCGCCGTCCCGGCCGTGCGCGCACCTTGGGAATCTGCGGGCTGGCGGTCCTGCTGCTGGCCCTGGGCCTGGGGCTGGCGTTGTCGTTCGTGCCGATGTGGTTGATTTCCCAAGGCCATAGTTACTCGTCGATCTCGAGCTTGTTGGGCATCGTCAACGGCGCGGTCGCCTTGATCTTCGCGGTGGGCATGCTGCTGGTGGTGCTGGCGTTGCGCTTCGCCATGCCGCCGCGCGTCGCAAACCCGCACTGATGGCGTCGCGGCGACCCGCGTCCAGGGAGATCGTGCTGCGAGAACCGCAGGGACGCCCGGGCCGCGCCTATGGCGTGGTCCTGGTCGGCGCCGATCGCCTCGTTCGCTGCTCATCAAGAGGAGGTCCTGCGTGGACCCTGTCGCCGTGAACTATCTCTTGCTCACCGCGCTGTTCCAGTTCCCGATCCTGGCGATGTCTGCGGTCGGGCTGGGGTTGCTGGCCACGCGCGGCCCTGGCCGGCCGCGTACCCTCGGCTTGTGGGGGTTGGGCGTGCTGGTGCTGGTCGTGGTACTGACGACGGGCATGTCGTTGTTGCCGGCGTGGCTGATGTCGCGCGCGGCGAACGCGACCGAATCCAACCTGTGGATGGTCATGTCGGAGGCGATCGTCGCGCTGCTGACGGCAGTGAGCGCGCTGTTGCTGGTGCTGGCGTTGTGGTTCGCCCTGCCGGCGCGGCGGGCGCCATCGCACTGAAGAACAAGGGCGTGCGTCGTCCAGGGAGGCGAGGATGTTGGCGATGAGCGTGCACCCGGTGTTGGACATGAGCGTGCTGACCGGCGGGCTCGGCCTGCTGGCGCGGCTGTTGCTGCCGCTGATCGCGTTGCTGCTGCTCCCGCGGCTGGCGCCGGGCCGCGCACGCACGCTGGCGCGGCTCGGGCTGACGGTGCTGTTGATGGGCGCGATCCTGCCGCGCCTGTTGAACGCGGTGCTGGGCTGGGTGGAACTGATGACGCCCCAGTTCCGCGGCACCCATCCGGACGCCTATGCGCTGGTGCATCTGCTGGACGATGCGCTGTACGTGGCCGGGCTGGCCTTGCTGCTGCGCGCGCTGTGGCTGGCGCTGCCGCGCAAGGCCGCGCCGCCGCCGCCATAACGCGGCGCGCAGCGCCGTTCAGTTCCCGCGTTTCAGTCCTTGCGACGGGACGTGAGAAAATGCCGGGATGACCGATTCCGCTTCGCCGTCGACGCCGCCCGCGTCCGGCCCGTCCCCGCGTCAGCTCACCGAACCGGTCAAGCTGGCGATCCGCGATGCCTACGCCAAGCTGCAGGCCAATACGCCGGGCTTCCGCGTGCGCCGCGCGCAGAGCCAGATGATCGGCGTGGTCTCGCGCGCGCTCGGCACCTCCGGCGGCGTTGGCGTGGCCGAGGCGCCCACCGGCGTCGGCAAGAGCCTGGGCTATCTGACCGCCGGCGTGCCGATCGCCCTGGCGAGCAAGAAGAAACTGGTGATCAGCACCGGCACGGTGGCGCTGCAGTCGCAGCTGGTCGAGCGC
Organism: Xanthomonas sp. LF02-5; assembly: GCF_034105325.1. Lineage (NCBI taxonomy): Bacteria > Pseudomonadati > Pseudomonadota > Gammaproteobacteria > Lysobacterales > Lysobacteraceae > Xanthomonas > Xanthomonas sp. LF02-5. Next base: position 197,209 of record NZ_JAXGGF010000002.1, on the reverse strand, counting down.
GATATCCCGGCCTTCCTCAAGGCCACCGGGCTGGAGGCCACGGTGGCGCTGGCCAAGGGCCGCACCCGTTACTTGTGCACGCGCAACGTCGCCGAGCTGCATGGCGAGGCCGCGCAGGACAGCATGTTCGAGGACGAGACGCCGCTGTACGACCGCCCGTTGAGCCCGGCCGAGGCCGAGCAGGCGCGGGCGTTGGCCAAGGCCTACGCCGACCGGACCTGGAACGGCGACCTGGATGCCACGCCGGAGCCGGTGCCGCCCTCGCTGCGTGCGCGCATCACCACCAATGCGGCCGGCTGCGCCGGGCGGCGCTGTTCGTTCGCGGTGCAGTGTCCGGTGCTGAAGGCGCGCAGCGAGGTGCGCGATGCGCAGATCGTGGTCACCAACCACGCCCTGCTGCTGTCGGCGCTGTCGCTGGGCGACAGCGACAACGGCCAGCCGCTGATCGCGCCGCCGTCGGACATGCTGCTGGTGCTCGACGAGGGCCACCACATCGCCGGCGTCGCCATCGACCAGGGCGCGGCGAACCTGCCGCTGGACGAGATGGCGCGGCGCACCGGCCGCCTGCAGGCGCTGGTCGGCGCCGCCTACCGGCTCGCCGACAAGGACCGCATCGGCAACCAGTTGCCCAACGAGGCGGTCGAACTTGCCGCGCAGGTGGCCAAGGGCCTGAAGGCGTTCCGCGCCGAGATCGAACGGGTATGGGTGCCGGAGCCGGGCCAGGACGAACCGATGTGGCGCGCGCCCAACGGCCGCCTGCCCGAGGACTGGAAGCCGCTGATCGATGCGCAGGCGCAGGACACTGGGGCGCTGCTGAACTGGGTGCAGGCCGCACACCAGATGGCGGCCAAGTCCAAGCAGGAGGACGCGGCTAAGGAACGCCTGCAGCGCAACCTGGGCATGGCCCTGGAGATGGTCGAGCAGCAGTACGCGCTGTGGCTGGGCTGGCGCCGCGAGGACCAGGACGGGCAGCCGCCGATGGCGCGCTGGATCACCGCCTCGCGCGATGCCGATCTGATCTGCCATTGCTCGCCGGTGTCGGCCGCGCAGGTGCTGCGCTCGCTGCTGTGGAGCGAAGTGGATGCGGCGGTGCTGACCTCGGCCACGCTCACCGGCGGCGGCGACTTCCAGGCGCTGGCGATCGACAACGGCCTGCCCGCGCATGCGGAGATGGTGTCGCTGTCCTCGCCGTTCGATCTGCCCAACCAGGCCGAACTGATCGTGCCGGCATTCCCGGTGGCGCCGGACGACCGCGAGGGCCATCCACGCGAAGTGGCGCGCTACCTGATGCGCGAACTGGACTGGGGCAAGGGCTCGATCGTGCTGTTCACCTCGCGCTGGAAGATGCTCAAGGTCGCCGACCTGCTGCCGATCGCGCAGCGCAACCGCGTGCTGGTGCAGGGCGACGGCTCCAAGTCGCAGATGATCGGCGAGCACATGCGCCGCATCGGCGCCGGCGAAGGCTCGGTGCTGTTCGGCCTCAATTCCTTCGGCGAGGGCCTGGACCTGCCGGGTGAGGCCTGCACCACGGTGGTCATCACCCAGGTGCCGTTCGCGGTGCCGACCGATCCGCAGACCGCCACGCTCGGCGAATGGTTCGAGAGCCGCGGCCTCAACGCCTTCAACCTGATCGCGGTGCCGCACGCGCTGCGCACCCTGACCCAGTTCGCCGGCCGCCTGATCCGCACCGCCGACGACCACGGCCGCGTGATCATTCTCGACTCGCGGCTGCTGACCAAGCGCTACGGCAAACGCATCATCGACGCGCTGCCGCCGTTCAAGCGGGTGATCGGCTAGGTGATGTGACGTCGGTTGGGTTGTCGATGTGACGCCGTTTGCCGAGCTGGCATCGCACTGAGGGCAACGGCGTGCGGTCGCCGCCGCGGCGCGGACAGGCCGCGCGCGCTGGTCTAGTATCGCGGGCGACAGGGGGAAACATCATCATGCGAATCGCCACACGCTGGGCGTTCGGAGCGGCGTTGTGCGTGCTGACCGGCATCGCCGCGGCGGGTCCGACCGGTGCACCGACAGACGACGCTGCCGCGGCGGCGCCGGCCAATCCGGCCTATCGCACGCAACTGCTGCAGTTGATCAGCGACGACGCGCAGGCGCGCGCCGATCTCAAGCGGGACTACTCGCCGCAGCGTCTGCAGCACGATACCGTCTCGTTGCGCGCGTATGCACGCGAAGTGCGCATGGCGCAGAAGCAAAGCCAGGAGCGCCTGACCGATCTGATCCGACGCCAGGGCTTTCCCGATGCGCAGGCGGTCGGCGCCGACACGGCGCACGCGGTGTTCCTGATCGCCCAGCGCATCACCGAGTCGGCGTTCCGCGCCGACTTCCAGCGCGGCATCGATGCGGCCGTGCAGCGCGCCGCCTACAGCCAAGCCGATCAGGCCCTGTTCGCCGATCGCAGCCGCGCGCTGAGCGCCAAGCGCTAGCGTCCGCCGTCGCGGCGCTACGCGCGGTGCATCGCGCCGCGGTGCGCTTGCGGCCGCATCGCCAGGCATCGCCGCTGCCGCTGGCACGCGCGCGCGTCTACATTTTGCGGTCGATCTGCGGCTGCATCGTCGTCGAGTGACGCAGCGACGACGCTGCAGCTGCAACGGATTGCGCGCTCTACCAATGGTCGCGATCACAGTGCGCGGATGCGATTGGCCGCGTCGATGGCATCGATCGCAAGGAACGAATGTTCTGCGCGTCGCACTCCCGCCATGCTGCAGCTCCCTTCACACGAGCCGACGCCATGCGCCCTGGATCCCTGTTGTTGCTTGTCCTGTTGTCGCCTTCCCTGATCCTGTCGGCCAGCGCCGCGCAGTCCACGCTCACCCGCGACAATGGCGCGCCGGTGGGCGACAACCAGAACTCGCAGACCGCCGGCCCCAACGGCCCGACGTTGCTGCAGGACGTGCAACTGATCCAGAAGCTGCAGCGCTTCGATCGCGAGCGCATCCCAGAGCGCGTGGTGCACGCGCGCGGCACCGGCGTGCATGGCGAGTTCACCGCCACCGCCGACATCTCCGAGCTGAGCAAGGCCAAGGTGTTCGCGCCGGGCACGACGACGCCGGTGTTCGTGCGCTTCTCCTCGGTGGTGCACGGCAACCATTCGCCGGAGACGCTGCGCGATCCGCACGGTTTCGCCACCAAGTTCTACACCAGCGAAGGCAACTGGGACCTGGTCGGCAACAACTTCCCGACCTTCTTCATCCGCGATGCGATCAAGTTCCCGGACATGGTGCATGCGTTCAAGCCGGACCCGCGCACCAACCTCGACGATGATTCGCGCCGCTTCGACTTCTTCTCGCACGTGCCCGAGGCGACCCGCACCCTGACCCTGCTGTACTCCAACGAAGGCACGCCGGCCGGCTACCGCTTCATGGACGGCAACGGCGTGCATGCCTACAAGCTGGTCAACGCGCAGGGCCAGGTGCACTACGTAAAGTTCCACTGGAAGAGCCTGCAGGGCCTCAAGAACCTGGATCCGCAGCAGGTGGTGGCGGTGCAGGGCAAGGACTACAGCCACCTGACCAACGACCTGGTCGGCGCGATCAAGCGCGGCGACTATCCGAAGTGGGACCTGTACATCCAGGTGCTCGCGCCCGAGGACCTGGCCAAGTTCGACTTCGATCCGCTGGACGCCACCAAGATCTGGCCAGGCGTGCCCGAGCGCAAGATCGGGCAGATGGTGCTGAACAGGAACGTGGACAACTTCTTCCAGGAGACCGAGCAGGTGGCGATGGCGCCGGCCAATCTGGTGCCGGGCATCGAGCCGTCTGAAGACCGCCTGCTGCAGGGGCGCATCTTCTCCTACGCCGACACGCAGTTGTACCGCGTCGGCACCAACGGCCTGAGCCTGCCGGTGAACCGGCCGCGCGTGGCGGTCAACAACGGCAACCAGGACGGCGCGATGAATGCCGGCAGCACCAGCAGCGGCGTGAACTACGAGCCGAGCCGTCTCAGCCCGCGGCCGCAGGATCCGAACGCGCGCTACAGCCAGTTGCCGCTGTCCGGCACCACCCAGCAGGCCAGGATCGCGCGCGAGCAGAACTTCAAGCAGGCCGGCGAACTGTTCCGCGGCTACAGCAAGAAGGAGCAGCAGGACCTGATCCAGAGCTTCGGCGAATCGCTGGCCGGCACCGACGACGCGAGCAAGCACATCATGCTGTCGTTCCTGTACAAGGCCGACCCGGCCTACGGCAGCGGCGTGGCGCGGGTGGCCAAGGGCGACCTGGCGCGGGTCAAGCAACTGGCCGCGCAGCTGCAGGATTGATCCGTCCCACGCGCGGCCCGGCGGCGGTATCGCCGCGCCGCGCACTTTCTTGCGGAGACTCCCCATGCGTCGTGTTGTCCTCTTCCTTCTTGGCCTCGCGGTCAGCGCCACGGCGGTCGCTGCACCGGCCGCACCTGCGGCGCCCGATCCGGCCGCGGTGCAGGCGCAATTGCGCAGCTATTTCTTCGATGCCGCGCGGCAGGGCCGCCAGGACATGCTGGCCGAGTTCATCCGCGCCCATTACGACCTCGATACGCGCGACGACAAGGGCTACACCGCGCTGATCCTGGCCGCCTACCATGGCCAGCAGGCGGCGGTGGAGCAGTTGCTGCGCGCCGGGGCCGACCCCTGCGCGCAGGACAAGCGCGGCAACACCGCGTTGATGGGCGCCATCTTCAAGGGCGAGCTGAGCATCGCCAAGCGGCTGATGCAGGCCGATTGCGCGCCGGACCAGCGCAACAACGCCGGTCAGACCGCGGCCATGTATGCGGCGCTGTTCCAGCGCACCGAGGTGCTGAAGGACCTCGCCGCCAAGGGCGCCGACCTGCAGGCCAGGGATGCGCAAGGCAACGACGTGGCCAAGCTGCAGCGCGGCGAGTTCGCGACCACACCAGCGCGCTGAGCGGCCCCGGCCCGCCTCCGGGGCGGGGTGTCGGGCACGGCGATCGCAGCGCGCGTGGATCGCAAGCCGCGGATCGGCGAAAATGCTGGGGTGGCCGGTCCCTCCGGCCCGCCGCGGCCTGTGCCGCTGCCGTTCCCGCTTCTGCGGACGGTGGCGCATCAGGGCCGCGTGCTGCCCTGTCGGCATCGTGCCGGCGCTCTGCCGCGGCTCGCCGTCGCCCATCCCGGATCTGTCTTGAACGCCACTGCCCCTGTTTCTCCCGACGACCTGCCCCTGGCCGAGCGCCTGCGCATCGCCCTGGAACTGCTCGAGACCATCGCCGCCGACCGGCGCGTGCTCGATACCCTGCCGGAAGCCGAGCGGGTGCGTCTGCTGCAGGTGGTCGCCCAGGTCTTCAATCCCGAGCCCAAGGCGCGGCGCAAGCTGCTCAAGGAACAGGCGCGCGAGCGCCACCAGGAGAAGGTGCGCAAGGCCGAGGAGCTGCTGGCGCAGACCGGCATCCGCGCGCTGCGGCGCAAACCGGTATTCAGTACGCCCAACTATTTCCCGCCGCACACCCCGGAAGCGCTGACCCATGCGCAGGCCGTGGCCGAGGCGCCGGCGGTGCATTCGCCCGAGTTGCGCCACTGCTACGTGTGCAAGCAGAAGTACACCGAGCTGCATCACTTCTACGACCAGATGTGCCCGCCCTGCGCCGAGCTGAACTACTTCAAGCGCACCGAGACCGCGGACCTGCGCGGGCGCGTGGCGCTGCTCACCGGCGGCCGGGTCAAGATCGGCTACCAGGCCGGGCTCAAGCTGCTGCGTGCGGGTGCGGAGCTGATCGTGACCACGCGCTTCCCGCGCGACTCGGCCGCGCGCTACGCGGAAGAGCCGGATTTCGCCGAGTGGGGCCACCGCCTGCAGGTGTACGGGCTGGACCTGCGCCACACGCCCAGCGTCGAGGCGTTCTGCAGCGAGCTGCTGGCGACCCGCACGCGCCTGGATTTCATCGTCAACAACGCCTGCCAGACCGTGCGCCGGCCGCCGCAGTTCTACGCGCACATGCTGGCCGGCGAGACCGCCGCGCTGCACGACCTGCCCGAGCACGTGCGCCGGCTGGTGGGCCAGTACGAAGGCCTGCGCGGCCCCGATCTGCTGCCGGCTGGGGGCAACACGCAGATGGCCGGGGCGGGCCAGGGGCGCAGCGGTGCCGACGGCCTGCTGCGCGCCGCGGAGCTGTCGCAAGTGCCGCTGCTGGCCGACGACCTGCTCGCCCAGCAGCACCTGTTCCCGGAGGGGCGCCTGGACCAGGACCTGCAGCAGGTCGACCTGCGCGGGCGCAACTCCTGGCGCCTGCTGCTGGACGAAGTGTCCTCGGTGGAACTGCTGGAGACGCAACTGGTCAACGCGGTCGCGCCGTTCGTCCTCAACGCGCGGCTCAAGCCGCTGATGCTGCGCACGCCCGAGCGCGACAAGCACATCGTCAACGTGTCGGCGATGGAGGGGCAGTTCTACCGCAACTTCAAGACCACCCGGCATCCGCACACCAACATGGCCAAGGCCGCGTTGAACATGATGACCCGCACCTCGGCGGCCGACTACCAGAACGACGGCATCCACATGAACAGCGTGGACACCGGCTGGGTCACCGACGAGGATCCGGCCGAGATCGCCGCGCGCAAGGTGGAGGAAGAGCGCTTCCATCCGCCGCTGGACATCGTCGACGGCGCCGCGCGCATCGTCGATCCGATCATCCACGGCTTCAACACCGGCGAGCACGTGTGGGGCCAGTTCCTCAAGGACTACGCGCCGACGGATTGGTGAGGCGACGCGCCGCCGCGATCGCGACGGTGCGCGACGTGCGTCCGCGCCTGCGCGCCGTCTAGCCGAGCGTGCGGTCCACGGCCGTCGCGGCAGCGTTCTCGGCGTCCTTCTCGCGGCCCCAGAACTCGACCATGATGGTCATCATGGTCCACACGATCAGCGTCGGCTGCACCTTGTCCGGCAGCAGGGCCTGGCCCTTGAGCATCACGTCGATCACCTTCGGTAGCGCCAGCACCATCAGCAGGGTGTAGATCGCGTACGCCACCCGGTGCCGGCTGCTGGAAATGAACAGGATCGAGATGACCAGGCTGGCGAGGACGCCCAGGACCACACCGAACTGCCAGGCGTTGAGGCGCTCGGTGCCGGTGAGCACCAGGCCCAGGACGGCACCGAAGAACATGTTCAGGCCGTTGAGATTGGCCTGGTACTCGTCCCTGGTCATGCGGCCGAGGCCGACCTTGCCGAACACGTTCCATCCCTTGCGCATGCTCGCTCCCCATCGCATTGCCGCATCCTGGCGTCGCCACGCCTTCCGCTGGCCGCACGCCTCCCCGCCTCCACTGTAGCGAAGATCGCGCGCGTTCGTCGCCTGCCCGCCGCGTGTCGCGTGTCGGTGCGCCCCGGCGCGGGAGCCGCCTGCGCTAGCCCAGGGTCTGCAACTCGCCGCGCGGGCCGGTCGGTGTCAGATACAGGTGGCCGAGGCTGATCGGCAGGCGGAAACGGCGCGGTCCGGCACTGCCCGGGTTGAGGTAGAGCACGCCGTCGTGGGTCTCCAGCAAGGGCTTGTGCGAGTGGCCGCTGATCACCACGTCCACGCCGTCGACGACGCGCGCCAGGGTCTTCAGGTCGTGGCGCACGTGCAGGCGGACGCCGTCGATGTCCAGGTCCAGGGTCTCGGGCAGCGCCTGTGCCCATGGCGCGGTGTCGATGTTGCCGCGGATCGCGTGTAGCGGTGCCAGTTCCCGCAGTGCGTCGATCACGTCCGGTTTGCCGATGTCGCCGGCATGCACGATCGCGGCGCAGCCGCGCAAGGCCGCCAGCGCCTCGGGGCGCAGCAGGCCATGGGTGTCGGCGATCACGCCGAGATGCAGCGGTCGAACGGGACGCATCGGTGGTGCTTCCTGGTGCGTGACAGCGTGCAGGCTACCCGTTCGGACGTGGTGGCGTCGTTGCGACCTGCGCGTGCTGGCCTGTTTCGTGAGGCGCTGGCGCCAGCGAGCCGAGAGCGGACGTAGAGATCGTATCGACATCGACAGCGACGCTTGGTGCATCACCGGCGCGTATCGGGATGCACCCGATGTTGCATCCGCGGCAGTTCCGGCCTGGGCGTCGTACCGCTGTGCATTAACCCGCACGTAGCGGCGTGCAGCGTCATGGCGGCATGCGCACGCGACGTGTTGTACCGTTGCCGCGCGCCGCCCGTGCCGTCGCACGACATCGCAAGGCGGTGCCGTTTCTTCTCCAGCAGACTCCGATCGATGACCGCTTCCGCACCATCCCCAGCCGAGGCCGCGCCGCACGGCGCCGCCGCCGTGTTCCGCGTGGTCACCGGCAACTTCCTCGAGATGTACGACTTCATGGTCTATGGCTTCTATGCCACGGCCATCGGCCATGCGTTCTTCCCGTCGCATAGCGCGTTCGCCTCGCTGATGCTGTCGCTGGCCACGTTCGGCGCCGGCTTCCTGATGCGGCCGATCGGCGCGCTGGTGCTCGGCGGTTACATCGACCGGCACGGGCGTCGCAAGGGCCTGATCCTGACCCTGGGGCTGATGTCGGCCGGCGTGCTGTTGATCGCCTTCGTCCCCGGCTACGGCACCATCGGCGTGCTGGCGCCGTTGCTGGTGCTGCTCGGCCGCCTGCTGCAGGGCTTCTCCGCCGGCGCCGAGCTGGGCGGCGTGTCGGTGTATCTGGCCGAGATCGCCACGCCGGGCCGGCGCGGCTTCTACGTGGCCTGGCAGTCGGCCAGCCAGCAGGTGGCGGTGGTGTTCGCCGCTGCGCTCGGCGTGGCCCTGCACGCGCTGCTCTCCGACAGCACGATGGACAGCTGGGGCTGGCGCGTGCCGTTCGCCATCGGCAGCCTGATCGTGCCGCTGATCTTCCTGATCCGCCGCTCGCTGCAGGAAACCCCGGAGTTCGCCGCGCGGCAGGCGCCGGACCTGGCCGGCATCGCGCGCTCGCTGCGCGCCAACGTCGGGTTGATCCTGGCCGGCGTGGGCATGGTGATGATGACCACCGTGTCGTTCTACCTGATCACCGCCTACATGCCGACCTACGGCCGCGCCGAGCTGCACCTGAGCGAGCTGGACAGCCTGGTGGTGACCGGCTGCATCGGCCTGTCCAATTTCGTGTGGCTGCCGGTGATGGGCGCGCTGAGCGACCGCATCGGCCGCAAGCCGCTGCTGGTGTTCGCCAGCGTGGCCATGTTGCTGACGGTGTGGCCGGCGCTGCAGTGGCTGGTCGACGCGCCCTCGTTCGTGCGGTTGCTGCTGGTCGGCGAGTGGCTGTCGCTGCTGTACGGTGCCTATAACGGTGCGATGGTGGTGGCGCTGACCGAGGTGATGCCCGCCGAGGTGCGCACCACCGGCTTCTCGCTGGCCTACAGCCTGGCCACTGCGACGATGGGCGGCTTCACCCCGGCGGTGTCGACCTGGCTGATCCATACCACCCACAGCCGCGCTGCCCCGGCGCTGTGGCTGTCGCTGGCGGCGCTGATCGGCCTGGCCTGCACCTTGCTGCTGTTCCGCCGCCAGCGCGGCGCTGGCACGTTCCACGCCGCCTGAGTGCCGCATTGCCTGGACGCGGGGCAGGGCGGCGGCAGACCGCCGCGCCCTGCGCAACGCGCGCCGGTCTAACCCAGATCCAGCGCGGCGGTGAGGTCGCCCGGCACCACGCCGCTGGCAGCGTGCATCGCACGTTCGCGCTCGACCAGGCCCGGCAACGGCTCCAGGCCGAAGCGGCGGGTGATGAAGCGCAGGATCGAGCCGGTGTCGTAGACGCTGTGGTCGACGTGGCCGCGCCTGGCGTACGGCGACACCACCAGCGCCGGGATGCGCGAGCCCGGGCCCCAGCGGTCGGCCTTGGGCGGCGCCACGTGGTCCCACCAGCCGCCGTTTTCGTCGAAGGTGATGAACACGACGGTCTTCTCCCACAGCGGGCTGTTGCGCAGCGCGTCCACCACCATCGCGATGTGGCGATCGCCGGCGGCCACGTCGGAATAGCCGGCGTGCATGTTGAGGTTGCCCTGCGGCTTGTAGAACGTCACCGGCGGCAGCGTGCCGGCCTGCACGTCGGCGAGGAAGCGGTTCTCCGGGGCGGTGTCGCCCAGGCCGCCGTCGCGCAGCCGGCGCGCCCGCGCCGGCGTGCCCGGGGCGAGGTTGGCGAAGTAGTTGAACGGCTGGTGGTGGATCTGGAAGTTGGGACTGCCCGGGAACTCGCTGGTGTCGCCGGTGTCGCCCTTGCCCTGCACCGCCAGCGCCCAGCCGCCGGCGTACCAGGCCCAGTCCACGCCCTTGGCGTCGAGCGCGTCGCCGATGTGGCGGTGGGTCTGCGGCGGCAGCGTGTTGGGGCTGTTGGGGTCGGCGTAGTCCGGGCGCGTCGGGTCCTGGCTGGTGCTGGGCTGGAACGGCGGGCTCAGGGTATTGATCGCCCAGAAATCCGGGGTCAGCGCGCCGTTGCGCACGAAGCGCGGCCGGCCGTTGAGCGCGGTGCCCGGCGAATCGTCCTGCACCGCCAGGCGGATCTCGTCGGGCCGGTCGCTGGCCAGCACGCTGATCTGCGTCCGCCCCGGGCTGGTGTCGGCCTTGGGGTAGTACGGCGCCTGCGCGGCGATCAGGTACTGATGGTTGAGGAACGAGCCGCCGAACGCGCCCATGAAAAAGTTGTCGCACAGCGTGTAGTCGCGCGCCAGGCTCCACAGCCGCAGCGTGGCCGGCGCATCGGCGTAGTGGCCCATCACCAGGCCGCCGGCGTCGCTCCACGCGGCGAAGCCGTCGTTGCGGCCGCCGTTGATCTGCATCTGGTTCTCGTAGAAGCGGTGCACCAGGTCGCGGGTCACGATGCCGTGCGGCAGCAGCTGGCCATCGGGCGTGCGCAGCGCGAACGGCGCATTGGGCAGCGGCCCGATCGCGTCCTCGCCGATCTTGTAGCGGCGATGCGCCACCACCTGTTCGTCCGGCGCCAGTCCGCCCCAGATCGGCGGCAGGATGTCGAGCACGCTGCCGTCGCGGTCCACCTGCCGCGCCTGCGCCGGCGTCACCTTGGACAGCGGCTGCTGCAGCCCGGGGAACTCGGGGAACAGATTGTTGAAGCTGCGGTTCTCGGCGTAGATCACCACCACGTGCTCGATCTTCTGCCGCAGCTGCCGATCCAGTTCCGTCGGCGACAGCGCACGCGCTGGCGCGCGCTTGGCGGTCTCGGCGTGGGCCTCGGCGGGGCCGCCGAGCGCCAGGGCGCTGCCGGCCAGCGCCAGGCCGCCGAGCAGGCGCCGGCGTTGCGGGTTTTCGGGGGTGGTGTCGGTGTCGGCGGGCGGGGTGGACGCGGGATCCTGGGGCGGCTTCTTCACGGGGTCATCGGGCGAGGGGAAGGCACCCGCCAGTGTGGGCCGCGTGAATGACAAGTCAAAGCCAGCCGGTCCCAGCGCGGGACCGGCGTTCAGCGGCCGTATCGCAGGCCGCGCTCCCGTGACGCTGGATGACGCTGCGCCGGGCGGTGCCAAAGGCCGCCTTCAGCGGCGTACCCGCGGACCGCCAAATACCTGCTCGCACAGCACCACGTAGTCGCCCGAGCCGTCGCGCGCGGCCGCGCCGCTGGCGATGGCCGCGCTCAGCGCCGGGCCGAGTCGCGCCGCGCCAAGGCGCGCGGCCAGTTCCGTCAGCTGGGTCTGGAACCGGTGCTGCATGTTGGCGATCTGCTGGGCATCGTGTCCGAGCCAGGCATAGCCCTTGTCGTTGTACGCGGCGGCACAGTGCAAGGTCTCGGCCAGATCGCGTTGCAGGTCCTGCGGATCGGTGGGCATCGTCGCGTGCGGATCGGGGTGGATCGCACCGAAGATCAGGCGGCGGGCTTTCCGGCGCCCTCCGCGCCCTCGGCATCGCCCAGCGCATGTTGCACGTACAGGCGCTTGACCAGCACGTAGAGCACCACGGTGAGCGGCGCCGCCAGCACCACGCCCATCGGCCCGAACAGCACGCCGATACCGAACAGCGAGAACAGCAGCAGCGCTGGCGGCAGGTCCACCGCGCGCGCCTGGATTAGCGGCTGCAGCACGTGGCCTTCGAGTTGCTGCAGCACCACGAACAGCAGCAGCGCGCCCAGCGCCACCTGCGGGCTGACGGTGAAGCCCAGCAGGATCGCCGGGACCGCGGCCACGATCGGGCCGACAATCGGGATGAAGTCCAGCAGCGCGGTCAGCAGCCCGATGCCCAGCGCCACCGGCACGCCCAGCAGCCACAGGCCGATGCCGGTCAGGGTGCCGATCACCGCCATCGCCAGCAACTGGCCGGTCAGCCACGCGCGCAGCGCCTGGCCGCTGGCGGTCAGCGCTTCGTCGGCGACGCCGCGACGGTCGCGCGGCAGCAGGTGCAGCAGGCCCTGGCGATACAGCCGCGGCTGCGCGGCCAGGTACAGCCCGCCGACCATCATCAGCACCGCGTCGGTGACGCCGCCGCCGGCCGACAGCACGATGGCGCCGGCATGCGTGGCCAGGGTCGAGGCGCCGTCGCGCAACTGGTCGGGGATGCGCTCGATCTGCGGCCCCAGCGGGCCGGACTGCAGCCAGGCATGGAACTTGTTCCAGGCTGCCGGCAAGGTGGCGCGGAAGGTGTCGATCTGCGCGGCGACCTCGGCACCGAACAGCAGCACGATCGCCGACAGCGCCAGCACCAGCACCAGGATCACCAGCGCCAGCGCCGCCCACTCCGGTAGCGGCAACCATTTGCGCAACAGCGTGGCCAGCCCGTGCAGCAGCACGCCCACCACCACCGCACCGAACACGATCAGCAGCAGCTCCGACAACTGCCAGGCCAGCAGCGCCAGCGCGCCCAGCGCCATGACGACCAGGACCCGCGCCGCGAAGGGACGCAGGGGCGAGGGGGAACTCGGGAGGGAGGCATTCATCGGTGGCGCGGATCCCGATCAGGACAATGAGCGCGGACAGTAGTGATAGCGCAGTGCAGGGCGAGCGAAGATCGTGTGCCGCCGGTCGGCGGTGCCATCCACCGGTCGGCGTGCACGGGCGATGTCGGCGGGGCTGGTTCGACGCTGACCGGTTGGGCGTCCCGAGCTACCGGCCGGCCAGTCGACCGGCCGGAGCGGGCACTACTGCCCGGCGGGCGGCTGCCAGAGCTCCACCTTGTTGCCTTCCGGGTCGATGACCCAGGCGAAGGCGCCGTATTCGGACTCGTCGATGCGGTCCAGCACGTGGCAGCCTTCCTCGCGCAGCGCCGCGACCAGCGCGTGCAGATCGTGCACCCGGTAATTGATCATGAAGGGTGCCGTGCCGGGCGAGAAGTGCGGCTCCTGCGCCGCCGCGCCGATCGACCAGACGGTGGAGCCGGTGACCGGCGCGCCGCTGGCGTCGTTCCAGGCGAAGGCGGTGCCGCCCCAGGCCTGCACGTCGATGCCGAGATGCCGCTGGTACCAGGCCTGCAGCGCGGCCGGGTCCTGTGCCTTGAAGAAGATGCCGCCAATCCCGGTGACGCGCTTCATGGAGCCTCCGCTGGTCCGATGGTGGGCTGGGCGGGCAGGGGCTCGTAACCGTCGCCGCGGCCGCTCAGCCAGCGCAGTCTACGCTTGCCGGTCTCGCCCAGGTACGCCGCGGCGGCCAGCAGCAGCGGATGCCGCAGGACCGCGTCGATCATCAAGCGCACGTGTCCGTCCACTTCGATGTTCAGGAAATGCGCCTGATCCGCATCGTCGTCGTAGCTGCGCGCCAGCAACCGATCGCGGCCGTCGCTGAAGCGGTAGAGGGTGTAGGCATAGTAGTAACCGTACCCGTCGTCGGGCTCGCTGGCGTCCACGTGGTGGGTGATGTCGACATGCATGCGGGTTCCATGTGGCTGTCAGGCCGCCCTCGAGACCACGTGGCCTGTCCCTTCACTGCCGTTCGCCCAGAGCGTGAAATCGGCACCCGCCGGGAAATGGGCAAGTGCGTCAGGCATCAGCAACTGCACCCCTGCGCGGAACGTATCGCCGGGCGATGGGCTGCCGGTGAAGGTAAGGCGGGCCGACCACCGTTGCTGGTCGATGCAGAGAATGGCGCACCACTGGCCGGAGACGAGCGCAGTCACCTTGCTTCCTGGTTGCGCAGGATGCAGCAGCAGATCGGCCAGGAAGTGATACGGAAGGTCATGCATCAGGTCGATGTCCGGTCACGGCTTGCCCCAGCGCTCTTCGACATTGAACAGCACCTCGCAATCGCAGAAGCCTCCGTGCGCACCGAGCCAGGGGATGACCGACTCCGGAGCGACATCCTGGGACGCGAGGAACTGTGTGGTGAGCCGCAAGGAATGATCGCAGCCATCGGCGAGTACGTCGTTCAAGTAATCGAACAAGGCCCAGAGCGTTTCCTTGGGAAGGGGAAGCGCGGTCTCTTCGGATGCGCGCTGCTCGGGCTGCATTGTCGTGCGGGGCGCGTTGCGACGTTGGGCTTCCGGATTCTCTGTCATTGTCTCTGTCGCTGGTAGAAAACAATGCTACGGCGTAAATAGCGGGGGAGTACGGCTCGCGGCGGACAATCAGTTGTCCTTGATCCAGGCCTTGATCGCCACGGTGACCCGCTGGCGGGTCTCGGCATCCGCTTTGCGAACCAGATACGGCGACCGATTGCCCAACACCCCCGGCGCGGTCGATTGCACGTGCTCGGCGAGCTGCGTGATGAAATCACGCCCGAGCGCGCGGTACTGCGCAACTTCCTGGACTGTCAACGCCATGGTCCACGCGTAACCGACCGGGCCATGGTTGCAGTTGACGTCGAGCAGCAGCGTGTCGCCGTCGCGCAGGAGGAACCAGGCATGAGGTGCGTGATCTACTACCTGCATGACATGCTCCTTCTCCGCGCGACGACAATGCCTCGCGTCCACGTTGCATGCATGACGTAACAACCCATGACGTAACAACCCATGTCGCTTACGTCGACGACTTGTTCTTGCTGTAGACGATCTTCTTGCTCCCCGCCGCGCAACTGCCAATGACCTTGCGGTCCGCCTTGATATCGGCGTTGTCGAGGATCTCCAGCGTGTAGTCCTTGACCCCGCGGGCATCGAGTCTCGCGGTGAGCTCGGCCTTCAACTCCTCGCAGGATCTGCTGGCCGCGAAAGCGGACGAGGAGGCGAAGGCGAGCAGGAGAAGCGCGATGGCCTGTTTCATGATGGCACCGATAGTCGACGAGAGAGAAAGAGGTTGTGGGAGAAAACGCCTAAGGTGTGGCGCTTTTGGTACGGGCGTCGGCTTGGTCGCTCGCGGGAGCCGGGCCGTCGCGCCGAGTGTAGCAAGCGCAGATTGCGTCGACCGCTACCGCCACCGCACTCGGGCGGCGGCCGGTCGGGAGGAGCGGGACGCCGACGCCGCGGCCTGTTTCGCCGCACTCAGGGATCGACCCACACGCCTGCGTCGTACATCAACCGCATCGTGTAGTTGAGCTGGAGGGTCTGGTTCGGGCCGCAGGCGATCTGCGTGGTCTTGTCCGATGCTCCAGGTCCGGAGACGGAGATGGACGAAGCGGATCTGAGCGGGTCGAACAGGCTGTACCGGTAGCCGCCGTTGCTGAACTCGATCGATGCGTTGCCGTTGGGAAACGTGTTGTAAGTGAAGAGACCCGTCGGCGGCTTCTGCTGTGCGGGGTACTGCAGCACCAGCTTGCCGCTCTCCGACGCTCGGTACTGCAGATAGCCCGAGGTCCGGTTGATCGCCTTCGACGAACACAGTGAAAACGCGCGTTTGCGTGTTTGGCAGGCCCACAGGGTAAGTTCTTCCTTGTCGCAGAGTGGGCTGTGTTGGTACTCGCTCTCGGAGTCCTTGAGTGTCGCTTGGGTGATGGAAGGGCCGGGTTCGAAGTCCTGTGCTATTGAAAGTGGTACAAAAAAGGCTAAAGCGGCTGGAGAAAAGGCAAGAAGGGCGGACTTCATGATGGCTGAGTCCTGAGTATGGCCGGATCGCGAGCTAGCACGTGCTGAGGAATCAGGTGTCATTCGACGAATCTGCAGATATCTCTCGCTCGACACCCAGTCTATGGCGCTGTAGAGCGGAGGCCACGTCGCACCCCTGGCGCAGTTTCGATGAGTTCATGCACCCCGCGGACCTCAGTATCTGTATAGATCGCGTGGCGGCGTCGCCACATCAGCCGAACATGTAAGTTCATTTGAACTTGCTGCCTAACACATGAGCTAATTCACGCCGCGAAGCGCCTCGGCTTGGGCGAACTGTTAGGCTTCAAGCTACTCTGTCTGTATGACTCCGTTGCAGGTATAGAGGCAGTTGCGGAGTGTGCTCTCAACCGCTTCAAAGAACGCATCATCTAGTAATAGCTCCTTCCGCCCACCACTGTAGTACTGAAGCACGTATCCCGCGTTGTACTCTTGCAATACTTTGCCGTGTGCGAAAGCGTTGCGCCACTCCATGACCTTGTTTAGGCCAGCCTTCAGCTCTTTGATGCTGTCCGAGTCCAATGCCCCACTGATTTCAAGAAGCCTTGTGAATACGCGGCGCTTAAATGCATAGGAGAAATCGGATGTGCCCATGATTTCCTCCGCGAAGAACTCTCGCGCTTTGCGAGTCTCAGTGGTAGTACCGAAAAGCAGTTTGCTCACCGCTTGGATCATCCGGTCCTCGAGCGTCACGGCCGCCATGATGAGTTCAGAGCCGTTCTTCTCGATCGTTGCGAGCGCATCAAGCCCAGCTTGGCCAGATGAGCTGCTCGTAGGGTTGCTACCGTCCAGATGAAATCGGACGGTCAACTCTTTTGGGAAGCGAAGTTCTTTCATTGGAGGCCCAAAGCTCGAGATGAGGCCGGGCCAACGGCGAGGTGCCCTGGCCGCCGGGCGGATGATAACTACAACCATGAGGCGGCCAGGGTAGCTTGTCGTTGGGCCTCGCCTCGACAGAGCGGTTATACGTCGTTCGGCAGTTGAAGCAGCGGATACAGCTTATCAATCTCGGGGAGTGTGAGGTAATGGTTGACCCATTTGTTTGGCGCGTGTTGGTATTGAACGAAGATGACGGGGCGGGTCGGGGTACTCTTCTCTGAGCTGAAGTCAACCAGTTGAATCTCTTGACAATAAGGTTCTCTGCGGACGATCTCGGCAGCCTTGCGAAGATAGGCGGCGTATTGCTTCTGTTCTGGCTTCAGGTCATCAAGATAGATCGCACCTTCACTTATTGGTGCAACGTTCGCTTTATAGGTAGGAGCTGAGGCGAAGCGGTCAAGGATTGCTACGGACTTGAGTGTATAGGAGGAAGGTGGGCTCACGACTTGCTGGTAAGTCACGCCACGCCCGGCCAAAGTCTCCATAACAGCCATGATCGTCGACTCCGGGCATCTCAGGCCGAAGTAGACGGTCTTGGTCGCTCTAAAGTCGTGATCGTGAAGTCCTGGAGGCTGCGTGACAAGTCGCACCTCCTCCTCATATGACCAGGGTTTCGACTTGACCCCCAACATCTTGCGAAGTACAGGAGCTGGATCTCCGGTTGACATCAAGTCTACTGTGCTGATGGTTGGAGCAGTGTTGCTGTAGTGAACTTCAATCACGCGATGAACGTTGGGCTCAAAAGAAGTCAGTTTCTCAAGGTCATAGCCAATGCAGAAGCCTTGGTGCGAGCCACCATAGTGAGCCCAGATTAGTTCCTGCAGCGGGTTGTAGCTCAGTGAAAAGATGCCGCTCTTGTCGGCAAACGACAACAAGCTGCCCGTTGCCTTTTCTACTGTATCTAGAGATGTCGAAACCTTCGGTGCAATGACTGAGGCGACGTTCTTAGCAAGTTCAAACTGGGTGTCAAGGGGCGAGCGGTCAAAGCGGCCCTCAAAGGGATCATTCAGAGAGTGACGATCCGCTGCATAGAAGGCAGCATCCGCCAATGCCTTCAGGTCTCTCGGTAGCGTCGTGGCGTCGCCGCTACGGTACTTAAAGGCAAGACGGCCGGCCGAGGGTGTGTTCACGACGTATAGCTACTATTGGACCGCCCAAAAGCGGTGATGCGGCAAGTATCCCACCGATGGCGGGCGCCCGCAAAACTAGAAATTCTTGGGTTGCATCAAAGGCTTGCCGGACGGTGGCCGCGGCTCTAGCCGTCAACAGCCCGGGTCGAGCGAGTGTCTGTTGGCTAGATGCGGTGCTTAATCGTGCCCATCGGCAGACAATATCCATCGTAAATCGGCTTGCATAGCAGATCCACCCGCATGTGCTGTGGCGTGGGCCGTCTGCCGTGTGCAGCCTACTAGATAGGCTGGACGCCGGCATCGAGTAACGCCAGCATCAAGAAAAGCCACCATCTGTGGTCGTTTGTGTGGATCCGCGTCGGGACTGAAGTCCCTCCCACAGTGCAGTGCCAGGAAGTCATGAAGACCGCGGCAATCCGCGGTCTCCATGACAACACCTCACCCCTCCAACATCGCCTTGTCCCGCACCGCCCCCTTGTCCGCACTGGTCGCCAGCAGCGCGTACGCCTTCAACGCCGTACTGACCTTGCGCGGGCGCGGTTCCGCCGGTTTCCAGCCACGGGCATCCTGTTCTGCACGGCGCGTGGCCAGTTCCGCGTCGGAGACCAGCAGGTCGATGCGGCGGTGGGGGATGTCGATGCGGATGCGGTCGCCGTCGCGGACCAGGCCGATGGCGCCGCCCGCCGCCGCTTCCGGCGAGGCGTGGCCGATCGACAGGCCGGAGGTGCCGCCGGAGAAGCGGCCGTCGGTGAGCAGGGCGCATTGCTTGCCCAGGCCCTTGGACTTCAGGTACGAGGTCGGGTACAGCATTTCCTGCATGCCGGGGCCGCCCTTGGGGCCTTCGTAGCGGATCACCACGACGTCGCCAGCCTTGACGTCGTCGGCGAGGATGCCCTTCACCGCGGCGTCCTGGCTTTCGAACACCTTGGCGTTGCCTTCGAACACGTGGATGGATTCGTCCACGCCGGCGGTCTTCACCACGCAGCCGTCTTCGGCGATGTTGCCGTACAGCACCGCCAGCCCGCCCTCCTGCGAGTAGGCGTGGGCGACGTCGCGGATGCAGCCGCTGGCGCGGTCGGCGTCCAGGCTCGGCCAACGCGTGGCCTGGCTGAAGGCGACCTGGGTGGGGATGCCGGCCGGCCCGGCCTGGTAGAAGGTCTGCACCGCGGGGTCGTCGCTCTGGGTGATGTCCCACTGCGCGATGGCGTCGGCCAGGGTGCGGCTGTGCACCGTGGCCTGGTCGGTGTGCAGCAGGCCGCCGCGCGCCAGTTCGCCGAGGATGGCGACGATGCCGCCGGCGCGGTGCACGTCCTCGATGTGGTACTTCTGCGTGTTCGGCGCCACCTTGCACAGCTGCGGCACGCGCTTGGACAGGCGGTCGATGTCGCGCAGGGTGAACGGCACCTCGGCCTCCTGCGCGGCAGCGAGCAGGTGCAGGATGGTGTTGGTGGAGCCGCCCATCGCGATGTCCAGGGTCATCGCGTTCTCGAACGCCTCGAAGGTGGCGATGCCGCGCGGCAGCGCGCGCGGGTCTTCGGCGCCGTACCAGCGGTGGCACAGTTCCACCGCGGTGCGGCCGGCCTTGAGGAACAGTTGCTCGCGGTCGGCGTGGGTGGCGACCACGGTGCCGTTGCCGGGCAGGGCCAGGCCCAGCGCTTCGGTCAGGCAGTTCATCGAGTTGGCGGTGAACATGCCCGAGCAGGAGCCACAGGTGGGGCAGGCGCTGCGCTCGAACGCGGCGACCTTCTCGTCGGAGGCGGTGGGATCGGCGGCGATCACCATCGCGTCGATCAGGTCCAGATTGTGGTCGGCGAGCTTGGTCTTGCCGGCTTCCATCGGCCCGCCGGAGACGAACACGGTGGGGATGTTGAGGCGCAGCGCGGCCATCAGCATGCCGGGGGTGATCTTGTCGCAGTTGGAGATGCACACCAGCGCGTCGGCGCAGTGCGCGTTGACCATGTACTCGACCGAGTCGGCGATGATCTCGCGGCTGGGCAGCGAGTACAGCATGCCGTCGTGGCCCATGGCGATGCCGTCGTCCACGGCGATGGTGTCGAACTCCTTGGCCACGCCGCCGACGCGCTCGATCTCGCGCGCGACCAGTTGCCCGAGATCCTTCAGGTGCACGTGGCCGGGCACGAACTGGGTGAAGGAGTTGGCGATGGCGATGATCGGCTTGTGGAAGTCGGCGTCCTGCATGCCGGTGGCGCGCCACAGCGCGCGGGCGCCGGCCATGTTGCGGCCGTGGGTCGAGGTCTTGGAGCGATAGTCGGGCATGGGAGCAGCGAACGAGCGGGCGGGGAGGCTGGCGATGGTGGCGCGATCGGATCGTTGCTGCTGCAACCGTCCTGGACGCCCACCGGTGGGCCGACCACGTTAGCACGCAGGCTGGCGCCGCCGCGCGCCGCCCGGGAGTGCGGAGCGGGTCGCAGACCTGCCTGCCTGCGCTTGGCAGACTGCGGTGGCCGGTGCGTCAGGGGGCGTCGGCCCGGCTCGCCCATCATGACCACAGGAGGTGTCCATGCTTCGGCATGTGCGTTCGTCGTCTTCCGCTGTTTCCTCCCCCATCCCGTCCCTTGTTTCCACTCCGGCCGATCCGGGTCGCCGCAGCGTGCTGCGCGCCGGTGTCGGCATCGCCGCCGGCGCCGCGCTCTGGGGCCTTGGCGGCCAGGCCCGCGCCGCGGGCACGCTGCCGTTCGCCGGCCTCAACCTGTCCGGGCTGGCGTCCAACAACTTCGTCGACAACGCCATCATCGACCGGCACTACCGCGACATCAGCGACCAGCACATCGTTGCCGCCGGCGCCTGCCCGCTGTTCCGCCTGCCCACCACCGCCGCACGCTTCAGTACCGGCCAGGGCATGCCGCTCAACGCCACGTATTGCGACCAAGTCGAGAAAGTGCTGAACCGGCTCGCGCAGCGCGGCAAGGTGGCGATCCTGGAGTTGCACGACTACATGCGCTTGCCGATCAAGGTCGCGAGCAAGTCCGGTTACCGGCGCGATGGCGCCGGCCAGCTGATCGGGCCGGACGGCCGCGCGGTCGCCGATCCGGCCGACCAAACGGTGTGGAACGGCACCTACCGCAAGGGCAATTTCCTGTACCTGGCCTACTTCGATCCTGCCGACAACCTGCTCAAGCTCTACGAATATCGCGTGATCGGTACGCCGGGCTGCACGCTGTACAACGCCGCCGGCCTGCCGGATCTGTGGAGCCGCATCGTGCAGCGCTTCTGCTCGCATCCGGCGATCTTCGGCTGGGGCCTGATGAACGAACCCTACCAAGGACCGGAGCGCAACGCCGACGGCAGCACGCTGGTGATGGCCGATCACTGGCTGCGCACTGCCACCGCCACCGCGGCGCGCATCTTCGATTTCGACCGGTCGCATTACGTGTTCGTTTGCGGCAACGAATACGCCAGCGCCCGCCGGTGGAAAGAGGCGTCCAACAACCTGGATACGATCCCCGACCCGTACGACCGCATCGTCTACGAGGCGCACAACTATCTGGACGACGAGGGCCGCGGAGGCGGTGCTTGGACCAATCGCAATGAAAACGTTGCGCCGGACACCGGCATCGAGATGGTCAAGCCGTTCATCGACTGGCTGGGACACCGAGGCAAGCGCGGCTTTCTCGGCGAGCACGGCTATCCGGCCGGCAATGCCAGCGCGGAATTGGCGACCAAGCGCATGCTCGCGCATCTGCAGGCCAACAACATCCCCAGCACGCAGTGGTGCTTCGGTCCCGGTTGGCCGGACAACGACGTGCTGGGCATGAGCCGCGACGTCGGCATGGACATCCAGGTGAAGTCCAACATCGCCGCGGTGCAGCCGTACTTCGACGCGCGCCTGTCCAGCTACGTGCCGCCGCCGCCGACGAGCTGACGCGTCGCGCGTGCGTCCGCAGTGATGCCAACCGCCGGCCGCGGGTTTCCGCGGCCGGCGGAACCGGGCATCATCGTGGCTGGACTCAGGAAGACGTTGCCATGAAAAGGTCGAAGACGACCGCCTTGTTGCTGATGAGCGCCGCGCCGCTGCTGTTCACCGCCTGCGGGCGCGAGCCGGAGGCCAAGGCCCAGGAAGGCCTGTACACCTCGGTGGATGCCTGCGTGGCGCAGACCCACGACATCGCGACCTGCCGCGAGGCCTTCGCGCAGGCGCAGAAGCAGGCGGCCGAGCAGGGGCCCAAGTACGCCAGCCGCGAGCAGTGCGCGCAGGACTATGCGCAGGATCGCTGCGTGGAGCAGCGCGACAGCCACGGCCATTCCTTCATCGGGCCGATGATGACCGGCTTCTTCCTGTCGCAGATGCTCAACAACAATCGCGCTGCAGGTTTCAATGCGGCTCCCGCCTACCAGGACCGGCAGAACCAGTGGCAGCGGCCGGCGTCCTATTCCGGTGGCGCCGGTGCGGCGAGCAGCGGCACGATGCTGCGCGGCAACCAGACCATGACCCATATCGGCGCCACGCCGAACCGTGCGGTTACCGTCAGCCGCGGCGGTTTCGGCGAATCCGCCGGTGGGCGCGGCTTCGGCAGCTGAGTCCGGCTTTTTCCCTCATCGCACGAGACCCCGCATGAAACGCATCGCGATC
This sequence comes from Xanthomonas sp. LF02-5, assembly GCF_034105325.1. Lineage (NCBI taxonomy): Bacteria > Pseudomonadati > Pseudomonadota > Gammaproteobacteria > Lysobacterales > Lysobacteraceae > Xanthomonas > Xanthomonas sp. LF02-5. The sequence goes on along the minus strand of NZ_JAXGGF010000002.1, from coordinate 174,771 downwards.
GTCGAGCGCGGCGACTGGCGCGCCCAGGCCGCGGAGTACGGTTTCCGCTTCCACACCATCGACGGCCAGCGCTACTGGGACGAACGCGCCTACTACGCGTTCAGCCTGCGCCAGATCGAGCGCGATCTGGAAGACCCCAGTGCCGAACTGCACGCGATGGCGATGGGCCTGCTCGACGAGATCGTCGCCAGCGAGGCGCTGATGCAGCGGCTGGCGATCCCGCCGGCGTTCCGCGACTGGATCGCCGACAGCTGGCGGCGCCGCGAGCCGCATCTGTACGGCCGCCTGGACCTGGCCTACGACGGCCGCGGCCCGGCCAAGCTCTACGAACTCAACTACGACACGCCGACCTCGCTGTTCGAGTCGGCGTTCTTCCAGTGGCAGTGGCTGGAGGACCAGCGCGCGCAGGGCCGATTGCCGGACGATGCCGACCAGTTCAACTCCATCCACGAAGCCTTGCTGGAGCGCTTCGCCGCGCTCGCCGGCGGGCTGCCGCCGCCGCTGTACTTCGCCGCGGTGCGCGATTCGGAAGAGGATCAGGGCACGGTTGCCTACCTGCGCGACTGCGCCGCGCAGGCCGGCGTCGGCGGCGAGCTGATCGCCATCGAGGACATCGGCCTGTCCAGCGACGGCCGCTATACCGATCTGGACGACACGGTGATCGGCGCGCTGTTCAAGCTGTATCCGCTGGAGGACATGTTCGCCGAGCGTTTCGGCCAGGCGCTGCCGGGATCGGGCCTGCGCCTGCTGGAGCCGCCGTGGAAGGCGCTGCTCAGCAACAAGGGCATCCTGCCGCTGCTGTGGGAGCGCCATCGCGGCCATCCGAACCTGCTGCCGGCCGCATTCGACGACGGCAGCGCATTGCCGCCGGGTTGGGTGCGCAAGCCGCTGCATTCGCGCGAGGGCGCCAACATCGTGCTGCACCTGGACGATGGCCGCGTGCTGGAGAGCGACGGCCCCTATGCCGGGCCCTACATCCGCCAGCAGGCGCATCCGCTGCCGGCGTTCGAGGGTCGCTACCCGATGGTCGGCAGCTGGATCGTCGGCGACCGCGCCTGCGGCATCGGCATTCGCGAGGACGATGGCCCGATCACCCGCGACAGCGCGCGGTTCCTGCCGCACGCCATCGTCGAGGAGGCGCGGCCGGGCGTGCTGTATGCGTGAGTCTGTGTCGCGCGCCGACACGGCGTCGCCTGATGCGCCGCGTCGGCATCGCAACGACGGAACGCCCTTGGCCGCGTATGCCGACCAGGTGGCGGTGCGCTGCCATCGCTGCGGCGCGCCGGGCTGGGTACTTGCGCAGTGGGAGCCTTACCGCTGGCAGGCACGCTTTCGTTGCGGGCAGTGCAGCGCTGCGTTGGACAGCGCGGCGGACGACTGGGTGGGAATGGTGCAGTTGGTCGGCCGCCGGGCCTGTGGCCACTGCGGGCATCAGTGGGTGCATGTCTGTGCAGCGTCGGCCGCCGCTGTACCGCCGCCCAAGACCTTGCCCGGCCGCTGCGCGTCGTGTCGCAAGGACTGTGCGGTGGCGGTGCAGCCGCGGCGCGTGCGCGACGGCTCGCCCCACGATCCGCATTTCGGCATGCCGCTGGCGCTGGTCGCGCCGACCCGCGCCGGCCTGCTGTGGGCCTACAACCCGCGCCATCTGCAGGAGCTGCAGGACTACGTGTCGGCGACGCTGCGCGAACGCCGCGGCCTGTTCGGGCGCTCGATGGTGGCGCGGTTGCCGGCGTGGATGAAGCTGGCGCGGCATCGGCCGCTGATGCTTCGGGCGCTGCAGCGTCTGCAGCAGGCCAGTGCGCAGCTGCCGTCGGTGCCTGCGGCGGCAACGTAGCGGCGGCGTCTGCGGTTTCATTCTTCGCCGTGAATGCGGCCGGCGCAGTCGCGCCACGCGCGACGCATGCGAAATGTCTACGATGTGATACTCGTCACGATTGACCGGGCTTGCCCGTCTGACGAAGATCGACATCGGGGAGTGCTGCGGGGGCCGGCATGTCTGCATCTCGTATTCGCGCCAGAGTGCTGGTGCTGCTGGCGTGCGTCGCAGCCAACTGCAGTGCGTGCGCGGTGGTGACGGTCTCCACCGCGCGAGAGGACGTGGTCGTGCGTGGCCTGTTCGGTGCACGCGTCGCCACGACGGGATTGGCCCCTGTGGCGATCCGTTCGCGCGGGCTGGGAATTTCGCAGACCCCGCGCGCGTGGACGCTGGGCTGGCACGCCGAAACCGCGATCTATGTTCCCCCGGATGCGGACGCGTGCCGCATCGTGCTGATGTCCAATACCGAAGCCGAGGTCCGCCGCCTGCTTGCGATCCTGCAGGCCGGCGGTGGCGATGTGTCTCAGGTCTGCATCGCATCACAGGAGGTGTCACGATGAAAACGTCTCTGGCTTGTTTCTCTGTTCTGCTGTTGGGCGGCTGCGCACATTTGGAGCAGGCGCCGTTGGTCTACGCGTCGAAGACGAGCTTCGGTGTCGATGTTTCCACGGCATCCACCGAAAACCCAGGCATTTCGATGAACCTGGGCTACAAGCAGGTGGATGCGGCCTATGTGCCGGTGGCGGTGGCGAGAAAGTGCAACGACGGCGTTGCCGGTGCCGACTGCAGCAAAAAGGGCTACGAGCTGCTGGTGATCTCCGGCGTCGCCAGAGAGGGCGATTCGGACGCCGACGGGACCAGCGAAGATGCGCGGATCGAAGCGGCCAAGAAGGCATCGACTGACTATGCGAGGGCGTTGTCGGAGGAGACGCTGGCGAAGCAGGCGATGATCGAGGCCGATAGCAAGCTCAAGCAACTGCGCGACAGCTACAGCGCCGCCGCCAAGCGGCAAAGCGCATACGATCAAGCGAAGCTGAAATGGGCGTCGCTGCAGGCAGCGGCGGCGAGCCCGGGCACGGTCGAAGAGGCGGACGTGATCGCCGCGAAGAGCGCCATGGACGCGCTCGCGCCCACTGCCGAAGATCAGGCGATTCTCGCGGGCTTCGCTCAGAGCGAGAACGACCTGCGGCAGAACGCCGCCGCCGTGGCGTCCGAGTACGCCAGCAAGCAAAAAGCGTCGGAGTTGCAGGAAGCCATTCTCAAGTCCGCCAATGCGAAGATCGCGCGCAGCAATCTGGGCGACTCCTATTCCGTCTTTGGCAGCTTCGATGGCACGAGCACCGTCAATGGCAAGGGCTCGGCGTCGATCGGGTTGGGCAAGATGTTCTCGACCGGCGTGGCTGCGCAACGGTTGGCGAGCGGCATATCGACCATGGCCTGCTATGACCTGATCAAGAGCAAGGCACCTGCCGCCGTCGCCGCGGCGGAACTGGAGAAGCTGTTGCAGCACTGCCAGTGAGTGCCGCGCTTGCGCCGCCGGCATGCGCGGCCGAGCGGTGCGGCGCCGCGGCCACGCGCTACAGCAACCCGTCCCGCTTCACCGCCAGGTAGCGCTCGATCAGCGCGGCGGGCAGTTCCTCGCCAGTGACGTCGAGCACCATCACGCCGTGGCTGCGCAGTGCGTCATGCGCAGCGCTGCGTTGTTGCAGGTAGCGCGCCACCGCGCCGGCCTGCACCGCCTGCGGCAGCTCGTGTGCGTCCTCCGCCAGCGCCTGGTCCAGTTCGCGCTCGCGCAGGCTGGCCACGCACACCAGGTGGCGGCGCTGCAGCAGGCGTACGGCGGCCAGCAGGTCTTCGATGTCCTCGTCGCGCACGTTGCTGACCAGCATCACCAGCGCGCGGCGGCGCTGGCGCAGTGACAGTTCGGTGGCCGCGGTCAGGTAATCGGTGGCCACCGGCTGCGGCTGCAGGTCGTAGCTGGCCCGCAGCAGCACGTCGACGGTGGCCATGCCGCGTTGCGGCGCCACCCAGCGCGCGTCGCCGCCGCTGGCCATCATGCCGACCGCGTCGCCCTGGCGCAGCGCCAGGTACGACACCACCAGCGCGGCGTTGAGCACATGGTCGAAGTGCGACAGGCCACGCTCGCTGGCCAACATGCGCCGCCCGGTGTCGATCAGCATCAGCAACTGCTGGTTCTTCTCGTCCTGGTACTCGCGCGAGATCAGCTTGCGCGCGCGCGAGGTCGCCTTCCAGTCGATCTGGCGCAGGCTGTCGCCGACCCGGTATTCGCGCATCTGGTGGAAGTCGGTGCCTTCGCCGCGGCGCCGCTTCAGGTGCGCGCCGACCAGGCGCGAAGCCTGTTCGGCGCTGAACAGGGCGAAGCGGGTCAGCGGCGCGAAGTTCGGATACACGCGCACGGTCTGTGCGGACCCGGCCAGGCGCTGCTGCCACCACAGGCGCCAGGGCGCATGCAGGCGCAGGTGGGTGCCGTCGAAGACGAAGCGGCCGCGCGCGGTCGGACGCAGTTGGTAGCGCACCTGGGTCTGATGCGCGGCGGGCAGGGTCATGCGCTGCGGCAGGCCCTGCAGCTCCCAGCCGCTGGGCACCAGGTCGAACAGGTCCACGCGCTGGCGCTGCGCGCTGTCCAGGTGCAGCACCACGTCGCGCTGGACGCCCAGCGGCAGCGCTTCGGGCAGCTCGCGGCGCACCTGCGGCGTCGGCCGGCGCCACAGCCGCCATGCATCCAGCGCCGCGACCAGCGCGATGCCCGCTGCGACCGCCTGCCAGCTCCACAGCGGCAGCCAGCCCAGCGCCACGGCCAGGCCGTACAGCGCCCACAGCGCGAGCAGGGCCAGCAGGAGCGGGGCGGGTCTCATCGCTTGGGGGCCGGGAGTGGGGAATGGGGAATGGGGAATGGGAAAAGCGGCAGGGCTGCAGCGCGACGGGTCGCTGCGTTTGTCAGCTCACTGCAATCGGGAATTACGGGCAACGCCGGGAACCCCGGCTTTTCCCATTCCCCATTCCCCATTCCCGACTCCCCGCTCATTTCCGCGGCGCCTCCACCTTGGCCAGCAACCCACCGAGGGCGTCGTCGGCGCTCTGGCCTTCGATCTGCAGTTCCGGGGCCAGGGCGATGCGGTGGCGCAGGGCCGGCTTGGCCACGTCGCGGATGTCGTCGGGGATGACGAAGTCGCGGCCGGACAGCACGGCCTGCGCGCGTGCCGCGCGGACCAGGGCGATGCTGCCGCGCGGGCCGGCGCCGAGCGCAATGCCCGGCCAGCGGCGGGTGGCGGCGACGATGCGCACGGCGTAGTCGATGACTTGCGGGTCGACGGCGATGGCCGCGGTGCCGGCCTGCATCGCCACCACGTCCTCGGCGCCGAGTACGCGCGGCACCTGCGACAGGTCGAAGTCGCCGGCGCTGCGGCCGCTGGTGACCGCGGCGACCATGCGCGCCTCGTCTTCCAGTTGCGGGTAGTCGATCAGGATCTTCAGCAGGAAGCGGTCCAACTGCGCTTCCGGCAACGGGTAGGTGCCTTCCTGCTCGACCGGGTTCTGCGTGGCCAGCGCCAGGAACGGTGGCGCCAGCGGGAAGGCCGTGCCTTCGATGGTGACCTGGCCTTCCTGCATCACTTCCAGCAGCGCCGACTGGGTCTTGGCCGGGGCGCGGTTGATTTCGTCGGCCAGCAGCAGGTGGGTGAACACCGGGCCGCGGCGGATCTTGAAGCTCTCGGTCTTGGGGTCGTACACGGCGTGGCCGCTGACGTCGCTGGGCATCAGGTCCGGGGTGAACTGCACGCGTGCGTAGTTCAGTTCCAGGGCCTGCGCCAGCGCGCGCACCAGCAGGGTCTTGCCAAGGCCGGGCACGCCCTCGATCAGCACATGCCCGCCGGCCAGCAGCGCGATCAGGATCTGCTCCAGCACCTCCGGCTGGCCAATGAAGGCGTGGCCGACCGCGGCGCGGATCGCCTCGGCGCGTTCGATCAGGGCAGGGCCGGCGAGCGGCGCGACGGCGTCGGAGGAGGCGGTGGTCATAACTGGTTTCTCATCTGGACGAGGAGGCGGATGCGCTCGCGCAAGGCGGCGGGTTGGTTGGGCGGCGGCGGTTGCAGCGCCTGTTCGACCTGCGCCACGGGCAGCTGCAGGCGTTCGGCGATGGCGGCGGCCTGGGCCGGGCCCTCCAGCGCGGCGGCGATCGGCGCGCGCCGGCGCAGCCGCGCCAGGAACGCCTCACGTACCGCCGCGTGCAGCAGGTCGGCGCGGCCGTAGCGCAGCAGGTGTTCGCCGCTGGCGCGCACGTGTTCCAGCAGCGAACGGCGATCCTCGGCCGGCGGCGCGAGCAGCGGCCCGAAACGCTGCATGCGCGACCACAGCCAGGCCAGCAGGACCAGCAACGCGGGCAGCCAGGCCGGCCAGCCGCGGGTGAACAGGGTGCGCCACAGCGAGGGCAGTTCGGCCGAATAGATCAGGTGGATGGTGCCCTGGCCGTAGTTCGGCCCCAGCACCTGGCGTGCCAGCAGGCGGTTGCCGGCCTCGCGCAGCCCGCCGCTGCGCAGCACCGGATCGTCTTCCATCGGCGAGCCCTCGAACATCTTGCCGAGCCGGTCGTCCTGGTTCTCGAGGAAATCCAGTTCCGACAGCACGTCCACGCTGCCGTCGCCGTAGGGCACGCGCGCGAACACGAAGTCGTCGTCCTCGCCGCTCCACCAGTTGCTGGGCGTATCCGGGTCGATGTTGAAGCGGCGGCCGCCGCAGAACACCTTGTGTGGCGCCGCGCCCGGCACCGCCATGACCAGGCAGTCGTCCGGGCTGCGCGCCTCGACGGTGATGTCCAGCGCTTCCAGGATCGGCACGTCGCCGCGCTTGACCTCTGCGGTGGGCGTGCGCAGCACCAGATGTCCGCCATGCTCCACCCAGTCCAGCAAGGCGTCGCCGTCGGCCTTGCCGAGCATGCGTGGGTCGCCATACAGCACCACGCTGTCGTGCGGGCGCAGGCGCATCGCCTCCAGGTCCAGGCGTTGCCGCGACTCGGCACGCACGCCGTCGGCGCGCAGGGTCTGGCGCAGCGCGTACAGCGGGTTGTAGGCGGCCTCGCCGCGTGGCGGCAGCACGATCTCCCGCTCGGCGCGTTCGTAGCGGCCGAAGAACCAGGCAGCGCCGACGCTGACCAGCAGCAGGCCGACCAGGAAGATCAGCGCATTGCGCGTGCCGCTGTTCATGCCTGCCACCGGAACTGGCGCTGCAGGTCGTCGACCAGCGCATCGAAGGCGCTGTCCTCGGGCAGCCGGCCCGCATAGGCGGCGTGCTGCCAGACCCGCACCATGCGCGCGAACAGGCCGCGGTCGGCGTCGTCGGGCAGGCGTTGCGCGGCGCGCAGGCACTGCGCCTCGGTGGCGCTGGGCGGCAACACCAGATCGGCGCGCTCGCACAGCGTCGCCACGCTGGCCCGGTACAGCAGCGCCAGCGCGTCGCGGTGGCGGCCTTCGCGCCAGGCGCGTCGTGCCACCGTCGCCACGTCGTCCGGCAGCGGTTGCGGCGCCAGCACCGGCGTGTGCTCCGGTGCCGTCGCCACCGGTGCACGCCGGCGCCCGGTGCCGCGCATCCACGGCAGCCAGTGCCTGGCGGTCAGCAGCAGCACCAGCAGCAGGATGCCGGCCAGCACCCACATGCCCCACTTGCCGACGAACGCGATGGCCTGGGCGGCGGCCTTCATCCATTTGCCGAACGCGGTGAGGTCTTGCTGCTTGTCGTCCGGCTTGGGCGGTTCGTCGGGATTGCGTTTCTTCCAGTAGCCGATGGTGCGCTTGGCGGTCAGCAGCGGGTCGGCGTAGGCGCGGTCGGCGGCGCGGGCGAAGCGCGCATCGGCGGCGGGCTCGGTGTCGAACACTTCGTCCAGCGGGACCGGATGCGCGGCGTTGTGGTGGTGGGTATCGGCGGCGGGCTTGCTGTCGGCATCTGCATCCGCATCACTGTCAGTGTCCGTGTCGGCATCGGTATCGGCATCGGTCCCGTCATCGCGCCCGGCGTCGGCGGGAGCATCCTGCTCCGCCGCCGTCTGCACCGCTGTGTCGTCGGCCGCCGGCTGCGCACGCAGCGCCACGGCCGGCGCGGCGAGCAGGGCCACGCACAGCACCGCCAGCGGCGCGGCGGCGCGCAGGCGCGCAGCCATCCGCCGCAGCGCCATTTCCACGTCCCAGGCTTCGAGCTGGGTACGCCGGTTGAGGTACAGGCCGAAGCCGGCGCCGACGAAGAACGGTTCGATCAGGGTCATTGCCAGCCAGGCGATGGCGTTGAAGCCGATGTCCGCCCACACCGGGGTCTGCTGGCCGATCAGCGACCAGGCCGCGCGCGCGGTTTCCGGCAGCAGGTCGATGGGCACGAACAGGAAGATCGTGGCGATGCAGGCCAGGCTGAGCATGCCCTCGAACGTGGCGAAGACGCTGGCCATCAGCAGCGCATGGCCGTAGATCGCCCCGCCCAGGGTGCGGCGGCGCTCGCGCTGCTGGCTGGCGCTCGCGCCTTCCAGCAGTTCCAGCGGCATGAACACGCTGCGCGCCGGACTCAACCGGCGCCAGGTCAGGTAGCCGATCAGGGTGCGCCAGCCCCAGGCGCCCTGCGCGCGCACGGTGTCGCGCACGCGTGGCACGTCGCCGAACACCGCGCGCGAGATCACGAACAGCGGGATCCGGTCCAGCACCGGCTTCAGCCACCACAGCAGCAGCGGGGCCAGCCACAGCGCATCGATCGCCCAGGCGCCGAGGTTGAGCACGGCGAACAGCGGCAGGGTGACCAGCAGCCAGGGCTTCCAGATCGCCCCGGCGTGGCGGCGGACCAGGGCGCTGCCCAGTTCCATCGCTTCCCAGGCCGAGCGTGCGCGCAGCACCACGTCCAGGCGCTCAATCCGCATCGATGGCCTCCGCGCGGCCGCGCCCGCCGCGCCACAGCCACGTCAGCACCAGCGTCCAGAGTGCCGCCGACACGCTGTACTTGACCCACGCCGGCACGGTCGCGATGGACGACCAGAACGCCTCGATGAAGGCGGCCACCAGCAGCATCGCAGCCACGCCCAGGCACAGCCGCGCGCCGATCTTGCCGCCTTCGACCAGCGCATCGATGCGCCGCCGCCGTCCCGGCGCCAGCACCTTCAGTCCGAGCTGCAGACCGGCGCCGCCGGCGATCACGATCGCGGTCAGCTCGAACGGCGCATGCCCGGCGACGAAGCGCCAGAAGGTGACGCCGTAGCCGATCTGGTGCAGGTGCCCGGCCACCGCGCCGATGGTGATGCCGTTGAACAGCAGCACCAGCACCGTGCCCAGTCCAGCCAGCAGGCCACTGGCGAACGTGCGCAGGCCGATGCTGATGTTGTTCATGATGTAGTGGCCGAACATCTGCCAATCGGTGCCGCTGTCGCGGCCGAGCTTCTGTGCGCTGGCGGCCGGGTCGTACATGCGCTCGACCTGGGTGACCTGCATCGGGTCCATCAACCCGTGGATCAGTTCCGGACGGAACTGCAGCAGCACGAAGATGGTCACCAGCGGCACCACGAACAGCGCGGTGGCCGCCGCCATGTAGCCGGCCTGGCTGCGCACCAGCTGCGGGAATTCGGCGAACAGGAATTCCGCCGCGCGCCGCCAGCGCGGACGCGGCGCCCGGTACAGGACGGTGTGCCCCTGCTGCATCAGATGCTGCAGACGCGCGGTGACCTGCGGGCTGTAGCCGCGCCTGCGTGCCAGTGCCAGCTGGTGGCACACGCGCCGGTAGCGCGCCGGCATGTCCTCGTCGGCGAGCGGCGTCGGCTGGCCTGGACTCGGGATCGCGGTCGGTGGCGCGGCGGTCTTGCTGGCGTCGCTGGCGGCGCCGGCCTTGTTCGGCGCTGACGTGCGCGCGCTGCGCTGCAGCCAGGCCTCGAACACCTGCCATTCCTGCTGATGACGGAGGACGAACTGTTCCTGTTTCATCGGCGGCCCAGCAGCCAGTTGGCCATCGCGTACAGGCGCAGCACCCCGGCCTGGCCCGGCGTGTCGGTCAGCGGCTGCGCCAGCGCGGCCAGTTCCAGTTGCCGCTCCGGGGTGAGCCGCGGCGCGCGCTCGGCGAAGGCGATCAGCGCCGCCTGTTCGGCCGGCAGCAGCGGTCGCGGCGGCGCGAGCGCGCTGGCGATCGGCGGCAGCGCCTCGTCCTCGCGCGGCGGCTGGTGCACCACCAGCGTGCCCGCGACCAGGTCGCCCAGGCGCCGCGAATGGGTGTCGAACAGGCAGGCGATCAGGCCGACGGCGTAGCCGAACGGCAGCATGTCCACGGTGCGCAGCAGGTTGCGGGTGATCGCGGCCATCCAGCCCACCGGCGCGCCGTTGCGCGCCACCACGCGCAGGCCCAGCGCCTGCTTGCCCAGGGTCTGGCCGCGCCAGCCCTCCAGCACGATCGGGTACGCCCAGAACACCAGGAACATCGCCACCAGGTACAGGCCCTGGCCGAGGCCGCCGAGCAGGCCGAGGAACATGCCCATGGCGGTGAGCAGGGCGAAGCGCAGCGCCAGGTCGATCAGCCAGGCCAGCGCGCGCGGTACCGCACCGGCGGCCGGCAGATGCAGCGGCACGCCCTCGGGGGTGATGACTTCGCGGTAGGTATCGAGCATGCCGCTTACCGCCGCCAGGTGGTGCGGCGGACACGGGCACCTGCGATGTGGGGAGGCCGTCCTTCCGTTCGGCCGGCTGCCTGTGGCGGCATGCTGCTCTCGACTGCGTCCTGCTCCGAAGCGGCACTTTAGCCGGCGTGGCGTGAATTGCCCAGCACGCCGGCGGCGCCGATCAGCGTACCGTGCCGCCGTCGCGCTGGCGCCCGGAGAACAGCTTGCGCACGCCGGCGACCAGCGCCATCAGGCCGATCAGCAGCAGCTTCCAGGCCTTGGCCAACAACAGGCCCAGCTTGGCGAACAGGCCGGCCTTGGCCGCCAGGCCGCCGCCGATCAGGGTGGCCAGGCCGTAGCTGGCGATCTTGTCGGTGGACGGGTTGTGGTCGGCATAGCGGGCGCCGCTGTCGAACTCGGCCATCGGCAGCAACTGCTGCATGCCCTCGCGCACCTGCGCCAGTTCGCCCATGCCTGAGACCGCATTGAGGCTGAGGTAGCCATGCCGGCCGAGCACGCGGATGTCGTAGTTGAGGGTGTGCTCGTGCTCGCCGGCGAACGCCAGCTCGCGCGCCCAGTACAGCTTCTTGCTGCCGGTGTCGTAGCGCGGCGGCACCGCCCAGCCGATCAGGTCGACCTGCTCGTAGCCGGCCTTCTTGCGCTGCGCGTTGGACTCGCGCGTCTCCTCCTGCATGTCCTTGAGCATGGCCTGGTAGTCGATCTTGCTGGCGTCCTCGTCGGACACGTAGCCGTCGTCGGAATAGGTGACGACCACCGCCCAGCTGCCCTTCTCGTCGAGTGCGGGCTGGCGCGGCACGATCAGGCCCAGCACGTCGTCGTCGGGCGGGTTGCCCCAGTAGCTCTCCAGCACCCTGCGCGCGTCGGCCTTGTCCAGAAAGCGGAACGCCGGGCCGAGGTCGAAATGCACCTTGGCCTGCGGCAGTTCGATATGCCCGTCGCGGAAATGCAGCGAGCCGACGAACTGCTCGGCGGTCATGTCCGGGCCGCTGTCCTGGGCCAGCACCGGGCCGGAGGTGGCGCACAGCGCGCAGAAAAAAGCGGCCAGCAGGCCGCGCAGCGAGATCTTGAGCATCGGCGATTCCATTCGTTCGGTGGCGTCCCCACGCCAGAGGCGCCTAGTGTCGCGCAAGCGCGCGGCGCACGCCAGCCGCGGCGCAGGTGCCGCAACCACCGCAGTGGCCTCAGCCGTTGCCGGTGAGGTAACGGTCCTTCAGCCGCACGTAGTGCTGCGCCGAGTAGTGCAGGCTCTCGATCTCCTTGTCGCTGAGCATGCGCGCCTTGCGCGCGGGATTGCCCAGCCACAGCTCGCCCTCGCCGACGGTCTTGCCCGGGCCGACCACCGCACCGGCACCGACGAAGCCGTATTTCTTCACCGTGGCGCCGTCGAGGATGCAGGCGCCCATGCCGATCAGGCACAGGTCCTCGATGGTGCAGGCATGGATGATGGTGCCGTGGCCCACGGTCACGTCCGCGCCGATCAGGGTCGGGTAGCCGGCCGCGTTGAACGGGCTGTGGTGGCTGACGTGGATGATGCTGCCGTCCTGGATGTTGCTGCGCGCGCCGATGCGCACGTAGTTGACGTCGCCGCGGATCACCGTGCCCGGCCATACCGACACGTCGTCCTCCAGCACCACGTCGCCGATCACGGTGCAGGCCGGGTCGACATAGACGCGCGCGCCCAGCTGCGGAGTCGTGTCGAGGTAGGGGCGGATCGGGGACATGCTGCTCTCCGGCGGTGGGCGGCCGGCGGCCACGCGGGCGCCGATGATAGCGCGGCGCCTGGCGCCGGCTGCCGCCCGTGGAGCGCCCGAGCGGCTGGGCGAAGCACGCGACTGTGCGATAAACGCACCGCTAATCGATATTCGCACTTGAATGGTGCAGTGCGATAAAACTAGCGTTGCCGCTGTCCCGGCGCCTGGCAGCGCACGACGCGTGCCCGCTGGCGGCCGCGGCGCTGCCCGCCGCCGGTGCGGTCCCGATTCTGTTGGAGATGGTGCATGTCCTGTGCGTTTTCCCGCGGCCTGGCCCTGCTCGCGGCCCTGCTTCCCGGCGCCGTGTGCGCCTACCAGGCCGAGCCGCCGCCGCCGGAGCGCAGCGTGCTCACCGTGGACCGCTACGCCGACGACGACGCCCCGGGCTCCCTGCGCTGGGCGATCGCCACCGCCAACCAGGCGCCCGGCCGCTACCGCATCGAGATCGCCGCGGTGGGCGCGCCGCCGTACGTGATCCGCCCGCGCGCGCCGTTGCCGGCACTGCAGGGGCCGCTGCAGGTGGTGGGCCTGGCGCGGGCGCATGACGGCCAGTACATCGCCATCGACGGTGCCGGCTACATCCACGGCAAGGGCACTGCCGCCTGCCCGGGTGCGGAGAAGGGCCAGTTCGGCACCAACGTGCGCAGCACCACGCTGCCGGGCCTGGTGCTGCGCGACACCCAGGGCGTGGAACTGAGCGGCCTGGAGATCCGCAACTTCTGCATCGGCGTGCTGCTCAACCGCGCCAGCGACAATGTGTTGCGCGACAACCGCATCGTCGCCAACCACGGCGGCGCCGGGGTGATGCTGACCGGCGACGACGGCAACGGCCAGTCCACCGCCACCACCACCGTGCGCAACCGCATCGAGCGCAACACCTTCCTCGACAACGGCGACGGCCTGGAACTGACCCGCGGCGCGGCCTGGAACTTGGTGGCCGACAACCTGTTCCGCTCCACCGATGCCAACCCCGAGCCCTCGCAGGGCATCGAGATCCTGTGGGGCAACGACAACACCGTGCTGCGCAACCGCTTCGAGCGCTATTCCGACGGGTTGCAGATCAACTGGGGCAACCGCAACACCATCGCCGACAACGACTTCGCCGGCAATTCGATCGGGGTCAGCGTCACCGGCCGCGACAATCTGATCGAGGGCAACCGCCTGACCGGCAACGGCATCGGCATCGCGGTGCGCCCGCAGCCGCGCAGCGAGCCCAACCGGTTCAGCGCCAACCTGCTGTCCGGCAACGGCCTGAAGATCGAACGCTGCTTCGCCGGCGGTGCCTGCGCCCCGGGCCAGCCGCGCGGTGCCATCGTGTTCGGCGTGCCGGGCCTGGAGCATGCGCCCTTCGTCGGCTCGCGCGGGATCGGAGTCGATCCGGACCCGCGCAAGCGCGCGGCGATCTGCGGCGCTGCTGCGCCCGACGGTTGCCAACCGCCGCCGAACTTCGGCCAGGCCGCTCCGCAGTTGCGCGCGATCGAACGCGGCGCCGGCGTGCCGCAGGTGCAGGGCAGCTTCGTCGGCCGCCCCGGCCATCTCTACACGGTGGAACTGTTCGGCAACCGCCGCCGCGGCGACGACGAGGCCGAACGCTATCTGGGCCGCGTCGAGGCGCAAGTGGATGCACAGGGACAGGGCCGCTTTGCGCTGCCACTGGACGGCGACAGCGCGGTGCTTGCCACACTCACCGCCACCGTCACCAGCGACGATGGCGCGACCTCGCCGCTGAGCGCGCCGCTGGCGGTGGCGCCGTGAGCCGCCTACCGTCGCTGCCGGCCTGGTCGCTGCTGGCCGCGGCCATCGCCTTCGTCCCGGCGGTCGCCGCCGCGCAGGACGCCGCCGACCTGGCGCATAGCACCTTGACCGGCGACTGGGACGGCACGCGCAGCGACTGGCTGCAGCGCGGCGTCAACGTGCGCGGCGACTACGTCGGCGAAGCCATGGGCCTGGTCGACGGCGGCCGCGGCGAGCGCGGTGCGCGCTATGCGCAGCAGGTGCGGCTGGGCGTGGACCTGGACCTGGCGAAACTCGCCGGCTGGGGCGGCGGCACGCTGCACGTGACCGTCAACGACCGCCGCGGCCGCAGCACCTCGGCCGACCTGCTCGGCAACCGCTTCCCGATCCAGGAAGCCTACGGCGGCCAGTTCACCCGGCTGACCGAACTGAGCTACGACCGCCGCTTCAACAACGGGCGCAGCTACATCAAGGCCGGCTTCTACGCGATGGGCAACCAGTTCGGCGCGCACACGCTGCTGACCAACTTCGTCAACGCCGCGTTCTGCGCGCATCCGCTGGCGATGTCCGGCAACAGCGGCTGGTACAACTATCCCAACGCGCGCTGGGGCGCGGAGGCGGCGCAGCAACTGACGCCGGCGGCGAACCTGCGGGTCGGCTGGTTCCAGGTCAACCCCAGCACCAACAACAACGTGCACTCCGCGTTCGACTTGGACGCGCGCGGCACCACCGGCTCGCTGTTTCCCGTCGAACTCACCTGGACGCCGGGTGCCGGTGGTGCCTATCCGGGCACCTACAAGTTCGGTGCCTACTACGACTCCTCGCGGGTGCCGCGCAAGGGCCTGGACCCGCGCGCCACTACCGGCCGCGACGGCGCCTACCTGCTGGTGGAGCAGAAGCTGTATTCGCCCGGCGGCGAGCGCGGCCGCGGCCTCACTGGCTTCGCCCAGTACATGGTGTCCGACCATGCCACCGCGCAGATCACCCGTTGGTACGCCGTGGGCGGCGTGTACGAGGGCATCGGCCGGCGCAGCCAGGACCGCATCGCGCTGGGCTACGTCGGCGCCGACATCAACCACCGCCTGCTCGACGCGCGGCGCGCGGCGCTGCTCGATGCCGGCGTGCCACCGGAGGCGCCGGTGTTCGCGCTCGACACCGCCGAGGAACTCTACGAACTGTCCTACAGCGCGCAGCTGACCCCTTGGCTGATGCTGCGGCCGGACGTGCAGTACATCGTCAACCCCGGCACCTTCGCCTATGCGCGTACCGACAACGCGCTGGCGGTGGGACTGCAGGTCAAGCTCACCTTCTGAGCGCGCGCTGCGCGCCTCCTGTCCAGGCCGATCCCGATGCCCTTGTTCTCACGACGACTGACCTTCCTGTGCTGCGCCGGCCTGCTGCTCGCATCGCCGCTGCAGGCCGCACCTGCGGTGCCTCCGGCAGCGGCGCCCGCCGCGCCGTCCGCGGCCGCGCCGCTGCCGCCGCCGCGCGTGCTGCAGATCCGCGGGCTCGCCATCGGCGCCGGCCTGCCCAAGATCATCGTGCCGATCACCGCGCACGATGCCGGGGAGGCGCTGGCGCAGGCGCAGCGCATCGCCGCCTCGCCCGATGCGGACCTGGCCGAGTGGCGCATCGACCTGATGGACGGCGCCACCGACGCCGCCGCGCTGGCGGCCCTGGGGCCGCGCCTGGCGCAGGCACTGCACGGCAAGCCGCTGCTGCTGACCTTCCGCACCAAGGCTGAGGGCGGTGCGGTGGCGATCGACGATGCCGCCTACGGCGCGCTGTACGCGCGCCTGCTGGACGCGCGCTTCGCCGACCTGCTCGACGTGGAGATGTTCCGCGGCCCGGCGGTGCTGCGGCAGGTGGTTGAGCATGCGCACCGGCAGGGCGTGTACGTGGTGATGTCCAGCCACGACTTCCACGCCACTCCCCCGGTGGCGGAGATCGTGGCGCGGCTGCAGCGGCAGCAGGCGCTGGGCGCCGACGTGCTGAAGATCGCGGTGATGCCGCGAGATCCGGGCGACGTGCTGCACCTGCTCGACGCCACCTGGCAGATGCGCCAGCGCAGCGGGCAGCCGCTGCTGACCATGTCGATGGGGCCGCTGGGCGCGGTGTCGCGGCTGTCCGGCGAGACCTTCGGGCAGAGCCTGACCTTCGGCATGCTCGGCAGCGCCTCGGCGCCCGGGCAGATCGACGCGGCGCGGTTGCGGCAGACGCTCGATGCGCTGCATGCCGCCGCGCCTCCCAAGTAATCCCGCGACGCTGCCGTCCTCGTTCGCCGTTCCAGCAGGAGTGACCCCATGAGCCATGCCGCCGCCCCGCCCACCGCCCTCGTCCTGGATCGCATGAGCGGTTTCCAGTGGACGGCGATCGCGGTCTGCGTGCTGTTGAACATGCTCGACGGGTTCGACGTGATGGTGATGGCCTTCATCGCCCCGCACGTGTCGGAGGCCTGGCGTTTGTCCGGCAAGCTGCTGGGGATCGCGCTCAGCGCCGGGCTGGTGGGCATGGCGCTGGGCTCGCTGCTGCTGGCGCCGCTGGCCGACCGCTGGGGCCGGCGCAACATGATCCTGTGCTGCCTGGTGATCCTGACCGTCGGCATGGCCGCCTCGGCACTGGCGCAGGACATCTGGCAACTTGCGGCGCTGCGCGTGTTCACCGGCATCGGCATCGGCGGCATGCTCGCCGGTGTCGGCGTGATCACCGCCGAATACGCCAGCCCGAAGTGGCGCAGCACCGCAGTGGCCCTGCAGGCCACCGGCTATCCCATCGGCGCCACGCTGGGCGGGTTGATCGCCGCGATGCTGCTGGAGCGCTGGGGCTGGCATGCGGCCTTCCTGTTCGGCGCACTCGCCTCGCTGCTGTGCATCCCGGTGGTGCTTGCGCTGCTGCCCGAATCGCTGGACTTCCTGCTCAGCCGGCGCCCGCCGGATGCGCTGGCGCGGCTCAACGTGCTGCTGGCGCGCATGCGTGCACCGACCCTTGACGCGCTGCCGCCGCGCCCGCCGGTGCAGGAGAAGGCCGGCTACGCGGCGCTGTTCACCCCGCACCTGCGCCGCAACAGCGTGCTGATCGCGCTGGGCTTCTTCATGCACATGTTCGCCTTCTATTTCGTGCTGAGCTGGACGCCGAAACTGCTGGTGCAAGCCGGGCTGTCGGCCGAGCAGGGCGTCACCGGCGGGGTGCTGCTGAACCTGGGCGGCATCGTCGGCGGCGCCTTGTTCGGCGGCCTGGCCGCACGTTTCGCGCTGCCGCGGTTGACCGCCGTCAGCTTCCTGATCGCCGCACTGGGAATGGCGGCGTTCGCCACGCTCGGCACGCAGTTGCAGCTGGCCTTCCCCGTGGCCTTCGTGATCGGTGCGGCGCTGTTCGGCTCGATGGCCGGCCTGTATGCGGTGGCGCCGATCGTGTTCGCGCCCACCGTGCGCACCACCGGCCTGGGCTGGGCGATCGGCATCGGCCGCGTCGGCGCGATCCTCTCGCCGATGACCGTCGGCGTGCTGGTCGACGCCGGCTGGCAGCCGGCCAATCTGTACTACGTGCTGGCGTTGCCGCTGCTGGTGGCCATTGCCGCGGTGCTGACGATGCGGCTGCAGCCGGCGCGGTGAGGGCAGGGGCGGCGCGGGCGCGGGGCTGTCTAGGCTTCGAGGACAACGCGCTTTGCGGCGCGGCCTGGCCTGCGTCACCCGATCGGCGCCGTATCCGGCGCCGTACCCCATGTGTCGGCCAACCTGCGGCGCCTCGGTCGAGGCGCTGCGAGGTCCGCACATGCGGCGGCGATCCATTGCCGCCGCGCGCAGATGGCGCCGGTGCGCCGGATTCCTACTTGGCGTTCGGCAAGGCGTAGGCGATCACGTAGTCGCCGCGGTCCGGCGATTGCCGCGCGCCGCCGGCGGTGATCACGATGTACTGCTTGCCGGTCTTGGTCGACACGTAGGTCATCGGCCCGCCCTGGCTGCCCACCGGCAGCCGTGCCTTCCACAGTTCCTTGCCGGTGCCGCTGTCGAACGCACGCAGGTAGTAGTCCTGGGTGCCGGCGATGAACACCAGGCCGCTCTGCGTGGCCAGGGTGCCGCCCAGCGTCGGCATGCCGACCGGGATCGGCAGGTGCATCTTGAAGCCGAGCGGGCCGGTGTCCTGCACGGTGCCCACCGGCACCTGCCAGGCGATGCGGCGGGTCTTCAGGTCGATCGCGCTGAGCGTGCCGAACGGCGGCGCCTGGCAGGGGATGCCCAGCGCCGACAGGAAGCGGTTCTTGTTGACCGCGTACGGCGTGCCCTTCAGCGGCACCGCGCCCATGCCGGTGTTGACCGCCTCGCCGCCGCTGGAGGCGGCGGCCTTCTCGGCCTTCTGCGGGATCATCTGCACCCACAGGCCCAGGCGCATGTCGTTGGCGAACACCACGTCGTGCACCGGATCGACCGACAGCCCGCCCCAGTTCATGCCGCCCAGCGAGCCGGGGAAGCTCAGCGACACATCGGTGCCGGGCGCGGTGTACAGGCCCTCGTAGCGCATCTTCTTGAAGGCGATGCGGCACAGCATCTGGTCCAGCAGGGTGGCGCCCCACATGTCCGCTTCGCTCAGGTGCTTGGTGCCGATCTGCGGCATGCCCACCGACAGCGGTTGGGTCAGCGCATACGGTTCGTGGGGGATGTCGGCGGCCTTCACCGGCACCTCGCGGACCTCGGTCAGCGGTTTGCCGGTGGCGCGGTCGAGCACGTACAGCTGGCCGGCCTTGGTGCCGATGATCAGCGCCGGCACCTTGCGGCCGTCGGCCATCGGGAAGTCGATCAGGCTCGGCTGCATCGGCAGGTCGAAGTCCCACAGATCGTTGTGCACGGTCTGGTAGACCCATTTGACCTGGCCGGTGCTGGCGTCCAGCGCGGTGATCGAGGCGCCGAAGCGGTGGTCCAGCGCGCTGCGCTCGGCACCGTACAGGTCGGTGGACGGGCTGCCCATCGGCAGGAACACCGTGTTGGAGGCAGCGTCGTAGGACATCGGCGCCCACACGTTCGGCGTGCTGCGCACGTAGGTCTTGCCCGCGGCCGGCGGCTGCGTGTCCTGCGGGTTGCCCGGATCGAAGGCCCAGCGCTGTGCGCCGGTGATCACGTCGAAGCCGCGGATCACGCCGCCGGGCATGTCGGCCTGCACGTTGTCGGCGACGCGGCCGCCCACCACCACCGTGGTCCCGGCCACGGTCGGCGCCGAGGTCAACTGGTAGAACGGATCGGGTGCGGCGCCGAGGCCGGCCTTCAGGTCGACCTGGCCGTTCTGGCCGAAGCTGCTGCAGAACGCGCCGGTGTCCGCGTCCAGCGCGATCAGCCGCGCATCGATGGTGTTGGTCAGCACGCGGCGCCGGCAGTTGGCGCCGGCCGGCAGCGCCGCCGCCGCCACCGGCGAGGCGTTGGCCGCGCTGGGCTGGGCCAGCGGTGCGTCGGCATCGAAGTAGGCCAGGCCGCGGCAGCGCTGCCAGACCGAGGACTGCGCGTTGATCTCGCGCTTCCACAGCTGCCGGCCGCTGCTGGCGTCCAGCGCGATGACGTTGTTGTGCGGGGTGCACACGTACAGCGTCTCGCCGATCTGCAGCGGGGTGGTCTGGTCCTCGGCGCCGTTGCCGTCGCTGAGGGCGATGTCGCCGGTGCGGTAGGTCCAGGCCACCTGCAACTGGCCGACGTTGCCGCGGCCGATCTGGTCCAGCGCGGCGAAGCGGCTGCCGCCGGCGGTGTTGCCGTAGTGGCTCCAGTCGCGCTGCGCCTGCGCCGGGGTCACCGGCACCGGTGCCGGGCCGGGGCCGCTGGCGGCCACCGGCGGATGCGGCACGAACATCCCAGCCAAGCCGCCGGCGCAGGCCAGCGCCAGCACCGCCGCCAGCGCATAGGCGCCGCGTCCGCCGGGCAGGCCGCGGGCGCGGCGCAGGGTCGGGTAGACCAAGGCGACCAGCAGCGCCAGCACCGCCGGCATCATCAGCCGCGATACCAGTGGCCAGAACGCCAGGCCGGCATCCCAGTACGCCCAGGCCACGCTCAGCACGAACGCCAGCGCGTACAGCCAGGCGCCGGCCGGGCGCCGCCGCAGCACCAGCAGCGCCGAGGCCACGCAGGCCGCGCCCATCGCCAGGAAGTAGAGGCTGCCGCCGAGGGTGGCCAGGCGGATGCCGCCGACCAGCAGCGCCAGCCCGATCAGCGCCAGCAGCAGGCCGACGCTCCACAGCAATATCCGGCCGCCGGCCGACACATCCGATTGGGTTTGCACGTTTTCGATCCTCTGCAGCAGGGTAGGCGCGTGGCGCTCGCTGCCGGTCACGACGGCAGCGCGGGCGGGCGTGCGCACGATGGCATGCCGCGGCGGGAAACGACGTCGGCAAGATGGGCGATTATCGCATTTGTGTTCGGTAATAGAACGAATGGCGCCGTCCGCCGGTGCGACGCTGTGTGCCGGTTTCCGACGTTTCTCCGACCTTGGTGAAGCCCGTACAACGCACTGTTACAGACATGGTGCGATGCGACACATCCGTGGAGTAGCGTTGCGCGTTTCTTCCCAGCCGCACTCCCCATGTCCGACCGTTTCCAGGCGCTTCGTCGTCCCGTTCGCTGTGCCGTATTGCTGGCCGTTGCCGTGGCCGGAGGCTGCTCCGGCGACAAGCCGGCGGCCGCGCCGCCGCCGCGGGTGGGGGTGCTGACCCTGGGCGCGCGCACCTTGCCGGTCGAGCGCACCCTGGCCGGCCGCACCGTGGCCTACGAGACCGCCGACGTGCGCCCGCAGGTCGGCGGGCTGCTGCGTCAGCGCCTGTTCCAGGAGGGCCAGGAGGTCAAGGCCGGGCAGGCGCTGTACGTGATCGATCCGGCGCCGTACCAGGCCGCCTACGACATCGCCCGCGGCAACCTGGTGCAGGCCGAGGCGGCGCTGGCCAGCGCGCGGCCCAAGGCCGAGCGCACCCGCAGCCTCACCGACATGGACGCGGCCAGCAAGCAGGACGCCGACGACGCGGTGTCCGCGCTGCGCCAGGACGAGGCGGCGGTGGTCGCGGCCAAGGCGGCGCTGCAGGCCGCGCGCATCAACCTCGACTACACCCGCATCACCGCGCCGATCTCCGGCACCATCGGCACCTCCGCCTACACCGTTGGCGCGCTGCTCACCGCCGCGCAGGACGCGGCGCTGACCACCATCCAGCGGCTGGACCCGATCTACCTGGACGTCACCCAGTCCAGCACGCAGATGCTGGCGCTGCGCCGCCAGCTCGACGCCGGGCAGATCCATGCCATCGACGGCAAGGCGCAGGTGCAGGTGCGGCTGGAGGACGGCAGCACCTATCCGCATGCCGGCACCCTCGAATTCGTCGGCACCCAGGTCAACGCCGGCACCGGCAACGTCACCCTGCGCGCGGTGGTGCCCAATCCCGAACACCTGCTGCTGCCGGGCATGTACCTGCGAGCGGTGCTGCCGATGGCCACCGACCAGGGCGCGGTGCTGGTGCCGCAGCAGGCAGTGACGCGCGACAGCAAGGGCGAGCCTGTCGTGAAGCTGCTCGACGCGCAGAACAAGGTGGTGGAGCGGCACATCCGCACCGGCGAGGCCATCGGCCACGACTGGCTGGTGGAGTCCGGGCTCAAGCCGGGCGAGCGCCTGATCGTGGTCAACGGCAGCCGTGCCGAACTCGGCAAGCCGGCGCAGCCGTATCCGGTCACCGCCGCCCAGCTCGATGCCGCGCCGGCGCTGCCGGGCGACGACGCCCAGGCCGACTGAGGACTCCCGCATGTCGCGCTTCTTCGTCAACCACCCGGTGGTGGCCTGGGTCATGGCCATCGTCATCGTCCTGATCGGCATGCTGGCCATCCATGGGCTGCCGGTCGAACGCTATCCGCACATGGCGCCGCCCACCATCACCGTGCGCGCCACCTACACCGGCGCCTCGGCGCAGACGGTGGAAAACACCGTCACCCAGCTGATCGAGCAGTCGCAGCAGAGCCTGGACCACCTGCTGTACATGACCTCCACCAGCGCCTCGGACGGCACCGCGCAGGTCAACCTGGTGTTCGAGACCGGCACCAACGCCGACACCGCGCAGGTGCAGGTGCAGAACCAGTTGCAGTCGGTGATGTCGGTGTTGCCGCAGGCGGTGCAGCAGAACGGCCTGGTCATCACCAAGTCCAGCGGCTCGCTGTTCGAGGTGGTGGCGTTCACCTCCGACGACGGCAGCATGGACAACTTCGATGTCGCCAACTACATGGAATCGAACATCGACGACCAGATCAGCCGCGTCAGCGGCGTCGGCAACATCCAGCCGATGGGCTCGGAATACGCCATGCGCATCTGGCTGGACCCGGAGAAGCTGCGCAAGTACGCGCTGATGCCCTCGGACGTGGAGAACGCGCTGCAGTCGCAGAACACCGACGTGTCGGCCGGCGAGATCGGCGGCCAGCCGGCGCTGCGCGGGCAGCGCCTGGACGCCACCGTGACCACCCGCAGCCGCCTGCAGACCCCGGCGCAGTTCGGCGCGATCGTGCTCAAGAGCGATGCCAGCGGCGCCGCCGTGCACCTGTCGGACGTGGCCAGGATCGGCCTGGGCCCGGAGACCTACGACAGCATCACCCGCTTCAACGGCAAGCCCTCGGCCTCGCTGGGCATCGAGCTCAACTCCGACGCCAACGCGGTGGAGACTTCCAAGGCCATCGACCAGCGCCTGCAGGAACTCAAGCAGTACTGGCCGCACGGCTTCAACTACCACATCGCCTTCAGCACCACGCCGTTCGTCACCACCTCGATCAAGGAAGTGGTCATCACCCTGATCGAAGCGGTGCTGCTGGTCGTGGCGGTGATGTACCTGTTCCTGCAGAACTGGCGCGCCACGCTGATCCCGACCATCGCCGTGCCGGTGGTGCTGATGGGTACCTTCGGCGTGCTCGCCGCATTCGGCTACTCGATCAACACCCTGACCATGTTCGCGATGGTGCTGGCGATCGGCCTGCTGGTCGACGACGCCATCGTGGTGGTGGAGAACGTGGAGCGGGTGATGGGCCAGGAAGGCCTGCCGCCGAAGGAGGCCACGCTGCGCTCGATGCAGCAGATCGGCGGCGCCCTGGTCGGCATCGTGCTGGTGCTGACCGCGGTGTTCGTGCCGATGGCGTTCTTCAACGGCGTCACCGGCGTGATCTATCGGCAGTTCTCGATCACCATCGCCGCCTCGATGATCCTGTCGGTGCTGGTGGCGATGACCCTGACTCCGGCGCTGTGCGTGACCATCCTCAAGCCGCTGCACCAGGGCGAGGCGCCGATCGGCTCGCATGGCCGCCTGGGCTGGTTCTTCATCTGGTTCAACACCCGCTTCCGGCACCTGTCCGAGCGCTACCGCACGCTGGTCGAGCGGGTGCTGGGCAAGCGCGCGCTGGGCCTGCTCGCCTATGCGCTGCTGATCGCGGTCACCGGCCTGCTGCTGTGGCGCCTGCCCGGTGCGTTCCTGCCCGACGAGGACGAGGGCATGCTCAACGTGCTGGTCAAGCTGCCGGCCGGCTCCACCCTGGAGCAGACCCTGGCGGTGACCGACCGGCTGACCAAGGCCGCGCTGAAGGATCCGGGCGTGCGCTCGGTGCTGTCCTCGGCCGGCTTCAGCGTCACCGGCGCCGGCCAGAACGTCGGCATGGCCTTCGTGCGGCTGAAGGACTGGGACGACCGCGACGACGATGCGGCGACCATCGCCGACCATCTGAACAAGGCGCTGGCCGACGTGCCCGACGCGGAACTGTTCGTGACCTCGCCACCGGCGATCACCGGCCTGGGCGACGCCTCCGGTTTCACCTTCGAACTGATGGACTACGAAGGCGCCGGCCATGCCGCCCTGGTCGCCGCGCGCGACAAGCTGCTGCGTCTGGCCCAGCACGATCCCAAGCTGATGAACGTGCGCTACGCCAGCCTGGAGGACGCGCCGGTGTACGCGGTCAAGATCGACGACGCCAAGGCGCAGGCGCTGGGCGTGGACCCGGGCGACATCAACGCCACGCTCAACAGCGCGCTCGGCGGCGACTTCGTCAACAACTTCATCTACAAGGGCCGCATCAAGAAGGTCTACGTGCAGGGCGACGCCGACGCACGCATGGCGCCGCAGGACCTGGACCGCTGGACGGTGCGCAACGGCGGCGGCGACATGGTGCCGATGTCGGCGTTCACCCGCTCGCACTGGACCAGCGCACCGGCCGCGCTGGAACGCTACAACGGCGTGTCGGCGATGGAGCTGACCGGCCAGGCGGTGCCCGGGGTCAGCTCCGGCGCGGCGATGGACGCGATGGCCGAACTCAGCAAGCAGTTGCCGCACGGCTTCGGCTACGCGTGGTCGGACATGGCCTACCAGGAAAAGCTGTCGGCCAACCAGGCGCCGGCGCTGTATGCGATCTCGCTGCTGTTCGTGTTCCTGTGCCTGGTGGCGCTGTACGAGAGCTGGTCGATCCCGTTCGCGGTGATGCTGGCAGTGCCGGTGGGCGTGTTCGGCGCGGTGCTGCTGATGACCCTGCGCGGCCTGGAGAACGATGTGTACTTCCAGGTCGGCCTGCTGACCACGGTGGGCCTGGCGGCGAAGAACGGCATCCTCATCGTCGAGTTCGCGCGCGACCTCGAGCACCGCGGCGAAAGTCTGCTCGCCGCCACCCTGCATGCGGTGCAGATGCGCCTGCGGCCGATCCTGATGACCTCGCTGGCGTTCCTGCTCGGCGTGCTGCCGCTGGTGTTCAGCAAGGGCGCCGGCTCGGCCGCGCGCCACTCGCTGGGCACCGGCGTCACCGGCGGCACCCTGGCCTCGATCACCCTGGGCCTGTTCTTCGTGCCGCTGTTCTACGTGATCGTGCGCCGGATGTTCCCGGGACCGGCGGTCGCCCACCCGGAGACGCACGCATGAGCGCGTTGACCCGCATGAGCGTGGCGGTGGCCACGCTGTTGGCCCTGTCCGGCTGCACCCTGGCGCCCACCTACGTACGCCCGGCGGTACCCGTGCCGGCCGACCTGGCCGCGGTCGACGCGGCGCCCGCCGCGGGCGCCGCCACCGACACGCTGGCGATGCCGGACTGGCAGCAGGTGTTCCTGGATCCGCGGCTGCGCCAGACCATCGCGCTGGCCTTGCAGAACAACCGCGACCTGCGCGTGGCGATGCTGTCCATCGACAAGGCGCGTGCGCAGTACCGCCTCCAGCGCGCCGCGCAACTGCCGTCGTTCGACGCCAACGCCAGCATGAGCCGCAGCCGTACCAGCGCCGCCAGCAACGACGACGGCGTCTCCCAGGTCAGCACCAGCGACACCCTGCAGGTCGGGCTCAGCAGCTGGCAGCTGGATCTGTTCGGGCAACTGCGCAGTCTCAAGCAGGAAGCCCTGCAGAACTGGCTGTCCAGTGCGGAAAACCAGCGCAACGTGCGCCTGACCCTGGTCGCCCAGGTCGCCGCGGCGTGGCTGACCGTGGGCGCGGACCAGGCGCAACTGGCGCTGGCGCAGCAGACCCTGGACAGCCAGGCGCAGACCCTGCAACTGACAGAGCGCCGCCACAGCATCGGCAGCGCGTCCGGGCTGGACCTGGCGCAGCAGCAGACCAGCGTGGAGTCGGCGCGCGTGGCCGTCGCCAGCGCCGCCACCCAGCTGGCGCAGGCGCGCGATGCGCTGCAACTGCTGGTCGGCGCGCCGGTGGACGCAGCGCTGCTGCCGACCGCGCAGGCCATGCAGGGCAGCGTGGCGCTGGCGCCGCTGCCGGCGCACCTGTCCTCGGCGGTGCTGCTGCAGCGCCCGGACGTGCTCGCCGCCGAACACAGCCTGCAGGCGGCCAACGCCGACATCGGCGCCGCGCGCGCGGCGTTCTTCCCGTCGCTGAGCCTCACCGCCTCGACCGGGCGCAGCAGCGATGCGCTGTCCACGCTGTTCTCCGCCGGCAGCCGCACCTGGTCGTTCGTGCCCAGCATCACCGCGCCGATCTTCCACGCCGGCGCGCTGAAGGCCTCGCTGGACGCCTCCAAGCTCGGCAAGGACATCGCCGTGGCGCAGTACGAGAAGGCGATCCAGTCGGCCTTCGCCGAAGTGGCCGACGCCCTGGCCACGCGCGACCATCTGCAGGCGCAGCTGACCGCGCAGCAGGCCCTGGTCGACGCCAGCCAGCGCAGCTACACCCTGGCCGACGCGCGCTACCGCTCTGGCCTGGACGGCCACTTGCCGGTGCTGGATGCGCAGCGTTCGCTGTTCGCCGCGCAGCAGGCGCTGATCGCACTGCGCCTGCAGGACGCCAGCAACCGCGTCACCCTGTACCAGGTGCTCGGCGGCGGCGCCGACGCCCAGGCCCAGGTCGCTGCCTCGCCCTGAGCCGGAACCGAGGCAGCGCGAGGCCGGGCCTGGGCTGGCCTGAGGCGAGTTTGAGGCCAGCCTGAGGCTGGCACGAGCGTGCAGAAGCGTCGCCACGCACGACGCTCTTCTGTGGGAGGGACTTCAGTCCCGACGCAGGACAGTTGGACGCCGTCCAACCGTCGACCAAGGCGAGGCCCTATGCGACATCCCCGTGGCAACCAACACGGCAGCCGCCGTACTGCCGTCTTCATGACGGAACCTGACCGTGCGCAAGCATGCGACGCCCTGTTTCCCAGTGCGGGAGGCGCTTCCTGTGGGAGGGACTTCAGTCCCGACGCGACGGCAGTCGAACGCCTATCCAGCCATCCAACCAGGCAACGCCTCGCGCGTGCCCGCGCCGCACGCAACACGACAGCCCTGTGCCACCGTCTCGATAGCTGAACGCGGCGGTACACCTCGGCGGCCGTCGTAGACAAATGCCGGGCGCCGCCGCGCCGCCCAATCGTTCGTCGCACAGGCCGCAAGCCGCTCCGTACGTATCTTTGGCGCGTTGGCGACACGGTCGACGCCGCTCCGGCACGCCGGGCACCACGCCAGCCTTGGGCCATAATCGCGGCGACTCACTCCAGGTACGCCGCACCCGATGAAGATTCCCCCGAGCCTGCAGCCGCTGATCGACGATGGCGTCATCGACGGCGTGCTGCGCCCGCTCAAGAGCGGCAAGGAGGCTGCGGTCTACGTAGTCCAGGCCGGCGACGACGTGCTCTGCGCCAAGGTCTACAAGGACATGGCGCAGCGCAGCTTCCAGGCGCGCGTGCAGTACCAGGAAGGGCGCAAGGTGCGCGGCAGCCGCCAGGCGCGGGCGATCGGCAAGGCCAGCAAGTTCGGCCGCCGCGAGCAGGAAGCCGCGTGGAAGGACACCGAGGCCAACACCCTGTACCAGCTGGTGGACGCCGGCGTGCACGTGCCGCAGCCGCGCGGCTACTTCCACGGCGTGCTGCTGATGGACCTGGTCACCGACGCCGACGGGCAGAGCGCGCCACGCCTGGGCGAGGTGGAACTGGAACCGGAGCAGGCGCGCGCCTTCCACACGCAGCTGGTCGGCGACGTGGTGAAGATGCTGTGCCTGGGCCTGGTGCACGGCGACCTGTCCGAATACAACGTGCTGGTCGCCGCCGATGGTCCGGTGGTGATCGACTTCCCGCAGGTGGTCAGCGCCGCCGGCAACAACGCCGCCCGCAGCATGCTGCTGCGCGACGTGCACAACCTGCGCGACTGCCTGGGCCGCTTCGCGCCCGAGCTCAACGCCACCCACTACGGCGAGGAGATGTGGGCGCTGTACGAGAAGGGCACGTTGCGCCCGGACAGCGTGCTCACCGGCCGCTTCACCTTCGACACCCGTCGCGCCGACGTGCGCGCGGTGCGCGCCTCGATCGAGGACGCGCGGCAGGAAGCCATCATCCGCCAGCAGGGCCGCGAAGCCGCCGCGCAGGACGACTGAGCCGCGTTCCGGCATGCGGCGCGCAAGTCCATGCTGCGCCGCAATGTGGCGGCACCGCGTGCGCGTCCGTCGCCAGCGCGTGCTCCAAGCTGCGCAATGCCTCGCCGCGCCTGCATTGCACGCGCATCCGTGCCATGACGATCGGCCGCCTGCCGCTGACCCGTCGGCTACCGCGCATCGGCGTTCCGGTTCGCTTATTTGCGGAAATGGTTATCGAGCATAACAATCCGCCCGACGCCGCTTGCGCAGCCGCCCCGGGAGGGCCACCCATGTATTTCGATCCAGACGTCGTGCGTTTCTTCGCCCAGGCCCAGCAGTCCGGGCAGCCGCCGATGGAGGAACTGCCCTTGCCCCAGGCGCGGGCGATGATGCGCGGCGTCGCCGCGCAATTCGGTTTCCCACGCGTGGAGATGGCCGAGGTCCGCGACCTGCAGGCGCCGGGTCCGGCCGCCCCGATTCCGCTGCGCCTGTACCGCCCGCACGGCCTCGACGCGGGCCCGGCGCCGACCTGCCTCTACGCGCATGGCGGCGGTGGCGTGGTCGGCGACCTCGATTCGCACGACGACGTGTGCCGGCAACTGGCCGCACGCGCCGGCTGCCAGGTGCTGGCGGTGGACTACCGGCTGGCGCCAGAGCATCCGGCGCCGGCCGGCATCGAGGACGTGATCGCGGTAGTGCACTGGCTGGCCGCGCACCCGGGTGAGGTCGGTGCCGATCCGCAGCGCCTGGCCATCGCCGGCGACAGCATGGGCGGCGCCCTGGCGGCGAGCGCGGCGCTGGCTGCGCGCGATGCCGGCATCGCCCTGCGCTGTCAGATCCTGATCTATCCGCTGACCGACGTGCGCCCGGACAATCCCTTTCCCTCGCGCGTGCACAACGCCGGCATCCCGCCGCTGACCGAAGCGGCGATGCGCTACTTCGACCGCCAGCTGCTGCCGGACCCGTCGCTGGCATCGGACTGGCGCATCTCCCCGGTGGTGGCGCCGGACGTGGCCGGCGTCGCCCCGGCGCTGGTGGTGCTGGCCGAGCGCGACGCGCTGCACGACGAAGGCCTGCACTATGCGCAGCGCCTGCGCGAGGCGGGTGTGGAAACCCTGGTGCGCGTCCACCCCGGCATGATCCACGGCTTCATCAACATGGGCAGGGTGATGCGCGTGGCCGGCGAAACCCTGGACCTGGCCGCGCTGCTGCTGCGCCAGCGGCTGCTGCCGGTGGCCGCGCAAGAGTGAGTCCAACCGCAGCGCGTCCCCCCTTCCGGCAATCGCCGCCGGCGCTGGCACGCGCTGCTTCGTCTGGAACCATGTGCCAGTCGCGCGGATGCGTCGGCTTCCGTAGTCAAAGCCCCTCTCCCCCCGGGAGAGGGGTTGGGGTGAGGGTCCGGGAGCGCAGCGCCGCCTCCGGACCTTAGTGCACCATCCGTACCCTCATCCGCCCCTTCGGGGCACCTTCTCCCGAGGGGAGAAGGGAAAAACAAGGAGCGGCTTCAGCCGCGAAGGGGCATTGCCGACACGCCCAGGTCGCGGCTGAAGCCGCTCCTGCGTGGGGGGGCTGCGCGCGATGCGCGTTCGCGACCGATCACGCCACCCGGCTGCGGCGCGCGCGTTCCAGGTGCACCAGCAGCAGCGAGATCGCCGCCGGGGTCATGCCGGGGATGCGCTGCGCCTGGCCCACGGTCTGCGGGCGCACGCGCTCGAGCTTCTGCTGCACTTCGGCCGACAGCCCGCGCACCTGCGCGTAGTCGAACGCGGCCGGGATCGGGGTGTCCTCGTGGCGCTGCTGGCGCGCGATCTCCTCGCGCTGGCGGTCCAGGTAGCCGGCGTACTTGATGCCGATCTCCACCTGTTCGGCCACCTGCGCGTCGGCCACGCCCGGGCCCAGCGACGGCACCCGCATCAGCGCGGCGTAGTCCAGCTCCGGGCGCTTGATCAGGTCCAGCACGGTGGTCTCGCGGCTCACCGCCACGCCCAGCGTCGCCGCGACCTCGCGGCCCAGCGCGTTGCCCGGCGTCGCCCACAGCGCACGCAGGCGCTCGTTCTCGCGCGCCACCGCCTCCTGCTTGGCCTGGAACCGCGCCCAGCGCGTCTCGTCGACGATGCCCAGCTCGTGGCCGATGCCGGTCAGGCGCGCGTCGGCGTTGTCCTCGCGCAGCTGCAGCCGGTACTCGGCGCGGCTGGTGAACATGCGGTACGGCTCGCTGGTGCCGTGGGTGATCAGGTCGTCGATCAGCACGCCGATGTAGGCCTGGTCGCGGCGCGGCGACCACGGCTCCAGCCCGCGCACCTGGCGCGCAGCGTTGAGGCCGGCGATCAGGCCCTGCGCGGCGGCTTCCTCGTAGCCGGTGGTGCCGTTGATCTGGCCGGCGAAGAACAGCCCGGGCATGGCCTTGGTCTCCAGCGAGGCCTTGAGTCCGCGCGGGTCGAAGAAGTCGTACTCGATGGCGTAGCCGGGGCGGGTGATGTGCGCGCGCTCGAAGCCGCGGATCGAGCGCACCAGCTCCAGCTGCACGTCGAACGGCAGCGAGGTGGAGATGCCGTTGGGGTAGATCTCGACCACGTCCAGGCCTTCCGGCTCGACGAAGATCTGGTGGCTGGCCTTCTCGGCGAAGCGCACCACCTTGTCCTCGATCGAGGGGCAGTAGCGCGGGCCGATGCCCTCGATCTGGCCGGTGTACAGCGGCGAGCGGTCCAGCGCGCCGCGGATGATGGCGTGGGTGCGCTCGGTGGTGTGGGTGATCCAGCACGAGACCTGGCGCGGATGCTGCGCCACCTCGCCCAGGAACGACATCACCGGCAGCGGATCGTCGCCGGGCTGTTCCTCCATCGCCGCATAGTCCAGGCTGCGCCCGTCGATGCGCGGCGGGGTGCCGGTCTTGAGCCGGTCCACGCCGAAGCGGCCGTCGCGCAGCGCCTGCGCCAGCGCGGTGGCCGGCGGATCGCCGGCGCGGCCGCCGGCGTACTGGGTCTGGCCGATGTGGATCTTGCCGGCCAGGAAGGTGCCGGCGGTCAGCACCACCGCCGCGGCCTCGAAGCGCAGCCCGGTCTGGGTCAGCACGCCGCGCACGCGCTCGCCGTCCATCACCAGGTCGTCCACCGCGGCCTGGAACACGGTCAGGTTCGGCTGCGCCTCGACCAGGCGCCGGATCGCGCTGCGGTACAGGCTGCGGTCGGCCTGGCAGCGGGTCGCGCGCACCGCCGGGCCCTTGGAGGCATTGAGGGTCCGCCACTGGATGCCGGCCAGATCCGCGGCGTGGGCCATCGCCCCGCCCAGCGCGTCGATCTCCTTGACCAGGTGGCCCTTGCCGATGCCACCGATCGCCGGGTTGCAGCTCATCGCCCCCACCGTCTCCACGTTGTGGGTCAGCAGCAGGGTGCGCGCGCCGGCACGCGCGGACGCCAGCGCCGCCTCGGTGCCGGCATGGCCGCCGCCGATCACGATCACGTCATGGCGGTAGAAGGAATCGCTCATCGGGGTCTCGTCGGCCGGCGCGGGGCCGGCGGCAGGGGGCGACACGGGACGTCGCCCAGGGTGTGAACAGGAATTTTAGCGGTTGCATCACAAATTGCAGATCCGGGCCTCAAGTTGGCACGCAATCTGCAGATATTCCCACTGCACCCAACGTGGCAATGCGTCAGGGGCGTATGACTGGAATTGGAACAGGGGCCAGTCACGCGCACGTTGGGGGAGCTGGGGGCCGGTAGTCGGGGGACTACCGGCCCTTTTTTATGCCCGTTTTTCGCCGGTCGCCGGCGCCACCCCAGCAATGGCAAGGCCCCAACGCGAAAAGCCCCGGCGGACCGGGGCTTTTCGTTGTGAGGCGCCGACGCCCGACAGGGCCGGAACAGGGGGGATCCAGATTTCCCTGTCGGACATCGACATAGACGGTGGGGTCGACCCCTTCGGGTCATAAAGCGACGCAGGCGGTCACCCCGTAGGACGTAGAGTGCGTGCTGGGACAGGCGAACGCAAGCCCTTTCTTAGGGTTCGAGTGTGCGACGTGTCCCATTGCTGCGACCCATATTGCCGGGGCGCGGCGCCGGCGGGCGCTGCATGCCCTCGGGCCGCTGCATCGCCGGCAGGGCCGGCTGCATCGATTGCGGCCGCGGTGCCGAATTGAGCGCGTCCGGACGCCGCAGGCGGTCCATGTCGCGCCACGGCGTCGGTACCCGACCACCCACGCTGGGCGGCGGCGACGGCGGCCGCGAGCCGCCGTCGTCCGGCCGCGGACGCGGTGGCGGGCGGTGGCGCGGGCCATCGTAGCCACGGTAGTAGTAATAGGGCACGCCGTACCCGTAGTAGCCGTAATAGGACGGGCCGTAACCGTAGTAGGGCACCGCGCCGTAGGGCGAGTAGTACTCGGAGTAGCCGGCCGGGTAGCGGTATTCGACCGACGGGGCGCCACGGTAGTAGCCACCCTCGCCGCCTCCGGCGTAATCGTAGGTGGCGCAGCCGCCCAGTGCGGCCAGCAGTCCAGCGGCGCAGATCAGGCGCAGTTTCATGGCGTTTGCCCTCCAGCAGGCTGGCTGACAGGTTCGGTCCGTGGCATTGAATCCCCCCTTAACTTCATCGGCTGCACTTGAACGCTTAAGTTGCGCGCAACGACGGCGAACCGGCGCGGGTCGCGGGCGCTGCACGTTGGCGACGATACGCTACCCTTTCGCGCATGGTCTCACGTTTTCTGCCCGAGTTCGGCGACGTCCTGGCGGCCGCCGCACGCATTGCCGCGCACGCGCGGCCAACCCCGGTGCTGCGTTCGCGGGCGCTGGATGCCGCCACCGGCGCGCAGCTGTACTTCAAGGCCGAACACCTGCAGCGCGGTGGCGCGTTCAAGTTCCGCGGTGCCTGCAACGCGGTGTGGGCGCTGGACCCGGCGCAGGCGGCCTGCGGGGTGGTCACCCATTCCTCCGGCAACCATGGCGCGGCGCTGGCCCTGGCCGCGCGCACCCGCGGCATCGGCTGCCATGTGGTGGTGCCGGAGGGGGCGGTCGCCGTCAAGCTCGCCAACATCGCCCGCCACGGCGCCACGCTGTGGCGTTGCGCGCCGAGCATCGCCGCGCGCGAGGCGCTGTGCGCCCAGGTGCAGCGCGATACCGGCGCGACCCTGGTGCATCCCTATGCCGATCCGGCGGTGATCGCCGGGCAGGGCACCGCCGCGCTGGAACTGTTGGACGCCAGCGGCGGGCTGGACATGCTGGTGGTGCCGGTCGGCGGCGGCGGCCTGGCCGCGGGCAGCCGCCTGGCGCTGTCGGCGCGGGCGCCGCAGGCGCAGTTGCTGCTGGCCGAGCCGGCCGGCGCCGCCGACACTGCGCGCTCGCTGGCGGCCGGCGAGCGCCGCCTGGACATGGTCCCGGACACGCTCTGCGACGGCCTGCGCGGCACCCTCGGCGAACCCAACTTCGCCCTGCTGCACGGCCAGGCCGAGGTGCTGGTGGTGGAGGACGCGGCGACCGTGGCGGCGATGCGGCTGCTGTGGCAGGTGCTCAAGCAGGTGGTGGAGCCGTCCTCGGCGATCGCCCTGGCGGCGGTGCTGGCGCAGCCGGCGCGTTTCGCCGGGCGCCGGGTGGGGGTGATCCTGTCCGGCGGCAACGTCGACCTGGACGCCTTGCCATGGGGCGCGGCATGAGCGCGCGGGGCGGCTTCCGCTGGCTGCGCTGGCTGGTGCGCCTGGCGGCGCTGCTGGGGCTGTGGCTGCTGGGCGTGGCGATCTACATCGTCTGGGTCGGCGACCGCGACCAGGCGGCGCCGGCCGACGCGATCATCGTGCTCGGCGCCGCGGCCTACGACGCCAAGCCGTCGCCGGTGTTCGAGGAGCGCATACGCCACGGCCTGGACCTGTACCAGCGCGGCTACGCGCCGACCCTGATCTTCACCGGCGGCTTCGGCAACGGCGCGCGCTTCGCCGAGTCGCAGGTGGCCCGGCGCTACGCGCTGCGCCACGACGTGCCGGCCGACGCGATCCTGATCGAGACGGTGTCGCGCACCACCCGGCAGAACCTGATCGAGGCGCGGCGGCTGATGCGCGAACACGGCCTGCACCGGGTGATCGTGGTCAGCGATCCGCTGCACATGGCACGGGCGCTGCGGCTGTGCCAGGAACTGCAGATCGACGCCCTGGCGTCGTCGACCCCGAGCAGCCGTTTCCGCAGCTTCCAGACCCGCTGGCGCTTCCTGCTGCAAGAGCTGTACTTCTTCCATCGCGACCTGGTGGTCCCCGGCGCCTGAACCTGCGGGGTGCGGTACGCAACGGCGCATTCCCTGGCGCCGGCCGCTGCCGAGCGCACCCGAATCAATCGCCACCGCAACGGTCGCGTACACGAGGTGATGGCGAGGCCGGCGCGCGGCCCATGCGGGCCGCGCATGTCATGCAGCCGCTCTGGCCGGGCGCGATCACGGCCGTGCAAGGGCGCACATCGCGGAGCAGGGCCGCTGTGCGTCTCGGCGGACGAGCAGGGATCCCGGCGGAGATCGAGGGTGAATCCGTCGAACCAGCGGCGATGCCGGGTCGAGGCCGCTGCAGGCGACGACGCTACAGCAGCGCTCCCGTCACGACCTGACGGTCATCGGCGTGCAGGCGCTTCGTTGGATCGCGGTCGTCGCACGCGCGCGGTTCCTGCATGTCTTGGCGTTGCGCGCGCCGACCCGCGGATGCGAGCCCGCGCGCTCACCATGCCGGGTCGACGTACTGGACGACCAGGGCGTTGGCGATGCTCTCGGTTTCAGCGTCGATGATGCCGCTGGTCTTGCGTGGCCTGAAGTGCATCTGGAACGCGGCGACGATGCGTTGCAGTTTTCCGCTCCAACGCCCGTCGACACTCACCTCGTTGTACCCATAACGCTTGAGCGCCCGCTGCAGCGCGAGTACATCGCCGGGCGCATTGGGATCGCGCCCGGCCAGGTAGCGGCGCACGTTCGCCTGGTCCGGCCATGCGCCGATGCCGTGCCGGGCGAGCATTTCCCAGGGGAACAGCGGACCTGGATCGTACTTGCGCAGGGGCGCCACGTCGCTGTGGCCGAGCACGTTCTGCGGTGCGATGCCATAGCGGGTGATGAGGTCGTTGAGCAGCGGCACCAGCGCGGCGACTTGCTCCGGCGCGAAGGCGTACCACTGCCGATTGCCGGCCTTGCCCTGTGCAAAGCCGAGATTGACGATCTCCACACCGATGGACGTATCGTTCAGATTGCTGCGGCCATTCCAGGCGCTCACGCCAGCGTGCCACGCCCGTTTCTGTTCGGCCACCAGTTGCAGGACGACCGGCTTTCCATCCACCAGCGCCGGGCGCGCCGGCACCAGGTAATGGGCGCTGACATCCGGGCCTGACAGCACCTTCAGTGAACGGGCGTCATTGAGCGCGGTGTAATGCAGGACGAGGAAACGGATGCGTTCGTTTTGCGCCAGGGAGGGCGTTTGCACCGATACGTCGTAACTGCCGCGGTCCAGGAGTGTCGGGGGCGATGGTGCCGCAGTGGCTGGAGTCTGGGGCGGTGAGCGGACAGACGAGCAGCCAGCGAGCAGCAGCGACAGCGACAGCGACAGGACCACAGTGCGAGACATGCACACTCCTCCGATTGGTTGCGCAGCGCCGGGTGTGTCGACTGCGAGGGATGTGCAAGCGAGTTTGCCGTCGCATCGGAGGCGCTCCCATGGGGCGGCGCCCAAAACAGGCGCGCACTGCGCGGCCGATGGAGCGCGCCCACGCAGCGCGCGCGCAGCCTTGGTGCCCCCCCGTGGCAGTGCCGTCCCGAGTCGCGAAAGATCGCGGGCCTGGCGCGCTGTGTCCGACCCCGTTGGCGCTTGCGGCTGCAGAAGGTCCAGTGCCTCCATCGCCGCCGCCGGTGGCTGCCCGCCGCAGGGCTGTGCCGCGCCGTATGATGGGCCTTTCCACGGCCCGAGGGAGGCAGCCATGAGCAACCACGGAGTTCCTGCGCAGGACCAGGCCATCGCCCTGGTGCAGGCCTATTACGCCGCGTTCAACCGCGGCGACTGGGACGGCATGCTGGGCATGCTCACCGACGATGTCGCCCACGATCTCAACCAGGGCGCGCGCGAGACCGGCAAGGAGGTCTTCGCCGCCTTCCTGCAGCGCATGAACGCCAGCTACCGCGAGCAGTTGCACGACATCGTGGTGCTGGCCGCGCAGGACGGCCGCCGCGCCGCCGCCGAGTACGTGGTGCATGGCGAATACCACCACACCGACACCGGCCTGCCGGAGGCGCGCGGCCAGCGCTACGTGCTGCCGGGCGGGGCGTTCTTCGACATCCGCGACGGCAGGATCGCCCGGGTGAGCAACTACTACAACCTGGAAGACTGGATCGCGCAGGTCTCTGCCTGAGCCACGCGCCGGCCTGAGGCCGGCGCGCTCGCGCTGTCGCAAAACTGTCCGCCGGCCGTCATCTGCGGCCGCAGGCGCGGTGACTATGGTCGCCGCGTCGACCGAGAGGACTGCCGATGCGCGCGCTGCTTCGTTCCCCGGCCGTCGCGGTGGCGCTGCTGGCCTGCACGCTCGCGCTGGCCCTGCTGGGCGCCCGCGGCATCTGGGATGCCGACGAGGGCCGTTACTCCAATGTCGCGCTGAACATGCTGCACAGCGGCGACTGGCTCACGCCCCGGCGCAGCGAGGACGTGGCGCACTGGACCAAGCCGCCGTTGACCTACTGGGCGATCGCCGCCAGCGTCGCCGCGTTCGGGCCGTCGCCCTGGGCGGCGCGGTTGCCATCGGCGCTGTCCTACCTGCTGTGCGTGCTGCTGGTGTGGCGCCTGGCCGCGCGGCTGTTTCCCGAACGCCCTGAGCTGCCGGCGCAGGCGGCGCTGCTGTACGCGACCATGCTGGCCCCGTTCGGCGCGGCGCAATGGATTTCCACCGACTTCCTGCTCGCCGCCTGCGAGACCCTGGCGGTGTGGGCCTTCGTCGAAGCGCGGGCGCATCCGCCCGGACAGGGCAAGCGCTGGATCGCGGCGATGTGGGCCGGCTTCGCCCTTGCGTTCATGACCAAGGGCCCGCCTGGCCTGCTGCCGCTGCCGGCGCTACTGCTGTTCAACGCGGTGACGCCCGGGCCGCCGCGGCGCGCGCTGCAGCTCTCCGGCATCGTCCTGTTCGTGGTGCTGGCGCTGCCCTGGTACCTGGCGGTGATCCACGGCCATCCGGGATTGCTGCAGTACTTCGTCGGCGACGAGGTGGTCAAGCGCGTGGCCAGCGATGCGTTCGGGCGCAACGCGCAGTGGTACGGCTGGGCGGTGGCGTATGCGCCGATCCTGGTCCTGGGCACGCTGCCGTGGACGCCGGCGCTGGCGCGTTGGGCCTGGCAATTGCCGCGGCAACTGCGGCAGTGGTGGCGCGATCCGGCGTTGCGCCTGCAGCAGGCCGCGCCGCTGTTGCTGACCCTGTGGCTGCTGCTGCCGCTGCTGGTGTTGTGCCTATCGCGCTCACGGCTGCCGCTGTACGTGCTGCCGCTGTTCGTGCCGCTGGCATTGCTGGCGGCGTGGCAGCGCGCGCAGGAGGGCCGGGCGCCGTGGCGCTGGCCGTGGCTGCTGGGCTGGTGCGGATTGCTGCTGGCGCTCGAACTGGCCGTGGCGCTGCTGCCCACGCACAAGGATGCCGGCGCCTGGGCGCAGGCGATCGCGCAGCGTGCCGATGCGCCGGTGCGCGAGGTGGTGTTCGTCGAGGACATGGCGCGCTACGGCCTGCGCCTGGAGCTGGGCGCGCAGGTACG
This sequence comes from Xanthomonas sp. LF02-5, assembly GCF_034105325.1. Lineage (NCBI taxonomy): Bacteria > Pseudomonadati > Pseudomonadota > Gammaproteobacteria > Lysobacterales > Lysobacteraceae > Xanthomonas > Xanthomonas sp. LF02-5. The sequence goes on along the minus strand of NZ_JAXGGF010000002.1, from coordinate 137,314 downwards.
CAAGATCCGCCTGGACCCAGTGCGCGCCGCGCCGCGTTTCGGTCCCGAATACGACGCCGATCTGCTCACGGTGTTGCGGCAACCGCGCGCCGGGCGGGTGTGGGTGTGCAAGCAGGAGGCCTGGGCGCAGGTCGCCGCGCGCATCGCCGCGCAGGGCGCACAGGCGCAAGCGTTGGGGATGCCCTACCAGGGTCGGGTGCTGTTCCGGGTGCTGCCTGGCTCAGTCGCCGCGGCGGCGGATCGGGATCGCTGACAGCGGCACCGCGGCGATCTCGCCGCCGCCCTCGCGGATCGGCGCGCCCGGCGGCGGCGCCCAGGCGTGCGCGTAGATCACTTCCCACGTGCTGGGCAGGGTGCCGTCGGCGCCGCGCAGCGGCTCGTAGGCGGCGCTGGCGGCGGCGAAGCGGCCGCGGCCGGTGAGGGTGTGGCGGCGCGCCTGCAGCGCGTTGGTGGCGCCGATCGCGCGCAGTTCGCGCATCAGCGCGGCAAGGTCCGGATAGGTCAGGTTGAACACGTCGCGGTCCAGCACCGGATCGCGGAAGCCCGACAGCATCAGCGCATCGCCGAACTGCGCGATCGGCGCGAAGCGGCTCACGTGCGGCGTGGTCCGGTCGGCCTGGGCGAAGGCCTCGCGCAGTTCGATCAGGGTGTCCGGGCCGAAGCTGGAACACAGCAGCAGGCCGCCGGGACGCAGCACGCGGCGGAATCCGGCGAACACCGCCGGCAGATCCTCGACCCACTGCAGGCACAGATTGCTGAAGATCACATCGACGCTGTGCTCGGCCAGCGGCAGCGCGCGCGCATCGGCGCAGACGCGGCCGAACGGCTTCCACCAGCCGGCCTGACGCTTGGCCTGCTGCAGCATCGGCAGCGCCTGGTCGAGCGCGATCACCTGCGCGCGCGGCCAGCGCTTCTTCATCGCCGCGGCGGCATGCGCCGGACCGCTGCCCACGTCCAGCACCACCTGCGGGACGCGGTCGCCGAGGTAGTCCAGCGATTCCAGCAGGCGCCCCTGCACCTCGCGCTGCAGCGCCGCGGCGGCATCGTAACTGGCGGCGGCACGCGCGAAGGCGCGGCGGATGTGCTGGGAGTCGAACGCGGAAGGATCCATCCGCGCATTATCGCCGCCCGCGTCGCGCCGCGGCCAGCAGCGCCACCTGCATCACCGCGTTCTGCGCACGCGTCGCCAATCTCGGCTTACGAATCCCGACTCCCCAATCCCCACTCCCGGCTTCTCAGAACGTCCCCGGATAGCTGCCGCCATCCAGCAGCAGGTTCTGCCCGCTCAGGTAGCCGGCCTGCGCGCTGCACAGGAAGGCGCAGGCCGCGCCGAACTCTTCCGCGGTGCCGAAGCGCCCGGCCGGAATCTGCCGGCGCTTGCGTTCGGCCAGGTCGGCGGGATCGATGCCCTCGCGCTGCGCGGCGTGGGCGATGTTGCCGCGCAGCCGGTCGGTGTCGAACTGCCCGGGCAGCAGGTTGTTGATGGTCACGTTGTGCGCCACCGTGCGCCGCGCCAGCCCGGCGACGAAGCCGGTGAGGCCGGCGCGCGCGCCGTTGGACAGCCCCAGGCTGTCGATCGGCGCCTTCACCGCGGCCGAGGTGATGTTGACGATGCGGCCGAAGCCGCGCGCCTGCATCGCATCGACGGTGGCGCGGATCAACGCGATCGGCGCCAGCATGTTGGCGTCGAGCGCGCGCAGCCAGTCCTCGCGTTCCCAGTCGCGGAAATCGCCCGGCGGCGGTCCGCCTGCGTTGTTGATCAGGATGTCGACCTGCGGGCAGGCGGCCAATGCGGCGGCGCGGCCGGCCTCGGTGGCGATGTCCGCCGCCACCGCGACCACCTCGCCACCGCCATCGACCGCGCGCAGCTGCGCCGCGGCCGCCTCCAGCGCGGCCTGGCCGCGCGCCACGATCACCACATGCACGCCTTCGCGGGCCAGCGCCTGCGCGCAGCCCAGTCCCAGCCCCTTGCTCGCGGCGCAGACCAGCGCCCACTTGCCGGCGATTCCCAGGTCCATGCTTGCACTCTCGTTCGAAGGAACCGCGATGATCGGACATTGGCGCTGTGGCGGCCAGCTTCACGCCGCGACGTTGAGGACATTGAGCACGCACGGCAGGTGCAGGAGCGGCTTCGCTGCGCAGCGTTTTGCTGCCATGCGTCGCGACTGAAGTCGCTCCCACAGGGATAGCCGGCATCCTTGTGGGAGGGACTTCAGTCCCGACGACGGAGGGTGTCGGTCGGCTTCCGGCTTCGCTTGTCGCGGCGGCACGACAGTTGAGTCCCACGGCGGAGCCGCTTGCGTCTTTCTGACGTCGGTGCGGGTCGCGTGATGCCTTGTGGGAGTCAACTGTCATGCAGCGTGCGACGCGCGAGACGGTGTGCGCTTTCCGATGGCGCAATGCGTCGGGACTGAAGTCCCACCCACAGTGCACCCGGCGGGCTCGACGCAAGCGCTTGTAGAGCGGCTTCAGCCGCGACCCGACGCAACAGGCGTGTCGCGGCTGAAGCCGCTGCTACGACAGCACCGTGGAACGCGCGGCGCGACGCCGCTAGTCCAGCGTCGCCATAAATCCACGCAGCGCCTCGGCGACCGTATCGGCATGGCCGAGGAACGGGGCGTGGCCGCCACCGGCGACGATTAGCGCGCGCGCGTTCGGCGCCAGCGCCGCGGCGGCCTCCATGCCTGCGGGTGGGACCAGGCGGTCGCGCTGGCCGCCGATCCACAGGCTGGGCACGCGCAGGCCGGGCAGGGCGCGGCGCAGGTCGGTGCGTTCCAGCAGGGTCAGGCCGTCCTGCAGCACGTGCGGGTCGGGCGCGCCGCGGGCGTCGAGCGCCTCGCGCAGCGTGCGCAGTTCGGCGCGCGCGTGCGCCGAGCCGAGCGTATCCAGCGCCAGGAAGCGCTCGAGGGTGCCGCGATAGTCTTCGGCCAGATCGCGGCCGAACTGTTCGAACACCTGCGGCTCCACCGCGTGCGGCCAGTCGCTGCCGCGTACGAAGCGCGGCGTCGCCGCGAGCATCGCCAGCCCGCGTACCTGCGGTTGCGTGGCGGCGGCGTGCAGCGCGAACAGCCCGCCCAGCGACCAGCCCAGCCACACGGCCGGCGGCGTGGCCGCGGCGATCGCGCTGACCACGTGCGGCAGCGCCAGCGGCGTGTCGTCGCCGCGGCTGTGGCCGTGCCCGGGCAGGTCCACCAGGTGCAGGCGGTACTGCGCCGACAGGCGCTCGACCAAGGGCGCGAAGATGCCGCCGTTCAACGCCCAGCCGTGCAGCAGGACCAGATCGGGGCCCTGCCCCAGGGTGTCGATATGCATCGTCGTCCGTCGTTGCGAAGGAACAGGAAAGGCAGCGTCGGCTGCCGCGTCAGTGCGCCGCGCGCTGCGCCAGCACCTGCGGCAGCAGCAGGCGCCACTGTCGGCGCGGATAGTCGCGGGTGCGCCAGGCGGACACGCGATGCGCACCACGGCGCTGCTGGATCGCCGCGCTCAGCCAGTCGCCGTCGATGCCCTGCCAGGCGCCAGCCGTGGTCAGCAGGTTCGGCGCCAGCCGCGGATGCACGTCCTCGCGCAGCATCTGCCACAGCGCGTCGGTGGCGAACGGCGAGGCGGCGAGTACCGCGGCGATCTGCGCATGCCGCGCGTCGACCGCATCGTCCAGGTACAGCTCGGCCAGCGCGTCCCACACCGCGCGTCGCGCGGCGAGGCCGGTCGCGCTCACGCCGGCACGCCGGGCGGGTGCGCGGCCACGCGATCGCGGGCCAGCGCCAGCGCGTCCAGCAGCGCCTGCACCTGCGCCGGCGTGTGCAGCGCCGACAGGGTCACGCGCAGCCGCGACTTGCCCTCCGGCACGGTCGGCGGGCGGATCGCCGAGACCAGGTAGCCGGCCTGTTCCAGCGCCGCCGACCACGCCAGTGCGGTGCGCTCCTCGCCGCACAGCAGCGGCTGGATCGGCGTGTCCGAGGCCATCAGCTCCAGGCCATGACGGCGGGCGCCGCCGCGGAACAGGGCGATCAGCTCGACCAGCCGCTCGCGCCGCCACTGGTCGCGCCGCGCCAGCTTGACCGCCGCCAGCGAGGCCGCGGCCTGCGCCGGCGGCAGCGCGGTGGTGTACAGATACGGCCGCGCGGTTTCGGCCAGATGCCGGATCAGCGTGGTATCGCCGACCACTGCGGCGCCGTAGCCGCCCAGTGCCTTGCCCAGGGTCACCAGTTGCAGCGGAACGTCGTCGACACCCAGCCCGGCCTCGGCGACGCTGCCGCGCCCCTGCGGGCCGACCACGCCGACGCCGTGCGCGTCGTCCACGTACAGCAGCGCCTGTTGCGTGCGCGCCACCAGCGCCAGCGAGCGCAGCGGGGCGACGTCGCCGTCCATGCTGAACACGCCATCGGTGGCCAGCATCGCCGCGCCGTCGGCGGCGTGCTTGAGCTGGCGCATCGCGCCTTCGGCATCCAGGTGCGGGTAGCGACGCAGGCGGCAGCCGGCCAGGCGGCTGGCGTCGAGCAGGCTGGCGTGGTTGAGCCGGTCCTGCACGCACACGTCCTCTTCCTCGCTCAGCAGCGCCTGCTGCACCGCCAGGTTGGCGATGAAGCCGCTGCCGAACAGCAGCGCCTGCGGATAGCCGAGCCAGTCGGCGATCTCGCGCTCCAGCGTCTCGTGCAGCGCGTGGTGGCCGCACACCAGGTGCGAGGCGGTGGCGCCGGCGCCCTCGCGCGCGGCGGCGTCCTGCAGGGCGGCGACCACTTCGAACTGCTGCGCCAGGCCCAGATAGTCATTGCTGCAGAAGCCGGTCAGCCAGCGGCCGTCCACTTCCAGGCGCACGCCGTCGCGGCGGCCGACGCTGCGGCGCACGCGCAGGCGCCCCTGCGCTTCGCGCAAGGCGCGCGCGGACTGGATGCGGTCGTGCAGGTCGGGACGGGCCATGGGCGCGGGACGGGCATCTGGCGGGCTAGCGTAGCGCGTCCCCGGCCGGGCCGGGCGCCGCCGGCGATGGACGGCCGGATCGGCGGACGGACGCCCCAGGCTCAGACCAGCGCGGCGGCGATCGCCGGTGTGGGCTGGGCGGTGATGTCCGCGTGCACGGTGCCGGGATGGTCGTGCGCGTCGGCATCCACCATCACCTGCATCGGCCGCAGCCCCAGCCGCGCGAACAGCGCCTGGTCGCGCTCGGTGTCCGGGTTGCCGGTGGTCAGCAGTTTCTCACCGTAGAAGATCGAGTTGGCGCCGGCGCAGAAGCACAGCGCCTGCAGTTCGTCGCTCATGCTCTCGCGCCCGGCCGACAGCCGCACCATCGCCCGCGGCATCGCGATGCGGGCGACGGCGATCGTGCGCACGAACTCGAACGGATCCAGCTCGACCGTGCCGTGCAGCGGGGTGCCGGCGACCTGCACCAGGCGGTTGATCGGCACCGAGTCCGGATGCACCGGCAGGTTGGCCAGCGCCTGCAGCAGGCCGGCGCGCTGGTCGCGCGACTCGCCCATGCCGACGATGCCGCCGCAGCAGGTCTTCAGGCCGGCGTCGCGCACGTGGGTCAGGGTGTCCAGGCGGTCCTGGTACTGGCGGGTGTGGATGATCGAGTCGTAGAAATCCGGCGCGGTGTCCAGATTGTGGTTGTAGTAGTCCAGCCCGGCGGACTTCAGCGCCTGCGCCTGGGTGCCGTCGAGCATGCCCAGGGTGGCGCAGGTCTCCAGGCCCAGCGCCTTCACCTCGCGGATCATCTCCGCCACCTTCGGGATGTCGCGGTCCTTGGGCGAGCGCCAGGCCGCGCCCATGCAGAACCGCGAGGCGCCGGCCGCCTTGGCCTGGCGCGCCTTGTCCAGCACCGCCTCGGTGCTCATCAGCTTCTGCGCCTCCACGCCGGTGGCGTAGCGCTGCGCCTGCGGGCAGTACGCGCAGTCTTCCGGGCAACCGCCGGTCTTCACCGACAGCAGCGTGGACACCTGCACCTGCGCCGGATCGAAGTGTTCGCGGTGCACGGCGCCGGCGCGGTGCAGCAGTTCCGGGAACGGCAGGTCGAACAGGGCGAGCAATTCCTGGCGTTGCCAGTCGTGTCGGACGACAGCGGACATGGGGGTTTCCTGACGGTCAGCGGCTGGGAAAGCGGGCAGTCTGGTAAGCATGCAACGTCGTGTCAACTTCACGATGGCTGGTTTGGTTGACGGCGGTTGGCGCTGGCTGCAGGGCCGCCTGCTGCCGGAACGCTGCCTGGTGTGCGGGGAGCCCGGCGCGCCGGGCCTGGACCTGTGTGCCGCCTGTCGCGACGATGTGCCCTGGAATGCGGCGGCCTGCTGCCGCTGCGCGCTGCCGTTGCCGGCGCTGGATGCCGAGCAGGTCTGCGGCGCGTGCCAACGCCGGCCGCCGTTGCTGGAGCGGGTGGCCAGCGCCTGCGTGTACGCCGCGCCGGTCGATGGCCTGTTGCGCCGCTTCAAGTTCCATCAGGACCTGGCCGCCGGGCGCCTGCTCTCCGCATTGCTGCAGGCACGCTGCGCGGCCTTGCCGCGGCCGCAGGCGCTGCTGCCGGTGCCGCTGCATCCGGCCCGGCTGCGCCAGCGCGGCTACGACCAGGCGCTGGAACTGGCGCGGCCACTGGCGCGCGCGCTGGAGCTGCCGCTGTGCCTGGAATTGCAGCGGGTGCGGGCGACCGCGGCGCAATCCGAACTGGACGCGCGCGCACGCCGGCGCAACCTGCGTGGTGCGTTCGCGGTGCCGGCCTCGGCGGCGCTGCCGGCGCACGTGGCGCTGGTCGACGACGTGATGACCACCGGCGCGACCCTCCACGCCGCGGCAAAGGCACTGCGCCGTGCCGGCGTCGAACGGGTCGATGCCTGGGTGGTGGCGCGGGTGCCGTGAGCGCTGCACCGGCTGCGCCTGCACCGCGTGCGGACCCGTGGCTATCGCGTGGCCTGTGGCCAGGGCGTTTTTGCGCGCCGCCGAAGCGGGCTGCCGAACCGCGTCGGTGTCAGCCGGCGCGCAGTGCCAGCGCCGCGGCAATGCCGGCGAAGATCGCCAGGCCGACCCAGTTGTTGTGCAGGAAGGCGCGGAAGCACGCCGCGCGTTCGCGGTGCCGGGCCATGCGGAATTCGACGACGACCAGCAACGCCGCCACGCCCAGCCCGGCCCAGTACCACACGCCCAGGTCCGCGCGATGCCCGACGAAGGCGAGAGCGACGAACATCAGCGCGTACAGCACGCCCTGGATGACCAGGTCGAGTTCGCCGAACAGGATGGCGGTGGACTTGGAGCCGGCGCGCAGGTCGTCCTCGCGGTCGACCATCGCATACCAGGTGTCGTAGGCGGTGGCCCACAGGATATTGACCGCGTACAGCAGCCAGCCCAGCGCCGGCACCTCGCCGCGCACCGCGGCGAAGGCCATCGGAATGCCCCAGCCGAAGGCCATGCCCAGGTAGACCTGCGGCAGGTAGGTGTAGCGCTTCAGGTAGGGATAGCTGGCGGCCAGGAACAGCCCGACCACGCTCAGGCCGATGGTCAGCGCGTTCATGGTCAGCACCAGCGCGAACGCCACCAGCATCAGTACCGCGAACACCGCCAGCGCTTCGCGGCCGCTGACCGCGCCGGTGGCCAGCGGCCGGCTGCGGGTGCGCTCGACCTGCGGGTCCAGCCAGCGGTCGGCGTAGTCGTTGATCACGCAGCCGGCCGAGCGGGTCAGCCACACCCCGGCGGTGAACACGAACAAGGTCCACAGCGGCGGTATCCCATCGGCGGCCAGCCATAGCGCCCACCAGGTCGGCCACAGCAGCAGCAGCACGCCGATCGGCCGGTCGCCGCGCAGCAGTTTCCAATACTGGCCCAGGCGTGCGCGCGGCGGCAGCGCGGCAGGCGTTTCGTAGCGTTCGTAACCCATCGCGCAAGGGTAGCAGCCGCGTGGTGCCGGCGGCGCGTCGCGGAGGTGGATGCGCCGTGTCCTGCGTTGGTTGGCCGAGCGCCGCAGGACGCGGACGGGCGCCAGGCGTCCACGGCGAGGTGGCCGCCGTGCCGGCCGCGCCGCGCCGCATGTCGACGCAAGGTGCCGGTGAGCGGACGGCGGCGGCCGCATGCCCATGACGCGCGCGCCGTCGCCGGGCCGTGCGAATGGGGGAGACGCGGACCACGAATGCCGTTAGAATGCGCGTCCGTTGCGCCCGTAGCTCAGCCGGATAGAGTAGTGGCTTCCGAAGCCATTGGTCGGGGGTTCGAATCCCTCCGGGCGCGCCATCCCACGCCGTGCATGCCGATCCTGTCTGGCATCGCCCGCGTCCTGTCCGCCATCTGCGCAGGCTCCTCTCTCCTCTTTCGCTTCCGCCGCCCTGCGGCCGTGCGAACGCATGCGTTGCTCGCTGCCGGGCGCTGTGGCGCCGATGCGTCATGCCCGCGCGATCCCGACCTTGTGCCAGCGCTTGGCCAGCGTCCCATCCGCTCCCAGAAGTTATGGTGCGCGGCGTGCTCTGCTGGAGCCGTCTGCGCGGTGTCCGAGCAGGGCGCCAGGCGTGGTACTGGCTGCGGTACGTGGCGTGGGTGCGTGCGTGTTCGGAGACGGGACGTGCGCCGGAACGCACGGAACGAGGTGTTGCGCAACGTCATAGGTTGATGAATTTCACATTACATGTCTCCCTGTGTAGAATTTTGAAGCGGCCAGGGTAGTGTCCGCCACAGGGCCGGCATGGGGATGCCGCTCGCAGTGCTTTCAGTGACGCCCGCCACCTGCATACGCACACGTTCGGATACAACGCCGGGTTCTTCATGCGCCGCCGCTCGACGCTCACGCCCCTGTTGCTCCTGATCGTCCTGTTGCTTGGCGGGTGCGGCGGGATCCAGTCGGTCTCCGAGCAGGGCCGCCGCTCCATTGCCCTGGACGGGCACGTACAGATGCTGCGCGACCGTGCCGGCACGCTCGACGTGCACGCGGTGGCGGCGCGCGGCGACCTGCAGCCGACGTCGCCGGAGTTCAGTCTCGGCTACATCCCTGATGCGGTCTGGCTGCGCCTGCGCCTGGATCGCATGACCGGCCTGCCTCGGGTGCTGATGTTGCAGGTGGACGCGCCGCTGGCCGATACCGTGCGTCTATACGTGCCGCAGCCGGGCGGTGGCTTCCGCGAACTGCGCCGCGGCGAGGACGTGTCGCAGCGCGAGTACCCCTACCTGCTGCGGACGCCGGTGTTCCAGTTGGAAGCGCCGGATGGACGCTATCCGGAGGTCTACCTGCGCCTGACCGAGCGCAACGCGATGACGGTGGCGCTGAAGCTGTGGGAGCCGCAGGCGCTGCTCGCCCACGAGGCCTTGTCCGCCAGCCAGGACAGCATCTTCCTGGGCTTCATCCTCGCGCTGTGCATGGCCGGCACCTTCATCTGGCGACGCAGCGGCGTGGGGCCGGTGCGCTGGTATGTCGCCTACATCGCCACCAGCGGCTACAGCGTGTACAAGACCCGGGGCCTGGTCGGCCCGTTCTTTCGTCTGGACACGCACGATGGCGGCGACACCGTACTCGGCGTGGTGCTGGCGCTCAGCGTGGCCATCGCCGTGTCCTTCAGCGTGCGGTTGATGGCTTTGCACACGCATTTCCCGCGGCTGTCGCGCGCCTACGAAACCTTCGTGTGGCTGGTGATCGGCGTCGCCTGCACCGGATTTCTGCTTGGCAGGTTCGGCACGGTGATGCCGTTCGTGCAGGGGCTGAGCCTGGTCAGCGTACCGTTGCTGCTGCTGGTGGCGGCTTACCTGAGCTGGCGCGGCCAGGCCATGGCCAAGCTGTACCTGGTGGCGTTCCTGGTGCTGTACATCGCATTCTTCCGCGGCTTCCTGATCAACCTTGGCCTGCTGCCGAACACGCCGTGGCTGCGCAATGGCGCGCCGCTGGCGGTGGGCCTGACCCTGCACCTGTTGTTGCTGACCTTCAGTTTCGCGCAACGCTTCTACGCGCTGGAGAAGCAGCGCCAAGATGCATTGGCCCTGGCGCTGGAACTCTCGCAGCAGTCCGAGGCATCGCTGGAGCACAAGGTGCGCGAACGCACCCGCGAACTGGCCGAGGAAATCGTGCAGCGTCAGGCCACCGAGCAGCGCCTGCGCGAGAGCAAGACGCAATTGCGGCAGGCACTGGTCGCCGAGCAGCGGCTGCGCGAGGAGCAGCGCGAATTCGTGACGTTGCTGTCGCACGAGTTCCGCACGCCCTTGTCGATCATCCATGCCAGTGGCCAGATGCTGCAGGACACGGAGACCGCGCTGCAGCCGGCAGGACGCCGCCGCATCGAGAAGATCCAGCGATCGGTGGAGCGCATGTCCGAGTTGATCGAACGTTTTCTCGACGATGAACAGGTGCTCTCGGACGAAGGCGCGCTCAAGCGCGAGGTGTTTGCGTTGCCTGCGCTCATCGACGAGGTGCTGGACGCGCTCGATCCGTCACGCGAGCGCGTGCGGGCCGAACTGGCGCAGGCGCCGCTGCGGGTGGATTGCGACCGCGGCCTGCTGCGGATCGCCCTGGACAATCTGTTGGGCAACGCCCTGAAGTACTCCGGGCCGGGACAACCGGTACGGCTGACGGCCACGGCGCAGGCGCAGACCCTGATCCTCGGCGTCGCCGATCAGGGTCCCGGCATTCCGCAGCACGAGCACACCGGGATCTTCCGCAAGTTCGCGCGCGGCAGCGGCAGCGGCGGCACTGCCGGCGCGGGGCTGGGGCTGTACCTGGTCAAGCGCATCGCCCTGCGATTGGGCGGCGAATTGACCCTGGACAGCGACGGCCGCGGCGCGACCTTCAGCCTGCGCCTGCCCCAGGCCGTCGCCGCGGAGGGGCGGTGAGCATGCGCACGCACCGCACATGCGGCGCACGACATGGCGTCGCGCGCTGCCGCCGCGCCGGGGAGGTACGCTGACATGGCATTGATCGGTCTGCTCGAAGACGAAGTGGATCTGTGCGAGGAACTGCAGAGTTATCTGGTCGGCGCCGGACACCGCGTGGTATCCGCTGGCTCGGCTGCGGCCTTCTTCGCCGCAAGTGCCGGGCTGCGCTTCGACGTGGTGATCCTCGATCGCGGGCTCCCCGATGCCGATGGCCTGGAGATCGTGGAGCGCCTGCGCAGCGCCTCCCCGGGCATCGGCATCATCATGTTGACCGCGCGCGGTGCCAGCGAGGACCGCATCCACGGCCTGGAGAACGGGGCCGACCACTACCTGGTCAAGCCGGTGCGCCTGGCGGAACTGGCGGCGCACGTGCGTGCACTGTTGCGACGGCTGCCGCGCGGCTGGCGTCTGGTCGCCAGCGAATGCTGCCTGTACACGCCGGAGGATGCGCGTCTGGAACTGAGCGCGCGCGAGTTCGCGCTGTTGCGGGTGCTGGCCGTGCGCGCCGGCGAGATGACCGGGCGCCGCGAGGTGGCCGAGGCGCTGGGCTGGGACTGGATGTCCTTCGACCAGCGTCGCCTCGACACCTTGATCAGCCGACTGCGTCGGCGCTGCCGCGACGCCTGCCGCCAAGAACTGCCGATCCGCACCGAGCACGCGCGCGGCTACCTGACGACCGAGCCCGTGCGCGTGGAGTGACTGCGCCACACCGTAAGGCGAGCGTGCGATGGCGATCTTGCGCAATCGAGTGCGCGCACGCTGTGGCGCCGGCGATGCGCGTCAGAATTCCGCCGCTGATGACGGTGACGTGCCGGCCGCCGACCGTTCGAGTGCGCCAAAAATCCGCCGAAAAGGTCTGCAATTCTGCGGCGCGAGCGGGATGCGTATGCGGTCTTCTGACGTTACGCGGGCGTGTCAGAACTCGTAAGTTTTCACACCCTCGTGATCTCCAGAATGGCGCCGATCAACAAGGGCGCGTTCTGCGCACCACACGGGGACATTGCATGAATACCACGCGGCTGGCCAAGCTTCTTGGCCTCGGCTCGTTGCCACTCGCTGTCAGTTTGGCTCTTGCGCAGACGGCGCCGCCGGACGCGGGTTCGCTGCTCAACCAGCAGCAGCGCCAGGAACGGCTGCAGCCGCCGGCCGACGATGCGGCCGCGTTGCTGCAGGCGCCGTTGCCCGATGCGCCGGATGGCGGCTTCAGCGCACGCATCGACCGCGTCCGCTTCAGCGGAGCCGAGGGCGCGATCGACACGCAGGCGCTGCAGGCGGTGGTTGCCGATGCGCTGGGCAGGTCGCTGACCCACGCGCAGTTGCAGGCGCTGGCGCAGCGGGTCAGTGCCGCGCTGCAGGCGCAGGGTTATCTGCTGGCGCGCGCCTATCTGCCGCGGCAGGACCTGAGCAACGGCGAGCTGGAGATCGCGATCATGATCGGGCGTCTGCAGAACGCGCCCGGCCGCGTGCAGGTGCTGTCCGACGATGCCGCGCTGCGCGCCCGCGCGCCCGGCATCGCCGATGCGGCCTTGCCCGAAGGGCCGGTGCGCAACGACCAGTTGGAGCGCGCGCTGTTGTTGATCAACGACGTGCCAGGCGTGAGCGCGCGTGCGACGCTGGAAAAGGGCGCCGAGCCCGGCAGCAGCCGCCTGCTGATCCGTGCCGATAGTGCGCCGGCGTGGATCGGCGGCGCGAGCGTGGACAACTTCGCCAACCGCTACACCGGCGCGTGGCGCAGCAGCGCCTGGGGCGCGGTGAATCGGCCGTTCGAGCACGAGGACCTGCTCGGCGTGAACCTCAGCCACAGCAGCGGCAGTGATCTGCTGGGTCTGAACTACGCCATCGGCCTGACCCCGTCGGGTCTGCGCGCCAACGTCGCCGCCTCGTCGATGCACTACGCGGTTGGCGCCGAGTTCAAGCCGCTGGACCTGCGCGGCAGCGCGCGTACCGTCAGCGCCGGCCTCAGCTATCCGCTGTTGCGCACGCGCAAGCGCAGCCTGTGGATCAGCATGGACGCCGAGCGTCGCGAGCTGGTCGACAAGGCGCTGGGCCAGGTCCTGCGCGAGCGCAATCTGGACCGGCTCACCACCATGCTCAGCGGCAACGCCTGGGACGGTTGGTGGGGCGGCGGTTACTTCGGCGCCAGCCTGGGCTGGGTCGCCGGCCGTGTGGATCTGGACAACGCGGCCGACCGCATCGCCGACGGGCTGAGCGCGCGCACCCGCGGCAGCTACAACAAGCTGGTCTGGCGCGTGGAGCGCAATCAGAGCCTGGGCGGCTTGAGCAACTGGGGCCTGTACGTGGGTGCCAATGGCCAGTTCGCCAGCAAGAACCTGGATTCGTCGGAGAAGTTCCTGCTCGGCGGCCCGTCCGGGGTGCGCGGGCATGCGGTCGGCGAAGGCAGTGGCGACAACGGCTGGCTGGTCAATGCCGAGCTGCGCCGCGATTTCCTCGTCGCCAGGCACGTGCGTGCGCAGGCGCTGTTGTTCGCCGATCACGGCCACGTGCGCCAGCACATCGATCCGTGGGCGGGATCGGTGATGCCGTGGTCGGGCAATGCGTACGACCTGTCAAGCGCTGGTATCGGCCTGAACCTGCAAGGCGAGCGCTGGTCGCTGCGCGGTGCCTGGGCGCACCGGCTGGGCGACAACCCCGGCCGCAGCGCCGCCGGCCTGAACGCCGACGGCCTGCGCGACGACCACTACCTGTGGCTGCAGGCCAGCCTGCGCTTCTGACGCCGCCACTCCACGCCTTCTGAGGACGATTCGCATGAATCACATCTACCGTTTGATCTGGGACGAACTGCGTGGCGCCTACGTGGTCGCCGCCGAAATTTCCCGCCGCCGCGGCAAGCGCAGCGGCACCGTGGTGCGCGCTGCCGCCGCCGCGATCGCCATCGGCAGCGTGCCGCTGTCGGCCTATGCCGTGGATCCTGGCGCATTGCCCGACGGCGCGCAGATCGCCGCCGGCAATGCGCACCTGGACCAGCGCGGCGCCAACCTGACCGTGCATCAGGACAGCCAGCGGCTGATCCTGAACTGGAACAGCTTCGACATCGGCAACCAGGCCAGCGTGCGCTTCGAGCAGCCCGACAGCACCGCCATCGCGCTGAACCGCGTGCTCGGTGGCACGCCCAGCCAGGTGCTGGGCGAACTGAGCGGCAACGGCCAGGTCTGGCTGGTCAATCCCAACGGCGTGTACTTCGGCAAGGGCGCGCAGGTGGACGTGGGCGGGCTGCTGGTCAGCTCGCTTGGCATCAGCGACAGCGATTTCCTGGGCGGACACGCGCGCTTCGTCGCCAGCGGTGCGGCCGGCGCGGTGCGCAACGAGGGCGCGATCCGCGCCAACGGCGGCGTGGTGGCATTGCTGGCGCCGGCGGCGAGCAACACCGGCAGCATCGCGGCGGGCCAGGTCGGCCTGGCCGCAGGCGATCGCGTTGCGGTGGACTTCGGCAGCGACGGCCTGCTGTCGCTGGCGGTCGCCCAGGACGCGCTGAAGGCGGAACTGGCGCAGAGCGGCACCATCCGCGGCAACAACGTGGTGCTCAGCGCCGCCGGCGCCAGCGCGCTGCGCTCCAGCGTCATCAACATGGATGGCGTGGTCGAAGCGACCTCGCTGGGCGCGCATGGCGGTCGCATCCTGCTCGACGGCGGCGACGCCGGCCAGGTCCACGTCAGCGGCCGCCTCGACGCCAGTTCGGCGACCGGCCAGGGCGGCCGCATCGACGTGCTCGGCCAGCAGCTACGCCTGGACGGCGGCGCGCGCCTGGACGCCAGCGGCGCGACCGGCGGTGGCGCCATCCACGTCGGCGGCGGTTGGCAGGGGCACGATCCGGCGTTGCGTAACGCCACCCACGTGGAGGCCGATGCCAGCGTCGCGCTCGACGCCAGCGCCGGCAGCAGCGGCAACGGCGGCGAAGCGGTGGTCTGGTCCGACGGCGACACCCGGTTCGCCGGCAGCATCGCCGTGCGCGGTGGCGCGCAAGGCGGCAACGGCGGCCGCGCCGAAGTCTCCGGCAAGCAGCAACTCGCCTACAGCGGCCGCACCGATGCCAGCGCGGCCAACGGCGCGATGGGCGACCTGCTGCTGGATCCGGACACCATCAGCATCCAAGGCGGCGGCACCGGCATCGGTTCCCTGGGCGGAAGCACGGTATACGTGCGGGACCTGCAGGCGCAGAACGCCAACGTGATGCTGGTGGCCGACAATGGCATCACCTTCGGCGACCTGTCGCTGAACGGCGGCAACGGCCGCCTGAGCATGGCCAACAATGTCAGCCTGCGTCTGGAGAACACCAACGGCACCATCAGCTTCGCCAATCCGACCAATACGGTGGAAGTGTTCGGGACCGGCAGCATCTACATGCAGAGCGGACGCACCAACACCGGCTTCCTGAGCAGCATCGGCAACCTGATCGCACATGGCCCCGGCACCAATCCCGGCACGCTGCCGACCCACGACGTCACCCAGAACGGCAACGGTACCCCGGGCGCCGGCTCGATCACCCTGTACGGCGCCGACGGCATCTCGGTCAGCGGCGCGCTGACCACCAATGGCGGCTACGTGCGCATCTGGGGCGACTCGGACAACATGGGCGGCGGCGACCTGACCCTGAACTCGCCGATCTTCAGCAATGGCGGCAACGTGTACCTGTCCACCGGGCAGGGCGCGGTGACGCTGAACTCCAACATGACCCTCGGCGCCGGGCGCGTGCTGTTCAAGGCCGATGGCAGCTACACCAGCGGCGAGAAGATCCTCAACGGCCTGATCGACGCCAGTGGCGACTTCAACATCGATACCGCCTTCACCATGAAGGGTGGCGCCAGCATCTACACCAGCGGCAACATCGTGTTCGGCAACGTACCGGTCAATCTCGATACCGGTAGCGGCGTGCTGGTGCTGCGCGCCAACAAGATCGACTGGGGCTCGTCGACCCTCAACAACCTCAGCACGGCGTCGATGCGCCTGGAGCCGTACGATCCTTCGGTCAACATGGTGCTGGGCGACGCCAACGGCTTCGCCTCGGCGGCGACGCTGAACAAGTTGCCGGGCATCCGCAACCTGACCATCGGCCGCGCCGATGGCACCGGCACCATCAGCGTCTCCGGCAACTACAACTTCAACGCCAGCGGTAGCTTCGAACTGCTCGACAAGACCCTGGACATCACCGCCGGCAGCCTCAGCAACAGCACCGGCGACGTGATCCTGACCGGCGACACCATCAACCTCAGCCAGCATGTCACCGCCAACGGCGGCAACGGCAAGGTCACGATCCGGCAGATGACCGCGGCCAACGCCCTGCATCTGGGCACCGGGCTCAGCAACGCGACGATCGGCCAGGTCAACGCGGCCACGCTGGAAGTGGGCCGCAGCGACGGCGGCGACCTGGTGTTCGACAGCGACATCGTCACTGGCGCCAGCACCGTGAGCCTGAAGAGCGGCCAACGCGTCTTGGGAGTCAACGGCGGCGTATCTGCGGCCAAACTGGCGGTCACCGCCGGCGCCGGGGCCACCCTCAGCGACAGTACCTTCAACTTCACCACGCTGGCGCTGGACGTGGGCGGCGCCACCCAGATCGCCAGTTCCAGCGCCACTTGGGGCCTGGGTCTCGCCGACACACTGACCGGCTTGAATGTGCGCGCCGGCACCACCGGGACGGTGGGGTTGAACGCGACAGGAACCTTGGGCCTGAACAGCGCGATCAACTTCAACAACAGCGCCGCCACCCTCGCCGCCACTGCCGGCACCGGTTTCGATGGGGCCAGCACCACGCTGAGCAATCAGACGGCAGCTACCGTGGCCTTCGCCGTGTCCGGCGGCAACCCGTTCGCGTTCGGCGGCAGCAGCACTGTCCTGAGCGGCAGCATGCTGTCGCGCTTCAACGGCGTGAGCACGTTGCGCGTGGATGCGTCGGGCAACGACGTGACGATGGGGGCGTTCAACGTCGCCGTTGGCAACCGCATGCAGGTGCAGGCGCGTCGTTTGCAGCAGACCGACGACGTCGGCGTGAGCGGCGGCAGCCTCTATCTCAGCGCCGCGCAGGGCGGCCTGAGCCTGAACCACGGCATCAGCGCCGCGCAGACGCTGTCGCTCAACGACGTCGCCGGCACCGGCATCCAGGGCAGCGGCGCGTTGACCGCCGCGGCACTGGCGCTGCGCTCCAGCGGCGCGGTGTCGCTGACCTCCGCCAGTACCCTGGTGAACGCGATCGCGGCACAGAGCGGCGACCTGACTTTCCGCAACAACGGCAGCCTGCTGGTCGGCAGTGTCGATGGCCTCGCCGGCATCGCCTCCACCGGCGCGGTGGACGTGCGCCTGACCGGCGCCAGCGCGGACCTGACGCTGCAACAGGCGGTGAGCGCGGGCAATGCCGCGCAGCGACAGACCGGCGTGCTGCTGGCGGCCGGCCGCAACTTCATCAATCAGGCAGGCAGCAGCGCGGTGAGCACCGGCAACGGCCGCTGGCTGGTGTATTCCATCTCGCCGCTCAATGACACCCGCGGCGGTCTGACGCCGCAGTTCAAGCAGTACAACGCCGGCACCGGCAGCACCGTGCTGGATGCGGGCAGCGGTTTCCTTTACCGCGTCGCTCCGACCGTTGCCGTCGCCCTCACCGGCGCAGCCAGCAAGACCTATGACGGCAATGCCGCTGCCGCACTGGGCGGGATCGGCTACACGACCAGCAGCGGTGCGATCGACGGCGATACGGTCGTCGTCACCGGCACCGCCGCGCACTACGACAGCAAGAACGTCGGCCACGGCAAGGCAGTCACCGTCGACGGCCTGAGCGTGGACCACGCCGGCAACGGCGCGGTGCGCGTGTACGGCTACGGTCTGGCCAGCACCAGCGCCAGTGCCAACATCGGTACGATCAGCCAGAAGACGCTGCAGCTGGGGGCCGGCTCGATCCAGGGCAAGGTCTACGACGGCACCACAATCGCCAGCCTGGGGTCGGCGGCCCTGAGCGGCGTGGTGAGCGGCGACGACGTGCGCTTCGCCGGTGCATCCGGCGCGGTGTTCGCCGACAAGCGCGCCGGCGTCAACAAGCAGGTCACCGTGTCCGGCATCGCGCTCGGCGGCAACGATGCAGGCAACTACCTGGTCGACAGCACGGCCTATGCCGACATCGCCAAGCGCACGCTGACGGTGGCGGTCGACATCGCCGGCAAGGTGTACGACGGCGGGATCGGCGCGCAGGTGCGCAACGCCACGCTCGGCAATGCCGTCGTCGGCGACGATGTGTCCGTCGCCACCCAGGCCGCGTTCGTCGACAAGAACGTCGGCGACAACAAGAGCGTCGTGGTCGCCGCACAACTCGGCGGCACCGATGCCGACAACTACGTCATGGACGTGGCCACCTCGACGCCGCGCGGCAGTACCGCCTCGATCACGCCCAAGACGATCGACGCCGGCACGCTGAGCGTGACGGCCAAGGTGTACGACGGCAACCGCACCGCCAACGTCGGCAGCAACGGCCCGGTCGGCACGCTGAGCGGGGACGACGTGGCACTGGTCCTGCAGGGCCAGTACGACGACAAGAACGCCGGCACGGGCAAGCGGGTGGACGTGACCGCGGGCTTGCGCGGTGGCGACGCCGGCAACTACCAGTTGCTCGCGACGCGCCTGCAGTCCAGCGGCGACATCACGCCCAAGACGATCGACGCCGGCACGCTGAGCGTGACCACCAAGGTGTACGACGGCAACCGCACCGCCAACGTCGGCAGCAGCGGCATGG
The DNA here is from genome assembly GCF_034105325.1 of Xanthomonas sp. LF02-5. Taxonomy (NCBI): domain Bacteria; kingdom Pseudomonadati; phylum Pseudomonadota; class Gammaproteobacteria; order Lysobacterales; family Lysobacteraceae; genus Xanthomonas; species Xanthomonas sp. LF02-5. The sequence goes on along the minus strand of NZ_JAXGGF010000002.1, from coordinate 118,761 downwards.
TCGGCACGGTCGGTGGGGATGACGTCGCGTTGATCTTGCAGGGCCTTTACGACACCAAGAACGCCGGCACCGGCAAGCGCGTGGACGTGACCGCGGGCCTGCGCGGTGGCGATGCCGGCAACTATCGCCTGGTCAACACCAGCCTGCAGTCGCGCGGCGACGTGGCGGCGAAGGAGCTGACCGTCGGCAATGTGGCCGTGCTGGACAAGCGCTTCGACGGCGGCAGCGACGCGGTGCTGGTACTGCCGCCGCTGCGTGGCGTGGTCGCTGGCGACGAGGTCGCGCTGCAGGGTCGGGGTCAGTACGACAATGCCTCGGCCGCGGCGGGCAAGACGGTGCAGATCGCACTGGCCCTGAGCGGTGCCGACGCGGGCAACTACCGCCTCACCGATGCGCGTCAGCAGACCGTCGCCGGCATCGAGGACCTGCCGGGCCGCAACGCGGTGGACGCGGTTTCGCAGCCGAGCATGGGGGGCAACGGCACGCAGCCGGGCGGCACCGCCGACGGCAATTCGTTGACGGCGGCGGGCGCGATTTCGGCAGCGGCCGGCGCGATGGGGGAACTGGGCGCATCGGCGCAACCGCGGCTGGGTGGAACCTCGCTCGATCCGACCGGCGCCGGCAGCACGGCATCGGGTGGCGGCGCCGGTGGCAGCGGCAGCGGCCTTGGCGGTAGCGCCGGTGGTTCGGGCGGTGCCGGCGGCACTGCCGGCGCTGCGATCGGCACGGACACCGGGACCACCGCGGCCGACGGTGCCAACGGCTCGGCGGGCGCCAATGCCGGTGGCAACGGCGCAGGCAACGTCGCCGATGCCCAGGGCGGTGCTGGCGCCGCAAGCCAGGGTGCCGGCCAGCGCGGCGGTGCCCCGGGCGATGTGGCGATGGAGCAGGTGCTGCGCAACGGTGCCGGCGTGAGCCTCGCTACCGGTGGCGAGACCCTGGCGCAGCCTGAAGTGGCGGTGCTGACGGTGTTCGACGGCGAAGGCCGTGCGCTTGGCCGCCTGCGGGTGGAAGACCTGGGCAGCAGCCTGGCGCTGCACCCGCTGGACGGCAGCGCGCCGACCGCGCCGAACCTGCAGCAGAACGTTCGCGCCAGCGCCCAGACCAGTGTGGCCGTCGATGCGGACGAGAACGCTACGCTGCGTCTGTCCCTGCTGGAAGACGGCACGCTCCACGTGGTGGCGCCGCGTTCGGCCGCGCGCATGGACCGCGAAACGCTCAGCGCCTACGCGCTCGGCGCGCTGAAACAGCAGGCGGGCGTGTCGGTGCAGCAGGTGCGCGCGCTGGTGCTGAGCTTCGTCGACTGACGGAGTGGCGAGGGACACAGGGGCGGCTGCCGCCTCTGCGTCCCGGCGGCCTGGCTGATCGGGGGAAAGGCCAGGCCGGGTTCGACCGTCTCGGCGCGGGTGATGCGCCTGAAGCGGAGGCAGCGGCGTCCGCGGTGCGATGGTGGCAAGCGCGGAGCACCCTTGCGGTGAGATCAAGGTCATCGCCTCGCCATCGTCGCGCCGCGGACGCGCCACATTCTGGAGGTGTGATTGCCTGATGCATGCAGGGTGCGACACAGCGCGACCCTGCGTCGCACAAGCCCTCATGCGGGAGTGTGCTCTGGCAGCCTTGTGGGTGGGAGGCTGCCGCCGCCGTTCCGGTGCGTGTGCCGCGCGGCCAGCGCGATGCTGTGCCGCCCATCGCCACCGCATCGCTGCAGTGTCGCCGCGCCGGGGCGATACGGCTATCGTATCGGGATGCCGAGCGCTTCCCCACTTCTCTTTCGACGCAAACGGCGTGTTGCTTGCGCGGCGATGGTGTTGTTGGCCGCTGGCTGTCGGCGTCGCTGGCGGTAGTCGCGGTGTCGCACGCATGATCGCGACGAGCAGTTCGCGCACGCCCCTGCCCAAGCCGGCCGTCCGCCGGCTCGGCGCGGACGACGCGCTGGCCTATCTGCGGGTGGGCGAGGGCGCGCCGGTGCTGCTGGTGCATGGGGCCCTGTGCGACTACCGCTACTGGGCGCCACAACTGCGCGGCCTGGCCGACCGCTTCCAGCTCAGCGCGCTGAGCCTGGGCCAGTACTACCCGCGGCTGCCGTCGGCGTCGCGGCATGCGTTCGGCTGGCGCTGGCATGCGCAGCAGCTCGCCGCCTTCATCGCCGAGGAAGCGCGGCCGGTGCATCTGGTCGGCCATTCCCGTGGTGCCGCCGTGGCCTGGCAGGCGGCGCTGTTGCGGCCGGATGCCATCGCCAGCCTGACCCTGTTCGATCCGGGTGGCCCGCAGCGGCAGGGCCTGCCGGCCGACGTTCAGGCGGTCCGCGCACAGGCGATCGCGTTGCTGCAGGGTGGCCAGGTGGAGGCCGGCCTGGAATGCTTCGTCGATTCGGTCAGCCAGCCCGGGGCCTGGGCGCGCAGCAGCGCGAGCTTCCGGCAGATGGTGCGCGACAACGCGCAGACCCTGGTGCCGCAGATCGCCGATGCACTGCCGGCGTACCGGCCCGAGCAGGCCGCCACCCTGGCGATGCCGGTGTTGCTGGTCGCCGGCGAACGCAGTCCGGCCCAGTACCGCGACAACGCCGCCGCCCTGGCGGCCTGGCTGCCGCAGGTGCGCCATGAGGTACTCGCCGGCGCCTCCCATGGCATGACCTTCACGCATGCGCGCCGCTGCAACGGCTTGATCGCCGATGCGGTGGCCGCGGCCGACCGGATGCTTTGAGGCTCTGCTCGCGGATGCCGCGGCGTGGAACATTTTGCACTGGACGATTATTTGGACAGGAAGCGTGACCGGCGGATTTCTATGCACGGAACGTCCGTGCGCATTGCGGAAAATAAGTATGGGGAAATTTTCTGCGATTTGCGCATCGTCTGCGGTGATTGTCGGAAATTGGTTATAAATCCCGCTGCCGCCGACGCCGATTGAGCGTCATGCGCTGTCATGATGAGACCTGCGTTGCAGGATTGAAAAATTTAAAATTGAATCATTGACAGCCACAACGGCGGCAATAGATTTGAATCGAACGCGACATCGCTGCACTGCACAAAACGTCATCGCGTTCCACGCAAGCCCGACAGCTGCAGTCGGTACTCACTTAATGCTACTCAGGGGATTCCGTCATGAAAATGATTCGGATGCACGAACTCGTGCATGCCTTCGCGATCGCCGCTCTCGCGTTTCCCGCGACGCTGCTTGCGCCCGCCGCGTCCGCGCAGGCGATCGGGACATTTCCACCCATCGAAACAAGCATCTCGCTCCCACACGACGAAGCGTCGCATCGCCAGCCGGCCGAATGGTGGTACATGACCGGTTTTCTGGACGGCACCGATCCATCTGGGGGAAAACACTCATACGCGTATGAAATGGTGGTATTTCAGATCGTTGGTGTCGCCAATACCGCACCGATCTACGACGCGCATTTCGCGATCTCGGATCTGGATCGCGGCGATTTCCGTTTCAAGAAGCAGGTGGTGACCGGGCCGTTCACCACGTCGACGGATCGTTTCGATCTGGACGTCGCCGGCTTCCAGATGGGCGGTTCGATGGGCAGTTATTATGCCAAGGCCGCGCCTGTCGATCTGGATTATGCCATCGACCTCAGTACCCAGGCGCTGCAGAAACCGACCTTGAACGGAACCAATGGCGTGGAAACCTATGGCGGATTCATCTCGCCGTATTATTCCTTCAACGTCAATGCAACCAGCGGCACCGTCTGGGATCACGGCGTGCCGGTCAAGGTCACCGGCACTTCCTGGTACGACCACGAATGGGCCAACGGCATCCCGGGCGACGCCAACAGCGGGTGGACCTGGTTCGGCGTGTCGTTGGACGACAACAGCCAATACAACATCAGTTTCTTCATGAAGGGCGACGGTACGGTCGATCAGGCGCTCGCCGTCAAGACCGCCGAAGGTCACTACACCCCGCTCGATCCCAGTGCGCTCAAGCTCGAACGGATCGGCAGCTGGACGAGCCCCAACACCGGCTACACCTATCCGGCGCAATGGAAGGTCACCTTGCCGGACGGCGCGATCACGATCACGCCGACGCTGCAGAACGCCGAGCTGTATGCGCCGGCCACGCAGAAGTTCTATTTCGAGGGTCCTGCCAAGGTGGTCGGCACGGTGGCGGGGAAATCGATCACCGGCAGGGCATTCGCCGAAATGAACCCGTGGGGCGTGGATTGGGGGATGCGCGTCCTGCCGTGAAGTGCCCAGTCGCATCCAATCAGTACGACATCCATCATCATCTTGCAGGGGATCACAATGCGTCTGTCAACAAAAACGTTTAGCCGCTTCCGCGGCTGGCTCGCTGCTGCCATGGTCATCGCGTGCGGCTTCTCGTCCGCACCCGTGGCTGCGCAGGTGTTCGAAGAACCCACGCCGGTGCAATTGCCGCGCGACGAGGGTCCGCACCACAGTCAGTTGGAATGGTGGTATTTCGTCGGCCATCTGTATGGCGTGGACCCCAGCGGCGCCAAGCGCGAATTCGGCTACGAGGTCACCGTGTTCCAGTTGTGGCCGATCGGGTCCGGGCCTGCCACCTATTCCTGGCACTTCGCGGTCACCGACGTGAACAACAAGCTGCACAAGGTGGAGGAGCGCGTCGTCACCGATCAGATTCCCGATCAGAAGGGCTCTTTCAACTTCGCCAACAACGGCTGGTCGATCAGCGGGTCGCAGCAGAATTACGCGATCAAGGGCGCACTGAGCGATGGGCGCTTCGCCATCGACCTCAAGACCAGCAGCGACATGCCGTTCGTGCTGCATAACGGCAACGGCGTGGTGGACTACCGTCCCATCGCCAAGACCTCGGCGTACTACTCTTCCACGGCGCTGGACACCGAAGGCACGGTCTACGACAACGGCGTGCCGATCAAGATCATCGGTACCTCGTGGCAGGACCGGCAGTGGTTCGTGAAAGGCATGGCCTCCGACGAGAACGGCTCCTTCTTCGGCGGCGGCTGGAACTGGTTCGCCATCCAGATGGATAACGACACCCAGTACATGCTGTATTACCTTCAGGACCCCAACACTGGCGCCATTACCAACAAGTACGGCACGCGCGTGTCCAAGGGCGTGGCAACCCCCGTCTCCGGCGACCAGATGGATCTGCAACGGCTGGCGACCTGGACGAGTCCGAACTCCGGTTACACCTACGAGTCCAAGTGGAACGTGATCCTGCCGGAAGGCAACCTGCTCATCACGCCGCTGGTCGACGACCAGGAGATGCTCTGGACCGGGCACCGCACGTATTGGGAAGGCGCTTCGCAAGTGGTCGGCACGCTCAACGGCGCTGCCGTGACCGGCCGCAGCTACGTCGAAGTCAATCCGTGGCGACAGCCGTACACGTCGCTGCCCTGAACGAGGCGGCGTATCGCAGCAACCTTGTTCCAGGCGGAGATAGTCGCCTGGAACAACGGTGTGTGTGACGTAGGCAGCGGTGGTGCACGGCGCGGCGACGGCCGCGCCGATTGGCCCGAGGAGGCCGCCGCCGCCTCGCGGTTGGGCGGGATAGGCGCAGCGTCGCGCCAGGGGGCACGCGCGCCATCCCGCAGGAGCGCGGTGCCCGCCGCGTTCCTGCGGGAGGGTTCGCCGGCTGCGGATTGGTCGGGTCGTTTGTAGAAGCGGCGTCAGCCGCGACAGGCTTCGCCGGGAAGGCCCCGTCGCGGCTGAAGCCGCTCCTGCAAACTACTTCCCGTCGTTATTGGCGGTTCCCCGAAGCCGCACCCACACGACAGGCCACCGTCCTGCGGCTCAAGCTCGCAGAGGAGTGAGTGCGTCGGAGGTGGTGCGGGCGGCGCTCCAACATGGCCCGCATCCGTTCGATCCACAGACCAGCGGTGGCGGCGGTCCTAGGCGCTACGCGCCACCGGGGCCGGTTCGCCGCGATCCAGTTGCCGGTAGGCGATGGCCTCGGTCAGGTGCGCGGTGGCGATGGCGTCGCTGGCGTCCAGGTCGGCGATGGTGCGCGCCACGCGCAGGATACGGTGCAGCGAGCGCGCCGACAGCCGCAGGCGCTCGATCGCGTGTTCCAGCAACGCTTCATCGTGCGGCTGCAGCCGGCAGTCGCGCAGGGTCTCGCTGTGGCCGAGCTGGCCGTTGGGCCGGCCGGCGCGGCGCTGTTGCCGTTGCCGCGCCTGTTCGACGCGGGCGCGCACCGTGGCGCTGGCTTCGCCGGGCGGGGCATCGGCGCGCAGCGCCTGTGGCGGCAGCCGCGGCACTTCCACGTGCAGGTCGATGCGGTCCAGCAGCGGGCCGGAGATGCGCGCGCGGTATCGCCGCACCGCGTCCTCGCTGCAGCGGCAGCGACCGCTGGGGTCGCCGGCCCAGCCGCAGGGGCAGGGATTCATCGCCGCCACCAGTTGGAAGCGCGCGGGAAACTCGGCGCTGCGCGCCGCGCGCGACACGGTCACCTGGCCCGATTCCAGCGGCTCGCGCAGCACTTCCAGCGCATGCCGGTTCCACTCCGGCAGTTCGTCCAGGAACAGCACGCCGTGGTGCGCCAGCGAGATCTCGCCCGGGCGCGGATGAGTGCCGCCGCCGACCAGCGACACCGCGCTGGCGGTGTGGTGCGGTGCGCGGTAGGGGCGTTGCCGCCAGCGTGCCGGATCCACGCCGCGGCCGCTGACCGAAGCGATGGCCGCGCTCTCCAGTGCCTCGGCTTCGCTGGCCTCGGGCAGGATCCCGGGCAGGCGCGAGGCCAGCAGGGTCTTGCCGCAGCCGGGGCTGCCGATCAGCAACAGGTGGTGATGCCCGGCCGCGGCGATCTCCAGGGCGCGCCGCGCCTGCGCCTGGCCGCGCACGTCGCTCAGGTCGGGAAAGGGCGCGGCGACCGTGGGCGGCGCGGTGGCCGCGGGCAGGGTCTTGCTGCCGTTGAGCAGGCCGCAGACTTCCAGCAGGGTGCGTGCGGTGTAGGCCTGCACGTGTTGCGCCAACGCGGCCTCGGCGCCGTTGTCGGCCGGGACGATCAGGGTGCGCCCAGCCTGGGCGGCGGCCAGTGCGGCCGGCAGGACGCCGTCGACCGGACGCAGTTCGCCGGTCAAGGCCAGTTCGCCGAGGAATTCGTACTGGCCGAGCACCTGCGGGTCGAGCTGGCCGGCGGCGGCGAGGATGCCCAGCGCGATCGGCAGGTCGAAGCGGCCGCCCTCCTTGGGCAGGTCGGCCGGGGCCAGGTTGACCGTGATCCGCCGTGCCGGGAACTCGTACTGCGCGCAGAGCAGGGCGGCGCGGACGCGGTCGCGCGATTCGCGTACCGCCGCCTCGGGCAGGCCGACGATCTGCGTGGTCGGCAGGCCGCCGGACAGATGGACTTCGACCCGAACCGGAGGCGCAAGCACCCCCGCGCGGGCACGGCTGTGCACCAGCGCCAGGCTCATGGTGGCGGGTGGATCAGGCGGTGGGGCTGGGCGACTGCCCGCTGCGTGCCGCTTCCAGCGCGGCGACGCTGCGCTCCAGCGCTTCGAGCTTCTCGCGCGTGCGCAGCAGCACCGCGCGCTGCACTTCGAATTCCTCGCGGGTGACCAGGTCGAGCTTGCCCAGCCCGGCCTGCAGCGCGCTCTTGAAGGTGCTCTGCAGTTCGTCGCGGGATTGGCGCAGGCCCGGCGGCACCAGATCGCTGAGGCGGCGGGCGAGGTCGTCGAGATGGTTGAGGTCGATCATGGCTGTGCTCCGGCAGGTGGCGTCAGATTGCGGCACCGGAAAGGTCGGGACCATCGGGATCGGACGCGGCGCGCTGTCGGAAAATTCCGGCGTTGGGGGCGCGCGGCCATTGAACCCGACGGCCGGGAATCGCGCAACCGCGCTATCCTGACGCCATTGAGATTGGAGAACGCCGCATGAAGATGATCATGGCCGTGATCAAGCCGTTCAAGCTCGACGACGTGCGCGAGGCGCTCGCCGCGCAGGGCGTGGCCGGCATCACCGTCACCGAGGTCAAGGGCTTCGGCCGGCAGAAGGGCCACACCGAGCTGTATCGCGGCGCCGAGTACGTGGTCGATTTCCTGCCCAAGGTGAAACTGGAAGTGGCGGTCAGCGAGGACCAGGTCGAGCGCGTGGTCGAGGCCATCGTCAAGGCCGCCGCCACCGGCAAGATCGGCGACGGCAAGGTGTTCGTCTACGACCTGGGCACGGTGGTGCGGATCCGCACCGGTGAACTGGACGCGGACGCGCTGTAACGCAGTCACCGCGCCTGCATCGCCGTGGCATGGATGGTGTCGTGTAGGAGCGGTTTCAGCCGCGATGGGCGTTCCCGATAGAACCTGTCGCGGCTGAAACCGCCCCTACAGGTGTGGCGGGCCAGTTGGATAGGTCAGGCACGCTGCGCGTCAGCCGCCGACTCAGACGCCGCCGTAGCCGCGGCCGAGGGTGAGCCAGAACGTCGCGACCACCACCACCGTCACGGCGATCGTCGTGCGGCTGGATGGTAGTGGGAGTGGCGCGCGCGACCGGCGCGACAGCGCAACGACCACCAGGCCGATAGGTGCCAACAGGCCTTCCTGCGCCGCCTCGCGCAGTGCCGGCAGCACCGGCCCGGCATGGAACAGCACGCTCACGCAGGCCACCGTGCCGGCAGTGGCGTAGGCCGCCAGCATTGGCCTGCCTTTCGGCAGCCACGGGGCGATGGCGCGCAGCACCTGTAGATACAGCCAGGCACCGGCCAGTCCCATCCCCAGCCGCCAGGCCCAGGCAGGCCGCAGGGCGAGATCGCGCAGGACGAAGGCGAGGTCCCCGTCATTGGTGACCGCGGAGAACAGCAGGTAGCCGGCGCCCCACAGTCCGTTGAAGGCGGCGATCAGCGCGAGCGCCAGGCGCGGCGTGTCCGCGCGACGGCGGCGTGCCGCCAGGATGCACACTGCGGCCACGCATAGATTCGCCAGCGGGCCGGCGGCATCGACGATCGGTTGGCCGGGCTGGCAGCGGAAATACACCGACGCGAGCCAGCGGACGATGCCGCCGCTGCCCAGGCAGGCCAGGCCATGGCCCACCGCTTCGTGGGCGACGCAGGCGACGACGAAGCCGATCGCGGCCAGCGCGCACAGGGTCCACGGCGACGTCGTCTGGGAGCGCATGGCAGGCTCGCGGTGTGTGCGATGGAGGCCGGCGCATCGTCGCACGCGCCGGCCATGGCGTGCGGCATCGTTTGGCGCCTACAGCGCGCGATCGCGGCAACCGGCGAGGCGATGCCATGCGCGATGCAGCGCGCCCGTCGATACGGATACGCCCGCGTTGGGGCCGGCCTTGCCGAGGGCCCCGACAGCGCCGGCGATCCGCGGCATCGGCGCACGTCAGGCGCGCGCCGATGCCGAAGAGGACCGGGGGCTTAGCCGCCCAGCGCCTCGGCCACGAACGGCGGCAGCACCTGGGTGCCGGTGTGCAGGTGCGCGCTGTAGTAGCGGGTGGCGAACGGCTTGGCCGCGGCGTCGTCCTGGCGGAAGTCGAAGCCGCCCTGCTTGCGCGCCATGGTCACGCTCCACCAGCCGGTCGGGTAGCACGGCTGCGGGAACGGCACGGTGTGGAAGCTGGCGAAGCCGGCCTTGCCCATTTCCGCGCGCATTTCCTTGATCAGGTCCAGCAGCGCCAGCGGCGACTCGGATTGCTGCACCAGGATGCCGTCGTCCTTCAGCGCCTTGAAGCAGCTCTCGTAGAAGGCCTTGTTGAACAGGCCTTCGGCCGGGCCGACCGGGTCGGTGGAGTCGACGATGACGATGTCCACGCTGCCGGCCGGGCAGTTGGCCATGTAGGCCACACCGTCGTCGAACAGCAACTCGGCGCGCGGGTCGTTGTTGGAGTCGCACAGCTCCGGGAAGTACTTCTCGGCCATGCGCGTGACCTGCTCGTCGATGTCGCACTGGGTGGCGCTTTCCACGCCCGGGTGCTTGAGCACTTCGCGCAGGGTGCCGCAGTCGCCGCCGCCGATGATCACCACGCGCTTGGGCGCGGCGTGGGTGAACAGCGCCGGGTGGCTGATCATCTCGTGGTAGAAGAAGTTGTCGCGCGTGGTCAGCATCACCGCGCCGTCGATCACCATCAGCTTGCCCCAGTCGGTGGTGTCGTAGATCTCGATCTTCTGGAACGGCGACTGCACCTCGTCCAGCTTGCCGGTGATGCGGTAGCCGATGGCCGAGCCGGTGGGCTGGAAGTGTTCGATGTACCAGTTGTCGTTGGCGCTCATGCAGATGTCCTAGGAAAGCAAGAAAAGAAGCGACGATTCCTTCTCCCCCCGGGAGAAGGTGGCGCGTAGCGCCGGATGAGGGTCGGGCGCAGCCTCATGCAGCCAGGTCACACGAGGCTGTTACCACACCTCCCCGGATGAGGGTCGGGCGCAGCCTCGTGCAGCCAAGCCACGCGACGCTGTTACCGTACCTCGCCGGATGAGGGTCGGGCGCAGCCTCGCGCAGCCGAACCACACGATTCTGTTACCGCATCCTCTCCGGATGAGGGGCGGACACAGCCTCGCGCATCCAGCCCGCACCACGCGCCCGCGAACCCGGCCCGGCTCCACCAGGAGCCGAGGGCGTCGGAACGGCGCGGATTGTAACGGACCCCACGCGTAGCAGGGGTTACAATCCACGCCCTTTTTCCCTCAGCCGAGCCGCCACGATGAGCGATTGGTCCCTCGACCAAGCCCGCAAGACCTACTCGATCCCACATTGGGCCGACGGGTACTTCGACGTGGACGCGGCCGGCCGGGTGGTGGTGCGGCCGCAGGGCGCCGACGGCGTGGCGATCGCGCTGCCGGAGGTGGTGGACGCCGCCCGCGCGGCCGGGGCCAAGCTGCCGATGCTGGTGCGCTTCCCCGACATCCTCGGCGAGCGCCTGGGCAAGCTGCAGGCCGCCTTCGCCCAGGCCCAGGCCGACTGGGACTACACCGGCGGCTACACCGCGGTGTACCCGATCAAGGTCAACCAGCACCGCGGCGTGGCCGGCACCCTGGCCAGCCACCAGGGCGAGGGCTTCGGCCTGGAGGCCGGCAGCAAGCCGGAACTGATGGCGGTGCTGGCGCTGTCGCGGCCGGGCGGGCTGATCGTGTGCAACGGCTACAAGGACCGCGAGTACATCCGCCTGGCGCTGATCGGGCGCAAGCTCGGCCTGCAGACCTTCATCGTCATCGAGAAGCCGTCGGAGCTGAAGCTGGTGCTGGAGGAGGCGCGCGCGCTGGACGTAAAGCCGGGCCTGGGCGTGCGCATGCGCCTGGCCTCGCTGGGCGCGGGCAAGTGGCAGAACAGCGGCGGCGACAAGGCCAAGTTCGGGTTGTCGCCGCGGCAGGTGCTGGACCTGTGGAAGACCCTGCGCGACACCGAGTACGCCGACGCGCTGAACCTGCTGCACTTCCACATGGGCTCGCAGATCTCCAACGTGCGCGACATCGCCAACGGCATGCGCGAGGCCACCCGCTATTTCGTCGAGCTGTCCAAGCTGGGCGCGAAGATCAGCCACGTCGACGTCGGCGGCGGCCTGGGCATCGACTACGAAGGCACCCGCTCGCGCAGCTACTGCTCGATCAACTACGGCCTGCACTCCTACGCCAGCAACATCGTGCAGCCGCTGGCCAGCGCCTGCGAGGAGCACGGCCTGCCGCCGCCGCGCATCGTCACCGAGTGCGGGCGCGCGATGACCGCGCACCACGCGGTGCTGATCGCCAACGTGTCCGAGGTGGAGCAGGCGCCGGAAGGCCGCGTGCCCGACGCGCACGACGACGAACCGGCGGCGATCCGCCACCTGCGCGAGATCCATGCCGAACTGGACCAGCGCCCGGCGGTGGAACTGTTCCAGGAGGCGCAGCATTTCCACGCCGAAGGCCTCAGCGGCTACGCCCTGGGCCAGATCGACCTGACCCATCGCGCGCGCATCGACGACCTGTTCTATGCCATCGCCCATGGCGTGCGGGCGCGGCTGAGCCACGAGGAAAAGAGCCACCGCCCGGTGCTGGACGAGCTCAACGAGCGTCTGGTCGACAAGTACTTCGTCAACTTCAGCGTGTTCGAATCGATTCCCGACGTGTGGGCGATCGATCAGGTGTTCCCAATCGTGCCGATCGAGCGCCTGAACGAGGCGCCGGCGCGGCGCGGCGTGGTCTGCGACATGACCTGCGATTCCGACGGCATGGTCAAGACCTACGTCGAGAACGAAAGCCTGGACAGCTCGCTGCCGCTGCACGCGCTGCGCCCGGGCGAAAGCTACCGCATCGGCTTCTTCCTGGTCGGCGCCTACCAGGAGATCCTGGGCGACATCCACAACCTGTTCGGCGACACCGACGCGGTGGAAGTGGCGGTGGATGGCGACGGCTACCGCATCGCCCAGCAGCGCCGCGGCGATACCACCGACGTGATGCTGGACTACGTCGGCTACCGCCTGGACGACCTGCGCGCCGCCTACGCCGAACGCGTCGCCGCCGCGCAGTTGCCGGCCGCGCAGGCCACGGAACTGGCCGACGCGCTCGAGGCCGGCCTGACCGGCTACACCTACTTGTCGGACGAACCGCTGGGCTGACAGCGCGCGACCCACTCAAGCCCCTCTCCCCTCGGGAGAGGGGTTGGGGTGAGGGTACGCCGCTGCAAGTAAGCATGGGGGACGCCTAGCGCCGCCGCCGCGCTTTCCAGGCGCGATCGCGCCGATGCCGGTGCACGCCCGCCGCCGCAACCGGCGATGCAGCCAGTAAGCTGCGCGCTCCCCACCGCCAACCCCCTGCGATGCGCTATCCCGGCCTCGACCTGCTGCGCGCCACCGCCATCGTCTGGGTGATGTTGTTCCACTCCTTCGTGGTCGGTGGGCTCGGCCCGGATTGGGAGTGGCTGTCGCGCTATGGCTGGATGGGCGTGGATCTGTTCTTCGTGCTCAGCGGCTTTTTGATCGGGGGCCAGGTGCTGGCGCCGCTGGCCCGCGGCGAGCGGCTGCGCTACGGCGAGTTCTACCGGCGCCGCGCCTACCGCATCCTGCCGGCGTACGCGGTGGTGCTGGCGTTGTACCTGGCATGGCCCGGCTTCCGCGAAGCGCCCGGGATCGCGCCGTGGTGGCTGTTCGCCAGTTTCACCCTCAACCTGGGCATCGACTACGCCAACCAGCAGGCGTTCTCGCATGCCTGGTCGCTGTGCGTGGAAGAGCACTTCTACCTGGTGTTTCCGCTGCTGGCGGCGTGGCTGCTGCGGCGGCCATCGGCGCCGCGTTTCGTGGCGCTGTGCGTGGCCGTGGTGCTGGCCGGCATCGCCCTGCGCAGTGCGATCTGGGTGCACGACAGCGCGCTGGATCGCATCGGTGCCGGGCTGCAGCGCAACTGGTTCATCGAGGATCTCTACTATCCGACCTGGAACCGCCTGGACGGCCTGCTGGCGGGGGTGGCGTTGGCAGTGCTGAAGACCTTCCGGCCGCAGCACTGGCAGCGGCTGCAGCGTCACGCCAGCGTCGTGGCGCTTGCCGGCATCGTGGTCTGTGCGCTGGCGATGTGGCTGTTCCGCGACCGCACCGGCCTGCTCGGCAATGCCATCGGCTGGCCGGTGCTGTCGTTGGGACTGGCGCTGCTGGTCGGCGCCGGCGCCTCCACCCAGGGATGGCTGGGGCGCTGCCGGATGCCGGGCGCGGCCTGGCTGGCCGCGGTGTCCTACAGCCTGTACCTGAGCCACAAGGCGGCGTTCCATCTGACCCAGGCGTGGTTCGGCGCGCTGCTGGACGGGCGTGGACCGCTCGCCTTCGCCGTCTATGCCGGCATGGCGCTGCTGTTCGCGGCTGTCCTGCACTACGCGGTGGAGCGGCCGTTCCTGCGCCTGCGCGAGCGGCGCAGCGCCGCGGCTGTCGCGACCGCGCATGGTTGAACGCACGGTTTCCGATCCGCGCGGCACGTCCCGGTGAAGAGCGATGGCAATCCTTCAAGACCGTGGCCAGCGGCGGCGCCACATGCTCGCCGGCGTCCTGATCGCCAGGAGGATGCCCTGCAAGGGCGGCAGGTAAGCGCGCGGGACGTCTCAGCCATCCCCGACCAGCGCTGCATGCGCCGCCTGCAGGCGCTGTTGCAGGATCTCCGCCAGCCGCGCCACCGCCGGCGGCGGCACGGCGACCGCGCGATGCAGGCTCAGCCCTAGCGCCGGCAACGCGGGCAGGCCGCCGGCGCCGGGCGGGAGCAGGGTCAGTCCGGCCGGCACCCCGGCCGGGGTGCGCAGGGTGATGCCCAATCCGGCGCGGACCGCCGCCCATACGCCGCCGAGGCTGGCGCTGGTGAAGGCGATGCGCCATGGGACGCCGGCGCGGTCCAGTGCGGTGGTCGCGGCCGTGCGCAGCAGGCAGGGGGCTTCCAGCATCACCAATGGCAATGGCGCCGCGCCTCTCCAGTCGGCCACGTCCGGCGCGCTGCGGTCGCCTGCGGCGATCCAGCGCAGCGGCCACGCCGCTTGTGCCTGCCGATGCGCCGAGGCTGCGCCGGAGTCCCAGGCCAGGGCCAGATCCAGGTGCCCGGCCTCCACCCGCGCCAGCAGTTCCTGGTGGCGGGCGATGCGCGCTTCGATCCGCACCTGCGGGTGGGCGCGGGCGAAACGCCCGAGCACGTCCGGCAGCATGTGCTCGCCGAAGTCCTCCTGCAGCCCCAGCCGCACCCAGCCTTGCAGCGCCGTGTCCTGCAGGGCCACGACCGCCTCGTCGTTGAGCTCGAGCAGCCGCCGCGCGTAGCCCAACAAGGCTTCGCCGGCCTCGGTCAGGGCCAGGCCGCGGCCCTGGCGGCGCAGCACCGGCTGCCCGGCCTGCTCCTCCAGCTTCTTCAGCTGCGCGCTGATCGCCGAGGTGGAGCGCCCGCGGCGCTCGGCCGCCTTGGCGAAGCTGCCCAACTCCACGCCGGCGACGAAGCTGCGCAGCGCGTCGAGGTCGAAGGTGATGGGGCGCATCGGTCGATCCTGATTTTCCGGACGGTCGTTTCGATATTTTCCGATTTTTCGAAAGGTTGTGCGCGACTAGGCTGTGCCCGTTCCCCCTGCGAGACCTTCCGATGTCCGGCCCATCCACGCCGTTTCCTTCCCCGCAGGCCGCGTTCGGCGACATCGCGCCGGCCTTCGCCCGCCTCACCGACGAGGTGCTGTTCGCCGAGGTGTGGCAGCGCCCTGGGCTGTCGCCGCGCGAGCGCAGCCTGGTCACGGTGGCGGCACTGGTAGCCCTGTCGCGACTGGAGCAGTTGCCGCTGCACCTGGCGCGCGCACTGGACAACGGTCTGGACCGCGACACCCTGGCCGAGGCCATCACCCACCTGGCGTTCTACGCCGGCTGGCCGTGTGCGGCGTCCGCGCTGCCGTTGCTGCGCACCGCTGCCGCGGCGCGGCCGTCCATGACGGAGCCGCGCTGATGCCGTACGCCCGTATCTCGCTGCTGCGCGGTCATCCGCCTGCCTACCTGCGCGCGCTGTCGGCCAGCCTTTACCAGGCCATGCACGACGCCTTCGAGGTGCCGGCCGGCGACTGCTTCCAGGTCATCCATCAGCACGACCCGGACGAACTGGTGTTCGACCGCCATTACCTGGGCGGGCCGCGCTCGGATCGTTTCGTGCTGATCGCCATCACCGCCGGCCGCGAACGCAGCGCTGCCTGCAAGCAGGCGTTCTATCGGCGCCTGGTCGCGCTGCTGGCGATCGCGCCTGGAATTCCGCCGGAGGACGTGATGGTCACCATCGTCACCACCGCGGCGCAGGACTGGTCGTTCGGCGGCGGCCGCGCCGGCATCACGGCCCGCGGAGTGCCGGCATGATCGCCATGCAATACAGCATCGCGTTGCCGGCGGACTACGACATGGCGATCATCCGCCGCCGCATCGCCGACAAAGGCCCGTTGCTCGACACGCTGCCGGGGTTGCAGTTCAAGGCCTACCTGGTCGCCGATCGCAGCGATCCGCTGCTGCCCGGCCGGCAGAACCTGTATGCGCCGTTCTATCTATGGCGCGATGCGGCGGCGATGCACGCGTTCCTCGCCGGCCCCGCGTTCGCCGCGCTGTGCGAGGCCTTCGGACGCCCGACCGTGCAGGCGTGGATGGTCGGCACGGCGTGGACGTCCGCGGCGCTGCGCTCGGCGCGCTACGCCACCCGCGTGCTTCCGGCGCCAGTGCCAGCCTGCGGAAGCGAGATCGCCGACATGGACGTACCTGACGAACGCGTGCTGGCCACGGTGTGCGGCTACGAACCGCAGGGATGGACGCGGCTGCGTTTTCATCTGTGGCGCGATCTGCCGCCGCAAGACGCCGCCGCACACCGCTATGCCGTGCATCACCTCAGCGCGCCCGGCGTGACCGACGCCGCCCGGTGATCGGCGGCGTTGGATGCTCAGTACATGTTCTTCTTGTAGTCGGCCTGCAGTCCTTTGCGCACCACGCCGGGCACCGAGACCGCCGCGCGCATCAGCGTGGCCTGGGTGCCGCGCGCGCCGCTGAGCCGGACGTGGTCGCGGAAGATCGCCGGCGGGTCCAGGTCGTGTGCGATGGCGGCGGGCGGCCAACGGTCGAAACGACCGAGCGCGCGGCTGTGCGTCTCTTCGAGGAGCGCCGGCAGCACCCGCACCGCTAGATGCGGAACGCGTCCATCGACGGCGAGCGCGTTGCGGATCGCCTCGTCGGTGCTGGGGCGGGCGAGCCCTTCGATGCACACGCAGCGTGCGCTGCCGGGGCGCAGTGCCAGCAGCGCGAGTTGCGGCCGCGCCAGCAGATTGCCCAGGCTGTCGACGCGACGATTGCCCGGCCGGTCGGCGAACCACCAGGCGTCGCGGTGGGCTTGCAGCAAGGCCCCGGCGCGATCGCCGCGCGGACTGACATCGACGCGGCCCTCGGCATCGGCGGTGGCCAGGATCAGCAGTCGGCAACTGGCGAGCAATCCTTCCGGCGTCTCCGGCGGCGTGGTGTCGGTCTGCGCCTCCGCGTGCCACCAGTCGGCGCGCAGCAGGGCCTTGGCGCAGTGCAGATAGCATTCCTCGACGGCAACGAACACGCGGGTGCCGTCGTCGCCGGCGATGCGGCCATTGACCCGCAGGGTTTCGCCTAATCCGGGCACCAGGAACAGCGAACCGAAGCCGGCGCCGACGTGCGCGTGGGCCGTGTCCAGTGCCTGCAGCGGGATCGACAGCAAATGCGGCGTATCGCCGCGCGCGAAGCCGGGTGCACCGCTGCCCGCACTCAATGCCAGGCGCTGGCCGGCGACGCCGGCGAACAGCAAGGGGCTGGCGGCCAGCCAGCGCAGCGCATGCGCGTCCAGGTGGTCGATCACCTTCAGGTCGCGCGGACCGGGCAGGTGGCCCACGCAGTCCTGCAGCTGCGCCGCATCGGTGACGAAGTCGGTCATGGCGATGTCTGCCGGAAGCGGAAGACGCCGTGGTCGAGCGAAGCGGGAGAGATCATCGCAAAGCACTCCTGTGAACGAGCGGGAGGCTTGCGCGAAGGCTGGCGACGCCTGGAACCGTACCACAGCGCGGCGGACGCCGCGTCCGGCGGCTTACGGTCGTCCTTGGCCAGGCAACACCGTGACCGGGCACCTCTCATCTCCCCGGGGACGTGTCCCGCAGGAGCGGCTTCAGCCGCGACAGGGGCGTTCCCGGTGAAGCCCGTCGCGGCTGAAGCCGCTCCTGCGCAGCACGCTGTGGCGGATGCAGGTGATGCGAGGTGCCCTACAGCCGCAGTTCGAACCCGAGATAGGCCGAACGCCCGGGCGCTGGCGAGAACATCGCCTGATTGTTGCCGCCCCAGAAGAAGTTGTCGTACCAGACGTAGGCGTAGCGGGCGTCGTTGAGATTCTTGACCTGCAGGTCGAGGCTGGTGCGCGGGCTGAGCTGGTAGCGCACGCTGGCATCGACCACGCGGAAGCCGCCGTACTTGCCCTGCGCATTGCGCTCGTCGATGTAGTAGTCGCCTTGCGCGCGCGCCTGCACGCCCAAGGTCCAGCGCGCATCGGGCCGGTAGTCGACGCCGGCGTTGCTGATGTAGCGCGGCACCGAGAACACCTCGCGGCCGCGCAGCGATTCGCCCGAGGCGTTGTAGGCGCTGACCACCTTGGCCTCCTGCAGCGCCTGCGACAGCCACAGCGTCCAGTGCTCGCCCAGTTGCGTGCTCAGTTGCAGGTCCACGCCCTGGCGCCGGGTCTGGCCCAGGCCCACGGTGGTGCCGGAGCTGACGTTGTTGGCCACCTCGTCGGTGGCGTCCTGGCGCCAGACCGCCACCCGCGCCTCGGTACCGGCGGCCGGCTGCAGTTTCAGGCCCAGTTCCTTGCCGGTGTTGATCGACGGCCGCACGCCGGGCTGGCCCGGCGTCAGGTAGGCCGGCGCGGTGGAGCCGGTGAGGATCTGGAAGGTGCGGCCCCAGTTGGCGTACACGCTCAGCTGCGGCGTCAGCGCGTAGATCACGCTGAGCTTGGGCTGGTCGATCCAGCCGTAGCGCTGCAGCGGCGCGTGCACGCCGCCGGGCAGCGTGGTGTCGCCGGAAAAGCGGTCGACGCGGAACGCCGGCACGATCTTCAGCGCGGCGGTCGGCTGCAATACCGCCTGCAGGTACAGGCCGAAGTTGTCGAGCGTGTAGCGGTCGTCGTTCTGCACGCGCGCCGGCGCGCTCCAGAAATCGGTCGGCACCGCGTAGGCATAGCGGTAGCGGCGATAGCGGTTGTTCTGGTGCTCGGCGTTGAGGCCGCCTTCCACGCTCAGCAGGTCGCTGGCCTGCCAGGTGACGGTGCTGAGCAGGCCGGTCTGGGTTTCGTCCCATTGCCGGCGCTGCCGCGGTGCGTTGCCGATCGGGTAGGGGGTGAAGGTGACGCGGCGCTCCTCGTCGTAGCGGTTGACGTACAGCGTGTTGCGCAGCTGCACACCGTCGCCGAGCTTGAAGTCGGCATGCACGCTGGCCTGGCGCAGGGTGCGCTCGCCGCCGTCGTTGGCATTCTGTGGCGGCGACTGGTCGCGGTCGTCGTCCCATTGCGCGGCGGTGAGGAAGCCGGGCGCATCGGCCTTCAGATGGTAGGCGCGGGCGATCAGGCCGATGCGCGCGGTGTCGTCGTCCTCGCCGTAGAACCACTTGCCGCCGAGTGTGTACTTGCGCGCGCTGTCGTGCGCGCGCTCGCCTTGTGTGGCCTGGGCGCCGACGAAATAGTTCTGCGCCAGGCCGCCGGCTTCATGGCCGACGGCGTACTGCAGTGCGCGCGTGGCGAAGCTGCCGTAGCTCAGCCGCAGGTCCTGGTAGTCGCCGCCCTGGCGCGTGGCGATGTTGAGGTTGCCGCCGATGTTGTGCAGGCCGTAGCGCGGGTCGTTGGTGCCGCGCACGACTTCGATGTAGGCGATCTCCAGCGGGAAGATCATGTCGGTGAAGCGCTGGTTGCCGCTGTTGGCATCGCTGGGCACGCCATCGATCAGGATCTTGATGCCGTTGAGGTAGCCCTCGCCGTTGAAGGCGCGGAAGGTGGCCTTGCCGGATTCGGCGCCCTGGCGGATCTCGGTGAGCTGCACGCCGGGCATCATGCCCAACAGCTCCCAGCCGTTCATGACCTGCTTGTCGCCGATCTGCTCGCTGCCGAGCACGTCGACCGAACTGAGGATGTTGCGGGTGGACAGCGAGGCGGCGGTCTCGCGCCGCGCCTCCACGGTGCCGAGGGTGGTGGTGGTCTCGGAGGTGAGGGTCTGCGCGGCGGCATGGCCGGCGGCAAGCCCGGCCAGCACGGCCAGGGCAAGGGAGTCGATCTTCATGGGGTCTGCAAGCAAGTGGGGACAGCGGAGGGCTGGCGGCAACGGCGAGGTTGCGGGGCTTGCTTGTTCGGTACGCTGGGCGTACCTCGCTCCGTGAAGGCGATGTTATGCGATTTCGCGGGGAAAATCGCGCGGTTGTCTGCGCCACGCAGGCAACCGCGCCGTGGCACCTGCGTGCCCCGGACGGCACCGGGGAGGCAGAGGCGCGACCGCAGCGGACCGCGCCGACGTCGGCGATGGCTACAGGCGCAGTTCGAAGCCGAGATAGGCCGCGCGTCCGGGCGCCGGCGAGAACATCGGCTGGTCGTTGCCGCCCCAGAAGAAGTTGTCGTACCAGACGTAGGCGTAGCGGGCGTCGGTGAGATTCTTGACCTGCAGGTCGAGGCTGGTGCGCGGGCTGAGCTGGTAGCGCACGCTGGCATCGACCACGCGGAAGCCGCCGTACTTGCCCTGGGTATTGCGTTCGTCGATGTAGTAGTCGCCTTGCGCGCGCGCCTGCAGCCCCAGCTTCCAGCGTGCATCGGGCCGGTAGTCGACGCCGGCGTTGCTGATGTAGCGCGGGGTGGAGAACACCTCGCGCCCGCGCAGCGACTCGCCGCTCGCGGTAAAGGCGCTGACCACCTTGGCTTCCTGGATCGCGTGCGACAGCCACAGCGTCCAGCGCTCGCCCAGTTGCGTGCTCAGTTGCAGGTCCACGCCCTGCCGGCGGGTCTGGCCGAGCCCGACCGTGGTGCCGGTGCTGGGCATGTTGGCCACTTCGTCGGTGGCATCCTGGCGCCAGACCGCCACGCGCGCCTCGGTACCGGCGACCGGCTGCAGTTTCAGGCCCAGCTCCTTGCCGGTATTGATCGAGGGCCGGAACGTGCTCTGCCCGGGCGTCAGGTAGGCCGGGGCGGTCGAGCCGGTGAGGATCTGGAAGGTGCGGCCCCAGTTGGCGTACACGCTCAGCTGCGGGGTCAGCGCGTAGATCACGCTGAGCTTGGGCTGGTCGATCCAGCCGTAGCGCTGCAGCGGTGCATGCACGCCGCCGGGCAGCGCGGTCTCGCCGGAGAAGCGGTCGATGCGGAATGCGGGGACGATCTTCAGCGCATCGCTCGGTTGGATCACCGCCTGCAGGTACAGGCCGAGGTTATCCAGGCTGTAGCGGTCGTCGTTCTGCACGCGTGCCGGCGCACGGTCGAAATCGGTCGGCACGCTGTAAGCGTAGCGCGAGCGCCGGTAACGGTTGTTCTGGTGCTCGGCGTTGAAGCCGCCTTCCAAGCTCAGCAGATCGCTGGCCTGCCAGGTGACGGTGCTGAGCAACCCGGTCTGGGTTTCGTCCCATTGCCGACGCTGCCGTGGCGCGTTGCCCAGCGGGTAGCGGGTGAAGGTGATCCGGCGGTCGTCCTGGTAACGGTTGAGGTACAGCGTGTTGCGCAATTGCAAGCCGTCGCCGAGCTTGAAGTCGGCGTGCACGCTGGCCTGGCGCATGTCGCGGTCGTCGCCGTCGTTGGCGTTCTTCGGCGGCGACTGGTCGCGGTCCTCGGCCAACTCGGTGGCGGTGAGGAAGCCCGATTCGTCGGCCTCGTGGTGGTAGGCGCGTGCGATCAGGCCGATGCGTGCGGCATCGTCGTCTTCGCCGTAGAACCATTTGCCGCCGAGGGTGTACTTGCGCGAGCTGTCGTGCTGGCGATAGCCATGCGCGGCCTGCGCGCCGACGAAATAGTTCTGCGCCAGGCCATCGGCCTCATGGCCGACGGCGTACTGCAGTTCGCGGGTGGCGAAACTGCCGTAGCTCAGCCGCAGGTCCTGGTAGTCGCCGCCCTGGCGGGTGGCGATGTTGAAGTTGCCGCCGATGTTGTGCAGGCCGTAACGCGGATCGTTGGTGCCGCGCACCACCTCGATGTAGGCGATCTCCAGCGGGAAGATCATGTCGATGAAGCGTTGGTTGCCGCTGTTGACGTTGCTCGGCACGCCGTCGATCAGCACCTTGATGCCGTTGATGTAGCCCTCGCCGTTGAAGGCGCGGAAGGTGACCTTGCCGGACTCGGCACCCTGCCGGGTTTCGGTGAGTTGCATGCCGGGCATCTGCCCCAACAACTCCCAGCTGTTCATGACCTGCTTGTCGGCGATCTGCTCGCTGCCGAGCACGTCGACCGAGCTGAGGATGTTGCGCGTGGACAGCGAGGCGGCGCTGTGGCGCCGCGCTTCCACGGTGCCGAGCGTGGTGGTGGTGTCGGGTATCGTCTGCGCGGCGCCGTCGCCGGCCGCGAGCCCGGCCAGCACGGCGAGGGCATGGGTGTAGGTCTTCATGGTGGCTGCGGACAAGGGGAGTGGAGACTGGCGGCAGCGGCTGGGCTGCGGGCGAGCGGGTGGTGCGTGGTCCGACGTACGAACGCGGCCCCGATCAGGTAATGTTATATCATTTCGTTAAGAAGTTGTCGGAATCGCCAGCAGGCCGGCGCGACAAGCGTCCGTCCCGACCGTGCGGCAGAGGGGCCTTCGCCGCATGGGCGCGAGAGAGACGGGACGTGGCGGGACCGCGCGGAGCGGCCCCGCGGCCGTTCAGACCGGTTGCCGCGCGACCTGGAAGCCGGCGAAGGACTGCGTCACCGGCATGATTTCCAATCGATTGATGTTCAGATGCGGCGGCAGCGTCGCCACCCAGAAGATCTGTTCGGCGATGTCCTCGGCGGTCATCGGCTGCGCACCCTGGTAGAGCGTGTCCGAGGCCTTCTGGTCGCCATGGGTGCGGACCAGGGTGAACTCGGTCTCGGCCATGCCGGGTTCGATCGCGGTGACGCGCACGCCGGTGCCATGCAGATCCGAGCGCAGGCCCAGCGAGAACTGGCTGACGAAGGCCTTGGTGCCGCCGTAGGTGTTGCCGCCGGGATAGGGATACAGCGCGGCGACCGAACTGATGTTGATGATCGCGCCGCGGCGCTGGATCAGCGTCGGCAGCAGGCGATGGGTCAGCGTCACCAGCGCGGTGATGTTGGTGTCGATCATCGTGCGCCAGTCGTCCAGTTGCGCGGCCTGCGCCGGCGCCGTGCCCTGGGCCAGGCCAGCGTTGTTGACCAGCAGGTCGATGCCGCGGAACGCCTCGGGCAGCGCCGCCAGCATCGCGTCCAGCGCGTCGGTGTCGCGGATGTCGAAGGCGGCGATGTGCACGCGCTCGGCGCCGAAGGCGTCCAGCAGCGGCTGCAGGCGCTCGGCGCGGCGGCCGGTGGCGATCACGCGCCAGCCGGCATCGACGAAGCGGCGCACGGCGGCAGCGCCGAAACCGGAGGTGGCGCCGGTGATCAGGGCGGTCTGAGTCATTGGGGGGCCGGAAATGGGGAGTGGGGAATCGGGAATGGTAAAAGCAAAACCCGGTCGCGCGCGTCGACAGCGCGTGTGCCCGCGGGGGAAGTCGGCTTCGATGATTGAGACGGGCCAGCGCGGCGCGGCAGCGCGTGGATCCGAAGCGTCTTCAGGCCTCGTCGCGCGGAACGGGACGTGCTCGCGTCCCCATTCCAGATTCCCTGGCTGCTAATTCTTTTGCGTAGTCGCCGGCAGCACGCTGCCGTGGAACTGCAACGTCATATCAAGCCAACGCGGCCCAATGTCAGCAGCGACAACGCTTCCACGCACGTACAGGTGAAAACGGCAAGAAAGCCGCTTCACCCATTCCCCAATCCCGATTCCCCAATCCCAGCCTCACTGCGCCTTGATCGCGATCGCCGACAGCCCGCTGCCGTTCAACTTCTGCTTGGCCTCGGCCAGTTCGCTGGCGGTGCCGTACGGCCCCATGCGCACGCGATAGACGGTCTTGCCGCTGATCTGCGCCGATTCCACGCGCGCCGACAGGCCCAGCATCGCCAGCTTGGCCTTGGTCGACTCGGCATCGCCGGAGGCGCCGAACGAGCCGGCCTGCAGGATGTAGCGCGCGTTGTCGGGCGCGGCCGCAGCCGCGGCAGTCGCCGGTGCGGTGGTCGCGGCCGGCGTTGCCGTGGTGGCCGCCGGTTTGGCGGCGGCGGGGGCGCTGGCGGCCGCGCTCGGCGTCTCCGGCAGCGGGGTCGGGTTGGCCGCCGTCGCGGTCGGTGCGGTGGCGACCGCGGCCGGAGTGGTGCCGGTGGCGGCCGTGCCTGCAGCGGCCTGCGCCTTGGCCTGGCGAATGGCCTCGGCGCGCGCGCTGGCGGCCAGTTCGGCGTCGGACATCTGCACTTCCTTGCCGGGCAGCAGGGTGTAGAAGTCGTACTGGGTCTGCCCGTCCTTCTTCGCTTCCGGCTTGGTGCTGCCGGCCGCGTTGGCGGCGGGCTTGGGCAGGTCCGGGGCCGCATCGACGTCGGCATCGGCCACCGGCGCCGGTTGCGCATCCGGATTGGCGCGCGGGCCGCCCACGCGCAGGAAGTCGCCGTCCTTCTTGAACAGCCCTGGCGCGCCGAGGAATACCACCGCGGCGATCGCCGCGCCGGCGATCAGCCACACCCACCCGGGCGTGCCGTTGCCGCTGTTGCGCCGGGCCTGGGTCTTACCGCGTCGTGCTGCCATTTACCGCTTCTCCACTCACATTTTTTCCGGGGCCGACACGCCCAGGAGATTCAGACCGTTCGCCAGCACCTGCTGCGCCGCCACCGCCAGGGTCAGCTTGGCGTTGCGTTCGCCGGCGTCGTCCACCAGCACCGGGGTGCCGTGGTACCAGGTGTGGAAGGCCGTGGCCAGTTCGCGCAGGTATTGCGCGATCAGATGCGGCTCCAGCGCATGCCCCGCATTCTCCACCACTTCCGGGTAGCGCGAGAGTTCCTGCATCAGTTCCAGCGAGGTCGCGTCGCTGAGCCGGTTCAGTTGCGCCTGGCCATCGGCCTGGTCGTAGTCCAGCTTCTTCTCCTGCGCCTGGCGCAGCAGGCTGCACACCCGGGCATGCGCGTACTGCACGTAGAACACCGGGTTGTCGTTGCTCTGCTGGCGCGCCAGGTCGATGTCGAAGGTGAGCTGGGAATCGGGCTTGCGCGCGATCAGGAACCAGCGCGTGGCGTCGCGGCCGGCTTCCTCGATCAGGTCGCGCAGGGTCAGGTAGCTGCCGGCGCGCTTGGACAGCTTCACTTCCTCGCCGCCGCGCATCACCGTGACCATCTGGTGCAGCACGTACTCCGGCCAACCCTTGGGGATGCCCAGGTCCATCGCCTGCAGGCCGGCACGCACGCGCGCCAGCGAGCCGTGGTGGTCGGCGCCCAGTTCGGTGATGGCGCGCACGTAGCCGCGCTGCCACTTGCTCAGGTGGTAGGCCACGTCCGGCACGAAGTACGTGTAGCTGCCGTCGGACTTGCGCATCACGCGGTCCTTGTCGTCGCCGAAATCGGTGGATTTCAGCCACAGCGCGCCGCCCTCTTCGTAGGTATGGCCGGAGGTGATCAGCTTCTGCACCGCCTCCTCGACCTTGCCGTCGCGGTACAGCGAGCTTTCCAGGAAGTAGATATCGAAATCCACGCCGAACGCGGCCAGGTCGTGGTTCTGCTCGTTGCGCAGATAGGCCACGGCGAAGCGGCGGATCGCATCGAGGTCCTGCGGATCCTTGGCGCCGGTGACCACATGGCCTTCCAGGTCGACCGCAGCGCCGGCCATGTAGGCGTCGGCCACGTCCTGGATGTAGTCGCCGCGGTAGCCTTCTTCCGGCCAGTCGGGGCTGTCGGGCGTCTTGCCCAAAGCGCGCGCCTGCACCGAGCGCGCCAGGTTCTCGATCTGGTTGCCGCCGTCGTTGTAGTAGAACTCGCGCTTGGCGTTCCAGCCGTTGGCCTCGAGCAGGCGCGCCAGGCAGTCGCCGATGGCCGCAGCGCGGCCGTGGCCGACGTGCAGCGGCCCGGTCGGGTTGGCCGAGACGTACTCCACACCCACGGTGCGGCCGTTGCCGACCAGGCTGCGGCCGTAGTCCTCGCCCTGCTTGAGCACCGCCAGCACCTCGCGCTGGTAGGCGCCGGGACCGAGATGGAAATTGATGAAGCCGGGGCCGGCGATCTCGACCTTGCTGACGTCGTCGTTGGCCGGCAGCGCGTCCACCAGCTGCTGGGCCAGGGCGCGCGGATTGGTGCGCGCGGCCTTGGCCAGCAGCATCGCCGCGTTGGTGGCGAAGTCGCCGTGCTCGCGGGTCTTGGGCCGCTCGACCACGAAGTCCGGCGGCAGGGTGTCGGCCGGCAGGGTGCCATTGGCGCGCAAGGCTTCGATGCCTTGACCGATCAGGGCGCGGAGTTGGGATTTCACGAGATCTCTGCTTGAAGCGCGGAACCGGCGATTTTACCCGACCCGCCGCCTCCCGGCCCGTCCCGGGTTCAGCCCGACCTCAGCCGCGACGCCGCGACCAGCACGCGCCTGCGCCCCTGGGCCTGGGCCTGGGCCGGCTGACCGCCGGCGTGGCCCGGGGCCGGCCTCGCCGGGATCGGCGCCCCGCGACATGGCACGCCCAGCCGCCGCCTCGGTTCAGGCCCAGCCGCGCGAGGCCATCGAGACAGGCACGCCGTCGCCGACGATGAAGTGGTCGAGCAGGCGCACGTCGATCAGGTCCAGCGCCTGTTTCAGCCGCTCTGTGACGGCGCGGTCGGCGGGCGAGGGTTCCGGGTTTCCGGACGGGTGGTTGTGGCCGATGATCACCGCGGCGGCGTTGAGCGTGAGCGCACGCCGCACCACCTCGCGCGGATGCACCTCGGCGCCGTCCAGCGTGCCCTGGAACAGCTCCTCGAACGCCAGCCAGCGGTGCCGGGTGTCCAGGAACAGCGCGGCGAACACCTCGTACGGCCGCGCCCGCAGGCGTTGCGCGAAGTAGCGGCCGGCGGTGATCGGATTGCTGAGGGTGTCGCCGCGCTGCAGTTCCGCGGCCAGGTGGCGCTGGCCCAGCTCCAGCGCCGCCGACAGCTGGCAGGCGCGCGCCGGGCCCAGCCCGGGCAGGCGTACCAGGTCGCCGGGCGACCGGTCCAGCAGCGTGCGTAACGGCCCGTGCCGCTGCAGCAGGTCGCGCGAGGTGCGCACCGCGTCGCTGCCGGGCAGGCCGGAGCCGAGAAAGATCGCCAGCAGTTCGGCGTCGGAAAGGGCCCGGGGACCGCGTGCCAGCAGCTTTTCCCGGGGACGTTCTTCGCAGGGCCAGTCGGAGATGTGCATATCGCCAGGGTGCCGGCCGACATGGCGCAACGGTATCAGGCCGCCAAAAACCATCGGGTAAGCTAATCGTCCTTGTATGGGTAGGACATTCCCGACGTGACCGCGATTTTCGAGAGGCCCCTGCCGGGGCGACGTGTGCTGTTGTGCGTCGGCGGGGGAATTGCCGCCTACAAGGCGCTGGAACTAGTGCGGCGCCTGCGCGACGCCGGCGCCGAGGTGCAGGTGGCGATGACCGCCGGCGCGCAGCAGTTCGTCACCCCGCTGAGCTTCCAGGCGCTGTCCGGCCATCTCACCCGCACCACGCTGTGGGACAGCGGCGCCGAGCAGGCGATGGGTCACCTGGAACTGGCCCGCTGGGCCGAGCAGGTGGTGGTGGCCCCGGCCACTGCCGACCTGCTGGCGCGCCTGGCGCACGGGCTGGCCGACGACCTGGTGGGCACGCTGTGCCTGGCCAGCACCGCACCGCTCACCGTGTGCCCGGCGATGAACCACCGCATGTGGCTGCATCCGGCCACCCAGGCCAACATCGCCACCCTGCGCGCGCGCGGCGCACAGGTGGTCGGCCCGAACGATGGCCCGCTGGCCGAAGGCGAGTCCGGCCCCGGTCGCCTGGCCGAACCGGAGCAGATCGTCGCCGCGCTCGTTGCGCGCACCGACCACAGCGCCGCGTCGGCCAAGCCGGCCGTGGCCGCCGTCACGACGCGTTCCGGCGCGGGCACCGGCACTGCCGCCCTGCGCGGCCTGCGCGTGGTGATCAGTGCCGGCCCCACCTACGAAGACCTGGATCCGGTGCGCTACCTGGGCAACCGCAGCAGCGGCAAGATGGGCTATGCGCTGGCCGCGGCCGCGGTCCGGCAAGGCGCCGAGGTGGTGCTGGTCAGCGGCCCGGTGCATTTGTCTACGCCCGACGGCGTGCAGCGCATCGATGTGCGCTCGGCCGCGCAGATGCGCGAGGCGGTGCTCGGCGCGCTGCCGGCGGACATCTACATCGGCACCGCGGCGGTCGCCGATTACACGCCAAAACAGGTGGCGGCGCAGAAGATCAAGAAGAGCGGCGAGACGCTCACCCTCGAATTGACCCGCACTCCGGACATCCTGGCCGAGGTCGCCGCGCAGACCCAGGCGCTGAAGCTGGTGGTCGGCTTCGCCGCCGAGACCCACGACATCGAGCGCTATGCCCGTGGCAAACTCGCCGACAAGCACCTGGACCTGATCGTGGCCAACCGGGTGGGGGTGGCCGGCAACGGCTTCGAGAGCGACCAGAACGCGGCCACCGCCTATTGGCAGGATGGCGAACGCGACTTCCCGGCGGTCTCCAAGACCCAGCTGGCCGAACAACTGCTGGACCTGATCGCGCAGAGGCTGCACGCATGAGCACTCCCACGCCCTATCCGCTGCAGGTGAAGCTGCTGGATCCGCGCTTCGGCGACAGCTGGCCGCTGCCCGACTACGCCACCGAAGCCAGCGCCGGGCTCGACTTGCGCGCGGCCACCGAGGCGCCGCTGACCCTGGCGCCGGGCGACACCGCGCTGATCCCCAGCGGCCTGTCCATCTACATCGCCGATCCGCAGCTGTGCGCGGTGGTGCTGCCGCGCTCTGGCCTGGGCCACCGCCACGGCATCGTGCTCGGCAACGGCACCGGCCTGATCGACGCCGATTACCAGGGGCCGCTGCTGATCAGCGTCTGGAATCGCGGCCGCGAGGACTTCACCATCGCCCCCGGCGACCGCATCGCGCAGCTGGTGGTGATGCCGGTCGTGCGTGTCGCCCTGCAGGTGGTGGATACTTTCGCCGACAGCGCCAGGGGAACGGGTGGATTCGGCCATACCGGAGTGCGCTGACAGGGGATCGTCTGCATGAGCGAGGCAACACAAGCGCGGCCGGTGCCGCAGGGTTTGCGCAAGGTGGCGCCTCTGCTGACGGTGCTGCTGGTGCTGTTGGTGGTCTGGTTCGGCTGGAGCGGGGTCGAGCAATGGCGCGCCGAGCAGGCCGCCGCCACCCTGGAGCAGGCGCGCGATGCCGCGGTGACGCAGACCCAGCAGGCGCTGGCGGGCGTGGGCAAACGCCTGTCCGAACGCCTGCAGCAGCCGGCCGTGCAGGCGGCCCTGCGCCGCGGCGACGCCGCGGCCGCCGCCCAGGCCCTGCGTGCGGACTGGGCGCAGGCCGAGGACGCGCAGGTGCTGCCGGCCGACCTGGAGCCGGGCTACACCGATGCGGCGCACTTCGGCTACGGCCGCCTGGCGCTGCTGGAGAAGGCCCTGATGACCGGCAAGCTCGCCAGCGCGGTGATCCGCGACGGCGGCGGCCCGCGGCTGGGCCTGGCCGCGCCGGTCTCGCTGGGCGGCAACGCCGGAGTGGTGTATCTGCGCCTGCCACTGGCGCTGCTGACCGACCCGGTCGCGCAGGCATCGGTGCCGGGCACCGGCTATCTGGCCCTGCGCCAGGGCGGCTACGACGTGATCGCCGCCGGCGACAATGCGCTGCACGATCGCGCCGACGCGATGTCGCGCCCGGTCGGCGACAGCGGCCTGCGCATGGTCGCCTCGCTGCCGGATACCGAAGCCGGTCCGCTGGGGCTGGGCGCACTGCCCTGCCTGCTGGTCGCCGGCCTGTGCCTGGTGCTGGGCGCGCTGTTGTTGCTGGCCGCGCGCGGGCGCCTGCCGCAGCCGCGGGTGCGCCGCGCCGGCCCGGCGGTGGCCGAAGAACACACCCTGCAGCAGAGCCTGCAACGCCAGGAGCCGCCCCCGCCGCCGCCGTCTGCCACCGAGGATGCCGCGCCGGCCAAGCCGGTGCCGGCGTTCACGGTGGCGCCGGAGATCTTCCGCGCCTACGACATCCGCGGCGTGGTCGGCCGCGACCTCAGCCCGCAGGTCGCGGCGCTGATCGGCCAGGCGATCGGCGCGGTGATGCAGGAGCAGGGGCTCAACGAGGTGGTGGTCGGCCGCGATGGCCGCCTGTCCGGGCCGGAGCTGTCGGCCGCACTGATCGAAGGCCTACGCCGCGCCGGCTGCCATGTCACCGACATCGGCCTGGCGCCGACCCCGGTGGTCTACTTCGCCGCCTACCACCTGCGCGCCGGCAGCTGCGTGGCGGTGACCGGCAGCCACAACCCCGCCGACTACAACGGCTTCAAGATCGTGGTCGGCGGCGAGACCCTGTCCGGCGCCGCCATCGCCGACCTGTACGCGCGGATCAGCGCCGGCCGCCTGCCCACGGCCGAGGAGCCGGGCCGGCTGCAGCAACGCGATGTCGGCGACGACTACATCCAGCGCATCGCCGACGACGTGCAGCTGGACCGCCCGCTCAAGGTGGTGGCCGATGCCGGCAACGGCGTCGGTGGCGAACTGGCGCCGCGCCTGCTGGAAGCGATCGGCGCCGAGGTCGTGCCGCTGTATTGCGACGTCGACGGCACCTTCCCCAACCACCATCCCGATCCCAGCGAGCCGCACAACCTCGAGGATCTGGTGCAGACGGTGCGGCGCTTCGACGCCGACCTGGGCGTGGCCTTCGACGGCGACGCCGACCGCCTCGGCGTGGTCACCAAGGAAGGCACGGTGATCTACCCGGACCGCCTGCTGATGCTGTTCGCCGCCGACGTGCTGCAACGCAATCCTGGCGCGCTGGTGATCTACGACGTCAAGTGCACCGGCAAGCTGTCCGACTACGTGCTGCGCAACGGCGGCAGCCCGCTGGTGTGGAAGACCGGGCATTCGCTGATCAAGGCGAAGATGCGCGAGACCGACGCCGAACTGGCCGGCGAGATGAGCGGCCACTTCTTCTTCAAGGAGCGCTGGTACGGCTTCGACGACGGCCTGTACGCGGCGGCGCGGTTGCTGGAGATCCTGGCCCAGCGCGAGGAATCGCCGTCGGAAGTGCTGGCCGAACTGCCCGACAGCGTGGCCACGCCGGAGATCAAGCTGCCGGTGGACGGGCAGGACGCGCATGCGCTGGTCGCCGAGCTGGTCGCCCAGGCGCAGCAGGAGGGCTCGCCGTTCGCCGGCGCGCGGCTGCTGACCATCGACGGGCTGCGCGCCGACTTCCCGGATGGCTGGGGCCTGGTGCGCGCCTCCAACACCACGCCGGCGCTGGTGCTGCGCTTCGAAGCCGACAACGCGGCGGCGCTGGAGCGGATCAAGGCGCTGTTCCGCGCCCAGCTGCAGGCCGTGCTGCCGGGCCTGGCGCCGACCTTCTGAGGCGGCGTCGCGGGCCCGGCCTGGTCCGGGCGCCGGGGTGTGCGACGGCTCAGCCGCCGGCGGTGGTCGCGGACTGTGCCGGGCCGTTGCCCCGGGCCGCGCGATAGCGCTGCAGCACGTCCTCGATTTCCTGATCCAAGCCGAGCCGCTGCTGTTCGAAGTTCTTCTGCATGCGCAGTTGCCACAGCAGGGCGCGGTGCCGCTGCTGCACGTCGTCGGCGGTCTTGGCCGGCACGCTCTGCCCGGCCAGTTCGCGCGCGCCGGCGCCGGACAGCAGGCCGATCAGACCCTGGCGCAGGCTGTCGACGTTGTAGCGGGCGGTGTTGATGTTGTTGTCGACAATGCCGATGCGCTCGGCGAACACCCGGCGCAGTTCGTCCTCGGTCTGGTACGACAGCAGCATCGCCTGGTCGGTGCGCTTGCGCGTCTCCAGCGCGGCCTGGTCGGCGCGCTGCTGCGCGGCATCGGCCGCGGCCGCGGCGCGTTCCTCGGCATTGAGCGCACGCCCGACCTCGGCGCTGCGCATGCCGCTGGTGGCGTTGAACTCGTCGCGTGCCTGGTTCACCGCTTCCGGCGGCAACGCATCGCTGCAGGTACGTTGGCCGCCCTGGTTCCAGCAGTACAGCTTCTTGGACGGCGCCGACGCCTGTTGCGCGGCGACCGGCAAGGCCAGCAGCGCCAACACGGCCGGCAGGACGCGGGTGCGTGATCGGATCGGCATCGTGGCAGCCCCCTGCTGTCAGCCAGACGAAGCGCAACCGTAGCGGGCCCGGTAGGCCAGCAGCGGTTCGCGGAAGCCGACAAGGTCTGCGTTTCCGTCGATGAATGCAAGCAGGTCGCCCAGATGCGCGACCGAGACCACAGGAACGCCGGCTTCTGCGGCCACTGCCTGCGCCGCCGAGCGGCGGTCGTCCTCGGCGGCGATCTCCTGGCGGTCCAGCGCGACCAGGATCGCGGCCGGTTCGCCGCCGGCGGCGCGGATGATGCCCAGCGCCTCGCGGATCGCGGTGCCGGCGGTGATCACGTCGTCCACGATCAGCACCCGGCGGCCGGCCAGCGGCGCGCCGATCAGGCTGCCGCCTTCGCCGTGCGCCTTGGCTTCCTTGCGGTTGAACGCCAGTGGCAAATCGCGCCCGCGCCGCGCGTACTCGCAGGCCACCGCCGTCGCCAGCGGAATGCCCTTGTAGGCAGGGCCGAACAGCAGGTCGAAGTCGAGCCCGGCGGCGTCGGCCGCATCGGCGTAGCACGCCGCCAGCCGCGCCATGCTGGCACCGGAGTCGAAGCGCCCGGCATTGAAGAAATACGGACTGAGGCGCCCGGACTTCAGCGTGAACTCGCCGAAGCGCAGCGCCTCCACGTCCAGGGCCAGTTGCAGGAAACGGTGCCGGTAGTCGGTCATGGGGGGGCCGGGATTCGGGATTGGGGATTGGGGATTCGTAAAAGCGTACCCCATGCGCGGACGCTGCATGGGCGTGACCGGCTATGCTTTCACAAATCCCGTCATCCCCAATCCCGAATCCCGGCTCCCCACCCATGCGCATCATCAGCTTCAACGCCAACGGCCTGCGGTCGGCCGCCACCAAGGGCTTTTTCGAGTGGTTCGCCACCCAGCAGGCGGATGTGCTGTGCGTGCAGGAGACCAAGGCGCAGGAGCATCAGCTGGCCGGGCCGGCGTTCCTGCCGGATGGCTACCGGGTCTGGTTCCGCGACGCCAGCACCAAGAAGGGCTACAGCGGCGTGGCCATCTACAGCAAGCGCGAGCCGGACGAGGTGCGGACCGCGCTGGGCTGGCCCGAGTTCGACGAGGAGGGCCGCTACATCGAGGCGCGCTTCGGCAACCTGAGCGTGGTGTCCTTCTACATTCCCTCCGGGTCCTCCGGCGAGCTGCGCCAGGGCTACAAGTTCCAGGTCATGGACTGGCTGCGGCCGATCCTGGTGGAGTGGCTGCACAGCGGCCGCGACTACGTGCTGTGCGGCGACTGGAACATCGTGCGCTCGGCGCTGGACATCAAGAACTGGAAGTCGAACCAGAAGAACTCCGGCTGCCTGCCGGCCGAGCGCGACTGGCTCAACGGCCTGTGCGCCGACCGCGCCGAGGAGGCCGATGCGGCCAGCGGCCGCGGCTGGGTCGACGCCTACCGCGCGCTGCATCCGGACGGCCAGGACTACACCTGGTGGAGCAACCGCGGCGCGGCGCGCGCCAACGACGTCGGTTGGCGCATCGACTACCAGTTCGTCACCCCGACCCTGCGCGAGCGCCTGCAGGGCTGTTCGATCTATACCGCGCAGCGCTTCTCCGACCACGCGCCGTTCACGGTGGACTACCGCACGTGATCGGAGCACTGGGCGCTTGGTGGCGGTCGCTGGACGTATACGCCAACCCGCGGGTGCGGGCGATGCTGTTTCTGGGATTTTCCTCGGGGCTGCCGTTCGCATTGGTGCTGACCACGCTGTCGGCGCGTCTGCGCCAGGCCGGCATCGACCGGACCACCATCGGCTACTTCAGTCTGGTCGGGCTGGCGTACTCGTTGAAGTACTTCTGGTCGCCGATCGTGGACCGTCTGCCGATCCCGGTTCTCTCGCGACTTGGTCGGCGGCGTAGCTGGATGCTGGTTGCACAGATCGGCGTCGTTGCCGGCCTGGTCGCACTCGCGCTGGCCAATCCCGCGCTGGACGCGCGCGCGGTGGCATTGCTTGCCGTCTGCACTGCTTTCGCCGCGGCAACCCAGGACATTGTCGTGGACGCCTATCGAATCGAGGCGGCTCAGGCCGATACGCAAGGCGCGATGGTCGCCGCCTATCAGGCTGGCTACCAGTTGGCGCTGATCTGTACCGGCGCCGGTGCCCTGACCTTGGCGGCAGAACTGGGCTGGAAGGCGTCCTACCTGATCATGGCGGTCTGCGGATTGGTCGGTCTTGTCACGACGCTCTGCATTGCCGAACCCATGACGGGCACCAGCGGTCCAATACGTCCGATCGAACCCATGGTGGAGGCGTTCCGCACGCGCGCGCAGCGTTGGCCGGCGTGGATCAGAGCGACGGTTGCTTGGTGCATCGGTGCCGTGATCTGCCCGTTCGTCGATTTCTTTGCGCGGATGGGCTGGAAGGTGGGCATCTTGTCCCTTTCCCTGGTGATCACCTACCGACTCAACTACACCACGATGGGCGTTGCGGCCAATACGTTCTATCTGGACATGGGGTTTACGCTGGAACAGATCGCATTGGTCTCCAAAGTCTATGGGATCCTCATGACGATCGTCGGCGCTTTTCTGGCAGGCATCCTGGTCCGTCGTTACGGCATAGCGCGGACGTTGCTGATCGGATTGGTCCTGCTTAGTGGCGCCAACCTGATCTACGCGCATATCGCCAGCATCCACCCCGGGATCGCCTGGCTGGCGACTGCGATCAGCGCCGACAACGTGGCCAACGGTATCGCCGGGACGGCCTTCATCGCCTACATGTCATCGCTGACCAGTCCGAACTACACGGCGACGCAATACGCTCTGTTCGGAACCCTGTGGAGCCTTCCCGCCAAGTCGATCGCCAGTCAATGGGGCAAGATCGTGGACGCCTGGGGCTATCCTCCGTTCTTTGTCTATACCGCTGCGATTGGCATCCTTGCGTTACCGATGATCATCTGGCTCATCTGGCGTGAGCCACGAATGAGGGAAGAGGAGGGCGTGCAGAAAACACCCTGATCGCTGGGTTTCTCGGCCATAGCAGCCGCGTGTGTACGAGGCGCGCATCCGCAACTCCCTCACAGCCATTGCCGTCCAGCGATTGAAAGGCCGTCCCCGGACGGGGATGATGGGCAACGGCGCACGCGTGCGCCGCCGCCCGGGAGTCCGCATGAGCGACCTTGTGTTGCGCGATATCGACCCGTTCCTGCTCGAACGCATCCGCCGCATCGCCGTCGCGCGCGGCTGGACCCAGCGCCAGGCGGTGCTGGCGCTGATCGAGCAGGGCCTGTTCTCCAGCGAGCACGACGTGCGCAGCGGGTTCGAGCACCGCGAGGTGGATGCGCTGTCGGAGGCGATCGCGGCCTTGCGCGCGCTGCCGGCCGGCAGCGGCTTTTGAATCCCGACGCCTCGCTTACGCGGGGTGGATCGCGCCGAGGATGCGCGGCCCGCGCGCGCCGCTGACCGACGGCAGGTTGCCCGGCAGCCCGGCCAGGGTCTGCCGGGCCAGCCAGGCGAAGCCCATCGCTTCGATGTAGTCCGGGTCCAGGCCCTGCGCCTGGGTCGAGTGCACCTGCACCCCCGGCAAGCGCGCCTGCAGCCGCGCCAGCAACAGCGGGTTGTGCACGCCGCCGCCGCACACCAGCAACTGCCGGGTCGCCGGCTGCTGCGCCAGCAGCGCATCGGCGATGGTGGCCGCGGTCAGTTCCAGCAGCGTCGCCTGCACCGCGGCCGGCGCAGGCGACGGGGTGTCCAGGCAGGCCTCCAGCCAGCGCAGGTGGAACTGCTCGCGCCCGGTGCTCTTGGGCGGCTGCAGCACGAACCACGGATCGGCCAGCAGGCGCTGCAACAGGTCGGCGTCGACCGCGCCGCTGGCGGCGAACGCGCCGCCCGCATCGTAGGGCTGGCCGCGATGGCGCTGGCACCAGGCATCGAGCAGCGCGTTGGCCGGGCCGGTGTCGAAGCCGCGCACCGCGCCGTGCGCCGGCAGCAAGGTCAGGTTGCCGATGCCGCCGAGGTTGAGCACGGCCCGGTCCTCGTGCGCCGCCCCCAGCATCGCCGCATGGAAGGCCGGCATCAGCGGTGCGCCATGGCCGCCGGCGGCGACGTCGCGGCGGCGGAAGTCGCAGACCGTGGCGATGCCGGTCAGTTCGGCGATGCGGTTGCCGTCGCCGAGCTGCCAGGTGAAGGCGGGGTCGGCCAGAGGGCGATGGCGCACGGTCTGCCCGTGCGACCCGATCGCGCGCACCGCGGCCGGCGCCACCCCGGCGTCGTCGAGCAGGCGCAGCGCCGCCTCGGCGAAGGCGATCGCGACCTCTGCATCGAGCTGGCCCAGCGCGTCCAGCGAGGCGATGTCGCCGCCTTCGCCCAGCGCGATCAGCACCGCGCGCTGCTGCGGTGCCCACGCATAGGTGCGCCCCAGCTGCAGCTGCGGGTTGCCGTCGTGGTCGAAGCGCACCAGCGCGGCATCGATGCCGTCGGCGCTGGTGCCGGACATCAGGCCCAGGAACAGGGCGTCGTCGGGAACGGCGGAAGGCGAGGGCATGCAAGACACCAGGCGGCGGTCGGCGCCGCAGCGTGGGCCAGGCGCCGCCGCCCGTCAATGCGCGGCGCGGCGGAACCGGCTACCGGCGCTCAGCCGGCGTCGTGCGACGTGGCGGCCTTGGACGACGCGACGACCTTCTTCTTCTTCGCGTCCGGCTCGCCGGCATCGGCGTAGATCAGCTTCTCCACGCGCTGGATGCGCGCCAGCGCCGGCGAGGTCTGCGCACGGAACGCGGCCAGTTCGGCCCCGGCCAGCGGGGTCGGCGGCGGCATCGTCACCGAGGCCGGATTGCGCTGCACCCCGTCCACGCGGAATTCGTAGTGCAGGTGCGGACCGGTGGCCATGCCGGTCATGCCGACATAGCCGATCACCGTGCCCTGGTTGATGCGCTGGCCGGCCTTGATCCCGCCGAAGCGCGACATGTGCCCGTACAGCGTGCTGTAGCCCTTGCCGTGATCCAGGATCACCACGTTGCCGTAGCCGCGCTGGGTGCCGACGAACTGCACCCGTGCATCGCCGGCGGCCATGATCGGGGTGCCGGTCGGCGCCGCGTAGTCGATGCCCTTGTGCATGCGCATGGTGCCCAGCACCGGGTGCTTGCGCGCGCCGAAAGTGGAGCTGATGCGGCTGTAGGACACCGGCATGCGGATGAAGCTCTTCTTCAGTGGCCGCCCGGTCACGTCGAAATATTCGGCCGGCTTGCCGCCGCGCTCGAAGCGGAAGCCGCTGTAGGTCTTGCCGCGGGTGGTGAAGGTCGCCGCCAGGATCTTGCTGGTGTCGATGCGCTCGCCTTCGCGCCAGGTCTCGTCCATGACCACGCTGAAGCGGTCGCCCGGCTGCAGGTCCTTGTCGAAGTCGATGTCGTACTTGAAGATCTCGTCGGTCATCGTCGCGATCGCCGACGGCGACAGCCCGGCCTTGCGTGCGGCCACGTACAGTGAGCTGGTGATCTCGCCGCTGGTGACCACGGTGCGCGTGCTGGTCTCGCGCTCGATCACCTTTTCCTTGATGTCGTCGTCCAGCAGCGACAGTTCCACCCGGTGGATGGCATCGCGGTCGAAGCGCAGGGCGCGCAGATCGCCCGTCGTCGCCAGGTCGAAGCCGATCTCGGCGCCTGGACGCAGCTTGGTCAGCGCGTCGTGGGTGCCCGGATGGTCCAGCACCCGCTGCATCACCGTGGCGGGGAGGCCGAGCTTCTCGAACACCGAGCCCAGGGTCTGTCCGGATTCGATCCGCACCACCTGCCAGTTGTCGGTGATCGCCGCCTGCTGTTGCTGGGCAAGCGAGATCGGCGGCAACGGCAGCGCCAGCGTCGCCTGCGTGGTCTGCAGCGGCACGTCGATGGCGTTGGAGAAGCCCGGGACGATCGTGGCGACCATCGCACCGATGGTGGCGAACAGGCTGGCGTGGATCCAGTGGCGGCGCGTCCAGCGGCCGGCGGGAAGATGTTCCTTCAACTTGCGATGCAGCGCAGTGTCGTGGAGAACGTGAAGGCGTTGCTGGAACCGCTGCCGGCGCGCGCGTTCCTGATCACTGTTGGGCATCAAGGCTTCCTCACGAGCCCGAAGCGCGAGCTCAAAACTCGGCTACCATAAACATCGTTCCACAGCGCGTCAAACCATTGAGCCGGCTCGAATTTTCACCTGGCTGCACGGTTAACTCGCTCTTAACGCCATTCACGTTTGTTGAAGCCACTCGCCGGAGTTCCTGTTTTGTCCACGATCGAAGAGTCCCTTGTCCTGATCGGCCGCGGTGCCGACGAAATCCTCAAGCGTGAAGAACTGGAGGCCCGCCTGCGCAGCGGCCGCCCGCTGCGGATCAAGGCCGGCTTCGATCCCACCGCGCCGGACCTGCACATCGGTCACACCGTGCTGTTGAACAAGATGCGCCAGTTCCAGGACCTGGGACACCAGGTGATCTTCCTGATCGGCGACTTCACCGGGATGATCGGCGACCCCACCGGCAAGAACGTCACCCGCAAGCCGCTGACCCGCGAGGACGTGCTGGCCAACGCCCGCACCTACGAGGAGCAGGTGTTCAAGGTGCTGGACCGGGAGCGCACCGAGGTCCGCTTCAACTCCGAATGGTTCGGGCAGATGAGCGCGGCCGACATGATTCGCCTGGCCGGCCAGCACACCGTGGCGCGCATGCTCGAGCGCGACGACTTCGCCAAGCGCTACGCGGCGCAGCAGTCCATCGCCATCCACGAGTTCCTGTACCCGCTGGTGCAGGGCTACGACTCGGTGGCGCTGAAGGCCGACGTCGAACTGGGCGGCACCGACCAGAAGTTCAACCTGCTGATGGGCCGCGGCCTGCAGGAGCACTACGGGCAGCCGGCGCAGATCGTGCTGACGATGCCGTTGCTGGAGGGCCTGGACGGGGTCAACAAGATGTCCAAGTCGCTGGGCAACTACATCGGCATCAGCGAGCCGGCGATCGACATCGTCACCAAGACCATGAAGATCGGCGACGAGCTGATGTGGCGCTGGATCGAACTGCTGTCCTTCGAGATCGGCGTGAACGAAGCACAGGCGCTGCGTCAGCAAGTGCAGGCCGGCAGCCTGCATCCGCGCGAGGTGAAGCTGCG
>NZ_JAXGGF010000002.1:0-75000 GCF_034105325.1 Xanthomonas sp. LF02-5 | reverse complement strand
GGTAGCGAAATTCCTTGTCGGGTAAGTTCCGACCTGCACGAATGGCGTAACGACAGCGGCGCTGTCTCCACCCGAGACTCAGTGAAATTGAAATCGCTGTGAAGATGCAGCGTTCCCGTGGCAAGACGGAAAGACCCCGTGAACCTTTACTATAGCTTTACACTGAACGTTGAGTTCGTCTGTGTAGGATAGGTGGGAGGCTATGAAACTGTGGCGCTAGCTGCAGTGGAGCCATCCTTGAAATACCACCCTGTCGTGCTTGACGTTCTAACCTAGGTCCGTAATCCGGATCGGGGACCGTGTATGGTGGGTAGTTTGACTGGGGCGGTCTCCTCCTAAAGAGTAACGGAGGAGCACGAAGGTACGCTCAGCGCGGTCGGACATCGCGCACTGTGTGCAAAGGCATAAGCGTGCTTGACTGCAAGATCGACGGATCAAGCAGGTACGAAAGTAGGTCTTAGTGATCCGGTGGTTCTGTATGGAAGGGCCATCGCTCAACGGATAAAAGGTACTCCGGGGATAACAGGCTGATACCGCCCAAGAGTTCATATCGACGGCGGTGTTTGGCACCTCGATGTCGGCTCATCACATCCTGGGGCTGTAGTCGGTCCCAAGGGTATGGCTGTTCGCCATTTAAAGTGGTACGCGAGCTGGGTTCAGAACGTCGTGAGACAGTTCGGTCCCTATCTGCCATGGGCGTTGGAGATTTGAGAGGGGCTGCTCCTAGTACGAGAGGACCGGAGTGGACGAACCTCTGGTGTTCCGGTTGTCACGCCAGTGGCATTGCCGGGTAGCTATGTTCGGAAGCGATAACCGCTGAAAGCATCTAAGCGGGAAGCGCGCCTCAAGATGAGATCTCCCGGGACACAAGTCCCCTAAAGGAACCATGTAGACTACGTGGTTGATAGGTCAGGTGTGTAAGTGCAGCAATGCATTGAGCTAACTGATACTAATGATCCGTGCGGCTTGACCATATAACCTCAAGATGCTTCCTCATAAGCATCCCTTAGCGCGACACACGTCGATCGCTCTCACTCGCTCGCTACATCACACCCCATGAGAGGCTGGCGCCCTGCCGTCCTCGGTCCAACAACCGAGAACACGCACGCGGCGACACTCCAACCGTCTCCCTGGTGAAATTAGCGCTGTGGAACCACCCGATCCCATCCCGAACTCGGAAGTGAAACGCAGCTGCGCCGATGGTAGTGTGGCTCAAGCCATGCGAGAGTAGGTCATCGCCAGGGGCTTTACCCCAAATCCCCGTCCCACAAGGACGGGGATTTTTTATTGCGCGGGCGAAAAACCAACACGACGCGCCCAGGCGATGGAAGGCCGGGCGCACGCCCCGTGGCGACATGCCACCCGGGGGCTGCGCGCCGTACCCTCACCCCAACCCCTCTCCCGGCGGGAGAGGGGCTCGGTTCCTCCACGGCCTCCTGGGCGTCTGTTGTCGACAAGCGGCAACCTGGCCTACAACATCTGCCTGCCAAGGCCTAGTGCACGATCGAACCGACTCTGCGTCCAAAGTGGACAGAGCATGTAAGAGATCCTGTGACTGGTCATTGGACGCATTGCGCGCACTTCCTGGTGCGCGTTTCTCATCGATTGCAGATCCGCTCACGTGCAATCTGCCGATGAATGCCGGTCGGCGCGTCCAAATGTCACCGTCAAGTGCATTGGCGTTCAGCCGAACATGTGCGCCAGTCCGCACTCAGTGAGGCGTTTTGACGACGCGCATCGCACCGTTCCATGTGGCGATGCGTGCCTTTCATGCCCCGCCGCTTAGACTTTTCCACCTCAGGCGACCGCGTAGGCATCGATTGCTCTACATGCGCACCGCCCTTCGGCCCCTTTCACCCACCACGAGGCCTTCCCCATGAGCCAAGCCAATGGATACGCCGCCAAGGCATCCGATCAGCCGCTGACCCCGTTCACCTTCGAGCGCCGTGCGCTCGGTGCGCACGACGTCAGCATCGAGATCCTCTACTGTGGCGTCTGCCACTCGGATCTGCACACCGCCCGCAACGAGTGGCACAACACCCAGTACCCGTCGGTGCCCGGCCATGAAATCGTCGGTCGCATCAC
The DNA here is from genome assembly GCF_034105325.1 of Xanthomonas sp. LF02-5. Lineage (NCBI taxonomy): Bacteria > Pseudomonadati > Pseudomonadota > Gammaproteobacteria > Lysobacterales > Lysobacteraceae > Xanthomonas > Xanthomonas sp. LF02-5. The sequence goes on along the minus strand of NZ_JAXGGF010000002.1, from coordinate 72,915 downwards.
CGCGGTGGGCGATCAGGTCAGTGCCTTCAAGGTCGGCGATCTTGCCGGTGTCGGCTGCATGGTCGACAGCTGTCGGCATTGTGCTTCCTGTGCCGATGGCGAGGAGCAGTACTGCGAGAACGGCTTCGTCGGCACCTACAACGGTCCGATGTTCGGCGGCGAGAACACGTATGGCGGCTACTCCGATCACATCGTGGTCGACGAGAAATACACGCTGCATATTCGCCACGATGCCGAGCAACTGGCGGCGGTGGCGCCGCTGCTGTGCGCCGGCATCACCACGTATTCCCCGCTGAATCACTGGAAGGTCGGCCCGGGCAAGAAGGTCGGCATCGTTGGGCTGGGCGGCCTCGGGCACATGGGCGTGAAGATTGCCCATGCGATGGGCGCGCACGTGGTGCTGTTCACCACCTCGGCCGGCAAGCGCGAGGACGCGCTGCGCCTGGGCGCGAACGAGGTGGTGGTGTCGAAGAATGCCGAGGAGATGGCGGCGCACACCAACAGCTTCGATTTCATCCTCAACACCGTCGCGGCGCCGCACGATCTGGATGCGTTCCTGACCCTACTCAAGCGCGACGGCACCATGACCCTGGTCGGCGCGCCGGCCGAGCCGCACCCGTCGCCGACGGTGTTCAACCTGATCATGAAGCGGCGTCAGCTGGCCGGTTCGCTGATCGGTGGCATTCGCGAGACGCAGGAGATGCTGGATTTCTGCGCCAAGCACGGCATCGTGTCCGACATCGAGACGATCGAGATGGCGCAGATCAACGAGGCCTACGAGCGCATGCTCAAGGGCGACGTGAAGTATCGCTTCGTCATCGACATGGCCAGCCTGGGGCAGGCCAAGCAAGCGGCCTGAGCCGACGGCGACCGTGGCGGTCAGCCGCCGCGGTGACGTCATGCGTCATCGTCATGCCATGAAAGCCCGGGCAGCGCATGCCCGGGCGTTTCTGTGGCGGTAGCTCTCGTCGCGGCCGAAGTGCTCTACGCGTGGGCTTCTGATCGGCATTCGAGGCGCTCGGAAGACGTCCGGCAACCGCGCACCGCTGCATGCGGTAAGCGATCTGCACGAGGTGGTGGCAGCGACGATGCCCGGTGCGCCACGCGACCGATGGGGGCAGAGACGACAACGGCGCCGAAGCGCCGTTGCCATGAAGCTTGGGGAGAAGCCGCCGCCTACTTGCCGGCGGCAGGCTCGGCCGCGGGCAGCGACGTCGGCCTGCCCATCATCTTGTCGCGTGCGGCCTTGAACGGATTGTCCGCGTACCAGTTCGGCCAGCTGTCGCCGGCGGCCAGTTCCTTGCCGACGCCGTACACCGCCTGCAGGTCGTCCATCACGCCGTCGAGCTTCCAGGTCGCCGGATCGTATTCGTCGGCCGGCGTGTGATAGCGCTTGGCGTACTCTGCCGCGGCACGGCGCCCGGCTTCGATGCCACCGTCGACCAGGTCTTCGCCGCCGTCGATGTACAGCGCCGGCACGCCGGCCTTGGCGAAGTTGAAGTGATCCGAACGGAAGTAGAACCCGCTCTGCGGCGCGTCTTCGGCGTGCAGCACGCGGCCTTGCGCGGCCGCGATCGGCTTGAGCAGGTCTTCCAGCTGTGAGCTGCCGAACCCGTTGACCACCAGGTCCTTGGCGCGCCCGGCCACCGGCATCGCATCGAGGTTGATGACGCCGGCGATCTTGTTCAGCGGGAAGGTCGGATGCGCCACGTAGTACTTGGAACCGAGCAGCCCCGATTCCTCCAGCGTCACCGCCAGGAACACCACCGAGCGTTCTGGCTTGGGCTGCTGGTGTGCGAACGCCTCGGCGATTTCCAGGATGCCGGCCACGCCGGTCGCATTATCGACCGCGCCGTTGTAGATATTGTCGCCGGGTTCGCCCTCGTGCTTGCCCAGGTGATCCCAGTGCGCCATGTACAGCACCGCTTCGTCGGCACGGCTGCTGCCGGGCAGCACGCCGACCACGTTGCGCGAGGTCTTTTCGGCAATGGTGCTCTTCAGGTCCACCGAGAGCTTGGCCTTTAGCGGGATGGGCTTGAAGCCGCGCTTGCTGGCGTCCTTGTAGGCCTGCGCCAGGTCCAGGCCGGCGTCGGCGAACAGTTGCTTGGCCGCCTCGGCGGTGAGCCAGCCCTGCACCGGAATGCGCGGCTCCGGATCGTCCTTCGCCGGCAGGTCGTACTGCGCGCCGGACCAGGAGTTCTTGACCACGTCCCAGCCGTAGCTGGCGCCGGGCGTGTCGTGCACGATCAACGCGGCGGCGGCGCCCTTGCGCGCGGCTTCCTCGAACTTGTAGGTCCAGCGCCCGTAGTAGGTCATGCGCTTGCCTTCGAACAGGCTGCCATCGCCGGTGTGGAAGCCGGGGTCGTTGACGAACATCACCACGGTCTTGCCCTTCCAGTCCTGGCCGGCATAGTCGTTCCACTTCTGCTCCGGCGCGTCCACGCCGTAGCCGACGAAGACCATGTCGCTGCCATCGAGCTTGACCTCGGGCTGGCCGGTGCGCGTGCCCACCACCATGTCGCTGCCGAAGGCCAGCTGCCGTGCTGCGCCGTCGTGGGCGATGGTGAGCGTGGTGCCCGGCGCCGCGGTGGTCTCGGTCATCGCCACGTCCTGGAACCAGCTGTCGCCGTTGCCCGGTTGCAGGCCGATGCGCTGCATCTGGTCGCGGATGTAGCTGACCGTCTTGTCTTCGCCCGGCGTACCCGGACCGCGGCCTTCGAAGGCATCGGAGGACAGCATCTTGACCAGTTCCGCGAAGTCCGCCGGTGCGATCCCGGTGGAGAACGCGTGCGTGGGCGCCGCAGCGGGTGCGGGCGCCGCGGCCGGTGGCGCGGTGTCGGCGGCCGGGGCGGGCGCTTCGCGTTTGCACGCGGTCAGCGCCGCGGCTGCGGCCAGGCACAGCACGAGCTTGCGGGACATGGGGGCTCCTGATGGCGAGGGAACCCTGGATTCTATAGGCAAGCCGCACGCGCCCGGGCGGGCGCGTCGTCGCGGCACGGCTCAGTTGTTCGGCGCGGTGTCGCCGTCGAAGGGCAGCGCGGTGGCGCCGGTGATCGGCCCGGTCTTGGCGCTGCGGTGCACGTACAGGGTCACTTCGCGCTCGAAGCGCAGCGGGCCGTCCACCACCGCACGCGGGCCGACGATGACCCGTGGCTTGCGCGTCGGCTTGAACGACATGCTGAAACTGGGCTTGTTGATCGAAATGCCACCACCGACATGCGAGTCGTGGCCGACGGTGATGTCGCCGTTGACCGTCTCGATGCCCTTGTCCAACTGCGTGGCGACCAGGCCGATGCTGCCGTTGACGCTCTCGATGCCGCCGCCGACGCGGCCGCCGCGGTCGACGAAGATGCCGCCGTTGACGGTTTCGATGGAACCGGCGACCTGCGCGCGCTCGCCGAGGGTGATGCCGCCGTTGACTGTGGACAGCCCCTTGGTCTGCGCGCCGTCGGCGACCTTGACGCTGCCGTTGACCGTTTCCACGCTGCCCACCTGGGCGCCGGACTGGACGGTGATGCTGCCGTTGACCGTTTCCAGATCGCCGTACTGCTTGCCGGCGTCGGCAGTGATGCTGCCGTTGACCTTGCTGATGCCTTCGCCCGCGAACGCCGGGCCGGCCGTCAGGGCCAGCGCCAGCACAACCGCCAGATGCATGCGTTTCATCCTTCACCTCCCGGGCGCCGGCGATGCGGCCGCAATCAATCGTGGGGCGATCACAACACGCTTCGCTACAATCCACACCTGCCTGAAGTCACTGGACCCTCGCTTGCCCGCAGCCGCGCCTGTCCCATCGCATTCCGCCGCGCCCCGCGCGGCCGAGTGGCGTGCGCCCGTGCAATGGCGCGGGCCGTTGCGCAGCCTGCTGGCGCTGACGTGGCTGCTGACCGCCGGGTTGGCCGCGGCGCAGAATCCGCGCGAGGCCGAAAAGCGCCTGGAAAAGGTGCGCAGCGAGCTGAAGAGCGTGGCCGAGGAGCGCCGGCAACTGGAAGGCAAGCGCGGCGACGCCGCACGCCAGTTGCGCGAGGCCGACGAAAAGGTCGCCGTCACCGGCCGCAGCCTGGCGCAGACGCAACAGGCGCTGCAGCGGCACCAGCAGACCCTGGCCGAGCTCGAGCGCAAGCGCGATGGCCTGCGCAGCGGTTTGACGCGCCAGCGCGCCGAACTGGCGCAGCTGCTGCGGGCGGCCTATGCCATCGGCGGCAATGCGCCGCTGAAGCTGTTGCTGGCGCAGGACCGCGTGGCCGATGCCAACCGCCTGCTGGCGTACCACCGCTGCCTGCAGCGCGAGCGCGCGCAGCGCATCGCGACCTTGACCCACGAACTGCAGGCGCTGGAACAGGTGCAGCGCGAGGTCGTCGAACAGAAGCAGCAACTGAGCGAGGCCCAGCGCCGCCAGCAGGAACAGGCCCAGGCGCTGCAACGCGACCGCAAGCAGCGCGCCAGCGTGGTCTCGGAACTGGACCAGCGCTACCAGGACCGCAGCGAACGCGAGAAGGCGCTGGGCCAGGATGCCAAGGCGCTGGAAACCCTGCTCGCCAACCTGCGTGCCGCCGCCGCCCGCGCCGAGGCCGAGCGCCGCGCCGCGGCCAGGCGCGAGGCGGCCGAACAGGCGGCGCAGGCCAAGGCCGCGGCGAAGGCCGGGCGTGGCGGCGGCAAGATACCGCCCAAGGTGGTCGCCTCCGCGCCGCCGCTGAAGGTCGGTGGCCTGGGCTGGCCGCTGTCGGGCGACCTGATCGCGCGCTACGGCGGCAGGCTGCCCGATGGGCGTACCAGCAGCGGCGTGCTGATCGCCGCGCCCGCCGGCAGCACCGTCACCGCGGTCGCCGACGGCACGGTGGTGTTCTCCGACTGGATGACCGGCTACGGCATGATCCTGATCGTGGACCACGGCAATGGCTACATGAGCCTGTACGCGCACAACGACACCCTGCTGCGCGACGCGGGCGCCAAGGTCAAGCGCGGCGATGCGGTGGCCAAGGTCGGCAATTCCGGCGGGCAGGGCCGTCCGGCGCTGTACTTCGAACTGCGTCGCAATGGTCAGCCGGTGGATCCGGCGTCGTGGCTGCAGCGCCGCTGAGCCACGCGGCTGCGGCGCGTTCAACGCGAATTTAGCTCGGCTTCGCGCATAATCCGGACAACCGCGCCGTGCACGGTGCGGGTCTTCCCCAATCGGAGTGCTTCATGCGCGTAGTCCTGTCCGCAGCCCTGTTGCTCGCTCTGGCGCCGCTGCCGTCGATGGCGCAACGCGCCGAGGCGCAGACGCCCACGGCCCCGGCGGCCAGCGCCGACGATCCGGATTCCACCGAATCGGCCAGTGCCAAGGTGCCGCTGGACGAGATCCGCCGCTACGTGGCGGTCTACAACGCGGTGAAGGAAGCCTACGTCGATCCGGTCGACGACAAGAAGCTGATGCAGTCCGCCATCCGCGGCCTGCTGCTGGACCTGGATCCGCACAGCACGTATTTCAGCAAGGAAGACGCCGAAGCCTTCGACGAGCAGACCAGCGGCGCCTACGACGGCATCGGCGTGGAGCTGCTGCAACTGCCGGACAACACGCTCAAGGTGGTGTCGCCGATCGACGACACGCCTGCCGCGCGCGCCGGCCTGCGCTCGGGCGACATCATCATCGCCATCGACGGCAAGCCGATCAGCGCGGTCAAGGCGATGGAGCCGCTGCGCGGCGAGCCGGGCAGCAAGGTCGTACTGACCATCGCCCGCGACAAGGTCGCCAAGCCGTTCGACGTGACCCTGACCCGGCAGACCATCCGCGTGGCCAGCGTGCGCAGCCGCATGCTCGAACCCGGCTACGGCTACATCCGCATCAGCACCTTCCAGGCCGACACCGGCGCCGATTTCCACAAGCAGTTGCAGCAGTTGCAGGCGCAGGCCGGCGGCAAGCTGCGCGGCCTGGTGCTGGACCTGCGCAGCAATCCGGGCGGCCTGCTGACCGCGGCGGTGCAGGTGGCCGACGACGTGCTCGACAAGGGCACCATCGTCAGCACCCGCGGGCGCATCTCGGTCAGCGATTCCAAGTTCGACGCCACCCCCGGCGACCTGCTCAACGGCGCGCCGATGGTGGTGCTGGTGGATGCCGGTTCGGCCAGCGCCTCGGAAGTGCTGGCCGGTGCGCTGCGCGACAACAAGCGCGCGCGCATCGTCGGCAGCCGCACCTTCGGCAAGGGTTCGGTGCAGACCGTGCTGCCGCTGGACAATGGCGACTCGGTCAAGCTGACCACGGCGCGGTACTACACCCCCAGCGGCAAGTCGATCCAGGCCAGCGGCATCGTGCCCGACGTGGTGCTGCATCCGGAGGCCAGCGCGGACGATGCCGACAAGCCGGCGGCGATCGCCGACTACAGCGAAGCGACCCTGCCGGGCCACCTGCATGGCGACGACGAGGGCGCCGAGGGCTACACCGCCGGCGACGTGCTGCCGGGCGACGGCCCGATCGCGCAGGCGCTGGCCGAACTGAAGCAGCCCGGCGCGGTGGCGCGGGCGGCCGCGGCGGCACCGGCCGGCAAGGGCAAGGCCAAGCCGGCGCACAAGCCGGCGGGCGCGGCGCCGAAGGCCGCCCCGGCGAAGCAGCCGGCGGCGGAACCGACCAAGCCCGAGCCCACCAAGTCCGAACCTGCCAAGACCGAGTCCGACAAGACCGGCTCCGACAAGACCGGGCCTGCGCCGGCCTCCGGCACCTGAGCCGACGGCGGCCCACCTCGCCATCGCGCGCGGCGTGGCCGCTGCGCGGCGTCGGTGGCCAGCCGCTCAGTCGGCGACGCTGAGGACCTCTGGATTGGCCAGCCGCTGCGGCGCATCGGCGGCGAAGGCCAGCACGTTGTCGAAGGCGGCGCCGAAATACAGGTCGTAGCTGCCCTGTTCGACGTAGCCCAGGTGCGGCGTCGCCAGCACCCGCGGATGCCGCAGCAGCGGATGCCGCGGATCCAGCACCGGCTCCTGTTCGAACACGTCCAGCGCTGCCTGTCCCGGGCGTCCGGCGTCCAGCGCGGCCAGCAGCGCGCCGGGCGCGATGAGTTCGGCACGGCTGGTGTTGACCAGCAGCGCATCGGGTTTCATCCGCAGCAGGTCGTCCAGTCCGATCTGGTGGCGGGTGGCCGCGACCAGGCGGCGATGCAGGCTGAGCACGTCGCTCTCGGCGAACAACGCCTCGCGGCTGGCGGCGACCGCGAAGCCGTCGGCGCGCGCCTGCGCACAACTGTCCTCGCCGCCCCACACCTGCACGCGCATGCCGAACGCACGCCCGTAGGCGGCGACGCGGCGGCCGATCTTGCCGTAGCTCCAGATGCCCAGCGTCAACCCGTCCAGGCTGCGGCCCAGCTGCGCATCGCCGGTGGCCTGCCAGTGCCCGGCTCGCAGCGCATCGCGGTAGGCGAGCAGGCGCCGGCTGGCGGCCATCAGCATCGCCCAGGTCAGTTCCGCCGGTGCCAACGGTGAACCGACGCCTTCGGCCACGGCCACGCCGCGCGCGGTGCAGGCGGCCAGGTCGATGTGTTCGCCGATCCGCCCGGTCTGGCTGATCAGGCGCAGCTTCGGCAGGCGCGCCAGCAAGGCGGCGTCGATGCGGGTGCGCTCGCGGATCAGCACCAGCGCCTCGGCCTCGGCGGCGTGGCGAACGAAGGTCTCGCGCTCGGGCGCCAGCGCGGTCAGCACCTGCACGCTGTGCGCCTGCAGCCGCGCGAAGCAGGGCAGGTGGCGCACCGCATCCTGATAGTCGTCGGCGATCAGGATGCGCATCGGCTCAGCGTGGCTTGCCGGGCATCGGGAACGGCGTGACCACCTTCTCGCCGGTGGCCGCGTCGCGGATCGTCGATTGGCCCTTCTTCTCCACTTCCTCGATGCGCACGATGCTCTGCATCGGCAGATGCAGCGTCTTGGTGTCGCCGAACTCCTCGCGCAGGCGTTCCTCGGTGGGATCGATCACCAGCCCGTCGTGCACGTCGAACACCAGCGTGCCGATCTCGGTGAAGCCCCACAGATGGCTGCTGCCGACGTGCTGGCAATACAGCTCGTAGACCTTGCCGTGGTTGAGGAAGGTCACTTTGTACAGATGCTTGAACATGCGCGCAGTATACGGGCGCCGTTGCCGCAGGCGGCTCAGAAGCCCTTGCGCTTGCGCAGCCGCCGCGCGATCGCCGCGCGCACGTACAGCCCGTAGACCATGCCGAAGGCGAAGCCGGCCAGGTGCGCCGACCACGCCACCATGCCGAAGGCCGGGCCGATGTAGGCGAACACCACCTGCAGCGCCGCCCAGGTGCCGATCAGCAGCGAGGCCGGGGCGCGCACGAATTCCAGGAACAGCCCCAGCGGCAGCACCACGCCGAGCTTGGCCCGCGGGAACAGCGCCAGGTAGGTGCCGATCAGCGCCGAGACCGCGCCGCTGGCGCCGATGATCACCCGGTCCGGGGTGCCGACCGCGAACACCGCGGCCAGGTTGGAAATCGCCCCGCCGCCCAGGAACAGCAGCAGGAACCGCCACGGCCCCAGCACGCGTTCGGCGGGCAGGCCGAAGATCAGCAGGAACACCAGGTTGCCGAGCAGGTGCGACCAGTCGGCGTGCAGGAACAGGGCGGTGAACAGGCGCAGCACGCTGCCGTCCTGCACCGTGGCCAGCCAGTCGCGCGGGCTGCCCACCCCGGCCGAGAGCGCGCCCCAGTCCAGCCACAGGGTCGCGCGCGCCTCGTCGGGGCGGCTGATCGACCACAGGAAGGCCAGCCACATCGCCGCGAACAACAACGGTGTGGCCCAGCGCAGCGTGGTGCGTTCGCGGGAGGGGATGGAAACGAACATGCGAGGGAACGGGGGAGCCGGAGACCGCCAGGGACGCCACGATAACGACTTCATCCGGCTGAACGCACGCCGACTCCACACGAAGCTGAACGCATCATGTCGTTATTGTTTAGTTAACGGTGCGGGGTATACTCGCATACGGCGTCGTATGTCGGGAGGGGACTCCGGCGCGCATTCCTGGACCATTCCGGCCCGGGAAGGCGCAGGCGCGAACACAGACACTCGTCTTCCGGAGAAAGCTAGCCATGCAAAACGCAACCCAGTTCGTCCGTTTCACCGCTCTGGCCGTCGGCATCGTCGGCGCGCTGGCCATGGGCCAGGCGCACGGCGCCGCGTTCCAGCTCAAGGAGAACAGCGCCAAGGGTCTGGGCCGCGCCTTCGCCGGCTCCGGTAGCGCCCCCGGCGATGCCTCGATCATCGCCGTGAACCCGGCCGGCATGCGCCAGCTCGACGGCAAGGTGTTCCAGGCCGACGTCAGCGCCATCCAGTTCTCGGCCAAGTACCAGGGCAACGGCGGCACCTACGCCAATGGCCAGCCGATCTCCGGTGGCCGTGGCGGCGACGCCGGCATGATCGCGCCGGTTCCGGCCGCGTACTTCCACATGCCGTTCGGCGAAAACAACAACATGCACTTCGGCACCTCGCTGACCGTGCCGTTCGGCTTCAAGACCGAATACGACCGCGACTGGGTCGGCCGCTACAACGGCGTGAAGACCGAACTGCAGGCGATCGACCTGAACTTCGCCTTCTCCTACGACGTCAACCCGTACGTGTCCTTCGGCGCGTCCGTGTTCGCCGAGCGCCTGGACATCGAACTGACCAACGCCATCGACTTCGGCACCGTCCTGGCCTCGCGCCGCGTGCCGGGCTTCGCGCCGGGCAGCGCCGACGGTTTCTCGCGCATCAAGGGCGACAACACCGCGGTCGGCTTCACCCTGGGCGGCCTGTTCAGCGTCGACGAGCACACCCACATCGGCTTCAGCTACCGCTCGCAGGTCGAGCACAAGATCACCGACGGCGACGCCGACTTCACCGTGCCGGGCAATGCCGCCACCGTGCTGGCCTTCGCCGCGCCGGGCACCTTCGTCGACACCAAGGGCCGCGCCACCGTCAAGCTGCCGGCCAGCGCCACCGCCAGCTTCACCCATGACATCAACGAGCAGTGGACGGTGATGGCCGACGTCACCCGCACCGCCTGGAGCAAGTTCGACAAGGTCACCGTCGACTTCGCCTCCAACCAGCCCGACAGCGTGCTGGACTTCTCGTACCGCGACACCACCTTCGTGTCGCTGGGCGCCGACTACCGCATGAGCGACACGCTGACCCTGCGTGGCGGCCTGGCCTACGACCAGACCCCGACCACCGACCAGCACCGCGACGTGCGCGTGCCGGACGCGAGCCGCAAGTGGGTCTCGCTGGGTCTGACCTGGAAGCCGTCCGAGCAGGCCGAGTACAGCTTCGGCTACACCCACCTGTTCACCAACGACCCGAGCATCGCCACCACCAGCGCCACCGGCAACCGCCTGGTCGGCGACTACGACGTGAGCGGCAACGTGCTGGCGGCCTCGGTCAACTACAAGTTCTGATCGCAGGCGCTTCGCAGTTCCACGAAAAAGCCCCGCTTCGGCGGGGCTTTTTTTATGCCTGTCCGCGGCGGCATGGCGCGCGCTGCGGCAGGCTGCGCTCGGCGCAGGTTCCGGGCGGAACGCTGCGCCGAAGCGGGCCGGTCAGTCGCCCAGGGTCAGCAGCGAGGCGTTGCCGCCGGCGGCGGTGGTGTTGACCGTCACCACCTTCTCGGTGGCGAAGCGCAGCAGGTAGTGCGGGCCGCCGGCCTTGGGGCCGGTGCCGGACAGGCCCTGGCCGCCGAACGGCTGCACGCCGACCACCGCGCCGATCTGGTTGCGGTTGACGTAGACGTTGCCCACCGCCACGCGCGAGGCGATGCGCTCGATGGTCTCGTCGATGCGCGAATGCACGCCCAGGGTCAGGCCGTAGCCGGTGGCGTTGATCTGGTCGATCACCGCGTCGAGCTGGTCGGCCTTCCAGCGGATCACGTGCAGCACCGGGCCGAAGATCTCGCGCTGCAACTGCGCCAGCGACTGCAGCTCGTAGGCGCGCGGGGCGAAGAAGCTACCGTGCGCGGTGGCGTCGTCGGTGGCGGCCACGGCGATCGCGCGCGCTTCGCGGTCCATGCGCGCGGCGTGGTCGGTGAGGATCTGCAGCGCATCGGCATCGATCACCGGGCCGACGTCGGTGGACAGCAGGCCGGGGTCGCCGACCTTCAGCTCGGCCATGGCGCCGGCCAGCATGGTCATCACCTTGTCGGCGATGTCGTCCTGCACGAACAGCACGCGCGCGGCCGAGCAGCGCTGGCCGGCGGAGATGAAGGCGCTGGAGATCGCGTCCTTGACCACCGCTTCCGGCAGCGACGAGGAGTCGGCGATGAAGGCGTTCTGGCCGCCGGTCTCGGCGATCAGCACGCCGATGGCGGCATCGCGCGCGGCCAGCGCACGGTTGATCGCGCGCGCGGTCTCGGTGGAGCCGGTGAAGGCGACGCCGGCCACGCGCGGATCGCGGGTCAGCGCGGCGCCGACGGTGGCGCCGTCGCCGGGCAGGAACTGCACCACCGCCTCCGGCACGCCGGCTTCGTGCAGCAGCTTCACCGCGGCATGGCCGACCAGGTTGGTCTGCTCGGCCGGCTTGGCGATGACGCTGTTGCCGGCGGCCAGCGCCGCGGCGACCTGGCCGAGGAAGATGGCCAGCGGGAAATTCCACGGGCTGATGCACACGAACACGCCGCGGCCGTGCAGCTGCAGTTCGTTGGATTCGCCGGTCGGCCCGGGCAGGCGCTCGGGCGCACCGAACTGCGCGCGCGCCTGGCCGGCGTAGTAGCGCAGGAAATCCACCGCCTCGCGCACTTCGGCGACGCCGTCGGGCAGGGTCTTGCCGGCTTCCTTGACGCACAGCGCCATGAACTCGGGCATGCGCGCTTCCAGCAGGTCGGCGGCATGTTCGAGAATGGTGGCGCGGCTGGCGGCCGGGGTGCGGTTCCAGGCCGGGTAGGCGGCCGCGGCGTTGCTCAGCGCCTTCTCCACGGTGGAGGCATCGGCCGGCTTCCAGTGGCCGACGATCTGGCGATGGTCGGCCGGGTTGGCGACCGCCAGGGCGTCGCCGGCGATCACCGCGCCGGGCACCAGCGGCGCGGCCTGCCAGGGCTTGAGCGCGGTGTTGAGCTGGTCGGCCAGCGCGCGCAGATCGTTGTCGTTGGCGAGATTGGCGCCCATGGAGTTCTTCCTGTTGTGGTTCTGGCTGCGCAGCAGATCGACCGGCAGCGGAATCTTCGGATGCGGGATGGAGGCGAATGCGGACACGGCCTCGACCGGGTCGCGGATCAGGTCTTCGATGGCCACGTCTTCGTCGGTGATGCGGTTGACGAAGCTGGAGTTGGCGCCGTTCTCCAGCAGGCGCCGCACCAGGTACGGCAGCAGGTCCTCGTGCGAGCCCACCGGCGCGTACACGCGGCAGGGCACACCGAGGCGGTCGGCGGGGATCACCTCGGCGTAGAGGTCGTCGCCCATGCCGTGCAGCTTCTGGTGCTCGTAGTCGCGGCCGCCGGCGATGGCGCGCACCGCGGCGATGGTCTGCGCGTTGTGGGTGGCGAACATCGGATACAGCGCATCGCTATGCGCGAACAGGCGCTTGGCGCAGGCCAGGTAGGACACGTCGGTGTTCTGCTTGCGGGTGAACACCGGATAGCCCGGGTGGCCCTCGACCTGCGCGCGCTTGATCTCCGCGTCCCAGTAGGCGCCCTTGACCAGGCGCACCGGGATGCGGCGGCCGACGCGGCGCGCCAGGTCGGCGAGGAAATCGATCGTGTACGGGGTGCGCTTCTGGTATGCCTGCACCGCCAGGCCGTAGCCCTCCCAACCGTCCAGCGAGGGATCGGAGAAGGTGGCCTCGATGATGTCCAGCGACAGTTCCAGGCGGTCGGCTTCTTCGGCGTCGACCGTGTAGCCGATGCCATAGGACTTGGCCAGTTGCGCCAGTTCCAGCACGCCGGGCACCAGTTCGGCCATCACCCGCGCACGCTTGGCGTGCTCGTAGCGCGGATACAGCGCCGAGAGCTTGATCGAGATGCTGGGTGCGGCGAACACCGCGTCCTTGCCGCCGCCCTGCTGGCGCTGCGCGGCGAAATGCTTGCCGATGGCGTGGATCGCCTGGCGGTAGGCGTCGAGGTAGCGCTGCGCGTCCTTCATGGTCAGCGCGCCTTCGCCGAGCATGTCGAACGAGTAGCGGTAGTGGGCGTTGTCGCCCTTCTTCGAGCGGGTCAGCGCCTCGCCGATGGTCCGGCCCATCACGAACTGATGGCCCATGATCTTCATCGCCTGGCGCACCGCCAGACGAATCACCGGCTCGCCGACGCGGCCGATCAGGCGCTTGAACGCGCCGGACACGTCGGCGCGGGTGAGGTCGTTGATCTGCACCAGCTTGCCGGTGAGCATCAGGCCCCAGGTCGACGCATTGACCAGGATCGAGTCGCTCTCGCCCATGTGCTTCTTCCAGTCCGCATCGCCGAGCTTGTCGCGGATCAGCTTGTCGGCGGTGTCCTGGTCGGGGATGCGCAGCAGCGCTTCGGCCACGCACATCAGCAGCACGCCTTCCTCGCTGCCGAGGTCGTACTGGCGCATGAAGGCCTCGATCGCGCCCTGGTCCTGGGCGCGGGCGCGCACGCGGGTGACCAGGTCGGCGGCCAGCGCCTGCACCCTGGCCTGGTCGGCCGCGGGCAGGCGCGCCTGCTCGAGCAGTTCGCGTACGTGTTCGGCTTCGTCCTTGAGCCAGGCGGCGGTGATCGCCGCGCGCAGGGCCTGCGGCGCGGGCGGGAGTTCGGGGGACAGCAAGGGCGAAGGAGACGCGGACGGCATCGCCGGGACAGAGCCGGCGCCAGGCAGAGCGTTCATGCGGGAAAGGCCAGGGACAGAGCCCGCTATTTTATGTCAGCGCCTGCACGCGCAGGGGGGTGCCGGCATCGCCACGGCGATGGCGGACGCGTCCAGGCTGAACGCATATCTTGTTGCGCTACAGCATTTTTTGTGGTGAACGCGCGCTTGCCGCCGCGCAGGCCGGGGGCTACCATCCAGGCGTGCTCGCGGCTCGGGCACGAGCGGTTCGGAAGCGGCGGTTCGACATGATCGAAATGTTTCCGTTTTCTCCGGAGGGGTCGGGTACGCAGCTGCGGCTGCGACCGCCGCGGGCGTTGAATGCCCGGCAATTCGTTCTGTTGTTCGTCGCACTGGCCGGGGCGATGTGGGCCGTGGCCGGGCTGGGGTGGCTCGCCGGCAATGTGTTCGCGCCTGCGTTCGCCCTGTTGCACAGCATCGTGGTGGCGCTCGCGCTGCATTGGTCGTGGCGTGGCGGCGAGCGCGAAGAGGATATCCGGGTGGGTCCGGCCTGCGTGGAAGTGACCCGTCCGAATGCAGGAACGCCGGCGTTCCGCGCCCACCCGCATTGGGTGCGGTTGCGGATCGAAGGCGACGACAGGGTGGTGCTGGCATCCAGCGGCAAGCAGGTCCGGGTCGGCGAATTCCTCGGCCCCGACGAACGCCGGCAACTGGCGCAGACCCTGGAAGGCTTGCTCGCGGCCGTGACCGGCCGCAACCGATGACGCTCCAAGGGGTCTAGGCAATGAAGCAACGCGGCGGGTGTGTGCAACAGGCGGTCAGGGGCGGGATGGCGTTGGCGGCGGCGATGGCCGCACCGCTGGCGTGGGCGCAATCGGCCGATCCCAAGCCGTGGCAGCTCAACATGGGCAGGGGCGTCACCCAGAGCGCGCGCAACGCCTACGACGCGCACATGGTCGCGTTGTGGGTGTGCGTGGTCATCGGCGTGCTGGTGTTCGGCGCGATGGCCTATGCGATCTTCAAGTTCCGCAAGTCCAAGGGCGCGGTGCCGGCGCAGTTCAGCCACAACACCAAGGCCGAGATCGTGTGGACGGTGATCCCGGTGCTGATCCTGATCGTGATGGCCTGGCCGGCCACCGCCAAGCTGATCGCGATGTACGACACCCGCGATGCCGAGATGACGGTGAAGGTCACCGGCTACCAGTGGATGTGGCGCTACGAATACCTGGGCGAGAACGTCTCGTTCACCAGCCGCCTGGCGCGCAGTTCCGACCGCCTGCGGCAGAGCGGCGCGGTGCCGACGGCCGAGCACGACCCGCACTACCTGCTTGACGTGGACAACCGGCTGGTGCTGCCGGTGAACACCAAGGTGCGCTTCGTCATCACCGCCGACGACGTCATCCACGCCTGGTGGGTGCCGGCGCTGGGCTGGAAGCAGGACGCCATCCCCGGGATCATCAACGAAGCCTGGACCAGCATCGACACGCCCGGGGTGTACCGCGGCCAGTGCGCCGAACTGTGCGGCAAGGACCACGGCTTCATGCCGATCGTGGTCGAGGCGGTGAGCAAGCAGGACTTCCAGAAGTGGCTGGCATCGCGCAAGCCGGCGCCCGCCGCTGCGCCCGCGCCGGCCACGCCGGCGGCGGCCCCGGCTGCTGCGCCGGCCTCCGCCGAACCCGCTGCCGCGCCCGCCGACGCCCAGGTGCCGGCACCGCCGCCGCAGGCGCGGCTGTCGCGTCCTCGTTCCGACTCGCACCTGATCGTGCAAGCCGCCTGATCTCCAGCATTCCTTTTCTGAGGTAGCCGCCATGGCCCATTCGGCAGTCGATCACCACGACGAGCACGGGCATCAGCAGAGCTTCGTCGAGCGTTGGTTCTTCTCCACCAACCACAAGGACATCGGCACGCTGTACCTGCTCTTCAGCTTCACCATGTTCGTCATCGGTGCGGCGATGAGCGTGGTGATCCGCGCCGAACTGGCGCAGCCGGGCCTGCAGTTCGTCAAGCCCGAGTTCTTCAACCAGATGACCACCGTGCACGCGCTGGTGATGATCTTCGGCGGGGTGATGCCGGCTTTCGTCGGCCTGGCCAACTGGATGATCCCGCTGCAGATCGGCGCGCCGGACATGGCGCTGCCGCGCATGAACAACTGGTCGTTCTGGCTGCTGCCGGTGGCCTTCACTCTGCTGCTGCTGACCCTGTTCCTGCCCGGCGGTGCGCCGGCCGGCGGCTGGACCATGTATCCGCCGCTGATGCTGCAGGGCGGCTACAACGTCGCCTTCTCGGTGTTCGCCATCCACGTCGCCGGCATCAGCTCGATCATGGGCGCGATCAACATCATCGCCACCGTGCTCAACATGCGCGCGCCCGGCATCGACCTGCTGAAGATGCCGATCTTCTGCTGGGCCTGGCTGATCACCGCGTTCCTGCTGATCGCGGTGATGCCGGTGCTGGCCGGCGCGGTGACCATGCTGCTCACCGACAAGTTCTTCGGCACCTCGTTCTTCAACGCCGCCGGCGGCGGCGACCCGGTGATGTACCAGCACATCTTCTGGTTCTTCGGGCACCCCGAGGTCTACATCATGATCCTGCCGGCGTTCGGCGTGATCAGCGAAATCATCCCGACCTTCAGCCGCAAGCCGCTGTTCGGCTACCAGGCGATGGTCTACGCGATCGCGGCGATCGCGTTCCTGAGCTTCATCGTCTGGGCGCACCACATGTTCACCGTGGGCATGCCGTTGGGCGGCGAGATCTACTTCATGTTCGCCACCATGCTGATCTCCATCCCCACCGGGGTGAAGGTGTTCAACTGGGTCAGCACCATGTGGCAGGGCTCGATGACCTTCGAGTCGCCGATGCTGTGGGCCATCGCCTTCGTGATCCTGTTCACCATCGGCGGTTTCTCCGGGCTGATGCTGGCGATCGTGCCGGCCGACTTCCAGTACCACGACACCTATTTCGTGGTCGCGCACTTCCACTACGTGCTGGTCACCGGCGCGGTGTTCGCGCTGATCGCGGCGGTGTACTACTGGTGGCCGAAGTGGACCGGGCGCATGTACAACGAGACCTGGGCCAAGTTCCACTTCTGGTGGACGATGCTGTTCGTCAACCTGCTGTTCTTCCCGCAGCACTTCCTCGGCCTGGCCGGCATGCCGCGGCGCATCCCCGACTACAACGTGGTGTTCGCCGACTGGAACCTGGTCAGCTCGATCGGCGCGTTCGGCATGTTCGTCACCCCGTTCCTGATGGCCGGCATCCTGCTGGCGTCGCTGCGCAATGGCGCGCGTGCCGAAGCGCGCTCGTGGGAAGGCGCGCGCGGCCTGGAGTGGACGGTGCCGTCGCCGGCACCGGCGCACACCTTCACCCTGCCGCCGGTGCTCAAGCCCGGCGATCTGGCTCACGACGACATCAGCCACTGATGACCGCGCAACCGCCGCTCGACGACCTGGTCCTGCGCCGCAAACGTGCGGTGCGCACCGCGCTGGTGGTCGGCGCGGTGGCGTTGGCGATCTACGTCGCCTTCGTCCTCTCGGGGGTGCTGGGCCGATGAACGCGCCAGCGCCGCGGGTGCACAGCAGCGCCGGGCTGTTCAAGCTGGTCGGCGTGGCGCTGGCGGTGTTCGTGCTGACCTTCTCGCTGGTGCCGCTGTACCGCATCGCCTGCGAGAAGGTATTCGGCGTGCGCCTGGAACGCGGCCCCGGCGAAGGGCCGCAGGCCGGCAAACCACTCGCGGGCAAGCGCACGGTCACGGTGCAGTTCGATGGCGGGGTGAACTCCAAGCTGCCCTGGTCGTTCCATCCGGAGCAGCTGACCATGCAGGTGGTGCCGGGCGAACTCAACGAGGCGCTGTACTACGCGCACAACGATGGCGCGCACGCCATCGTCGGCAGTGCGGTGCCGTCGGTGGCGCCGGCACGCGCGTCCGGCTACTTCACCAAGACCGAGTGCTTCTGCTTCACCGCGCAGACCCTGCAGGCCGGCGAGAAGCGCGACATGCCGGTGCGCTTCATCGTCGATCCCAACCTGCCCAGCGACATCAGCACCATCACCCTGTCCTACACCTTCTACAAGAACGATGCGCTGAGCGCGGAACTGGGATCGCCGAAACTGGCCGGTTCCGCGCGCGCGGCTCCCTGACCCGACCGGAATGCCTGCCATGGCCCAGCCCAGCACCGACGCCACCGCCAACGCCTACTACGTGCCCAGCCAGAGCCGCTGGCCGTTCATCGGCTCGATCGCGATGTTCGTGACCATGATCGGCGTGGCCAGTTGGCTCAACGACGCGTCCTGGGGCAAGTGGACCTTCTTCACCGGCATCGCGATGCTGGTGGCGACGCTGTTCATGTGGTTCGGCGACGTGATCCGCGAATCGATCGCCGGGCACTACAACCGCCAGGTCGACGTGTCGTTCCGCATGGGCATGGTGTGGTTCATCTTCTCCGAGGTGATGTTCTTCGGCGCTTTCTTCGGCGCGCTGTTCTACACCCGCACTTTCATCCTGCCGTGGCTGGGCGGCGAGGGCGACGGGGTGATGACCAATGCGCTGCTGTGGGACGGCTACTCCGCCGCCTGGCCGACCAACGGCCCGGGCGGCATCGGCGGCCAGTTCCAGACCATCCCGGCCTGGGGCCTGCCGCTGATCAACACGCTGATCCTGCTCAGCTCCGGCGTCACCCTGACCATCGCCCACCACGCGCTCAAGGCCGGTCAGCGCACCCGGCTGATGGTGTTCCAGGCGCTGACCGTGGCGCTGGGCTGCACCTTCCTGTACTTCCAGGCCGAGGAGTACATGCATGCCTACAAGGAACTCAACCTGACCCTGGGCTCGGGCATCTACGGCTCGACCTTCTTCATGCTCACCGGCTTCCACGGCGCGCACGTGCTGCTGGGCACGATCATGCTGCTGGTGATGCTGCTGCGGATCAGCCGCGGCCACTTCAGCCGCGACAACCACTTCGCCTTCGAAGCGGCGGCGTGGTACTGGCACTTCGTCGACGTGGTGTGGCTGGCGCTGTTCCTGTTCGTCTATGTGCTTTGAGGGCGGGGATTGGGGAGTCGGGAGTGGGGATTGGTTGGTTTCCGCGCGTGCCGGCGTCACTGGCTGCGGCGTGTTGTAGGAGCGGCTTCAGCCGCGATGCGTTACCGGTAAGGCGTCGCGGCTGAAGCCGCTACTACGGCGAATTCATCTCGTAGGCGCTTTGACTGGATCGCTCGCGTGCAAAGTGCCCGTGCGGACGGCATGCTGCTATCGAATCCCGAATCCCGAATCCCGAATCCCGAATCCCGAAAGCAACGTCTACCGCCCGAGCCCATGGGGCTTGATCGTGCCCGTGTAGATGCCCAGGATCACCAGCAGGATCAGGCACACCGATAGGCCGATGCGCCAGGTCAACGCGTTCACCGTGCGCTTGCTCTGGCCGCGGTCCACCAACAGGTAGTACAGGCCGGCGCCCAGGTTCCACAGGATGAGCAGCAGGAACGCGACGATCAGCAAAGTCTTCAGTGAGTCGTTCATGGGCGTCTCGGCGCATGGTGTGTCCGCATTATGACCCTCGCCGCTGCCTCGCGCGTGGGTGCGCGCCGGCGCATGCCGCTGTGGCTGGGTTGGAGCGTCGCGCTGGCGGTGGCGCTGTGCTTTTGCATGCTCGGCCGCTGGCAGTTGCAGCGCATGCACGAGAAGCAGGCCTTGCTGGCGCAGGCGGCGCATGTGCGCGATCGTCCGCAGACGCTGGCCGATGCGTTGCGTGCGACGCCGCCAGGCGAGTTGCGCTGGGTGCATGGCGCTGGCCGCTTCCTGCCCGGGCAGATCCTGCTCGACAATCAGCTGCGGCAGGGCCGCAGCGGGGTCAAGGTGTACCAGCCGTTCCTGGCCGACGGCGTCGCCGCGCCGCTGCTGGTGGAACTGGGCTGGTTGCCGCTGCCGGCCGACCGCGCGCTGCCGGAACCGGCGCCGTTGCAGGGCCGCTACACGCTGGTCGGCCTGCTCGGGCCGCCACCGTCGCATGGATTGACCCTGGGTCCGGCGCTGGTCGCGGCGCCGTCGCCGCAGCGCTGGCTGGCGATGCGCATCGAGCCGGCGGCGATCGGCGAGGCGCTCGGCCGCCGCGACATTTTGTCGCAGGTGCTGCGCCTGGATCCGGCCTTGCCGCTGGGTTATCCGCGCGACCTGGACCTGCTGCCGAACACGCTGCCGCCCGAGCGCCACTTGGGTTACGCGGTGCAATGGTTCGGCCTGGCGCTGGCGGTGCTGGTCACCGCGGCGCTGCTCAGCTGGCGCGCGCGCAGGGGACGGGGCGGGCGCTGAGCGCGCGCGCATGAGAAAATCCCCGGCATGAATGCTCCCACCCCGGCCCCGCGCCCGGCGGCCGCACGCGGCCGCTGGCCGCTGATCGTGTTGTTCGTCCTGTTCTTCGGCTCGATGCTGGTCGCCGGCGCGTTGCGCTTTTCCGGCTGGCAGCCGGCCGCCAGCCGCAACCACGGCGAACTGCTGCAGCCGCCGGCCGACCTGCGCGCGCTGCAGCCGCGGCTGGCCGACGGCCGCGTCTACGCCTGGGAGCCGCAGCGGCGGCTGTGGCGCATCGCGCTGGCGCCGCCGGCGGACTGCGGCAGCGCCTGCGAGGCGCTGGCGCGCGACCTGGACAAGGTCTGGCAGCTGTTCGGCCACGACGCCGACCACGTGCAGATCCTGTGGATCGGCACGCCGCCGGCCGCCGCCCAGGCCCTGCCGCAGGTGCAGGCGCTGCGCGCGGATCCGGCGCTGCTGGCGGCGCTGCCGCGGGTGCGCGATGCGGCCGGGGTGCCGGTCTACGTCATCGATCCGAACGGTTTCGTGGTGCTGCGCTATGCCCCCGGGTTCGACCCGGCCGGGTTGCGCGCGGACCTGGCGAAACTGCTGAAACTCCTGTGAGCCGCTTCCTATGACCTTGTTCGCGCGCCCGGCGCTGTTCCGGCATTTCCATCGCATGGCCTGGCTGGCGGCGCTGTTCACCGCCAGCACCATCATGTTCGGCTCGTTCGTGCGCCTGTCCGATGCGGGCATGAGCTGCCCGGATTGGCCGACCTGCTACGGCCGCATCACCTGGCCGCAGACCAGTGCCGAAGCCGATACCCACGCCGCCAGCAAGATCCGGCCGCTGGAGACGCACAAGGCGTGGCGCGAGCAGATCCACCGCTTCCTGGCCGGTGCGCTGGGCGTGGAAGTGTTGGTGCTGTCGCTGCTGGCGGCGCGGCGGCGCCGGCTCGGCATCGCCCAGATCGTCACGGCGGCGGCGCTGGTGGCGCTGTCGATCCCGCTGTACATGTCCGGCTGGCCGGGGCTGGCGATGCTGGTGGCAGTCGGCGGCGAGGCGATCCTGCTGCTGGCGGCGCTGCGCTGGTCCAACGACGACCTGGCCCGTGCCGCGGTGCTGACCCTGTCGGTGGTGATCTTCCAGGCCCTGCTGGGCATGTGGACGGTGACCCTGCTGCTCAAGCCGATCGTGGTGATGGGGCATCTGCTGGGCGGCCTGCTGATGTTCTCGCTGCTGGTGTGGATGGCCTGGCGCGCCACCCATCTGCCGATCACCCTGGCCGATGCGCCGCGCCTGAAGTGGCTGCTGCGCCTGGGCGTGGCGGTGCTGGTGCTGCAGATCGCCCTGGGCGGCTGGGTCAGCGCCAACTACGCGGCGTTGGCCTGCGGCGGCGGCAGCTGGTCGGCCGACAACTTCCCGCGCTGCGTCAGCCAGTGGTGGCCGCCGCACGATTTCCGCGAGGGCTTCACCCTGTGGCGCGGCATCGGCGTGGACTACGAAGGCGGCGTGCTCGACGGCGCGGCGCGCATCGCCATCCAGATGGCGCACCGGATGATGGCGATGGTGGTGGCGGCCTACCTGCTGTGGCTGAGCTGGCGCCTGAGCCGCACGCCGGGCATGCGCGGCTGGGCCGCGGCGCTGGCGCTGCTGCTGGTCGCGCAGGTGTGCCTGGGCATCCTCAACGTCAAGCTGGCGCTGCCCTTGCCGGTGGCGGTGCTGCACAACGCCGGCGCGGTGGCGCTGCTGTTCGTGCTGGTGTCGTTGCTGGCGCGCTTGCGGGCGCCGCAATGAGCGCGCATCGCGTCCACTGGCGCGACTACTGGGACCTGACCAAGCCCAAGGTGGTGGCGCTGATCGTGTTCACCGCCCTGGTCGGCATGTGCCTGGCGATCCCGGGGCTGCCGACCTGGGCGCAGGTGCGCACCGGCCTGCTCGGCTTCTTCGGCATCTGGCTGGCGGCCTCGGCGGCGGCGGCGATCAACCAGCTGCTGGACGCACGCATCGATGCGCAGATGGCGCGCACCTCCTGGCGTCCGCTGGTGGTGGGCAAGGTGCTGCCGTGGCAGGTGCTGCTGTTCGCTACCCTGCTGACGGCGCTGTCGATGACCGTGCTGGTGGTGTGGGTCAACGGGATCACCGCGGTGCTGACCTTCGCCTCGCTGATCGGCTATGCGGTGATCTACACGGTGTTCCTCAAGCGCACCACGCCGCAGAACATCGTCATCGGCGGCCTGGCCGGCGCGGCGCCGCCGCTGCTGGGCTGGGCCGCGATCACCGGCATGCAGGGCCAGTGGGACTGGGCCTATGCCTCGCTGTTGGTGCTGATCATCTTCGTGTGGACGCCGCCGCACTTCTGGGCATTGGCGATCTTCCGCCGCGCCGACTACGCCAAGGCCTCGATCCCGATGCTGCCGGTCACCCATGGCGTGGCGCATACCCGCCGGCAGATCCTGGTGTACACGGTGCTGCTGGTGGTGGTGACGCTGCTGCCGGTGGCGGTGGGCATGAGCGGGGTGTTCTACCTCGGCGGCACCCTGGTGCTGGACGCGGTGTTCCTCTGGTACGCCTGGCGCATGCTCGATCCGCCGGACGAGATGTTCTCGATGCGCATGTTCGGCTACTCCATCGTGTACCTGATGGCGCTGTTCGCGTTCCTGCTGGTCGATCACTGGATCGCCTGAACGGGTCGTTCAGTTTTCCGCTCAAGTGTTGCCGGTCGCGGTCGTTACCGGGCGAACGACCAAGATCGGCAAAGCCGCGGAGACATCCATGTGGGGCAAGAGCAAGCAAGACGCGGCGAAGCTGCAGGCACTGACCGAGCGCCTGCGCGAGGCCGAGGCCGAGCGTGACCGCGCCCGTGCGCAGGCCGACAGCGCCCTCGCCAATGTGGACGACATGCGCGTCCGTTTCGACCTGGTCACCAAGGCGACCACCGACGGCCTGTGGGAAATGCGGGTGATCGCCGGCGATCCGATCAACCCCGCCAACGAATTCTGGTGGTCCTCGCAGTTCCGCGCGATGCTGGGCTTCTCCTCCGAGCTCGACTTCCCCAACGTGCTCGACAGTTGGGCCTCGCGCCTGCATCCGGACGACAAGCAGGCCACGCTGGACGCGTTCGCCGCGCACCTGGGCGACCGCAGCGGCCAGACCCCGTACGACGTGGACTACCGCCTGCAGCTGAAGAACGGCCAGTACCGCTGGTTCCGCGCGATAGGCACCACCCAGCGCGACGCCCAGGGCTTACCGCTGCGGGTGGCCGGCGCGCTCACCGACATCACCGAGCGGCGCGAGCGCGAGGCGTTCCTGGACATCGTGCTGACGCGCTTCGAGCTGGGCCAGCAGATGCTCAACGACGGCCTGTGGGACATGAGCGTGACCGCCGGCGACCCGATCAACCCGGCCAACGAGTTCTGGTGGTCGCCGCAGTTCCGCGCGTTGCTGGGCTTCGCTTCCGAGGCCGAGTTCCCCAACGTGCTCGACAGCTGGTCCTCGCGCCTGCATCCGGAGGACGCGGAATTCGCGCTCAATGCCTTCGCGTCGCATATCAACGACCGCACCGGGCGTACCGGCTTCGACATTCAGTATCGGATCAAGCTGAAGAGCGGTGAGTACCGCTGGGTCCACGCGCGCGGCCTGACCAAGCGCGCCGCCGACGGCACCCCGCTGCGTGCGGTCGGCGCGTTGCTGGACATCCATGCCACGCGTCAGCTCGGCGAGGCGGCGCACACGCTGCAGACCGCGGCCGCGGAGATGGTCGAGGACAACAACGATCTGGCCCGGCGTACCGAGCAGCAGGCCGCGGCGCTGGAAGAGGCGGCCAGCTCGATGGAAGAGATCACCGGCACCGTGCAGCGCAACGTCGAGCACGTCGGTCACGCCAACCGCCTGGTGGATGGTGCCAGCGACGTCGCCCAGCGCGGTGGCGAGGTGGTGCGCGACGTGGTGCAGACCATGGCCGGCATCGAGAGCGCCTCGCGCAAGATCGCCGACATCATCAGCGTGATCGACGGCATCGCCTTCCAGACCAACATCCTGGCGCTGAACGCGGCGGTGGAAGCGGCGCGTGCGGGCGAGCAGGGCCGTGGTTTCGCCGTGGTCGCCACCGAAGTGCGCAGCCTGGCGCAGCGCTGCGCCGATGCGGCCAAGGAAGTGCGCGGCCTGATCGCCAGCTCCAGCGAGCAGGTCGATCGCGGTTCGGCGCTGGTCGCACGCGCCGGTGCCACCATGGAAGAACTGCTCGGCTCGGTGCGCGAGGTGCAGCGCATCATGACCGACATCGCCGGCGCCAGCCGCGAGCAGAGTGCCGGCATCGGCCAGGTCAACCAGATCGTGGTGCAGATGGACACCGCCACGCAGCAGAACGCGGCGCTGGTCGAAAAGATGGCCGAAGCGGCGCGCGCGCTGGAAAACCAGGCCAGCGGCCTGAACGCGCATACCGCCAAGGAGCAGCAGCGCGCGGCCAACCAGGCGGCGCCGGTGCGCGTGGCGGCCTGATCGGGAGCGGCCCAGCCCACGGCGCGTCTGCCGCGTCGTGGGCGTGAGGGGGGCTGTCGCGTCCTGCGACGCGGCAGATCCGCCGGCTCGGGAGCGGACAGCTGTGCAGGCACTGGCGGTCGCCCCCGGCGTGCTGCCCTGCCGTGGTGCGTGAGGCGCCTCTCGCGCTCACCCCAGCCAATGCTGGCAGCCGTCGCCCTCCTGGCTGCCGCAGCTTTGCTGCATCTTGTGCTTCAGCCGCGCGAGCACCGCGCTGCCGTCGTGGCCCTTGCTCCAGGCCTGCAGGGTCTTGGCCAGGGTGTCGAAGCGCTGCCGGGTGCGCTGGTGATAGCCGTCGGGCTGACTGGCCAACTCCCCGATCACCTGGCCGGCGGCCGCCTCGATCGCGGCCGCATTGTCCGGCTGCAGCCGGACCAGCCCATCGACATAGAGCACGCCCCACTGCACGCGGGTGGCCGGGCCTTGTGCGCTCTCGTAGGCCTTTTTCAGCCAGAACAGCGCCGTCTGCTTGTCGCCGCGCGCCTCGGCCAGGCCGGCCAGTTCCGGCATGTAGTAATACGGCGTCTTGCTGCGCTGAAGCTCGGCCAGCAGCAGTTGTTCGGCACCGGCGCTGTCGCCGGCGGCGTCCAGCAGGCCGGCGGCGCTGCTGATCGTGGACTGGCGTTCGTAGTCGGTCCTGGCGGCCTGCTCGGCCCAGTGCACGCGCTGCTGCACCTTGGCGACCACCGCCGGCGGCAGCGGCGGATGCGGACCGTCGCCGGCCTCGGCCGGCTGGCCTTGCGCCAACCGCGCCAGGGCGATGTCCGCGGCAGCGGTGTCCAGGCGATCGCTGATCGGCAGGCTGCTGTCGGCGTAGACCTGGTCCAGCGCATGGGTCAGTGCGGCCGACAGCGTGCTGCGCTCGGCGGCATCGCTGGCCGCGGCCTGCACCAGCTCGCGCGCCGCATAGGTCAGCGTGCTGCGGTTTGCGCGCACCTCGGCCGGGTCGGCCAGCACCGCCTGCAGCAATTCGCGGTCGGCGGCGCGGTGCTTGGCATCCACCTTGGCAGCCTTGGCCGGATCCTGCGCGGCCAGCGCCAGCAACGCGAAACGGCGCTGCAAGGCCAGCTGCGGCGCGGCCGCGGCCAGCCGCGTGAGCACGTCGGCGGCCTGACCCGGCTTGACCAATTGCGCCGCATCCACCGCCCAGCCGTATTCGCCGAGCAGGGTCCAGTCGTCGGCGCTGAGCGTGGCCGGCGCCTTCAGCGCTTGCTGCAGCAACTGCGCCGAAGTGGTGGTGCGGGTCGCGGCCACGCGCAGGGCCTCGGCCAGGCGCACGGTATCGCTGTCCCCGGCCAGGCGGGTGATCTCGCTGCGGTCCGGGCGCAGCACGATGATGGTCGGATAGCCCTTGACGCCGAAGCGCTCGCCCCAGGCCTGCGCGCCTTCCGAATCGCCGTCCAGGTGCACCGCGACGAAGGCGCGGGTGCGGGCGATGAACGCTGGGTCCTTGAACAGCGTGGCCTTGAGCCGATTGCAGGGCGGGCACCAGGCCGCGCCCCAGTACAGCAGCACCGGCTTGTCGTGTTCGCGCGCTTCGGCGAAGGCGTCGTCGACGTCGCCCTCGCGCCAGGCGATGCCGGCGCTGTCGGCGGCAGGCGCCGCTGGGGCGGCCTTGGGCGCGGCCGGCGCGGGCGGTTGCTGGCAGGCACTCAGCGCCAGCAGCGCGGCCAGGCTGGCGGAGATCGTCGCGGAACGGCGGAACATGCGGCTCATGGGGGCACCGGGAGGGGAGGGAGACACGGCGCCGGCCGTGCCGGCCGTCTACTGTACGCAGCCGTTGCCGTCATCGCTCATGCCGGCTGCGCATCTGCATATGCCGCCCGTGCAGGTGCTGCGCGGCGCATGACACGCACTTGCGGCCCGCGTCGGCGCGGCGTGCCGGCCGGCGCCCGCGACCGCCCCTTGCCGTTCGCCGCTAGCCGGTCGCTTCTGCCTTCGCCGCGCGCGCGTAGCGTTGCGCGATCACCGCGCAGACGATCAGCTGGATCTGGTGGTAGATCATCACCGGCAACACGATCGCGCCGAGGCTGCCGCTGGCGAACAGGACCTTGGCCATCGGCACGCCGGTGGCCAGGCTCTTCTTCGAGCCGCAGAACACGATCGGAATCTCGTCCTCGCGGGAAAAGCCCAGGCGCCGTGCGCCGAAGGTGATCAACGCCATCGCCAGCGCCAGCAGCACCGCGCCGACCACGGCGACGCCGAGCAGCGCCGGCAGCGGCGTCTTGCGCCACAGGCCTTCGACCACCGCGGCGCTGAACGCGGTGTACACCACCAGCAGGATGGTGCTCTGGTCGGTGTAGCGCAGCACTGCGCGGCGGCGTTCGACCCAGCCGCCGATCCAGCGCTGCAGCAGATGGCCGGCGACGAACGGCACCAACAGCTGCAGCATGATCTTGCCCATCGCCTCCAGCGGATTGGACATGGCGTTCTGCGCGTCGGTCAGCACGCCCATCAGCAGCGGCGTCAGGAACACCCCGAGCAGGCTCGACAGCGAGGCGCTGCACACCGCCGCCGGCACGTTGCCGCCGGACATCGAGGTGAAGGCGATCGACGACTGCACCGTGGACGGCAGCGTGCACAGGAACAGCACACCGATGTACAGGTCCGGGGTCAGCAGCCAGTGCGACAGCGGCTTGAACAGCAGGCCCAGCAGCGGGAACAGGATGAAGGTGGCGGCGAAGATGGTCAGGTGCAGCCGCCAGTGCAGCGCGCCGGCGACGATGGCCTCGCGCGACAGCCGCGCGCCATGCAGGAAGAACAGCGCGGCGATCGCCAGATCGGTGACCACGTCCATCACCGACGCCGCGCGCCCCTGCACCGGCAGCAGCGAGGCCAGCAGCACCGTGCACAGCAGCGCCAGGGTGAAGGGTTCGATGCGCAGGCGCGCAAGCCAGGACTTGATCATCGGGGAAGGTCGAGCGGTGGGGGGGGGGCGTGCATTTTAGAAAGCATGGCGCCCGCACGCGAATCCGGACGCACGGCGTAGACAACTCGCAGACATGTTGCGGCGACGGCCGTTTCGGTCAAATGCGCGTACCGGCAGCTTGCTAGATTGCCTTTGCCCGTCCGAGTGGGGGAGCGCGTCGGGCACGATGGCGCGCCACGCGTGCGCCATCGCCCCCCCGCTTCTCCAGGGATCAGGAGCACGCACATGCAATACGATCAGTACCAGACCGTGTTTGCGCTTTCGAGCTTGGCCAATTGGGTGGGGACGCGGACCGGAATCGCCCCAGCACTGCAGTCCGATTATCAGCGCATGTTGCTGGACACCCTGAAGTCGGCGCCAGCGCAGCAGAAGATCGGGACCTGGGAGCTGGTCTGGGGGCCGCAGGTGTGGCAGGGGCAACACTCCGATCTTTCTGACAATGCAATGTTCGTCGCCAAGTGCGCGGACATGCCTGGCTTTTCGACCGCCGTCTATGTGGTGGCGATCTGCGCCACCAACCGAAGTCTCCCTACGACTGGTTGGTCGAGGATTTCGATGTCGCTTCGGTGGTCGACTTCGCCACCTACGATCCTTTGGCAAGCGCTGCGCCGACAAGGGCATCCAAGCCGATCCCGCAGGATGCCGCGGTCATCTCGATGGGCACGGCACTGGGCGTATGGCATCTGCTCACTATGGTGAGTCCAGACACTGCCATGGCGCCAAAGACGACCTTGTGCAGCTTCCTGCAGAGCAACGCGAGCAACGGTGCCACGGTGATCTTCGTCGGGCACAGCCTCGGTGGCGCGTTGTCGCCGACCACCGCGGCCTGGCTCAAGCAGGCGGGCAAGCTCGAATACAACGCGGTGTACTGCTATCCCACCGCAGGAGCTACGCCGGGTAACGCTGCGTTCGCCAGTCTCTACGCGCAGCTGTTACCGCCCACGCCGGCCAACGGTTACCAGGCATGGAACCGCGATATGTGGAATACCCTGGACGCGGTGCCGCACGCGTGGGTCATTGCCATGCTTCGGCAGATCAAGACGCTCTACGACAACAAGCCCATCTCGGATGTCGATCTGGCGGTGAATGCAGCCATCGTGCAAGCATGGGCGTCGGGTGTGGCCTACACGCAGATTGCCAATCAGCCGCTGGCCGGAACGCCGAGCGGTAGTCCTCCGACCGACCTGAAGACGTTCCTGCAGCAGGTGGCGTTCCAGCACACCAAGGCTTACGAGGCGCTGATCGCGAACTGGCTGCAGCCGGTATTTCCGCCCGGTGCCACGCCGCAGACGCTGCCGCTGGATGCAGATGCGCTGCTGGATGCGCTGGTCGCGCGTATCGAAGCCAAGGGGGCGGAGTGGGAGACGCTGGAGGCGGACGCGATAGCGGCGTTGGCGCGCGCAGAAACGTCGGCATAGTTCTGACGGGGTGGGGTCAGAGGTGGCGGTCCGGCATACGGATCGCCGCCATTTCGGACGTCCGTGCGCATTGCGTCAATGCAGCCCCGCACGCGCCTTCAGCAGTTCCCGCAGCTCGTACTTGTCGGTCTCGTCCAACCCTTGCGCGCGCTGCTTGGCCTGCAGTTCGTCCAGGCGCTGCTGCAGCGTCTGCTTTTCCAGCTGCACGACCACGTCGTGCAGTTCCTGGCGCCAGCTGGCGGTCTCGCCGGCGATCTCCTGCACCGCCAGCTTCTGCAGTGCGGCCAGTTCCTCGCGTTCGTGGAAGTGTTCGAGCAGGGCGCCGGTGGTGATCTCCGGGCGCGCATGCACGATCTGCAGCAGTTCGATCATCAGCTCGATGCCGGGCAGGCGCAGGCCGGCGAACGGGTAGGGCGGCGGCAGGTCCAGCGCCAGCGAGGGCGCCTGCAGCAGGCGCACGATCGCCTCGCGCACCAGGCTGCGCTTGTGCGCCGGGCGCGGCGTGCGCGGTGGTGGCCGGCTCGCCGCCGCCGTGGCGGCCGCCGGTGCCGCGGCGCCGATGCCGGTGAGTTCGGCCAGGCGCTGGCGCATCAGGTCGCCGAAGGCGCCGTCGGGAATCTGCGCCAGCATCGGCCGCGCGCGTTCGGCCAGGCGCGCCTTGCCGTCGAGCGTGCCGAGGTTGATCTCGCGCGAGAGTTCGTCGAAGAAGAACTGCGACAGCGGCGTGGCCTGGACCAGCCGCGCGTCGAAGGCCGCGGCGCCTTCCTTGCGCACGATGGTGTCCGGGTCCTCGCCGTCGGGCAGGAACAGGAAGAACGCCTGGCGTCCGTCCTTCATCCGCGGCAGCACCGATTCCAGCGCCTTCCAGCCGGCGCGGCGGCCGGCGGCGTCGCCGTCGAAGCAGAAGAACACGTCCGGCGCGTTGCGGAACAGCAGTTCGGCATGGTCCGGCGTGGTCGCGGTGCCCAGCGTCGCCACCGCCTGGGTGACGCCGAACTGGAACAGCGAGACCACGTCCATGTAGCCCTCGACCACGATCAGCCGCTCGATCTTCTGGTTGGCCTGGCGCACCTGCCACAGGCCGTACAGTTCGCGGCCCTTGTGGAACAGCGCGGTCTCCGGCGAGTTCAGGTACTTGGGGCCGTCGTCCTTGTCGAGCACGCGGCCGCCGAAGGCGATGACCCGGCCGCGGCGGTCGAAGATCGGGAACATCACCCGGTCGCGGAACTTGTCGTAGACGTGGCCACGGTCGTTCTTGGAGAACAGCCCGGCGCGGTCGAGCAGCTTGAGCCGGCGCTCGTCGGTGCCCAGCGCGTCCTTGAGCGCGCTGTAGCCGTCCGGGGCGTAGCCGATCTGGAAGCGCGCGCGGTTCTCCGCGTCCACGCCGCGGCCGTCCAGGTAAGCGCGCGCCTTGTCGCTGCCGTCGAACTGGCGCTGGAAGAACTTGGCCGCCGCTTCCAGCGCGGAGTACAGGTCGCGATGGTCGTCGCCGGCGGCCTGGGCGGCACCGCGCTGCTGGGCGTCGCGCGGGATCTCCATGCCGGCGCGCTTGGCCAGCTCGTCGACCGCGTCGAGGAATTCGAGGCGGTCGTAATTCATCAGGAAGCTGATCGCGGTGCCGTGCGCGCCACAGCCGAAGCAGTGGTAGAACTGCTTGGTTGGCGACACCGTGAACGAGGCCGACCGTTCGTCGTGGAACGGGCAGCGCGCCGCGTACTCCTTGCCCTGGCGCTTCAGCGGCACGCGCGTGCCGATCACCTCGACGATGTCGGTGCGTGCGAGCAGGTCGTCGATGAATGCGTCGGGGATGCGGGCCATCCGCATAGGATGCCACGCGCGTGCGCCGTCACGCTGGCCGCGCGGCCTGCGTGTGGTTCAGCGCCGTGCGGTCAGGGCGCCGGCGGTGCCTGCGCAGCGCTGCGCGGGTCGATCCCGGCCGCGACGAGCTTGCTGTGCGAGCGCAGCCGCTCGTCGATCACCGCGGTGATCAGCGCGCCGACAAAGAACACCACGGTGGCGTAGTAGATCCACACCAGCAGGATCACCAGTGCGCCCATCGAGCCGTAGGCGCTGCCCGGTGCGGCGGTGGCGATGTACAGGCCGATCGCGTAACGCCCCGCCACGAACAGGCAGGCGGTGATCGCGCCGCCGATGATGGCCTGGCGCCATTCCACGCGGCGGTCGGGCAGGTAGTGGTAGAGCACGGCGAAGGCCAGCACGTAGATCGCCAGGGTCGAGACGTAGCCGACCGCCGGCAGTACCGACGGCATCCGCGCGAACACCACCTGCAGCACGGTGGTCAGGATCATCGAGATCAGCAGCAGGAAGCCCAGCGCGAATACCACGCCGAAGGAGAACACGCGCTTCTTCAGCCAGGCCATGAGGCCGTCCAGACGCTGCTTGTCGGTGCGGAAGATCAGGTTCAGCGCGTTCTGCAACTGCGCGAACACCGCGGTGGCGCCGACGAACAGCAGCAGGGTGCTCCACAGCCCGGCCAGCGAGCCCACGCTGGGCTGGTTCTTGGCGTTGTCGATCACCGTCTGCGCGACCTCGCGCGCGCCGTGCCCGGACAGTTGCCCGATCTGCGCGATCAGCGCCTCCTGCGCCTGCGGATACAGCGAGGCGGTGAGCCACAGCAGCAGCACCAGCAGCGGCGCCAGCGACAGCAGCGCGTAGAACGACAGCGACGCCGCCTGGGTCATCACGTCGATCTCGACGAAGCGCCGCACCAGCGCGGCCGGCAGGCTCTGCTGCAGGCGGTCGAGATGTTTGTGCAGGCGATCGGACGACAGGGGCATGGACATGGGCGCGGAACCTTCGGCGCGCGGCGTCGCAACGCCGGTCCCGCACTGCGCGCAGAAGGGGGCGCGGGCTTGCCGGCGTTGTAGCAGCCCGTCGCCGAAAGGCGGGTGAAGCCCGCCGCGCGCGCTAACGCATCGGTGCGGTCAGCCGGCCAACTGCTGCTTGACCAGCACCGAGACCTGGCCCATGTCGGCCTTGCCCGCGAGCATCGGCTTGAGCACGGCCATCAGCTTGCCCATGTCGGCCGGGCTGGCGGCGCCGGTCTGCGCCTTCGCCGCCTGGATCGCGGCGACGATCTCGGCCTCGCCCATCTTGCTCGGCAGGTAGCGCTCGATCACCACGATCTCCTCGCGCTCCACCTGGGCCAGGTCGTCGCGGCCGGCGGCCTCGTACTGGCTCACCGAGTCCTTGCGCTGCTTGACCATCTTGTCCATCACCGCGATCACCGCGGCGTCGTCCATCTCCACGCGCTCGTCCACTTCCTTCTGCTTGATCGCGGCGTTGATCAGCCGGATCACGCCCAGGCTGTGCTTGTCGCCGGACTTCATCGCGGCCTTCATGTCGTCGGTGAGCTGCTGCTTGAGGGTCATGAGGGGCTCCACAGGAGAGAAAAAGGGAAAGGGCATTCTAGGCAAGCGCGCTGGCGCAGGCCGTGGCCGAGGCGGCACGCGGGTGCCGAGGGACAGGGATGGGACCGATGCCCGCGCGGGGCGGAGCGCCTGGCCAAGGCGGAAGACGCACAAAAAGCCGGCGACGCTTGCGCGTGCCGGCTTTGTGGGCTTACCGTAGCGGATGCCGAAACCGGCACATCCCGCTACAGCAGGCCGCGATCCTCAGTACAGACGCTGGCGCTTGGTGACGTCGCGCGAGGTGCGACGCAGCTGGCGCTTCACCGCGGCAGCGGCCTTGCGCTTGCGTTCCTGGGTCGGCTTTTCGTAGAACTCGCGCTTGCGGGTTTCGGCCAGCACGCCGGCCTTTTCGCAGGTGCGCTTGAAGCGACGGAGCGCAAACTCGAAGGGCTCGTTCTCGCGGACTTTAACGCTGGGCATGGAATCTCCGGGACACAATGGTGACCGGGTCAGGCCCGGCGAGCCGCACATTATAGCGACAGATTTCGCGGCTGCAAGCACCCCGTTTGGCCTGCCGCCGATTCGGCCGCACAATGCACCCCATGAACGTGCTCGGCATCGAATCCAGTTGCGACGAAACCGGCGTCGCCGTCTACGACACCACCCGCTCCGGGGCGGCCGCGCTGCGTGCGCATGCGCTGTACAGCCAGATCGCCCTGCACGCCGAGTACGGCGGGGTGGTGCCGGAGTTGGCCAGCCGCGACCACGTGCGCAAGCTGCTGCCGCTGATCCGCCAGACCCTGGCCGAGGCCGGCCTGCGGGTGCGCGACCTGGACGGGGTGGCCTACACCGCCGGCCCGGGCCTGGTCGGCGCGCTGCTGGTCGGTGCCGGCGTGGCCCGCGCCCTGGCCTGGGCGCTGGAGGTGCCGGCGATCGGCGTGCACCACATGGAAGGCCACCTGCTGGCGCCGTTGATGGAGGATCCGGACCCGGTGCACGGCGCGCCGGCGCCGCCGTTCGTGGCGCTGCTGGTCTCCGGCGGCCACACCCAGCTGATCGCGGTGGAGGCCATCGGCCGCTACCGCCTGCTCGGCGAGACCCTGGACGACGCCGCCGGCGAGGCCTTCGACAAGACCGCCAAGCTGATGGGGCTGCCGTATCCGGGCGGCCCGCAACTGGCGGCGCTGGCCACGCAGGGCACCTCGGGGCGCTTTCGCTTCGCCCGGCCGATGACCGACCGGCCCGGTCTGGACTTCAGCTTTTCCGGGCTCAAGACCCAGGTGCTGCTGGCCTGGCGCGACAGCGACCAGTCCGACGCGGTGCGCGCCGACATCGCCCGCGGCTTCGAGGACGCGGTGGTGGACACGCTGGCGATCAAGTGCGAGCGCGCGCTGGAGGCGGCCGGCAGCGACACCATCGTGGTCGCCGGCGGCGTCGGCGCCAATCTGCGCCTGCGCGCCAAGCTGCAGGCGATGGCGCAGGCCCGCGGCGGCCGTGCCTGC
Source organism: Xanthomonas sp. LF02-5 (assembly GCF_034105325.1). Classification (NCBI taxonomy): domain Bacteria; kingdom Pseudomonadati; phylum Pseudomonadota; class Gammaproteobacteria; order Lysobacterales; family Lysobacteraceae; genus Xanthomonas; species Xanthomonas sp. LF02-5. Next base: position 39,172 of record NZ_JAXGGF010000002.1, on the reverse strand, counting down.
TTCCCGCGCCCGGCGCTGTGCACCGACAACGGCGCGATGATCGCCTTCGCTGGCGCCCTGCGCCTGCAGGCCGGCCTGCACGACGCCGCGTCCGCGGTGCAGGTGACGCCGCGCTGGGACATGGCGGACTTGCCGCCATTGGCGGCAAGTCGGGAATCGGGAATGGAGAATCGGGAATCGTGAGCGGCTCACGCGCCGCTTTTGCCTCTGCTCTTACCATTCCCCACTCCCTATTCCCCATTCCCCGCTCCCCATGGATAAAGTCTTCATCGAAGGTCTGGAAATCGACGCGCTGATCGGCATCTACGATTGGGAGCGGCGGATCCGGCAGACGCTGCGCTTCGATCTGGAAATGGGCTTCGACAACCGCAAGCCCGCGGCCAGCGACGACATCGCCGACACGCTCAACTACAAGGCGGTGAGCAAGCGCCTGGTGGAACTGGTCGAGCAGTCCGGCTACGGGCTGGTCGAGACGCTGGCCGAGCGCTGCGCGGAAGCGGTGCTGCAAGAATTCGACGTGCAGTGGCTGCGGCTGAAGCTGAGCAAGCCGGGCGCGGTGCGCGGGGCGCAGGCGGTGGGGGTCATCATCGAGCGCAGCCGCGCATGAGTACGCAGGCATCGCTGCCGTTCGCCAGCGCCGCGCCGGCGGCGCTGCCCGGCGCGCGTTTCTTCGCCGACCTGCAGCACACCCTGGCACCGTATCCCTGGGCCTACGACGCGATGGTGATCGTGGCGCTGCTGCTGGCGGCGTGGCTGGCCAACTGGGTGACCAAGCGGATCCTGCTGCGCGGGCTGCGGCGGGTGCTGCGCGCCACCGTGCTCAGCGACAAGGAAGTGAAGCTGAGCGTGATCCCGCGCCTGGCCAACGTGATCCCGGCGCTGGTGCTGTCGCTGGGCATCGGCGCGGTGCCGCACCTGCCGGCGGCGATGGTCAGCGTGGTGCGCAACGTCTGCGCCGCCTTCATCGTGCTGACCGTGGCGCTGGCCCTGTCGCGGGTGCTGGACCTGCTCAACCACGTGTACGAGCGGCGCCCCGACGCGCACAACAAGCCGATCAAGGGCTACATGCAGTTGCTCAAGATCGTGCTCGGCGTGGTCGCGGCGGTGCTGATGGTGTCGGTGCTGGTCGACAAGTCGCCGGTGATCCTGCTGTCGGGCGTGGGCGCGATGATGGCGGTGCTGATCCTGGTGTTCCAGGACACCCTGCTGTCGCTGGTGGCCAGCGTCACCATCAGTTCCAACGACATGGTCCGCGTCGGCGACTGGATCGAGATGCCGCAGCAGAACGCCGACGGCGACGTGATCGACATCGCGCTGCATACGGTCAAGGTCCAGAACTGGGACAAGACCATCACCACCATCCCGACCAAGAAGCTGATCAGCGATTCGTTCAAGAACTGGCGCGGGATGAGCGAGGCCGGCGGGCGCCGGATCAAGCGCGCGCTATATCTGGACCAGCACAGTGTGCGCTTCCTCGACGCTGCCGAGATCGAGCAGATGCGGCAGTTGACCGTGCTGCGCGAGTACATCGACCGCAAGCGCGACGAACTCGGCGCCTGGAACGGGGCGCTGGCCGAACGTGGGGTGGCGCCGATCAACGGCCGCCGGATCACCAACCTCGGCACCTTCCGCGCCTACGTCGAACATTACCTGCGCGCCAGCCCGCACGTGCGGCAGGACATGACCCTGCTGGTGCGGCAACTGGAGCCGGGCGCCAACGGCCTGCCGCTGGAGCTGTACTGCTTCGCCAACGACACCCGCTGGGCGATGTACGAGCAGATCCAGGCGGACCTGTTCGATCACCTGCTGGCGATCCTGCCCAATTTCGACCTGCGCGTGTTCCAGGCCTCCAGCGACGCGATGTTCATGGACAGCGCGCGGATCCGCCGCGCCCCGGACGCCGTGCCGCCGCCGGCGGCTTGACGGCTGTCACGTCTGCGGGCATGTTGCGGGACAACATGCCGGCGCCTCTCGCCGCCGGCCCGCAGCAACAAGGGGCGCGATGGACTGGAGCAAGTACCGCACGGCCACCTTCGACGAGCTGATCCAGTCCGATGGGCAGCCACGTCCGGCCGCGCGCCGGGTCATCGAGTACCTGTCCAGCCTCAGTGGACGCGAATTGTCCGAACGCCAGCTCGCCGCCGACGTCGCCGCGCGGGTCATGGGCATCACCTTCACCGTCTACTCCGACGGCCGCAACGTCGACCGCACGCTGCCGTTCGACCTGATCCCGCGGGTGATCCCGCTGCACGAATGGCAGCGCACCGAGGCCGGGCTGAAGCAGCGCATGCGTGCGCTCAACCTGTTCATCGGCGACATCTACGGCGCCCAGCGCATCGTCAAGGACAAGGTGTTCCCGGCGATGCTGCTGGAGCACTCGGTCAACTTCCGCCCGCAGTGCGTGGGCATCACTCCGGCGCTGGGGGTGTGGGCGCACGTGTGCGGCTCGGACCTGGTGCGCGACGCCGACGGCACGCTGTACGCGCTGGAGGACAACCTGCGCATCCCCAGCGGCGTGTCGTACATGCTCGAGAACCGCATGGTCGCCAAGCGGGTGTTCCCGGAGCTGTTCGAGACCAGTGCGATCCTGCCGGTGGACGACTACCCGGCGCAGCTCTACGACACCCTGGCGGCGCTGTCGCCGCGCCCGGGCGACCAGCCGGTGATCGCGTTGCTGACCCCGGGCATCTTCAACAGCGCCTACTTCGAGCATGCCTACCTGGCGCAGGCGATGGGCATCGAGCTGGTCGAGGGCGACGATCTGTTCGTGGCCGACGACGACTGCACCTACATGCGCACCGTGTACGGACCGCGCCGGGTCGACGTGATCTACCGCCGGGTCGACGACCTGTTCCTGGACCCGGAGGCGTTCCGCGCCGATTCGGTGCTGGGCGTGGCCGGGCTGATCCGCAGCTGGCGCGCCGGCAAGGTGGCGCTGGCCAATGCGCCGGGCGCCGGCGTGGCCGACGACAAGGTGGTGTTCGCCTACGTGCCGAAGATGATCCGCTACTACCTGGACGAGGAGCCGATCCTGCCCAACGTGCCCAGCTACCTGTGCCACGACGACAAGGACCGCCAGTACGTGCTCGAGCACCTGGACGAACTGGTGGTGAAGCCGGCCAACGAGTCCGGCGGCTACGGCATGCTGATCGGCCCGCGCTCGACCACGCGCCAGCGCGAGCAGTTCCGCAAGCTGATCCTGGCCGACCCGCGCAACTACATGGCGCAGCCGACCCTGGGCCTGTCCACCGCGCCGATCGTGACCGAGGCCGGGCCGGCGCCGCGGCACCTGGACCTGCGCCCGTTCATCCTGTCCCGCGAGGACGTCTACGTGACCACCGGCGGGTTGACCCGGGTGGCGATGGAGGAGGGCTCGCTGGTGGTCAATTCCTCGCAGGGAGGCGGCGCCAAGGACACCTGGGTGGTGGACCTGGACGAGGAGCTGGACTGATGCTCTCGCGCGTTGCCGACAACCTCTACTGGTTCAGCCGCTACGTACGCCGCGCCGAGACCACCGCGCGGTTGGTGGGCGTGGGCAGCCTGCTGCAGCTGGACCTGCCGCGCTCGGTGCGCTTCGCCTGGCGGCCGATGATCGACACGGTCGGCGCCGGCGAGATCTTCGCGCTGTGGTTCCCCAACGCCGGCGACGACGTCGGCGACGCCGACGTGGTGCGCTTCCTGCTGCTGGACGAGCGCAATCCGTCCTCGCTGCGCAGTTCGGTGCAGTACGCGCGCGAACTGCTGCGCAGCATCCGCGACACCCTGCCGCAGGAGATCTGGGAAGCGGTCAACGACCTGCACCTGTACATCGACGCCAACGGCGAGCGCAGCGTCGGTCGCCGTTACCGCATGGAGTTCCTGGGCCACGTGACCGACGCCTGCCTGAAGGTGTCCGGGCTGCTGACCGCCAACGTCAGCCGCGACATCGGCTTCCAGTTCCTGCGCCTGGGCACGGCGATCGAGCAGGCCGACATGACCACGCGCATCATCGATGCCGGCGCCTCGGGCCTGATCACCCCGCGCAAGGCCGACGACCGCGAGGCCTACCAGGCCATGCAGTGGATGAGCGTGCTGCGTGCGCAGGCCGCCTACCAGATGTACCGCCGCCACGTGCGCCAGCGCGTCACCGGCGAGCAGGCGCTGCGCTTCCTGCTGCAGAACAACGATTTCCCGCGCAGCGTGCAGTTCTGCCTGGTCCGCGCCCAGCACATCCTGCCGACCATGCCGCCGCGGCCGCCGGTGGAGCGCGCGCTGATGCGCATCAGCGGGCTGGTGCGCAATGCCGACCCGGCGTACCTGGCGCAGCACAACCCGGCCGGGTTCATGGACGAGATCCAGACCCACCTCGGCCACCTGCACAGCGCCATCGCCGAGGCCTACTTCAGCTCCTGAGCTGAGGCGGGCGGCCTGTGCGCTGCGCCAGCGGCCGGCCGCGGCGATCCGGGATCAGCGCCGGGCTGAGCCGGGCCCGGCTCTCCCTCCAGTCCCCCTAGGCGGCGCCCCTTCGCAGGCGTATGGTGCGCGGCGGCCGGGCCGGCCCCGGTCGGTAGACAGTTTTATGAATAGGCGATTCCGGCGCCGGAACTTGCCCCATCGACTGGCCGCAGAGCTAGAATTGGCGGCTATGTAAACGTTTTCTCAAAGGACCCCATGGCTTCGGATCGTATCGAATCGCTCATCGCCCGCATGACCGTCGAGGAGAAGGTCGGCCAGCTCGGCGTCTTCGCCGACATGGTGCGCCCGTTCGCCCCCGACGTGAATCCGGAAGCCAACGTCCGCAATGCCGACGAGGTGCTGCAGCAGGTGCGCGCCGGCCGGGTCGGCTCGCTGTTCAACGGCGTCGGCGCGGAACTGGGGCGGCGCATCCAGCAGGTGGCGCTGGAGGAGAGCCGGCTGGGGATCCCGGTGATCCTGGCTGCGGACGTGATCCATGGCATGCGCACGGTGTTCCCGATCCCGCTGGGCGAGGCCGCCAGCTTCGAGCCGGAACTGGCCGAGCGCACCGCGCGCGCCACCGCGGTCGAGGCCACCGCCGCCGGCATCCACTGGACCTACGCGCCGGCGGTGGACATCGCCCGCGATCAGCGCTGGGGCCGCGGCGCCGAGGGCGCTGGCGAGGATGTGGTGCTGGGCTGCGCCTTCGCCGCCGCGCGCGTGCGCGGCTTCCACGGGCCGGACCTGCGCGCCGACGACGCCTTGCTGGCCACGCCCAAGCACTTCGCCGCCTATGGCGCGGTCGCCGCCGGCATGGAGTACGCCAGCGTCGACATCGCCCCGCAGACCCTGCGCGACGTGCATCTGCCGCCGTTCCAGGCCGCCTTCGAGGCCGGCGCGCTGAGCGTGATGACCTCCTTCAACGACATCAACGGCGTGCCGGCCAGCGCCAACCACGAACTGCTGACCGAGATCCTGCGCGGCGAATGGAAATTCCCCGGCGTGGTGATCTCCGACTACACCGCCGACATGGAGCTGATCGCGCACGGCTATGCCGCCGACGAGCGCGACGCGACCAAGAAGGCGTTCCTGGCCGGCATGGACATGAGCATGCAGAGCGGCTTCTACGCCGCGCACCTGCCGTCGCTGGTGGAGGACGGCGAGGTGCCGATGGCGCTGCTGGATGCCTCGGTGCGCCGCGTGCTGGAACTGAAGGAGGCGATCGGCCTGCTCGACGATCCGTACCGTTCGCTGGACCCGGCGCGCGAGGCCGACCTGTCGCACATCGCCGCGCACGATGCGCTGGCGCGCGACGCGGCGCGGCGCTCGATCGTGCTGCTGAAGAACGACGGCCCGGTGCTGCCGCTGCGCAAGCAGGGCCAGAAGATCGCGCTGATCGGCCCGTTCGCGCAGGACCGCGACAACATCGAGGGCTGCTGGACCCTGTTCGGCGACAAGACCCGCTATGTGTCCCTGGAATCCGGCGTGCGCGCCGCGCTGGCCGACGCGCAGGCGCTGACCGTGGTGCCCGGCTGCGGCCTGGAAGCGCCGCTGGACGGCGGCATCGAGGCGGCGGTGGCCGCCGCGCGCGCCGCCGACGTGGTGGTGCTGGCCCTTGGCGAGCCGCAGCGCTACAGCGGCGAGGCGCAGTCGCGTACCCAGATCGTGCTGCCGCCGGCGCAGCAGGCGCTGGCCGAGGCGGTCGCCGCCACCGGCACGCCGCTGGTGGTGCTGCTGCGCAACGGCCGCGCGCTGGCGCTGCAGGGTGCGGTGCGCGACGCCGCGGCGATCGCGGTGACCTGGTACCTGGGCACGCAGACCGGCCCGGCGGTGGCCGACGTGCTGTTCGGCGACTACAACCCGTCCGCGCGCCTGCCGGTGAGCTTCCCGCTCGATGCCGGGCAGCAGCCGTACTTCTACAATCACCCGCGCACCGGCCGGCCGGAACTGCCGACGATGAGCGAGTTCAAGTCGCGCTGGCGCGAGGTGCCGAACGCGCCGCTGTATCCGTTCGGCCACGGCCTCGGCTACACGCAGTTCGCCTACGGCACGCCGCAGCTCGACCTCACCCAGGTCGGCTGGGACGACACCCTGACCGTGACCACGCGCATCGACAATGTCGGCGAGCGCGAAGGCGAGGAAGTGGTGCAGCTGTACATTCACGACCGCGTCGCCAGCCGGGTGCGCCCGGTGCGCGAGTTGAAGGCGTTCCGCAAGGTGCGGCTGGCGGCGGGCGAGGGCATGGAGGTCCGCTTCACCCTCGACCGCCACGCGCTGGCCTTCACCGGCCGCGACGGACAGTGCGCGGCCGAGCCGGGCCTGTTCGACCTGTGGGTGTGCGCGTCCTCGGCCAGCGGCGAGCCGGTGGCCTTCGAGCTGCTGCCGCAGGCCTGATCGCCGCGGTGCAGCGGTGCCTGCCGCCGCCGCATCGACGGACTTGAATAGGCAACGTGTCTACCGGACACGACGCCGTGACGTGACCGCGGCCACGCCCTGGCCGCGGCATGCTTGCCGTGCACATGGGGTCTGCTAGGTTCGGGATTCGACCCCAACCGATAGGTGCACGTCATGCAACGTACTCCCCTGGGTTTGGCTTGCGCGCTGGCCATGGGCCTGGCGATCTCTGCGGCACACGCCGCCCCCGCCGACACGGCCGCCGAGCGGCGCGGCGACTGGCCGTTCTCGGCGACGCCGGTCGCCACCTTCAACGAACCGTGGGCGATGAGCTTCCTGCCCGACGGCACTGCGCTGGTCAGCGAGAAGGGTGGCACGCTCAAGCGCATCGATCCGGTCAGCGGCCATACCAGCATGGTCAGTGGCGTTCCCACCGTGGCGTACGGCGGCCAGGGCGGTCTCGGCGACGTGCTGCCGCATCCGGGCTTCGCCAAGAACGGCTGGGTCTACCTGAGCTACGCCGAACCCGGCAGCGGCGATACCCGCGGCGCAGCGGTGATGCGCGCCAAGCTGACGCTCGACAACAACGGCGGCGGCAGCCTGTCCCAACAGCAGGTGATCTGGCGGCAGCAGCCCAAGGTGTCCGGCAACGGCCACTTCGGCCATCGGCTGGCGTTCGGCCCGGACGGCAAGCTGTGGATCAGTTCCAGCGAGCGGCAGAAGTTCGATCCGGCGCAGGACATGAGCGGCAACCTGGGCAAGATCGTGCGCCTCAACGACGACGGCAGCGTGCCGGCCGACAATCCGTTCGCCAACCGCGGCGGCGTCGCTGCGCAGGTGTGGTCGCTGGGCCACCGCAACGTGCTCGGCCTGGCCTTCGACGCCAACGGCCGGTTGTGGGAACACGAAATGGGCCCGGCCGGCGGCGACGAGCTGAACCTGATCCAGCGCGGCGCCAATTACGGCTACCCGATCGTGTCCAATGGCGACCACTACGATGGACGCCCGATTCCCGATCACAGCACGCGCCCGGAATTCGCTGCGCCCAAGGTGAGCTGGACGCCGGTGATCTCGCCGGCCGGCTTCGTCATCTACAACGGCAGCCGCTTCCCGCAGTGGCGCGGCAATGGCTTCATCGGCGGCCTGTCCTCGCAGTCGCTGGTGCGGATCGAGTTCAACGGCGAGACCGCACGCGAGGCCGCCCGCTACGACATGGGCAAGCGCATCCGCGAGGTGGAGCAGGGGCCGGATGGCGCGCTGTGGCTGCTGGAGGATGGCGCCGGTGGGCGGTTGCTGAAGCTCCAGCCGCTGGAGAGTTGAGGAGTACACCCGGCAGCGGCGGCTGCGCCGCTGCCGGGTGAGCGGCGTGGGGCGCACGCGCCTGCCGATGCGTCGGTGCTGGCGGCGTGGGTGCGATCAGGAACATCGCCGTGCTGCCTTCGTAGGCGCGGCTTCAGCCGCGACGGGCTTTACTGAGGACGGTCTTTACTGAGAAAGCCTGTCGCGGCTGAAGCCGCTTCTACAGGTGGGAACGTGGCGTGTCGCCTTATTCGCCGTTGCCGGCACGCTCCCAGGCGCGGCGCACCGCGTGGCGGGCCTTGCTCCAGCTCAGCGTCTGCGAGCCCTTGTTGTTGTCCCAGTCGCGGTGCAGTTCCGCTTCCACCTGCTCGTAGGCGCGGTTGAAGTCGCGGATGCGCGCCTCGTGGCCGGCGTGGTAGGCGGGTTCGTAGTCCTCGAACCGCTCGCCTTCGCTGTAATAGGGCTCGTCGGCGAAACGATCGCGCCAGTACTGCGAGACGCTGTTGCGGTCCTCGTCGTTGGGCGCACGGCCGGGAATCTGATACGGAACGCTCATGATGGTTCTCCGTGGGCGATGAATGCGCTTAAAGCTAGCCACGCCGGCGTTAAACCCGCCCCTGCGCGGTGTGATCGCGATATGAAACATTCATGCCTTCTAGCAGGCTGCGCCGGCGCTCAGGGTGGCTTACGATCCGCCGCTACGCCCCCTCTCTACCGACAAATCCCATGGCCGCCAACGGCATCGCCTTGTTGACCCCGTACCTGGCCACGGCCGGCGTCGGCTGGCTGTATTACCGACGCATCCGTCGCTACTTCGGCCGCCAGCCCTGGCAGCCGCGGCGCACCGGCGTGCGGCTGGGGTTCCTGCTGCTGGTCGCGGGCCTGCTGACCTGGCTGGCTGTGCAGTTGCCGGCCGTGCGCCTGGGCATGGCGCTGGGCGCCGTGGGCGGCGCCGCGCTGGGCGCCTTCGCCCTGCACCACACCCGCATCGAGCTGCAGGACGGCGCGCGCTGGTATACGCCAAATCCCTGGATCGGCGCCGCGCTGAGCGTGCTGTTGCTCGGGCGCCTGGCCTGGCGCTGGGCCAGCGGCGCCTTCGCCGGCGGCAGTGCCGAGACCCTGCAGAACGCCAGTCCGCTGACCATGAGCATTGCCGCGGCGCTGATCGCCTATGGGCTGGTGTACGCCGCGGGTCTGTTGGTACGCATGCGGTCGCTGACGCCAGCCGCCTGACGAAACGCGCCTGCCGATGACGACGCCATGGCGGCGGGCCTTCGGGCCGTGCAACCGCGTCAGTACGGAACTGCGCAACGGAGAGCGTCTCGCGCCAGGCCTGGCCTAGCTGGCGTGATGTCAGTGCGCGGCAGCCACCGCTTCGTAAGGCAAGGCCGTGGTGCCGACCGCGCGCATCGGCGCATCGGCGGCGTCCAGTAGCTCCGGCTCGCCTTCGATCACCACCAGGATGCGCCCGGCCTCGATTTCCTCTTCGAAGTTGCGCCGCACCGGATCCGGCACGGTGGAACCGACCAGTGCCGAGGACCAACTGCCGACCAGGGCGCCGGCGATGGCCATGACCCCGGCGCCGGCCAGGGTGATGCCCAGCGGCGGCACCGCGATCGCCGCCAGCCCGGCCAGCAGTCCGGCGGCACCGCCGCCCAGGGCGCCGCGCGCCGCGGCCGGCACGGTGTCGGTCTTGCCTTCCTTGCGGTCGTCGGGGATGGCGTCCAGCTCGATGTCGCCGCGCGCGACTAGCGACAGGTCGTCGTTGTCGAGGCCGGCACTGCGCGCGGCCTGCAGTGCGCGCGTGGCGGTGGGCAGATCCGGAGCGCTGTAGACGCGGCGTCGTTTCATGGCGGGCGGCTCTCGCTGGTGGGCGTCCAGCGTCCGGGCGCCGCGGTTATCCGCGCGTGACCTGCGCGCAAGGTGGCGTGAAGGCGTTCATGCCGCGTCCTTGCGCGGGAACCGATAGAACAGCGCGCCCACCAGCAGCGCTACGCCCGCGGCGGCCAGGTTCTGCCAGCTGGCGCTGAGCAGCAGCGCCAGCGCCAGCAACAGCGCCGCGAGCGGGATCAACGGCCCGCCCGGCAGCCGCAGCGCGCCGGGCCGATCGCGATAGCGCCGTGCCAGCACCAGCACCGCCGCGGCGGTGCCGATATAGGCGAACAGGCGGGTGACCATCGACAGCAGCGCCAGTTGCACGAACGAGCCGGACAGGGCCAACGCCAGCGACAGCACGCCTTGCAGCAGGATCGCCGCGGCTGGCGTGCGGAAGCGCGGATGCACCCGTGCCAGGAACGCCGGGCCGTAGCCGTCCTTGGCCAGCGCGAACAGGAAGCGTGGCCCCAGCATCACCGTGTTGCTGGTGGTGCCGAGGATGGAGATGGTGGCGCCGACGGTGAGGATCAGCGCCAGCGCTTCGCCACCGAAGCCGCTGGCGGCATCGGCCAGTGGCGTCGCCGATTGCGCCACGTTGGGCAGCGTGCCCTGCGCCACCACCTGCACCGCGGCATAGATCAGGGTGACGGTGACGATCATGGTGATCAGCGCGAACGGCACGTCGCGGCGCGGATTGCGGTATTCGCCCGCGGCGGCCGGGATGTTCTCGAAGCCGGCGTACGCGAACAGCAGCAGCAACGCCGCCTCGCCGAGGTTGCCGACATCGCGCGGATCCGGCGTCTTGCCCGAGAACGCCCACGACCAGTCCACGTAGAACACGCCGATCGCCACGAACAGCAGCAGCGGCACCAGCTTGCCGATCACCAGCGCCACGCCGGTGCGCGCGGCCGACCTCACCCCGATCACGTTGATCGCGGTGAGCAGGCCGAGCGAGCCGATCACGATGGCCAGACGCGCGCCGCCCCCGGCCGCGGCCGGCCAGAAGCGCACCACCGCATCGGCCAGGCCGTTGCTCAGCGCCGCCGCCGAACTGATCCGGGTCAGCCAGATCATCCAGCCGATCTCGAAGCCGGCGAAACGGCCGAACGCCTCGCGCGCATACAGATAGCTGCCGCCGGGTTCGTCGAAGTAACTGGCCGCCTGCGCGTAACACAGCACCAGCAGCGCCACCGCCACACCGGCCAGCAACACCGCCCACAGGCTCAACGGCCCGAGCAGGGCGGCGGTGGCCGCGGGCAGCAGGTAGATGCCGCTGCCGATCACGTCGTTGATCGACAACCCGACGATCTGCCAGCGGCTGACCGCGCGGACCAGCCCGGGTGCGGGCGCCTGGCTCACGACGCCGGCTCCACGGCCGGCAGCGCCCACTCGGCCTGCAGGCGCCGGTAGGCATCGCGCGGCAGCAGCACGAACAGCGGCGCGGCGGACGGCCGCAACCACGCCAGCAGCCGCTGCATGTCGGCCGGCTGCATCGCGGTGCAGCCGGCGGTGGGCGCGCCGGGCGCGCGCCACAGGTGCGCAAAGATGCAGCTGCCGGCGCCCGGCGTGGCCTGCGCGTTGTGCTGGATCACGAAGCCTTCGCGGTAGCGCTGATCGCCGGCGTGTTGCAGGTCCAGGCGCATTGGTTCGGTGGACCCGGCCACCGCGGCGCTGCCGACCTTGTCGGCATCGACGATCTGGTTGTACAGCGGCGATCCGGGCACATCGATGCAGTAGTTGCTCTGCTGCATCGCCTGGTAGGACATGGCGCTGTCGATGCGCGACGCATAGCCGAAGGCTTCGCCGATGGTGAACACGCCGGCCGGGCTGCGGCCATCGCCTTCGCGCTTCTGCGGGCCGTCGTCTTGTGCCGGATGCAGGCCCAGGCCCCAGGCGCTGCCGTGGCGGCCGAGGCTCACGTCGAAGGCCTTGCCATGCGCGCGCCAGCCTTGTGCATCACGCTCGAACGCCTGCAACGTGCCCTGCGGGCTGTCCCAGTCCGGCGCCAGCACCAGGATCAGTTGCTGCGCGCGCTGCACGGCCGGCACGGTGGTGTCGGCGGCCATGCAGGGCGCGCCGATCAGGGCGCACAGCAGGGCCAAGCCGATGCGCCAGGCGCGATGGTGGCCGGCATGCGGTGGCGTGGCGGGGGACCGATGGAGCAGGGGCATGGGGATCTCCGGGGGGCGACATGGGCGCGAGGGCGCCTTGGGTGCAAGGTAGCGCAGTTGCGAGGCGGATGGCGCGCACTGGTGCTGCGATCTTGTCGACGACTTGGCCGATGCGGTGGGTGGCAGGGAACTAGGCGTTGGCAACGCGTCGCCGTCGGTCTGATTTTTTCGATTGCTTGTTTCCGCACCGAGCAAGATGCTCGTTGCCGTTGCCGTTGCCGTTGCCGTTGCTCCGGCTTTTGACTTGCCGGGTTCCCTTCCGAAGCGGCGGCCGGCCCGGGGAAAAACCCCGAAGGGGCGGCGCACATGGATGTGCGCCGTTCGCGGCAGGGGCAGGATGCCCCTTCCGCGAATCCCCGGGCTGGACGCGGACCCGGAGCGCGTTAGCGCGGAGGGCGCGAGGCAGGGTGTGCTTTCTTTTGGTTACTTTTCTTTGCACAAGCAAAGAAAAGTAACTCGCCGCAAGGCGAAAGCTTTGCTCTTGCACTTGCTCTCGCTATCGCACTTGCACTTGCACTTGCACTTGCACTTGCACTTGCTGTTACTACGGCGGCCGCTGGATTGTAGGAGCGGCTTACGCCGCGACATGCATGACCGATTACGTTGGTCGCGGCTGAAGCCGCTTCTACGGTTCTTCTTGTCTGACACGAAAGCTTGAAGCAACAGCAAAGGCTTTCGCCCTCTCGGGCGAGTTACTTTGATCAGCCTTCGGCTGCTGAGAAGCGCTTCTTTGCTCGCGCAAAGAAAAGGTAACCAAAAGAAAGCGCGCCCTGCCTACGCGCCCTCCGCGCTGCGCGCTCCGGGTCCGCGAACCAGGCGGGATCCGCGGAAGGGGCATCCTGCCCCTGCCGCGGACGGCGCACGTCCATGTGCGCCGCCCTTCGGGTTTTTCCCGCCTGGTTCGCCGCTTCGGAAGGGAACCCGGTAAGTCAAAAGCAACAGCAACAGCAAAAGCAACAGCCACAGCCACAGCCACAGCCACAGCCACAGCAAAGGCAACGGCAACGGCAACGGCAAAAACGTTCGGCGAATTAGCGTTTTACGTACCTGAGACACAGGCGCCGCATCTGCAGCGGCTTCCCGGTCTCTCGCTTATGGCACGGTGCTAGCGAACCAGCGAAGGCCGCAACACCGAATCACGCGCGACCAATCGATGCGGCACCACATGATTGACGCAGGTACGCCCCGAACCGGCCCCCTGCCGGATCTCCCGCAGCAGCAGATCGATGGCCGCATCGGTCATGTCCGCCACCGGCTGATGGATGGTGGTCAGCTCCGGCCACACCATCGTCGACGCCGACGTGTCGTCGAATCCCACCACCGACAGATCCTCCGGCACCTTCAGGCGCCGACGATGCGCCACCGACACTACCGCCGAGGCCATGTCGTCGTTGCTCGCGAAAATCGCACTGGGGCGTGCCCGCAACGCCAACAGTCGCTCGGCGGCCTCGAGCCCGGCGCGATAGGTGAAGTCGCCCGGTTGCACGAGCGCGGCGTCGTAGTCGATGCCCGCATCCGCCAGGGCATCGCGGTAACCCTGCCAGCGGTGCGCACTGGCGGTCTGGTTCGGGTCGCCGGTGATGTAGCCGATGCGCGTATGCCCGTGCGCGATCAGGTGCGAGACCATGTCATGGCTGGCACGGCGGTCGTCGATGTGCACGCAGGACAGCCTGTCGCTGAACCGGCTCGACGCAATGGAGACGACGGGAATCCCGGCGTCGACGAACACGGCGACGATGGCTTTCGATTCGCACAAGGGCGCGGGGAGAATCACGCCGGCCACGCTGCTGCAGAGCGTGCGTGCGGCCTCGCGGCGTGCCCGCGGACCCAGTCCGTCCCACGTGGCGATCACCAGTTGCGCCGCCACGCGGGTCGAACCACGCAGCGCGCCGACCAGCAGTTCGCGCAGATAGCTGGAGCTGGGGTTGGTGTAGATCAACGCGATGCAGGTGTGCTGCGCGGCGGCGAGCGCGCTGGCGGCCGGGTTGGGCCGGTAGTCCAGTGCGCGCACGCTGCGCATCACCCGCTCGCGCGTGCTCTCGCGCACGCCGGCGTGACCGTGGGTGACGCGCGAGACGGTCATCGGCGAGACGCCCGCATGCGCCGCGACGTCGTCGATGGTGATGGCGTTCCCTCTTCGACGCGTCGTTTTGGGGGTGTTCTTCAAGGAATGCCGTCCTTTGTTGCGACGCATGATGACAAGCGATGTCCCGGGTGCGTAGTCTGCGCCGTGACGCGATGATAGCGCTATCAATCAGCGGCAGTCGGGCTCGGGGGGAGCCTTTATCGCGCGTCGTCTGGCAATCCTGAAACGGAGTTTTGAGTCGCAGCGACCGCAGAGCGCGCTGCGATGTTCGGCGTGGAAGACGGGCATCGCCCGTGCGTGCCTCTTAGGGGAGGGGCGGTACATCCATCGATCGCATGTCAGAGGGGAGAGTCATGAGCGCTTCTATGTTTCGTCGTAGCCCAGACCTGGGGGCTCGTCCATGAGCCGCACGCTGGCGAAGTTCAAATCCAGGGCCATGTTCACCTTCGTCGGTGGCGTCCTTGTCATCAATCCCGCATTCGCACAGGACGCGTCGACGCCCGCGCCGGCGGCAGAGCAACAGGCGCAGAGCAGCCCGACGCAGCTGGACACGGTCCAGGTCACCGGCCTGCGCAACAGCCTCAGCCAGGCGATGGACATCAAGCGCGACGCCGCGGGCGTGGTGGATGCCATCAGTGCCGAAGACATCGGCAAGTTCCCCGATACCAACCTGGCCGAGTCGCTGCAGCGCATCACCGGCATCTCCATCGAACGGCGCGATGGCGAAGGCGCGCAGGTCACCGCGCGCGGCTTCGGCCCGCAGTTCAACATGGTGACGCTCAACGGGCGGCAGATGCCGGGCGCCGATGCGTTCGGCGCTGCCGGCCAGGTCCCTATCGGCGGCGTCGACGGCGGCACCCGTGCCTTCAACTTCGCCCAGCTGGCTGCCGAAGCGATCAATGGCATCGAGGTCTACAAGACCAGCCAGGCCAACATGCCCAGCGGCGGCATCGGCGCCACCATCAACATCCTGACCGCGCGCCCGTTCGACCACCAGGGCATCGTCGCCAGTGCCGGCGCCAAGGCCGTCTCCGACCGCAGCCAGCCGTTCGACAACGACATCACCCCGGAACTGTCGGGCATCTTCAGCTACAGCAATCCGGACAAGACCTTCGGCGTCGGCGTGAGCGCGAGCTACCAGAAGCGCAAGGGCGGCTCGGTGCAGGCCACCGAGAACTATTGGAACGTGCAGCCGTGGACGGGCTCGATGCCCGGCAATCCGACCGTGGTCAATGCGCCGCAGATCGGCGCGCTGTATGCCCGCCCGAACGACCTGCGCTATGCGTTCTCCGAGTTCGAACGCGAGCGCGTCAACGGCCAGGCGGTGCTGCAGTTCGCACCCACCGACAGCCTGACGCTGACCCTGGACTACACCTACTCGACCAACGAGATCACCGAGAATCGTGGCGAGCAGGGCATGTGGCTGCAGAACAGCAACTACACCGATGTGACGTTCGATACCAGTGGCGCGGTGGCCGTGCCGACCTACATCCGCGAGATCGCCGGCACCAAGGATTTCGGTCTGGAACAGCAGCGCAGCATGCAGAAGTACAAGCTGGGCTCGCTCGGTCTGAATGCGGTATGGAACGTGACCGACCGGCTCAAGCTCAGCTTCGACGCGCACGACTCGAAGAACGAAAGCCGCCCCAACGATCCGCTGACCGGCGGCGGCTCCCTCTTCATGAGCATCGCCGGCACCAACAACTGCACCACCGGGCCGCACTGCGGCGGCTCCTGGGTGCAGGAGCTGAACTTCAACAATGGCCTGCCGATCGGCACCCAGGTCTGGTATCCGAGCGACGCCGCTGCCGCGGCCAAGGCCAATGGCGTGGTCAATCCGGGCTTCGTGCCCGGCGAGATCGGTTCGCAGGTGCTGCGGGTCAACTCGCAGAGCCAGATCAGCCAGATCAAGCAGGCGCGCGTCGACGGCGAATGGAGCTTCGACCAGGGCCGCTTCCAGTTCGGCGTGGACACCAACAAGTCGACCACCCACCGCATCCAGGCGGCCGAGGCGTATTCCACGCTGGGCGACTGGGGCGTGGCCAACGTCGACCGCGATACCGCCGGCGGCCTGATGAACCTGATGCAGCCGGTCAACATCATCGGCCTGTTCCATGACTACAGCGGGACGAGTTGGCCGGCATGGCGCGGCGATGCGGGCCGGCTGGCGGAATGGGCGGCCAGCCAGTACGGCGTCGGCCTGGGCGTGAGCCCGCAGCGCGCCGCCGACAACTTCGTGGAGGAGAAGACCCGTTCGGCGTATTTCCAGGTGGAACTGGATGGCGAGTTGGCCGGTCGGCGCACCAATACCCGGCTCGGCGTGCGCTACGAAACCACCGACGTGGTGTCGACCTCGATCATTGCCACGCCCGAGGCGATCGAGTGGCAGTCCAACAACGATTTCCGCGTGGTGCTGTCCAACGAGCAGCAGCCGTTCAGCGAGAAGACCACGTACAGCTACATCCTGCCCAACCTCGATTTCAGCATCGACCTCACCGACACGCTGAAAGGCCGCGTCTCCTTCGGCAAGAGCATCGCGCGCGCGCCGATCGGCAATCTGTATGCCGGCCCCGGGGCACAGCAGCCGTTCGGCTCGGTGCTGATCGATCCGTCCTCGCGGGCCAGCGGCACGGCGCAGAATCCGTCGCTGAAGCCGCTGGAATCCGACAACCTCGACCTGGCGCTGGAGTGGTACTTCGCCGATGCGAGCTACCTGTCGGTGACGTACTGGAACAAGTCGGTCAACAACTTCATCGGCAACACCGTGGTGCAGGAGAATCTGTACGGCCTGCGCGATCCCACCTCGGGTCCGGACGCGAAGTCGGCGCTGGCGTTCCTCACCAGCGGTGCCTGCCTCGCCCAGGTCGGCCCGGCCAATGCGGCGGCCTGCTCGGCCAACGACACTTCGCTGTTCACCGCGCTGGCCCTGCTGCGCAACAACCCGGCCGGCCTGGCCGCCTACAACGGCACCGGTGCGCAGGTGCTGGCGACCGAAGCGGCCTACGATCTCTACGGCGAGGCCGACGATCCGCTGTACGAGTTCAACGTCAACCGTCCGATCAACCAGAACCAGGCCAAGCTGCACGGCTGGGAGCTCGGCGGGCAGTACTTCCTCGGCGACACCGGGTTCGGCATCCTCGCCAACTACACCATCGTCAAGGGCGACGTCGGCTACGACAACGGTGGCGACCCGGGCATCGACCAGTTCGCGCTCACCGGCCTGAGCGACACCGCCAACGCGGTGCTGATGTACGAGAAGTACGGCTGGTCGGTGCGCCTGGCCTGGAACTGGCGCGACCAGTACCTGATCCTGGCCAACCAGGGTACCAGCCGCAATCCGTACTATGTGGAACCCTACGAACAGTGGGATCTCAGCGTGAACTACACGTTGAACGACCACTGGTCGTTCGGCCTGGAGGCGATCAACCTGACCGGCGAGGACGTGCGCTGGCGCTCGCGCACCTCGAAGATGATCGTGAAGCTGGCCGACCAGAGCCCGCGTTATATGCTGGGCGTTCGCTATAAGTTCTGAAGAAGCGGGGAGTCCTTCTTCGCATGTCGCACGGGTGTCGCCGCTGTTGCGGCGGCACCTTGTGCCGGGCTCCAGAGGGGAGTACGCATCACCATGCCGCGTTACGAGATGCTCAACAACATCGCCCATCGCGACCTGCGCGTGGCCACCGACTTCGGTCCGGAGTTTGGCGACGCGGTGGGCATGGTGCCGGCCTATCCGAGCGAGTTCGCCGAGTTGCAGCGCGAATATCCGATCTTCCTGCGCAAGGACCCGGCGGACGGCGCCTGGCAGTCGGTGGTGCTGCTGGGGTTCGAGCAGCACGAGAACCTGTTCCTGCAGGACCGGCGCTGGACGGCCTCCTATCTCCCTGGGGCGGCGGCCAAGGGGCCGTTCCTGATCGGCTTCCAGGAGCAGCGCATCGATGGCGTGCTGACCCAGGACGCGGTGCTGCACGTGGACATGGAGCATCCGCGGGTGACGGCGATGCAGGGCGAGCCGGTATTCCTGCCGCAGGGCGGCAACACGCCCTATCTCGACCACGTCGCCACGGTGCTGCGCGGCATCCACGAGGGCAGTTCCTTCGGTGCGGACATGTTCGCCGCGCTCGATGCGCACGGGCTGATCCAGCCGGTGGCGCTCGACGTGCAACTCGATGCGCAGCATCGCGTCGGCGTCAACGGCCTGCATGCGATCGACCGTGAGCGCCTGGCCCAACTGGACGGCGCCGCGCTGGCCGCGCTCAACCGCGCCGGCTATCTGGAAGGCGCGTATCTGATGCTGGCCTCGCTGCACAACATGCGCCGCCTGATCGCCGAGAAGCAGCGACGCCTGCGCCTGCAGGATGCCGCTGGCGCGGCAGGCAGGAACTGAGCGTGCCGGACGGCGCAGCCATGCGGACACTGGAAGACGTGCAGCCCACCGCGCTGCCACTGCAGGACCTGGTGGCGGCGGGGGAGCCGGTGGTGTTGCGCGGCATCGTGCGCGATTGGGGGCTGGTGCAGGCCGGGCTGCGCTCCACGCAGGACGCAATGGCCTACCTGCGCAGCTTCGAGACGGGCGTGCCCGTTCCGTATTCCTTCGGCGAACCCGGGATCGAAGGACGCCCGTTCTACAACGCCGATTTCACCCAGTTGAATTTCGAGGTCCGCCGCGGAACGCTCACGCAGGTGCTGGACGCGATCGCCGCGACCTTCGAGGATCCGCGGCCGCCCACCTACTATGTCGCGTCGCTGCCGATCGAGCGGGCGCTGCCGGGGTTCGCGCAGGCCAACGACGCCGGCCTGGCCGGGCAGGGCGTCGATGCGCCGCCGAGCATCTGGATCGGCAACCGGGTCACGGCGTCTTGCCATTTCGACACGCCGGACAACCTGGCCTGCTGTGCGGTGGGCCGGCGCCACTTCACCCTGTTTCCGCCCGAGCAGATCGACAACCTGTATCCGGGGCCGCTGGAGCCGACGCCGGGCGGCCAGGTGGTCAGCGTGGTGGATGTCGACCGCCCCGACTTCGCGCGTTATCCGCGTTTCCGTGATGCGCTGGCCAGCGCACGGCACGCCGAGCTGGAGCCGGGCGATGCGCTGTTCATCCCCAGCATGTGGTGGCACAACGTACGCAGCCTCGCGCCGTTCAACGTGCTGGTGAACTACTGGTGGCGTAGTGCGCCGGCCTTCCTGCCCTCGCCGCTGACGGCGCTGCAGCACGCGATGTGGGCGTTGCGCGATCTGCCGGCGCGCGAGAAACAGGCCTGGGCCAAGCTCTTCGATTACTACGTGTTCGGCCCCGGCGAATGTGCAGGCCAGCACCTGCCCGAGGCCGCGCGGGGCGAACTGGCGCCATTCGACGAGGCACGGGCGCGCCGCGCGCGCGCGCAGTTGCTGGCGCGGCTGAATCGCTGATGGGAGCATCACCTTGAACCTTGCCACCACAACGGACGGACGCATCCGCAAGGTCGTCATCGCCGGCGGCGGCACCGCGGGCTGGCTGGCCGGCTGCGCGCTGGCCCACCAGTTCCGCGATCGCCTGGACATCACCCTGGTGGAGTCCGAGCAGATCGGCACGGTGGGCGTCGGCGAGTCGACCGTGCCGCCGATCCGCACCTTCCACCGCTTCCTGCAGATCGACGAGCAGGAGTTCCTGCGCGCCGTCGCCGGCACGTTCAAGCTGTCTATCTCGTTCGAGCACTGGCGCCGCCCCGGCGATCGCTTCATCCATCCGTTCGGCACCATCGGGCAGGGCACCTGGGCCACGCCGTTCCATCATTTCTGGCTGGACAGCCTGCGCCGCGGCATGCCGTCGGACCTGGGCGACTTCTGCCTGGAAAGCGTGGCCTCGCGTGCGGACCGGTTCTCGCTGGAGACCCAGCCGCAGGTCAACTACGCCTATCACTTCGATGCCGCGCTCTATGCCAAGTTCCTGCGCAAGAAGGCCGAAGGCCATGGCCTGCGCCGGGTGGAAGGGCAGATCCGCGAGGTGCGGCAGCATGCACACGACGGCTCCGTCGCCTCGCTGCTGCTGGAAGATGGGCAGCTCATCGAGGGCGATCTGTTCATCGACTGCACCGGCTTCCGTGGCCTGCTGACCGAGCAGACCCTGCACACCGGCTACGAGGACTGGCGCGAGTGGTTGCCCAGCGATCGCGCCGTGGCGGTGCAGACCGAGGCGGTCGCGCCGCCGGTGCCGTATACCCGTGCCATCGCGCACGAGGCCGGGTGGCGCTGGCATATCGCGCTGCAGCACCGGGTCGGCTGCGGACTGGTGTTCTCCAGCCGGCACCTGTCCGACGACGAGGCGCACGCCAAGCTGCTGCGCGACGTCGACGGCCCGCCGCTGCGCGACCCGTGGCTGGTGCCGTTCCGCAGCGGGCGCAGGATGCAGGCCTGGAACAAAAACGTGGTGGCGCTGGGCCTGGCCAGCGGCTTCATCGAGCCGCTGGAATCGACCAGCATCCACCTGACCATCAGTGCGGTGGTGCGCCTGATCCAGCTGTTTCCGCACGAGGGCATCAGCCCGGCGCTGGTGGAACTGTACAACACGGTCAGCCGCCAGGAGATGGAGCACGTGCGCGACTTCATCATCCTGCATTACCACGCCACCCAGCGCGACGAGCCGATGTGGAAAGCGTGCCGCGAGATGGCGCTGCCCGAGTCGCTGGCGATTCGGCTGCGCGCCTGGCGCGAGCGGGCGCACGCCTGGCAGGACCCGGGCGAACTGTTCCGCGTGGACTCCTGGACCAGCGTGTTGCTGGGGCAGGGCATCCAGCCGGGACCGCCGCATCCGCTGGCCGCCGCCATCGGCGATGCGGATCTGCGCACGCTGCTGACGCGGATCCGGCAGCCGCTGCAGCAGGCCAGCGCGGCGATGCCGTCGCAGGCGGAGTTCATCGAACGCTACTGCAAGGCGACCCCGGACGTCTGGCAGCGGAGCGTATCCCTGGCGTAACGGCACACACGCTGTCGTCCAAAAATGATAGCGCTAACGAAAAGGCGGTACGACGTGGAAGAAAGGGAACTGGTAGCCGGAATCGATGCGGGAACGCAGAGCCTGAAGGTCGTGGTCTACGACCCGGTCGGGCGCAGCGTCGTGGCCAGCAGCAGCGCGCCGCTGGAGTTGCATTCCGCCGCCGATGGCAGCCGTGAACAACATCCGGCCGACTGGGTCGCGGCCCTGCAGGCCTGCTTCCAGGCCATCGATCCTGCGCTGCGCTCGCGCCTCGGCGCGCTGGCAGTCTCGGGCCAGCAGCATGGCTTCGTGCCGGTCGATGCGGCAGGCGAGGTGCTGGCACCGGCCAAGCTGTGGTGCGACACCAGCACCTCGGCCGAGTGCGTGCAGATCATGGACGCGCTCGGCGGCGCGGCACGCACCATCGCACTGGCGGGTAATCCGATCCTCACCGGTTACACCGCCTCCAAGCTGCCGTGGACCAAGACGCACCGGCCCGACGCCTACGCGCGCCTCGCCACCATTCTGCTGCCGCACGACTACCTCAACTTCGTGCTGACCGGCCAGCGCTTCTGCGAATACGGCGATGCGTCGGGCACGGGCTGGCTGGACGTGCGCACGCGCACCTGGTCGACCGAGCTGCTGCGCGCCACCGATCCGCAGCGCGACCTGGCGGACTGCCTGCCGCGTTTCGCCGCACCCGATGCCCTGTTCGACATCGACCCGGCCGCGGCCAACTTGCTCGGTGTGCCGGCGACGCTGAAGGTCGCCGTCGGTGGCGGCGACAACATGATGGCGGCCATCGGTACCGGCTGCGTCGTGCCCGGTCGCCTGGCGATGAGCCTGGGCACCTCCGGCACCCTGTTCGCCTACTCCGACACGCCGGTGGTCGACCCGGACGGTGCGTGGGCCGCGTTCTGCTCCTCCACCGGCGGCTGGCTGCCGCTGATCTGCACGATGAACTGCACCGTGGCGACCGAACAGGTCGCCGCCGCGTTCGGCTTCAGCACACGCGACGGCGATGCGCATCTGCACGCCACCGCGCCCGGTGCCGACGGCCTGGTGATGCTGCCGTTCCTCAACGGCGAGCGCACGCCCGACCTGCCGCTGGGCAAGGGGGTGCTGGCGGGCCTGGACACGCACAACATGACCCCGGCCCACCTCTATCGCGCGGCGATGGAAGGGGCGACATACAGCCTGAAGTACGGCTTCGACGCATTCGTGCGCGCCGGCATGCACTTCGAGCGCATCGTGCTGACCGGCGGCGGCAGCAACAGCGGCGCGTGGCGGCAACTGGTGGCCGATGTGTTCGGCCTGCCGGTGGACGTGCCCATGCAGCCGGAAGGCGCGGCATTCGGCGCCGCCTTGCAGGCGCTGTGGGCCGTGGGCCTGGCACGCGGCGATGCCGCTTCCATTGCCGACATCGCGCAACAGCATGTGGCGGTCGATCCGCAGCTGTCCGCCCGTCCGGATCCGGCGCGCACCCAGGCCTATGCCGCGGCCTATGCGCGCTTCCTGCGCCATCTCGACGCCTGCCTGCCGCTGTTCCGCGGCTGATTCCCCGTTTCGCACGCCCTCCCACCACGACAGGAACCCGCACCATGCACACCCAGCCCTTCATCGGCGCCAAGGAATACTTCCCCGGCATCGGCCGCATCCCCTTCGAGGGCCGTGGCTCGGACAACCCGCTGGCCTTCAAGGTCTATGAGGCCAACAAGGTCATCGGCGGCAAGACCATGCAGGACCATCTGCGCTTCGCGGTCTGCTACTGGCACACCTTCTGCAACGCAGGGCAGGATCCGTTCGGCCCGGGCACGCGCCACTTCCCCTGGGAAGTCGGTGCGCCGATGGCCAGCGCCGAGGCGAAAGTGGATGCGGCGTTCGAGTTCTTCACCAAGCTCGGCGTGCCGTACTGGTGCTTCCACGACATCGACCTGGCGCCGGACGCCGACGATGCCGCGCAGTACGAGAAGAACCTCAAGCACATGGTCGGCCTGGCCAAGGCGCGCCAGGACGCGACCGGCATGAAGCTGCTGTGGGGCACGGCGAATCTGTTCTCGCATCCGCGCTACATGAACGGTGCCGCGACCAATCCCGATTTCGCCGTGGTGGCGCGCGCCGCCGTGCAGGTGAAGGCGGCGCTGGAAGCGACGGTGGAACTGGGCGGCGAGCATTACGTGTTCTGGGGCGGCCGCGAAGGCTATGCCTCGCTGGTCAACACGCAGATGAAACGCGAACTGGAGCACTTCGCGCGCTTCCTGACCATGGCGCGCGACTACGGCCGCAGCATCGGCCTGAAAGGCAACTTCCTGATCGAGCCCAAGCCGATGGAGCCGATGAAGCACCAGTACGACTTCGACAGCGCGACGGTGGCGGGCTTTCTGAAGGCGCACGGCCTGGACAAGGACTTCAAGCTCAACATCGAGGCCAACCACGCCACGCTGTCCGGCCACACCTTCGAACACGACCTGCAGGTCGCTTCCGACCACGGCCTGCTGGGCAGCATCGACGCCAACCGCGGCAACGCGCAGAACGGCTGGGATACCGACCAGTTTCCGACCGATCTGTACGACACGGTCGGCGCCATGCTGGTGGTGCTGCGCCAGGGCGGCCTGGAGGGCGGCCTGAACTTCGACGCCAAGGTGCGCCGCGAGTCCACCGAACTCGAGGATCTGTTCATTGCCCACATCGGCGGCATGGATACCTTCGCCCGCGGGCTGGAAGTGGCCCACGCGCTGCTCACCGACTCGCCCTGGGAGCAGTGGCGCCGGGAGCGCTATGCCAGCTTCGACAGTGGCGCCGGCGAGCAGTTCGCGCGCGGCGCGCTCGGCCTCGCCGAGCTGGCGGCATTGGGCGTGAAGGGCGGCGAGCCGCGGCAGATCAGCGGCCGCCAGGAGCGCTACGAGAACCTGATCAACCAGTACCTGCTGCGCTGAGCGCAGCGGCAAGGAGAGCGCCGTGACCGATACCCGTTCCACACGCCACACCGGCGCGTTGCTGGCCGCACTGCTGCTCGCGCTTGCCGTGTGCAAGGGCGACGTCCAGGCCGCGGCGCCCGCCCGCGCGGAGGCCAGCCCCTGGCCCAGCGTGACCTGGCCGCTGCCCGAGGATCCCGCGCTGGAACAGCGCCTCACCGCGCTGATCGCCACCATGACGGTGGAGGAGAAGGTCGGCCAACTGGTGCAGGGCGATATCGGCAGCCTCACCCCGGAGGACGTACGCAAATATCGCCTGGGGTCGATCCTGGCCGGCGGCAATTCCGATCCCGGCGGCCGCTACGACGCAGCGCCGGCCGAGTGGCTGGCGCTGGCCGATGCGTTCTATGCGGCGTCGATGGACACCTCGCATGGCGGCAAGGCGATTCCGGTGCTGTTCGGCATCGATGCCGTGCACGGGCAGAGCAACATCGTCGGCGCCACGCTGTTCCCGCACAACATCGGCCTGGGCGCGACCCGCAACCCGGCGCTGCTGCGCCGGATCGGCGAAATCACCGCGCTGGAAACCCGCGCCACCGGCATGGAGTGGACCTTCGCGCCGACCGTGGCGGTGCCGCAGGACGATCGCTGGGGGCGCACCTACGAGGGCTATTCCGAATCGCCCGAGGTGGTGGCCAGCTACGCCGGCGCGATGGTCGAAGGGCTGCAGGGCAAGGTGGGAACGCCGGACTTCCTCGATGGCCGCCATGTGATCGCCTCGGTCAAGCATTTCCTGGGCGATGGCGGCACCACCGACGGCCGCGACCAGGGCGACACCAAAATCGGCGAAGCCGAGCTGGTGCGCATCCATGCCGCCGGCTATCCGCCGGCCATCGCTGCCGGTGCGCAGACCGCGATGGCCTCGTTCAACAGCGTCAACGGCGAAAAGATGCACGGTCACAAGACCTACCTGACCGACGCGCTGAAGGGGCGCATGCACTTCGGCGGCTTCGTGGTCGGCGACTGGAACGGCCACGGACAGGTCAAGGGCTGCACGCCCACCGACTGCCCCGCCACCATCAACGCCGGCCTGGACATGGCCATGGCCTCGGACAGTTGGAAGGGCTTCTACACCACCACGCTGGCGGCGGCGAAGAACGGCACCATCTCGCAACAGCGCCTGGACGATGCGGTGCGCCGGATCCTGCGGGTCAAGATGCGGCTGGGCCTGTTCGAGGCGGGCAAGCCGTCGGCGCGCGCGGTCGGTGGCCAGTTCGCGCTGATCGGTGCGCCGGCGCATCGCGCGGTGGCGCGGCAGGCGGTGCGCGAGTCGCTGGTGCTGCTGAAGAACCAGGGCGGTCTGCTGCCGCTGTCGCCGAAGCAGCGCATCCTGGTGGCCGGCGACGGCGCCAACGACGTCGGCAAGCAGGCCGGCGGCTGGACGCTGAACTGGCAGGGCACCGGCACCACCCGCAAGGACTTCCCGAATGCTGACACCATCTACGAAGGTTTCGCGCAGCAGGCCAAGGCCGTGGGCGGCGAGGCCGTGCTGGCGGTCGACGGCACGTACACGACCAGGCCGGACGTCGCGGTGGTGGTGTTCGGCGAGAATCCCTACGCGGAGTTCCAGGGCGATCGGCCGACCCTGGCCTACAAGCCGGGCGACGACACCGACCTGGCGCTGATCAAGCGGCTCAAGGCCGACGGCATTCCTGTGGTCGCGGTGTTTCTCAGCGGGCGACCGCTGTGGGTCAACCGCGAACTCAACGCGGCCGATGCCTTCGTGGCGGCGTGGCTGCCCGGATCGGAAGGCGCGGGTATCGCCGACGTGCTGCTGCGCAACTCGCAGGGCGGCGTGCAGCACGACTTCAAGGGCTCGCTGAGCTTCAGTTGGCCGCGCACGGCGACGCAATACGCCAACAACCTGGGGCAGAAGGGCTACGACCCGCTGTTCGCCTTCGGCTACGGCCTGCGCTATGCCGACAATGGCAACCTGGCCAGGTTGCCGGAAGTCTCCGGCCTCACCGGCAACGAAGCTGCGGCCGGCGTGTTCTTCGCCCGCGGCGCGGCCGGCCCGGGCATGGCCTTGCGCCTGGAAGGGGCCAATGGACAGGGCGTGACCGTCACCCGCGTGCCGGAATCGCTCGATGGCGCGCTGCTCAAGGTCACCGGCGTGGACCACCTGGCGCAGGAGGATGGCCGCCGCCTCGCCTGGTCGGGCGGGCGTGAGGCGGTGGTCGCACTGCAGTCGCATACGCCGCTGGACCTGCAGCGCGAGAGCAACGGCGACCTGATGCTGGTGACCACGCTGCGCGTGGACGCCGCCCCGCAAGGCGAGGCGTGGCTGGCGGTCGGCTGCGGCAGCGGCTGCGCCGCGCGGGTGGCGATCGGGCCGACGCTGACAGCCCTGCCGGTCGGCCAGTGGAAGCGCGTGGGCGTGCCGCTCAAGTGCCTGGCGGCAGCCGGCGCGGATCTGAGCAAGCTGGATCGTCCGTGGGCATTGACCACGGCGGGCGCGATGACGCTGTCGGTGTCGCGGGTCGCGCTCGGCGCATTGAACGAAGCGGAGAGCACTGTCGCATGCCCGAGCGCGTGAGCCTGCGTCCTGCGTCAGCGCCCCTTGGGTGGGCCGGCGACCGAACCGCGCAGCACCAGCCGGTGCGGGACCACGTGGTCGCTGGACATGCGTGTGTCGTCGCGCTTGCGGCGGATGCTGCGCAGCAGGATGTCGATGGCGGCATCGGCCATCGAGGCGATCGGTTGGTGGATGGTGGTGAGCTCCGGCCACACGGTGGTGGCGGCCGAGGTGTCGTCGAAGCCGACCACCGACAGGTCGCGCGGCACTTCCAGGCCGCGCCGGTGCGCGACGGAGATCGCCGCCGCGCCCATGTCGTCGTTGCTGGCGAAGATCGCGGTCGGCGGCCGCCGCTGCGACAGCAGCTTTTCGGCGGCGGCCAACCCCGAGCGGTAGGTGTA
This sequence comes from Xanthomonas sp. LF02-5, assembly GCF_034105325.1. NCBI lineage: Bacteria > Pseudomonadati > Pseudomonadota > Gammaproteobacteria > Lysobacterales > Lysobacteraceae > Xanthomonas > Xanthomonas sp. LF02-5. The sequence goes on along the minus strand of NZ_JAXGGF010000002.1, from coordinate 12,073 downwards.
GTCGCCCTGCTGGACCAGGCCGGGTTCGACCTTCAGCCCGGCCTCCTGCAGCGCGGTGACGAAGCCCTCGTAGCGCCGCGCACTGGCGCTGAGGTCCTGGCGCCCGCGGATGAAGCCGATGCGCCGGTGGCCGTGCTGGATCAGGTGTTCGGCCATCTCCTTGCCGGCATGGAAGTCGTCGATGCGCACGCAGGAGATCGCGTCGCTGAGGCGCCCGGCGGCGATCGCGATCACCGGGATGCCGGCCTTCACCAGTTCGCTCACCGCCGCCTGCGATTCGCACAACGGCGGCGGCAGGATCACGCCATCCACGCGCCCGCCCAGGGCACGCGCGGCCTTGCGCTCGGCATCGGGGTCCAGGTCTTCCCAGTAGTGGATGACCAACTGGATGGCGGCGTTGGAGGCGACGCGCAGCAGGCCGACCAGCAGCTCGCGCAGGTAGGCGCCGCTGGGATTGGTGTAGATCAGGGCGATGCGGGTGTGCTGCGCGGCGGCCAGCGAACTGGCCGCCAAGTTGGGCGTGTAGCCCAGTTCGCGCACCGCGCGCATCACGCGCTCGCGGGTGGCATCGCGTACCTTGCCCTGGTTGATCGCGCGCGACACGGTCATCGGCGAAACCCCGGCCAAGGCCGCCACCTCGTCGATCGTCACCCCGCTGGTCTTGCGGCGGACCGCTTTCTTCGGCTTGTCCAAAACGCGTTCCCTTTGTTGTTCCTGACGCTGCCGCGCCGCGGGTACGCCGTCAGCTTACAAGGTTTGCTGGCGGCGCTTGGGTGCCGTCCGCATGTCATGCGGTGTCAGTGGATGGCATGCGCTGCCATGGTGCTGATGGTCTGCGCGGGCAGCCTGCGCGCGGAGGACGGCGCAGCGCTGTGGCTGCGTTACCTGCCCTCGCAAGGCGCCGCACGTGCGGATGGCGCCGCCCGCCTGGACGAGGTAGTGGCGCCGGCGCGGACGCCGACGCAGCGTGTGGCGCGCGACGAGCTGGTGCGTGGCCTCACCGGCCTGCTGGGGCGCGCCCCGGCGATGCGTGCGGGCGCAAGCGGCGATCACGCGGTGGTACTGGGCACGCCACAGTCGTCGCCAGCGCTCGCGCCATTTCGCGAGGAGATCGCGGCGCTGGGCGAGGAGGGCTACCTGCTCAAGCGCACCCGCATCGACGGGCACGCGGTGGTGCTGGTGGCGGGACGCCGGGACATCGGCGTGTTGTACGGGGTGTTCCATCTGCTGCGCCTGCTGCAGACCGGCGCGTCGCTCGAAGCGCTCGCGATGCGCGAGTCGCCACGGATCCGGCTGCGCGTGCTCGACCATTGGGACGACCTGGACGGCCACGTCGAGCGTGGCTATGCGGGCCGCTCGCTGTGGGACTGGCAGAGCCTGCCGGAATGGCGCGACCCACGTTACACCGACTACGCGCGCGCCAATGCCTCGATCGGCATCAACGGCACCGTGCTCAACAACGTCAACGCCAACGCGCAAAGCCTGGCGCCGGCCTACCTCGACAAGGCGGCGGCGCTGGCGGACGTGTTCCGGCCCTACGGCATCCGCATCTACCTGAGCGCGCGCTTCAGCGCCCCCATCGAGCTGGGCGGGTTGAACACCGCCGATCCGCGCGACCCGGCCGTGCAGCGCTGGTGGCGCGACAAGGCCGACGAGATCTATGCGCGCATTCCGGATTTCGGCGGCTTCCTGGTCAAGGCCAATTCCGAGGGACAGCCCGGCCCGCAGGACTATGGCCGTTCGCACGCCGACGGCGCCAACCTGCTGGCCGATGCGCTGGCGCCGCACGGCGGCGTGGTGATGTGGCGGGCCTTCGTCTACGCCCACGACGTGCCGGTGGACCGCGCCATGCAGGCCTACACCGAGTTCGTCGGCCTCGACGGCGCCTTCCGCCCGAACGTGATCGTGCAGGTCAAGAACGGGCCCATCGATTTCCAGCCGCGCGAGCCCTTCCATCCGCTGTTCGGCGCCATGCCGCGCACGCCGCTGATGCTGGAAGTGCAGATCACCAAGGAGTATCTCGGCTTCGCCACGCACCTGGTGTACCTGGGGCCGCTGTACGAGGACGTGCTGCAATCCGACACCCATGCCCGCGGCACGGGATCCACGGTGGCGGACGTGGTGGATGGCACATTGGAAGGCCACGCCCTGACCGGCATCGCCGGCGTCGCCAACATCGGCAACGACCGCACCTGGAGCGGCTCGCACTTCGACCAGGCCAACTGGTACGCCTTCGGCCGCCTGGCCTGGAATCCGCACCAATCCGCCCGCGCCATCGCCGAGGACTGGGCGGCGATGACGTTCTCGCCGGCACCGGAGGTGGTGCAGCCCATCGTCGGGATGATGATGGGCTCGCGCGAGGCCGCGGTGAACTACATGACCCCGCTGGGCCTGCACCACCTGATGGCGCGCGGCCACCACTACGGTCCCGGCCCCTGGGTGGACGGCGGCCCGCGCGCGGACTGGACGGCGGTGTACTACCACCGCGCCGATCGCGATGGCATCGGTTTCGATCGCACTGCGCATGGCAGCAATGCGGTGAGCCAGTACGCACCGGACGTGGCGGCCGTATATGGCGATCCGGCGCGGGTACCCGAGTCGCTGCTGCTGTGGTTCCACCACGTGCCGTGGGACCACCGCATGGCCTCCGGACGACCGTTGTGGGACGAACTGGTTGGGCGCTATACGCAAGGCGTGCGCCAGGTGCAGGCCATGCAGTCCACCTGGGACGGCTTGCGCGGCAAGGTGGATGCCGAGCGGCACGCGCAGGTGGCGGCGTTCCTGCGCATCCAGTTGCGCGAAGCGCAATGGTGGCGCGATGCCAGCGTGGCGTACTTCCAGTCGGTGAGCGGGCGGCCGTTGCCCGCGGGCGAAGCCGCGCCACCGCACCCGTTGGCCTGGTACCAGGCCCTGCAGTTTCCCTCCGCACCGGGAGATGGACGATGAAGCCGACCACGTGGACGGGCTGGTTGCTGGCGGCGGCCTTGGGGTGCAGCGCCACGCCCGGCGTGGCGCAAGACGCGGTGCCGCCGCTGTTGCATGCGCTGTTTCAGGATCACGCCGTGCTGCAGCGCGACCGGCCGATGCCGGTGTGGGGGAACGCCGCGCCGGGTGCCACGGTGTCGGTGACCTTCGCCCGCCAGTCGGTCAGCGCACGTGCCGATGCCGGCGGCCGCTGGCATGCCACGTTCAAGCCGGTCGCCGCGGGCGGTCCTTACGACATGACCGTGCGCGCGGGACAGGCGCGGCAGGTCGTGCGCGATGTGCTGGTGGGCGATGTGTGGCTGTGTTCCGGGCAGTCGAACATGGAGCTGCCGGTATGGCGCGCGCTGGATGCGAGCCGCGAACTGGCCGCGGCCGCCGAGCCCAGCATCCGTCTGTTCACCGTGCCCAAGGCCGCGGCGGTCGCGCCGCAGGATGCGTTCGCGGCTGCGGTCGCGTGGCGACCCGCGATGCCGGACACAGTGCGGGAGTATTCCGCCGCCTGCTTCTACTTCGCGCGGGAGTTGCAGAAGACGGTCAAGGTGCCGATGGGGCTGATCCAGTCGGCCTGGGGCGGCGCGCGGATCGAGGCCTGGACCAGCGCCGACGCGTTGCGTGCGCAGGGCGGCATGGACGAGGCGCTCGACGTGCTGGCGCTGTACGCCACCGACCCCGTCGCCGCGAGCGCGCGCTGGGGCCGGCATTGGCAGCAATGGTGGACCACGCGCGCCGGTGCCACGCCGGGCGATACGCCATGGCAGCCCGGTGCGGACCGCACTGGGTGGCGGGACGCGCCGGCGGCACTCGGCGCATGGGAGCGCTGGGGTGTGCCGGCGCTCGCCGACTACAACGGCATGGTCTGGTACCGCACGCAGGTCACCCTGAGCGCCGCGCAGGCGGCGCAGGGCGCACGGCTGGTGCTGGGGCCGGTCGACGAAACCGACATGACCTGGGTGAACGGCGTGGCCGTGGGCAGCCAGAACGCGCCGAGCGATCCACGCCGGTATGCGCTTGCGCCCGGCCTGTTGAAGGCCGGCACCAACACGGTGGTTGTCAACGTGCTGGATACCTACGGCGAAGGCGGACTGGCAGGCCCCGCCAGTGCGCATGCCGTGGAATTGGCCGATGGCACGCGCATCGTCCTGGATCGGCATTGGCAGTACCGGGTCGCGCCCGATCCGCAGTCACCGCCGCTGGCGCCGTGGCATGCGGCCTCCGGTATGTCGACGCTGTACAACGGCATGATCGCGCCGCTGGGGCGTTACGGGCTGCGCGGCATGCTGTGGTACCAGGGCGAATCCAACACCGGCGACGGCGCGGCCTATGCGATGCGGTTGCGTGGCTTGCGCGACGACTGGCGCCGGCAATTCGGTGCAAAGATGCCGCTGCTGGTGGTGCAGCTCGCCGGCTACGGCCTGCCGCCGCAGGCCCCGGTGGAGAGCGGCTGGGCGCAGGTGCGCGAGGCGCAGCGCCGCGTGGCGGCCGAAGACCCGCACAGCGGCATCGCGGTGGCCATCGACATCGGCGATGCCTACGACATCCATCCGCCGAACAAGCAGGAACTGGGACGGCGCCTGGCGCGGGCGGCGCGCCACGTGGTCTACGGCGAACGCGCGCTGGCGCCGTCCGGCCCGATCCCCCGCACGGCAACGCGCACGCAGGGCGGAGTGCGCATCGTGTTCGACGACGTCGACGGCAGCCTGGTCACGACCGGGGCGAGCGGCCCCATCGGCTTCGAGCTCTGCGATGCCCAGGCGCAGCGCTGTACCTATGCCGATGCCGCGCTGGACGGGCGCGCCGTCGTCCTGCGCAGTCCCCAGGCCGTCGCCGCTGCGCGCGTGCGCTACTGCTGGGCCGATGGCCCGATCTGCACGCTGCGCGACCGTTCCGGTGCGCCGGCAGGACCATTCGAACTCGCACTGTCCGAAGGAGTTCACTGATGCGCCCGTTGCTCGCCACGGCCGTCCTGCTGTTGTCCGCTGCGTTGCAGCCGCTGTGGGCCGCGCCCGCACCGCCGGTCTATTTCGACTGGTTCGACTACGCCGGGCGCGACGCGGCCTTCGAGGCGCCCTTGCCGGCCGGGCATTACCGCAACCCGGTCCTGGCCGGTTTCCACGCCGACCCGAGCATCGTCCGCGCGAACGGGCGGTTCTACCTGGTCAATTCCAGCTTCACCTACTTCCCTGGCATCCCGGTGTTCGAGAGCGTGGATCTGGTGCACTGGAAACAGGTCGGCAACGTGATCGACCGGCCGACGCAAGTCGACTTCGATGGCCTGAGCGTGTCGCGCGGCATCTTCGCGCCGGCCATTTCCTATCACGAAGGGGTGTTCTACGTGGTCACCACCGCCGTGGACAGCGGCGGCAACTTCATCGCCACCGCGCGCGATCCCGCCGGGCCCTGGTCGGATCCGCACTGGCTGCCTGGCATCGGCGGCATCGATCCGTCGCTGTTCTTCGATGCCGACGGCCGCGTCTACCTGCTCAACAACGACGCGCCGCCCGGCCCGCCGCGCTACGAGGGCCACCGCGCGATCTGGATGCAGCAACTCGACCTGGCGAGCTTCACCCCGGTGGGGCCGCGCAAGGTGCTGATCGACGGCGGCGTCGAGCCGGCGAAGCACCCGATCTGGATCGAGGGGCCGCATCTGTATCGACGCGACGGCTGGTACTACCTGTCCGACGCCGAGGGCGGCACCGGGCCGCAGCACTCGCAGGTGGTGCTGCGCAGCCGCGAGGTCTGGGGCCCTTACCAGCCGTATGCGGGCAATCCCATCCTCACCCAGCGTGACCTGCCCGACGCTCGGCCGCTGCCGATCGCCAATGCCGGGCATGCGGACCTGGTGGAAGGGCCGGACGGTTCCTGGTGGGCGGTGTTCCTGGCCAGCCGCACCTACGACGTGCGCCACTACAACACCGGGCGCGAGACCTACCTGCTGCCGGTGCAGTGGCGCGACGGCTGGCCGGTGATCCTGCCCGCCGGGCAGGCCATCCCGTACGCGGTCAAGGCGCCGTCGTGGATGCAGGGCGAGGCGTCGCAGGCGCCGTCCACCGGCAACTTCGTCGAGCGCGATGAGTTCGATGCGCCGACGCTTGGCCGCGGCTGGTTGCGCGTGCGTGTGCCCAAGCAGGACTGGGCGGACCTGGGCACGCGTCCGGGCAGCCTGGCCGTGCATCCGCTGCCGGAGAACCTGGACACCTTGCGCAACCCCGCCTTCCTGGGGCGCCGCCAGCAGCATTTGCGGTTCGAGGCCAGCACCGCGCTGACGCGCCCCGAAGCGAGCATGGCGGCAGGGCTGGCGGCGTTCCAGAACGAAGATTGGTGGTACTTCCTTGGCGTGCGCCGTGTGGGCCGCGATCGCGTGGCCGTGTTCCTCGAAGCGCGCGCGGGCAAGGGAGCGACCAAAACTCTGGCCAGCCGCGAACTGGACGCGTCCAGCGCACTGCGCCTGAAGATCTCCGGTGACGAAGGAAAATATGCGTTCGCGTTCGACACCGGCACGGGGCAGGGTTGGCAAACCCTCGCCGACGACGTCGACGGAACCGTGTTGAGTACGGATCGTGCAGGCGGCTTCGTGGGCGCCCTGCTCGGTCCTTTCGCGCGCGACGAGCGCGCCCCCAGGAGCAAACGATGATGACGCGCAGGTCTTCCTTTCGCAGCGGTGTTGGCGGCCGCCTGTTCCGCACGCTGGCCCTGTGCGCCGCCACCGCGCTGGCCGGTGTGGGCCATGCCGCCGACGCCAAGCCGTGGCAGGATACCTCGGCCAGCTTCGAGGCCCGGGCGGCGGCGCTGGTCGCGCAGATGACGCTGGAGGAAAAAGCGGCGCAGATGCAGAACGCCGCGCCGGCGATCGAGCGCCTGGGCGTGCCGGCCTACGACTGGTGGAACGAGGCGCTGCACGGTGTGGCGCGGGCCGGGCAGGCCACCGTGTTTCCGCAGGCCATCGGGTTGGCCGCCACCTTCGACGTGCCGTTGATGGGGCAGGTGGTCAGCACCATCAGCGACGAGGCGCGCGCCAAGCACCACCAGTTCCTGCGCGAAGGCGCGCATGGCCGCTACCAGGGGCTGACCTTCTGGTCGCCGAACATCAACATCTTCCGCGACCCGCGCTGGGGCCGCGGCCAGGAAACCTACGGCGAGGATCCCTACCTCACCGCGCGCATGGGCGTGGCCTTCGTGCAGGGGCTGCAGGGCGACGACCCGGTGTACCGCAAGCTCGATGCCACCGCCAAGCATTTCGCCGTGCACAGCGGCCCGGAGGCCGACCGCCACCACTTCGACGCGCGCCCCAGCAAGCGCGACCTCTACGACACCTACCTGCCGGCGTTCGAGGCGCTGGTGAAGGAGGGCAAGGTGGATGCGGTGATGGGCGCCTACAACCGGGTGTACGGCGAGTCCGCTAGCGCCAGCCAGTTCCTGTTGCGCGACGTGCTGCGCCGCGACTGGGGCTTCACCGGCTACGTGGTGTCGGATTGCTGGGCCATCGTCGATATTTGGAAGCATCACCACCTCGCGCCCAGCCGCGAGGCGGCCGCGGCGCTCGCGGTCAGGAACGGCACCGAACTGGAGTGCGGCCAGGAGTACGCCACGCTGCCGGCGGCGGTACGCCAGGGGCTGATCGGCGAAGCGGAGATCGACGATGCGGTGACGCGCCTGTTCGCCGCGCGCATGCGGCTGGGCATGTTCGATCCGCCCGAGCGCGTGCGCTGGGCGCGGATCCCCGCGTCGGTGAACCAGGCGCCCGCGCACGATGCGCTGGCCCTGCAGGCCGCGCAGGAATCGCTGGTGCTGCTGAAGAACGATGGCGTGCTGCCGCTGTCGCGCACGCTCAAGCGCATCGCCGTGGTCGGCCCGACCGCCGACGACACCATGGCCTTGCTCGGCAACTACTTCGGCACGCCGGCGGCGCCGGTGACCATCCTGCAGGGCATCCGCGACGCGGCCAAGGGCATCGAGGTGCGCTATGCGCGCGGTGTGGATCTGGTCGAAGGGCGCGACGATCCGAGCGCCACGCCGCTGATCGAGGCGACGTATCTGCGGCCCTCGGCGGACTCGCCGGAACGCGGCCTGCGCGGCGAATACTTCCGCACGCCCGATCTGTCGGGGACGCCGGCGCTGGTGCGCACCGACGCGCAGATCGGCTTCCGCTGGGACCGCGGTTCGCCGACCGACAATCTGCTGGCCCGCGGCGAAGCGGGGCCGGGGCAAGGCATTCCCAACGATCATTTCAGCATCCGCTGGAGCGGTCAGTTGCTGCCACCGGTCTCGGGCCGCTACCGCATCGAGGCGGCCGCCGACGACGGCTTCCGCCTCTATGTCGACGGCAAGCTGGTGCTGGATCACTGGACCGACAGCGACTGCATGCGCGCCGACGGCGTGGACCTGGACCTGCAGGCGGGCCGCGCCTATGCGGTGAAGCTGGAGTACTACGACGCCGAGCGCGACGCGAGCGTGCGCCTGGGCTGGCGCATGCCCGGGGCGAAGCCGTCGTTCGACGAGGCGCTCGATGCCGCGCGCAACGCGGACGTGGTGGTGTTCGTCGGCGGGCTGACCGGCGATGTCGAGGGCGAAGAGATGAAGGTCGACTACCCGGGCTTCGCCGGTGGCGACCGCACCGACCTGCGCCTGCCCGCGCCGCAGCGCGCCTTGCTGGAAGCGCTGCACGCCACCGGCAAGCCGGTGGTGATGGTGCTGACCGGCGGCTCGGCGCTGGCGGTGGACTGGGCGCAGGCGCATCTGCCAGCGATCCTGATGAGCTGGTATCCCGGGCAGCGCGGCGGCACCGCGGTGGGCCAGGCGCTGTTCGGCGAGGTCAACCCCGCCGGCCGCCTGCCGGTGACGTTCTACCGGGCGGACCAGGCGCTGCCCGCGTTCGACGACTACGCGATGGAAGGCCGCACCTACCGCTACTTCCGCGGCACGCCGCTGTATCCGTTCGGCCACGGGCTGTCGTATACGCGCTTCGACTACGGCAAGCTGCGCGTGGATGCGCCGCGCATCGCCGACGACGGACGCCTCAAGGTGCAGGTTGAGGTGGCCAATACCGGCAAGCGCGCCGGCGACGAAGTCGCGCAGCTGTACGTGCGGCGGCTGGCGGCCGCGCCCGGCGATGCGCAGCAGGCACTGCGCGGCTTCCAGCGCGTGAGCCTGGCCCCGGGCGAACGCCGAACCCTGACGTTCGAACTGGACGCGCAGCAGGCGCTGCGCCAGTACGACGATGCGCGCGGCACCTACGTCGTGCCGGCAGGAAGCTACGAAGTACGGATCGGCGGTTCAAGTGCCGATGCCCGCGTGCGTGCGCGTTTCACCGTGGAGGCGCGCCGTGACTGAGGCCCGCAGTGCGGAGACCGCCGTGCATGTGCTGTCGGTGCGCGAGAAGCTGGGCTACAGCCTGGGCGACCTGGCGGCGAACCTGATCTTCCAGACCCTGATCACCTACCTGGCCTTCTTCTACACCGATGTGTACCGGTTGCCGGCCGCCACGGCGGCGACGATCATCTTCGTGATCGGCCTGCTCGGCGCGTTCGTGTTCACCCCGCTGATCGGCATCGCCGCCGACCGCACGGCCACGCGCTGGGGCAAGTTCCGACCCTGGATCCTGTGGACGGCGATTCCGTTCGGGGTGCTATCGCTGCTCGCCTTCAGTACGCCGGAGCTCGGCGCGCGCGGCAAGGTCGTCTACGCGTTGACCACCTATGGTCTGCTGATGCTGGTGTACGCGGCCAACAACCTGCCGTATTCGGCGCTCAGCGGCGTGCTGACCGGCAACATGGCTCAGCGCAACAGCCTGTCGGCCTACCGCTTCGTGGCGGTGATGATCGCGCAGTTCATCATCCAGGTGCTGCTGCTGCCGCTGGTGCTGATCCTGGGCGACGGCGATAATGTGCGTGGTTTCGAGCGCCTGATGACGGTGTTCGCGGTGGTGGGCACGCTGTTCTTCCTGATCACCTTCGCCACCACCCGCGAGCGCATCGTCCCGGCCAAGGAACAGAGCGCCGGCGTGCTGCAGGACCTGTCCGACCTGCTGCACAACCGGCCGTGGAAGGTGATGCTGGCGCTGACCGTGCTGGTCTTCGTCAACCTGGCGCTGAAGGGCGGCACCTACATCTACTACTTCCAGTACTACCTGAGCGAGGCCGCGCTGGCGGGCTTTCTCGACACCTCCGGCTTCAACGGCTTCATCGGCGGTGTGAATGCGCTGCTCGGCGGCTGGGGCCTGTCCGGCTTCACTTGGCCGCAGGATGCGGCGACCTCGGCGTTCAGCCTGTTCAACGCCTGCGGCATCCTGTGCATGATCCTGGGCATCGGCTTCTCGCGGCGGCTGGCCGACCGCTTCGGCAAGCGCGATGCCTTTGGCGGCGCGCTGCTGGTCTCCACTCTGTTCCTGCTGGTGTTCTACGTCCTGCCGCCCACTGCGATCGGCGTGGCCTTCGGCGCCTTCATGCTGCACGGCTTCTGCTACGGCATCACCATCCCCTTGCTGTGGGCGATGATCGCCGACGTCGCCGACTACTCCGAGTGGAAGAACCATCGCCGCGCCACCGCGATCATCTTCTCGGCGATGCTGTGCGGACTGAAGATCGGGCTCAGTATCGGCGGCGCGCTGGTCGCCGGCATCCTCGCGCACCACGGCTACCAGGCGGGCGCCGAACAACAGCCGCAGGCCGTGGTGGACGGCATCCGCCTGACCGTGAGCGTCTACAGCGCCATTCCGTTCTTGGTCGCGGTGGCGCTGCTGTGCTTCTACCGGATCGACAAGCGCATGGAACGTCGCATCGAACACCACCTGCAGGCGCGGCGCCAGGGCAGCGACCTCGACCACCTCGCGGCGCACGCCGTCTCGCAACCGCTGGTCACCCACATTTACACGGCCGATCCGTCGGCCCATGTGTTCGAGGGGCGCCTGTACATCTATCCGTCGCACGACATCGACAGCGGTGCGCCGTTCGACGACGACGGCGGCCACTTCGGCATGGAGGACTACCACGTGCTGCGCATGGACGCGCCGGAAGGCGCGGTCACCGAGTGCGGCGTTGCCCTGCATGTGCGCGACGTGCCTTGGGCCAGCCGGCAGATGTGGGCGCCGGACGCGGCGGCACGCGACGGGCGCTATTACCTTTACTTCCCCGCCAAGGACGCGCACGGCCTGTTCCGCATCGGCGTAGCGGTGGCCGATCGCCCGGAAGGCCCGTTCGCCGCCGAACCCGAGCCGATCGCGGGCACCTATTCGATCGACCCGGCCGTGTTCGAGGACGACGACGGCGCGCACTACCTGTGCTTCGGCGGCATCTGGGGCGGGCAGTTGCAGAAGTATCGCGACGATCGCTTCGATGCGGCGCACGCCGAGCCTGTCGGCGACGAACCGGCGCTGGGGCCGCGCATCGCCAGGCTCGACCCCGGCATGACGCAGCTGGCGGAGCGCACACGCGAAATCGTCATCCTCGATGAACACGGTCAGCCGCTGCGCGCCGACGACCACGCGCGCCGCTTCTTCGAGGGACCGTGGCTGCACAAGGACCAGGGCCGGTATTACCTGTCGTATTCCACCGGCGACACGCACCTGTTGTGCTATGCCATCGGCGACAGTCCGTATGGCCCGTTCACTTATCGCGGCGTGCTGTTGAAGCCGGTAGTGGGCTGGACCACGCACCACTCCATCTGCGCGTTCCAGGGGCGCTGGTACCTGTTCTACCACGACGCCCTGTTGTCCGGCGGCGTGACCCACCTGCGCTCGGTCAAGTGCACGCCGCTGCACGTCGAGCCGGACGGGAGCATTCGCACTGTCGATCCCTATGGTGGCTGAAAGGCCGTGGTCTAGTGACACTGCGCCGCCTGCGGAGTTGGCGGGTGGCGCATTGGCCTCCTCTAGGCGTCGGCTGCCATGCAGCCGAGGCGAGCGAAGTGCTATGCGTTCCGATGGCGCAATGCGTCGGGACTGAAGTCCCTCCCACAGTGCACCAGGCAGGCTCCCCGCAAGCCCCTGTGGGAGCGACTTCGGTCGCGACGAGTGAAGCCATCCAATGACCGATTGCGACAGCAGTCGGGACTGAAGTCCCTCCCACAGTGCACCCGGCAGGCTCCCCGCAAGCCC
>NZ_JAXGGF010000019.1:0-1013 GCF_034105325.1 Xanthomonas sp. LF02-5 | reverse complement strand
TGCGTCGTCCTTGGCGCTGTTGATGCGCAGGCCCGAGGACAGGCGCTGGATCGTCGTCGCCAGGCTGGCGCTGGTGGTGTTGAGGTTCCGCTGAGCGTTCAGCGACATTACGTTGGTATTGATGACCTGTGCCATTTTGATATCTCCTCTAAGCGATTTGTCCGGCAACCCATTGGTGCCTGGAGCCTCCGCAGGGGGCCATCAATTGGCCAGTGCCGCTGCTGGTATAAGTAACGGCAGTCGGTGCGCAACCTTTAGGGATTTACTGCCGAAAATTTGGCGTTTCGGCGATTTGCGTGACACCAGAAACGCGGCGAAAGGCTTGTTTCGGCCGCGCTTCGTCAAACTTTAGGCGTCTTGCACAAGTCGGGGAAAGAGCGGCCTGGATCGCGCCGAGGGCGATGCGCGCGATGTTCTCGATCGTGTGTCGCGTCGACGACGCGAACGCTTGACCTGCCGGTACGCAGCGCATCGCGACGCGACGGCTTGGCCATCTCTCCCTCTACCTGTCTGATCGCCTTACGGCCGTCCATGGCGATGAAGTAGAAGGAGCGTCGGTTGTCCGGCGATGTAGGCAATGCCAGCGCGCTTTCAGGTCGTGCACTGCGTTGATGACGCATGACAGGCGATCTTGAAGTGCGGCCACGGTCATCGCCAACTGCTGACCGCCATCCAGCCCACTGGTCACGTGTCGCGCGACAGCGCAGGCGGTCGGTGGCCATGGCTGTCTCCCGTCGATCCCGCATAACGGGTCGCATGCACGGGATCGCCGCGAATAGCGTGGCCACGCTGTCAGCTGGCCGTCGCCCTGCCAGTCATGGCAGCGCTCGCCTTCGGCGTCGAGGACCGGCAACGCGCGGAGATGACGCTTCCTCCGGGATGCGACGGCCCGTCGCGGGAAGAGGAAACAAAAAAGGCCCCTCCTTGCGGAGGGGCCTCGGTGGCGCAATGCGGCTGGCGACGCTTAGCCCTGGAGCAGGCTCAGCACGCTCTGCGGGGCCTGCTTGGCCTGA
>NZ_JAXGGF010000018.1:0-1027 GCF_034105325.1 Xanthomonas sp. LF02-5 | reverse complement strand
TGTGATCTCTCAGTAGGTTGTTCATCCGGGGCATCTCTGGAAGATGGGGGTTACCAAGCCAACCCAGCCCCAGGAGCCCCGGATGAACCTGCATAAACATGCCCGTTTGAGCCCTCGCGGTCGAGCCCTGCTGGTGGATCGCATCCTTGTTCATGGGCTGCGCGTGGAAGAAGCGGCGCATGCGGCCGGTGTGAGCGTCCGAACGGCCTACAAATGGCTCAAGCGCTTCAAGGAAGAGGGGGCGCAAGGGCTGAGCGACCGCACCTCCCGGCCTCACGACTGCCCCCATGCCACGCCTCGGGGCGTGGTGGATCAGGTCATCGCGCTGCGCCGTTCACGCCACACGTATCGGCAGATCGCCGAGCAGCTGCCTGTGGCGCCGAGCACCATCGCCCGGTTGCTGCGCCGCGCCGGCCTGCACCGGCTGGCCGAGCTGGAGCCGGCGCTGCCGCACAATCGCTATGAATACGCCCAACCCGGCCAACTGCTGCATCTGGACATCAAGAAGCTGGCTCGTTTCCGCCAGCCCGGCCACCGCGTGACCGATGATCGGACGGTCACCTCCCGTGGCATTGGCTGGGAGTACGTCCACCTGGCCATCGACGATCACTCCCGCGTGGCCTTCGGCACCATCGAGCCCGATGAGCGCGGTCTCAGTGCCTGCAGGGCCCTGATGCAGGCGGTTCGCTACTACCGCAGCCTGGGCGTGCGCTTGGAGCGCGTGTTGACCGACAACGGCGCCTGCTACACATCACGCCGCTTCCGACGCCTTGTCCGACGGCTCGGCCTGCGCCATCTGCGAACCCGCCCCTACACGCCACGCACCAATGGCAAGGCCGAGCGGCTGGTGCAGACCAGCCTGCGCGAATGGGCCTATGCGCGCTCCTATATCGACTCCACACAACGCGCCAACGCCTTCCCCGGCTGGCTGCATCACTACAACTGGCATCGACCACACGCCAGCCTCGGCTACAAGCCGCCCATCTCCCGAATTCCACTGAACAACGTGGTGGGTTTACACAGCTAG
>NZ_JAXGGF010000017.1:0-1040 GCF_034105325.1 Xanthomonas sp. LF02-5 | reverse complement strand
GATCACGCTGGCACCATGGCCCGCTCCTGTAGCCGTGCCAGCCGCATCACGTTATGGCTGGCGACCTTCAGCCCGATCACCACCTTTGCCCGCGCCAAGCCGATGCAGCGTACGAACTTGCCGCCTTGTTGGGCCAAGCGCGCAAACGGGTGCTCGCCGAACACCCGATCCTTGGCAATTCGACGGTTCCGGCGCTTTGCTGCCTCGCTCAAGGGCTTGCGCGCATGCCCTTGATGTTGGATCGCGGGGCGGTAACCACGCCTTTTCAGGTCTGCTTCCCGCGCTGCATCGGCATACCCGCTATCGGCCCATACCGTGCGGCCGGTGTTGTCCGGGTCCAGCACCTGCTCGAAGTGACGGCTGTCGTGCACGTTGGCCGCGCTCACGTCGTAGCGGCGGATGAAGCCCCAGCGACGGTCCGTGCTGGCGTGCAGCTTGTAGCCGTAGAACGCCACCCCATGCTTCCTGGTCCAACGTGCCTGCATATCCTTCTGCGCACGCTTGGCATCGCTCCAGTCCTGGCCGACGTCATCGCCCTGCTTGATCTGCGCGTTCTCTTCGCGCGTGTTGCGCTGGATCGGAGCGCTGACGATGCTGGCGTCGATGATCTGACCGCCACGGGCAATGAACCCGGCACGTTGCAATTGCTCACCGATCGCCGCGCTGATGTCGCCCATCAGATCCTTGGTCTTGAGCCGTTCGCGCCACACCCAGATTGTCTTGGCGTCGGGCACCTTGCCGCTGTGTTCCAGTCCGAGGAATTGCTGGAAGCTGCGCCGATCCAGCACCTGGTACTCCAGCGCATCGTCGGAGAGGTTGTACAACTGCTGCAACAGCAGCAGCTTGATCATCACCTGCGTCGGCCAAGCCGGACGGCCACCGCGCTTGCCAGTACCCAAGCACAGCTTCGCGTCTACGGCGTGAGCAATCCCGGCAAAGTCGATATGCCGTGACAGCAGAGCCAGAGGATCGCCGATCTGCTGCCGCTTGGCTTCGCGTTCGTGGCCGGCAAACAGGCTGATCATCGTGGCGTCCTCGGC
>NZ_JAXGGF010000016.1:0-1165 GCF_034105325.1 Xanthomonas sp. LF02-5 | reverse complement strand
CGTAGGAGTCAACTGTCATGCACCTGCGATGACAGGAGGAGCGTACGGGGCCTGATCGCGCGCGATGGCATTGAGCCAGCGCAGGAACTTGTGCATGCAGGCGACGATGGCGACCTTGGCCGGCTTGCCCGCTGCGCGCAGACGTGCGTAGGTGTTGGCCAAGGGGGATTTGGCGCGGATGCTGGCCCAGGTGGCCATGTACAGCACGCGCCGCACGTCGGCACGTCCGCCTTTGATGCGGCGCTGGCCTTTCCAGCAACCGCTGTCGTGATTGAACGGGGCCAGCCCGACCAGGGCAGCGAGCTTGCGTGGCGGCAGCGTGCCCAGCTCTGGCAGCCGCGCGGCCAGAACCGCGCGCAGGATCGTCCCGAGCCCAGGCACCTTGGGTAGGCTCGAGCAGGTCTTGCCCTGCTGCTCGATCTCCTGCGTCAACGTCTGGATCTGCTGGTTCAGCAGGGCGATCACCTCTCGGCAGCGGTGTTGCGCCTTGGCGCTGGTAATGTGTTCCAAGCGCCGCCGATGGGCATCGCGCTGGCCCACCAGGGTGGCACGCAGGTCCAGCAGTTCGCGAAGAGACTGCTGGTGCCCGGGCACCACGGGCGTGGGGGTGGTCGGGATGTGCTGGGCGGCGATGGCCAGCAGGCGCGCGTCCAGGGCATCGGTCTTGGCATGCAGGCCCAAGGCCTGGGCGAGCTTGCGCGGACGATCGGCGGCCATCCGCACTGCCGGCAGGTCCGCCTCTCGGAGCACCTGCAGCACGGCATGTTCGTAGCCGCCACTGGCTTCCAGCACGATCCGCTCGCAGTCCATCCCAGCCAGACGTTGGGCCAGCGCACGCTGCCCCTGTGGCGTATTGGGCTGGGTCCAGGCCTGCTCGTCCGGCAGGACATGAATGACCAGCTCAGCCTTGGATACATCGATCCCGACATGGCGCCGCATAGACGTTCTCCGCAGTAGACTCATGGACGAGAGCGCTCCTGCCGATGCCCATGCTTGTGGAGTTCGAGCTCGTCACTCGGGCAACTGTTCGGGCTTGTCAGGCAGGAGAACCGGAGTGCGGCGGCGCTGACTCCTACTCGTGCTTGCTGGCACTGCGGCTAAACGGCCTGCCGCACTCCGCTCTCACCTACAACGATAGACCCTTATTTGACACAAGCGGCTTCAG
>NZ_JAXGGF010000015.1:0-2703 GCF_034105325.1 Xanthomonas sp. LF02-5 | reverse complement strand
TTCCTGAGTCAGTTGGAAGGCGGCGGCGCGCAGTACAACCTGCGTGCGGCGCTGCGGCTGGACGGCCAACTGGACCTGGCGGCGCTGGCCGGGGCGCTGGACGCGGTGGTGCAGCGCCACGCGATCCTGCGCAGCACCTTCATCGAGGATGTCGAGGGCGCGCGGCAATGCGTGCAGCCGTCCTTGCCGGTGGCGCTGGAACGGCGCGATCTGTCGGCGCTGCCGGCGCAGGCGCAGGAACAGGCGCTGCAGGAGTTGATGGACGCCGAAGCGCGCCGCGACTTCGACCTCGCCCGCGCCGGCCCGATGGCCGCGCGCCTGCTGGTGCTGGGCCCGACCTCCCACGCCGTGCTGTTGACCATCCACCACCTGGCCACCGACGGCACGTCGATGACCATCCTGACGCGCGAGTTCATGGCGCTGTACGCCGCGCTGCGCCAGGGACGCAGCGCCGCCTTGCCGCCGCTGCCGTTCCAGTACGGCGACTTCGCCGCGTGGCAGCAGAGCGCGTTGGGCGAGGCGGTGCTGGGGCCGCAACTGGACTACTGGCGCCAGGCGCTGGCCGGTGTGCCCACGGTGCACGGGCTGCCGTTGGACCGGCCGCGGCCGCCGCAGCCGGATCACCGTGGCGCGGTGCATCAGCAAGTGCTCGATGGCGAGCTGCATGCGGGGCTGCAGCGCCTGGCGCAGCGGCACGGCTGCACGATGTTCGTGCTGGTCAAGGCCCTGCTGGCTGTGCTGCTGGGCAAGCACTCCGGACAGCACGACATCGTGCTGGGCGTGCCGGCGGCCGGCCGCAACCAGCCGGGTACCGGCGCGCTGATCGGCTTTTTCGCCAATACGCTGGTGTTCCGCCACGTGCTGGCCTGGGAGGCGACCTTCGCCACTGTGCTGGAAACGCATAAGGCGCAGGCGGCGGAGGTGTTCGCCCATCAGGACGTGCCGTTCGAGCTGCTGGTGGAGACGCTGCAGGTCGAGCGCAACCTGAGCCACGCGCCGTTGATCCAGGTGTTCCTGGCGTTCCAGAACTACGAGCAGCAGCGCCTGCAACTGGACGGGCTGCAGGTGGAGCCGTTGCTGACGCGCACCCACAACGTGCGCTTCGACCTGGAGCTGACGGTGCAGGAGCGTGAGGCGGCGCTGACGTTGCAGTGGAGCTATGCCAGCGCCTTGTTCGACGCGGCCACGGTGGCGCGCCTGGCCGCCGGCCTGCGCGAGCTGGCGCTGGCGGTGGTGGCCGACGACGGGCAGCCGCTGTCGGCGCTGTCCACGCTCACCGCCGCGGACCGGGCGCAGCTGGCGCATTGGAACGCCACCGCGCTGGCGGTGGCGGAGGCACCGCTGCCGGCGCTGATCGCCGCGCAGACGCGGCGCACGCCGGAGGCGACGGCGGTGGCCGATGGCCGCACGCGGCTGGACTACCGGACGCTGCTGGCGCGTGCCGATGGCCTGGCGCAGCGGCTGCGCGGACGTGGCATCGGCGCGGGCAGCCTGGTCGGGGTGTACCTGCCGCGCAGCGTGGACCTGCCGGTGGCGTTGCTGGGCATCCATCGCGCAGGCGCGGCCTATGTGCCCCTGGATCCGGGCTACCCGGCCGCGCGCCTGGCGTATGTGCTGGAGGACAGCGGCCTGCAGTTGGTGCTGACCGAGGCCGGGCTGGCCGGGCAGGTGGCCGCGCTGTCGGCGAGCGTGGACGTGATGCTGGTGGAGGATGTGCCCGTTGTTGAAGCCGATGCCGATGCCGCACACGCCGCGGTACAGCCGCAAGGCAGCGACCTGGCCTACGTGATCTACACCTCCGGGTCGACCGGCCGTCCGAAGGGCGTGATGGTCGAGCACCGCCAACTGGCCAACTTCCACGCGGCCATGCGCCAGTGCCTGGACCTGGAGCAGGGCGTGTGGCTGGCGGTCACGGCCTGTTCGTTCGACATCTCCATCCTGGAGTTGTTGTGCCCGCTGGCGCAGGGCTTCACCGTGGTGGTGGGCGACCATCAGCGGCATGCCGAGCCGGGCCATGCGTTCGCGGCGCTGATGGCGCAGCACCAGGTGACCCACCTGCAGTGCACGCCCTCGTTGCTGCGCATGTACATGGAGCTGCCGGAGTTCTGCCAGGCGCTGGCGGGGCTGCGGCTGCTGATGGTGGGAGGCGAGGCCTGCCCGGCACCGCTGGTGGAGCGGCTGGAGCAGCACACCCGGGCGCGGCTGGTGAACCTGTACGGCCCCACCGAAACCACGATCTGGTCCACGTCGGCGCCGTTGGGCGGCGGCCGGGCGGTCACCATCGGGCGGCCGGTGGCCAACACCCGCCTGCACGTGGTCGACGCCGCGCTGCGGCCGGTGGCCATCGGCGTGCAGGGCGAGCTGCTGATCGGCGGCGACGGCGTGAGCCGCGGCTACCTGGGCCGCGAGGAACTGACCGCCGAGCGCTTCGTGACGCTGGCCGAGGGCGAGCGTGTCTACCGTACCGGCGACCTGGTGCGCTGGCTGGACAGCGGCGAATTGCTGTACGTGGGCCGCTGCGATGCGCAGGTGAAGCTCCGCGGGCACCGCGTGGAGTTGGGTGAGATCGAGGCTCAGCTGATAGCGCTGGAGGACGTGCGCGAGGCGGCGGTGACGCTGCGCGCGCCCGCCGATGCCGAGCCGTTCCTGGCGGCCTACGTGGTGCCGCAGACGCCGCCACAGGACGAGGACGCCTGGCTGCTG
>NZ_JAXGGF010000014.1:0-2748 GCF_034105325.1 Xanthomonas sp. LF02-5 | reverse complement strand
AGCGCTGATTGACCGCCAGGACCATCCGCGTGGCCAGCAACGAGTGCCCGCCCAGGCGGAAGAAGTTGTCGTCGGCGCCGACCGGTGCGTCGCGTTCCAGCAGCTCCTGCCACAGCTGCGCCAAGGCCAGCTCGGTGGGGGTGATGGGGGCGCGGTACGCGGCCGCGTCGGCCGCTTCCAGCAATGGCAGCGCCGCGCGGTCGACCTTGCCGTTGCCGGTGAGCGGCAGCTGTGCCAGCACGCCCAGCGCCGAGGGCCGCATGTACTCGGCCAGCGTACGCGCCAGCGACTGCTGCAACGCCGTGCACAGCGCCGCATGCTCCTCGGCGGGCACGGCACTGGCCACGAACGCCACGATCCGCCGGCGCTCGCCTTCGCCCTGTAGCAGCGCCACCGCATCGCTCACCCGCGGGTCCTCGCGCAGCCGCGACTCGATCTCGCCCAGCTCGATCCGGTAGCCGCGCAGCTTGACCTGCGCGTCGCGCCGGCCTAGATATTCCAGTTCGCCGTCGCGGCCGCAGCGCACCAGGTCGCCGCTGTGGTACAGCCGCTCGCTGCGCCCGTCGTGCAGCCGGTGCATGCGGAAGCGCGCGGCGGTCTGCGCCTCCAGGCGCTGGTAGCCCTCGGTGACGCCGTCGCCGCCGATGCACAGTTCCCCCACCGCGCCCACCGGCACCGGGTGATCCAGTGCGTTGCGCACATACAGGCTGGTGTTCTGGATCGGCCGGCCGATCGCCACCGCATGCCCGCCGCGCTGCAGGTCCTGCGGCCCGCGCACCGTGTACACCGCGCAACCGACGACCGTCTCGGTCGGGCCGTACTCGTTGACGTAGGTGGCCAGCGGCAGGCGCTCGCGCTGCCAGCGGGCCACGGTCGCCTTGGTCAGTTGCTCGCCGCCGATCACCAGGCAATGACGGCGCTGCATGGCGCTGTCGCCGCCGCCATGGGCGGCGAACACGCCATCCAGGTGCGCCGGCGTCAGTTTGAACAGCCAGTCACGGCCGTCCTCGAACAGGTAATGGCCCAGGCCGCCGAACAGGGCCGCGGCCTCGGTCGGCAGCAGCACCAGGCAGCGTCCGGCCAGCAACGGGACGAACAACGTGGTCACCGTGGCATCGAAGCTCAGCGGCGTGCCCATCACTGCGCCCTGGTGGTGGGGCTGCAGGTAGCCGCGGGCGTGATCGAGGTAGTTCACCACGCCGCGGTGCGGCACCCGCACGCCCTTGGGCTGGCCGGTGGAGCCGGAGGTGTAGATCAGGTAGGCCAGTTGGCGCGAGTCTTCCTCGGCGTCCGGGGCGACGTCCGGCCAGGACGACAGCGCCTGCGTGTCGTCCAGGCACAGCGTCCACGGCGCCAGGGCACGGCCGCGTTCGACCAGCGCGGTGACCGTCAGCACCTGCTCGACCTCGCTGTCGCCGCACATGTAGGCCAGGCGCGCATCAGGGTGATCCGGTTCCAGCGGCAGATAGGCGCCGCCGGCCTTGAGGATCGCCAGCACGCCCACCACCTGCTCCAGCGAGCGCCCGACATGCAGGCCAACCACCCGGCCCGGCCCGACCCCCTGCGCCCGCAGCGCCTGCGCGGCACGGTCGGACCAGGCATCCAGCGCGGCATAGCTCAGTTGCCGCGTGCCGTCGGTGACGGCCAGCGCCTGCGGGGTCCGCTGCGCCTGCTGCCGGAACAGCGCATGCACGCAGCGTTCGCGCGGATAATCGCGCGCGGTGGCATTCCAGGCATCCCAGCGGGCGTGCTCCTGCGCGTCCATCATCGGCAGCGCGAACACCGGCGTGGCCGGCGCGTCCAGCACCGCCTCCAGCAGCGCTGCATAGTGCCGCGCCACCTGTTCGATGCTCTGCGCATCGAACAGGACCGTGGCGTACTGCCAGCTCAGCCGCAGCGCTCCTTCGTGTTCCCAGGCGGTCAGTTCCAGATCGTACTTGCTGGTCTGCGCGGCATGGGCGATGCCCTCGATGCGCAGTCCGGGCAGTTGCAGCCGCCGCTGCGGCGTGTTCTGCAGGGTGAACAGGATCTGGAACAGCGGGCTGTGGCCCAGGCTGCGCTCCACCTGCAGCCGCTCGACCACCTTGTCGAAGGGCACGGCCTGCTCGCCGTAGGCATCGATCACCGTGGCGCGGGTGGCGCGCAGCAGCGCCTCGAAAGGCATGGTCGGCGCCAGTTGCGTGCGCAGCGCCAGGTTGTTGACGAAACAGCCGATCAGCGGCTCGACCTCGCGGTGCAGGCGTCCGGCTACCGGTGTGCCGATCACCACGTCGTGCTGGTCGCTGTAGCGCGCCACCAGCAGGGCCAGCACCGCTTCCAACAGCATGAACGGGGTGACGTCGTGCGCATGGCAGAACCCACGCACGCGCGCCATCAGCGCCGCCGGCAGTTCGCTGCGCAGGTTGGCGCCCTGCCCCGACATGCGCGTCGGGCGCGGGCGATCGCCCGGCAGCGTGCTCAGGTCCGGCGCGCCGGACAGCTGCGCGCTCCACCACGCCAGGCCGTCGACCAGCACCGGGGCCTGCGCCTGCTGCCACAGCGCGTAGTCGGCGTACTGGATCGGCAGCGCCGGCAACTGCGGCGGCTGGCCTTGGCCGATCGAGGTGTACAGCTGGGCGAACTCGTCGACCAGCACGTCCAGCGACCAGCCGTCGGCAGCGATGTGGTGCACGGTCAGCACCAGCACGTGCTCCTCGTCGGCCAAGGCCACCAGCGTGGCACGCAGCATCGGGTCGGCAGACAGGTCGA
>NZ_JAXGGF010000013.1:0-25973 GCF_034105325.1 Xanthomonas sp. LF02-5 | reverse complement strand
GTTGAGGTTGCGCTGAGCGTTCAGCGACATTACGTTGGTATTGATGACCTGTGCCATTTTGATATCTCCTCTAAGCGATTTGTCCGGCAACCGGTTGGTGCCTGGAGTCTCCGCAGGGGGCCATCAATTTGGCCAGTGCGGCTGGTGATATAAGTAACGGCGACGGGCTCGCAACCTTTAGCGATTTACTGCAGAAAATTTGCCGTTCCGGCGATGCGCAAAACATCAGGAACACCGCGGAGAGCCTTTCTCGGCCGCACTTCGGCAAACTTTAGGGCTGCCTGCGCGTTGTCTACCTATCCAGCGGCGATGACGATCTTTGTATAACGCGAAAGGCCCGGAAGCGTCGCCGCGCTCCGGGCCTTTCTGTATATCCGGTATATCGCCGATCAGCCGAGCCGGTCGAACAGCGACATCCTCTGCATCTGGGTAAAGATGGTCTGTGCCGCTTTCAGCGCCGACTGTTCCAGTTGGTACTGGGAGATCGCCTGTGCGTAGTCGAGGTCGCGCAGCGAGGACAGGGTGGTCTTCAGGGTCACGTCGTTGGAGGCGCGCAGGTCGGTGGCGTTGTCGATCGCCGCGAGCTGGGCGCCGCCGGCGGCGCGCGCATCGATCATCTTCGACGAGGCCTGGGTGATGTCGCGCATCGACGACTGCAGACCGTTCTGCAGCGCAGCCTTGGCGGCCGGGGTGATCGGATCGGTGTTGAGCAGGTTGACCAGGTTGCTGATGGTGGAGAACACGTCCTTGGTGGTCGAGGCGCCGATCTGGAAGCTGTCGCCGGCGGCGGGCGCGCCGTCCACGCGCATCTTCAAGCCGGGCAGGCCGATGCTCTCGCCGGCGGCATAGGTGCCGGTGTTGACCACCGCGCCACTGCTGTCGCGCACCTCGTAGGTGGTGGCGGCGGTGAACACGACACTGTAGCTGCTGCCGTTCCAGGCGCTGCCGGAGCCGTCGCGGCTGAAATCCAGCAGCAGGCCGGTGCCGGTGTTGCCGGCGGCCGCATGCGCGTCCACGGTGCCGTCGCCGGTGGGCACGCGCATGAAGATCTCGCTGCCGGGCAGGGTGTCGGAGACCTTGGTGTCCGGTGCCACTTCCACGCTGCGCTGGGTCTGGTTGCCGCTGTAGATCACGTTGCCCGAGACCACGGCGAACGGGGCCGCATCGTCGGCGGTGCCGCCGAACAGGTAGCGGCCGGAGCCGTCGGTGCTGTTGGACAGGCTCAGCAGGCTGTCGTGCAGGGTCTTCAGCTCCGCGGCGATGGCCTTGCGGTCGGGCGTGGTCAGCGCCGAACTATTGGCTTCCACCGTCAGATCCTTGACCCGCGCCATCAGGTCGCCGGCCTGCGCCAGCGAGTTTTCCTGCAGGTTGAGCCGGTTCTGCACGTTGTTGGCGTTGTCGCCGAAGCGCGCCAGCGCGGCCACCGTGCGGTCCAGGCTGACCGCGGTGCCCGCGGCGACCGGATCGTCGGCCGCACTGACGATGCGCTGACCGGTGGAGAGCTGTTGCTGCAGGTGCGAGATCGTCGCCTGCTTGCCGAGCATGGTGTTGAGCGACTGATTGAAGATCATGCCGCTGGAGATGCGATTGCTCATCGGACCGCGCTCAGGATGGACTGGAACAGGGTGTCGGCGGTGGAGATCAGGCGCGAGGCCGCCTGGTAGGCCTGCTGCAGCCGCAACATGTCCGCCGCTTCCTCGTCGAGGTTGACGCCGGACAGCGAGTCGCGCGCGTCCTGGGCGCTGCTCTGGATCACGTCCTGCGCGTCGGCCGCGTACTTGGCCTGGCGCGCCGCCGAGCCGACCGTGGTGGTCAGGCCGGCCACCGCACCGTTGAGGGTGATGGTGCCGCCGTTGAAGGCCTTGGCATCGTCCAGGTTGGACAGCAGCAGGGCGTTGCCGTTGTTGCTCGAGCCGACCCCGGTCGGGCCCACCGCGAAGCTGTCGCCGGCGGACGGGACCCCGTCCATGGTCAGGCTCCAGCCGTTGGCGCTGATGGTCTGGCCAGCGGTGTAGGTCTGCGGCGCGCCGCCGTTGATCGAGTAATGGGTGGAATCGATGAAGGCGATGTTCGCCGGCGTCAGCAGGTTGGCATTGCTGGCGTTGGTCGCGGTGACATTGCTGACCTTGCCGGTGCCCTGGTTGCTGAGCGTGGCGCTGGCCTGGATCGGCGTCGCCGCGGCGATGCGCGAGGGGTCGCTGATGGCCACGGACAGCTTGCTGATGGCATTGGCGGTGGGCTGCAGCAGGAACTTGTCGCCGCTGGCGGCGGTGCCGGAGACCTGCAGGGTCACGCCGTTGACCACGAACGGATCGGCGTTGGTGCCGGAGCCGCTCATCGGGACGCTGGCGCCGGTGTCGGCGCGGCTGGCGCTCCAGGCGGTGCCGTTGTAGGTCAGCAGCAGGTTCTGCCCGTCGAGCTTGCTCAGGTCGCTGACGTTGGCGGTGAACGCCGCGGTGCCGGTGTTGGCGCTGTTGCCGTCCACGGTCGGCGCCGGCAGGTTGAAGAAATCGCCGCCCATCTGCCCGTACAGGTCCATGCCGGCGCGGTGCTGCTGGTTGTAGCTGCTGGCCACGCCGGTGGCGATGCGGCCGAGTTCGGCCTTGGTCGGATCCAGGACATTGCTGCGGAACTCCAGGAAGCCGCCGATCTGCCCGCCCAGCGCCTTGCTGGTGAGCGGCGTCGAGCCGCCCGGCGTCTTCAGCGCGATCTGCAGCTTCTCCGGCTGGTAGGGATCGGGACTGGTGACCAGGGTCGACGCATTGGTGCCGACCACCATCGCCTGGCCGCCGGAGGTGTAGACGTTCATCATCCCGCCGTCCTGCTGGATGACGCTGCCGCCGGTGTAGCCGATGAGCTGGCCGATCATCTGGTCGCGGCGATCGAGCAGGTCCGGTGCGGCGGCATTGGCGTTGGAGCCGATCTGGCCGTTGAGCTTGGCGATCTCGGTGGCCAGGCGGTTGGCCTCGGCGGTGCCGGCCAGCAGGCCGTTGTTGACTTCGCTGCCGAGCGAATCGAGCTGGCCGTTGAGCTGCTTGAAGCGGGTGACCAGCGAATCGCCGGCGTCCAGCAGATTCTGCCGGTTGGCGCTGGCCGAGGCGTTGGAGGACAGGCCAGTGGTGGCGTCGAAGAAGTTCGACCACTGTCCGGCGATGCTGGTGGCCTTGTCCGAGAACAGCCCGTCGACGCGGCTGGACAGGCTGGAGAGCTGCTTCAGCCGGGCGACTTCGCCGGTGCTGTCGAACAGGCGCGAGATCGCCAGCTGGTCGGCGACGCGGGAGACGTCGGTGATCTGGGTGCCGTTGCCGATGAACTCGCTGCCGTACTGGCTCGGGACCGTGGTCGCGAACGTCGTCCGCTGCCGGCTGTAGCCGTCGGTGTTGATATTGGCGACGTTGTGGCTGACCGTGGACAGGGCCCGCTGGAAGGCGAGCAGGGCGCCGGTACCGGTGGAGAGGATGGACATGGACGGCTACCTCAACGGCGCACGAGGCCGGACGGATCGACGGTGCTGGCCAGCACGCGCTCGATGCCGGCGGCGGCGGCGCTGCCGATCGCGGCCACCGCACGGCCGATGGTCGGGCCGCCGGCGATGGCGGCGATCTTGGCTGCGTAGGCGGGGTCGGTGGCGTAGCCGGCGCGCTGCAGGCCCTGGGCGAAGCCGCGGATGTCGGTGCCGGCCTTCAGTGCCTGCTGGTAGCGCGGATTGGTCTTCAGCAGGCGCACGTAGTCGGCGAAGCTTTCCGCCGGCGAGGAATAGGCACGGAAATCGGCGGTCTGCGACTGCTTGACCCCGTCCACGTACTCGTGGGTGCCGGTGGTCACGCGGTCGCCGTTCCAGCCGGTGGCCTTGATCCCGAACAGGTTGTTGGAACTGGCGCCGTCGCCGCGGGAAATGCCGCGGCGGCCCCAGCCGGTTTCCAGCGCTGCCTGCGCGACCAGGGCGCGCGCGTCCACGCCCAGTTCCTGCGCGGCCTTCTGCGCATGGTTCCAGATCTTGGCGACGAAGCCTTCCGGGGTGCGCTCGCCGAGGCTGGCCGCGGCGGCGTTGGCGGCCGCGGCGGCGCTGGGATCGATGGCGGTGCCGCTGTCGGCGGCCGCCTGCACGTTCGACCAGCGGTCGTCGGCACCGGCCCAGGACAGGCCGGCGCTGCCGTCGGCCGGGCTGCTGCCGATGGCCTGGTGCATGGCGCTGCTCTCGCGGCCTGCGATCATGTCCAGCACCTGCTGCTGCGGGGCGGCGGTCGCCTCGGCGCCGCTCCACGGGCCGACGCCGGCGCCGGCTGCGGCACCGGCGCCGAGCGCGGCCTCGCCCTGCAGCGCCATCGGGCCGTTGCCGGACTGGCCGGACACCAGCGAGTAGGCCTTGGCCGCCTTGGCCGCGCCCAGCGAGGTATTGGCCGGCGTGGTCGCCGCCGGCTGGCCGCCACCGAGCTGCTTGGAGATCATCGCCGCCAGGCCCAGCCCCTTGCCGTCGGTCAGGCCCTTGGCGAGCTGCTGGTCGTACATGTCGCGGAAGGTCTGGTTCTCGCCGGGGAACAGCGAATTGCCGAAACTGGCCTCGCGCATGCTTTTGACCAGCATGTTGGCGAACTGCCCTTCGAGCTGGCGCGAGACCTTGTCGATCTTGGCCGGATCGTTCTGGGTAGAGGCGTGCAGGTCGAAGGGAGCGGCCGAGATACGCATGTCAGATCACCTCCAGCTCCGCGCTCAGGGCACCGGCCTGCTTGAGCGCTTCCAGAATCGCGATCAGGTCGCCAGGCGCGGCGCCGACCTCGTTGACCGCCCGCACGATCTGATCCAGCGAGGTGCCGCCCTCGAACTTGAACATGCGGCTGCCTTCGTTGGTGGCGGTGATGGTGGACTTGGGCGTGGCCACGGTCTGGCCGCCACTCAGCGCATTGGGCTGGCTGACCTGGGTGCCTTCGCTGATGGTCACCGTCAGCGAGCCGTGCGAGATCGCCGCCGGGCTGACCCGGACCTGCGAGCCGATCACCACCGTGCCGGTGCGGGCGTTGACCACCACCTTGGCCGGTGCCGCACCCGGCGACAGCTCGACGTTCTCGATCCGTGCCAGCAGGCCGATCCGCGCGCTCTGGTCGGTGGGCGAACGCACCGCCACGGTGGAGCCGTCCACCGCATGCGCGCTGCCGGGGCCGAAGGTGCTTTCCAGCGCCGAGACCATGCGCGAGACGGTGGTGAAATCGGGCTGGTGCAGGTTCAGGGTGATCTCGCCGGTGTTGCCGAACACGTCCGGCAGCGCACGTTCCACCGTCGCGCCGTTGGGGATCAGGCCGACGCTGGGCACGTTCACCGAGATCCGCGAACCGTCCTTGCCCTGCGCGCCGAAGCCGCCGACCACCAGGTTGCCCTGCGCGACCGCATAGACCTGGCCGTCGGCGCCCTTCAGCGGCGCCATCAGCAGGGTGCCGCCGCGCAGCGAGATGGCGTTGCCGATCGAGGAGACGGTGATGTCGATGGTCTGGCCCGGCTTGGCGAACGCCGGCAGCTGCGCGCTGATCGCCACCGCGGCCACGTTCTTCAGCTGCGGATTGACGTTGGCCGGCACGTTGACGCCCAGCTCGCCGAGCATGTTCTTCAGGCTCTGCACGGTGAAGGGCGCCTGGCTGGTGCGGTCGCCGCTGCCGTCCAGGCCGACGACCAGGCCGTAGCCGACCAGCGCGTTGTTGCGCACGCCGCCGACCTGGGCCAGGTCCTTGATGCGTTCGGCCGCGGCCGGCGCGGCCAGACCGGCGCACAGGGCGACGGCGGCGAGCAGGCGGCAGGGCAGGGACAGAAGAGTCATGGCGGGCCTCAGTACGGCGAGATGCGCGAGTTGAAGAAGCGGCTCAGCCAGCCCATCGCGTTGGACTGCGCGACCGCGCCGCGGCCGCCGTAGGCGATGCGCGCTTCGGCCACCTTGCTGGAGGGAATGGTGTTGTCCGGGGCGATGTCGGCGGCGCGGACCACGCCCTGCACCTGCACCAGTTCGTCGCCCTGGTTCAGGCGCAGGTTCTTCTGGCCCTGGATCACCAGATTGCCGTTGGGCAGGCGCTGCATCACGGTCACGGTGATGCTGCCCTGCATGGTGTTGCTCTGCGCGGTGTTGCCCTTGCCGGCGAAGCTGCGGTCGCCGCTGGTGGAGTTGTTGAGGATGTTGGTGCCGTTGACGGTGAGCGGCGCGCCCAGCAGCGTCGGCGTGGCCATGGTCACCGCGTCCTTCTTGCTGATGCTGGTGTTGGCGGTACTGCTGGCGTTGGTGCTTTCGACCAGGGTGATGGTCAGCAGGTCGCCGACGTCGCGGGCGCGGCGATCGGAGTACAGCTGCAGGCCGGGGCCGGCGGCGTAGATCGCACCTGCGGTCGGCTGCGCCTGCGGCGCCATCACCGGCACGATCGGCGCCATCGGCGCGTACGGACGCACGTCGCCGGCGGCCACGCCCAGACCGGCGCAACCGCCGAGCAGGACCGGCAGCAGCAGCGCGGCGGAGAAGGAGAGAGAGGACAGGCGCGACATGGCGGATTCCGGAGGCGAGGGGATCAGACGTTGTTGTTCAGATAGCCGAGCATCGAGTCGGTGGTGGAGATGGCCTTGGCGTTCATCTCGTAGGCGCGCTGGGTCTCGATCATGCTCACCAGCTCTTCCACCACATTGACGTTGCTGCCTTCCAGCGCGCCCTGCGCGATCTTGCCGAGGCCGTTGAGGCCGGGCGTGCCGTTCGTCGCCGGCCCGGAGGCGGCGGTTTCCACATACAGGTTCTGGCCCTGGGCCTGCAGGCCGGAGGGATTGATGAAGTCGGTCAGGGTCAGCGCGCCGACCTGCAGTGCCGCGGCGGTACCGGCGACCTGCACGCTCACCGTGCCGTCGGAGCCGATGGTCACCGACTGCGCGCCTTCCGGAATCTGGATGCCCGGCTGGATCGGGTAGCCGCTGTTGGTGACCAGTTGGCCCTGCGCATCGATCTGGAAGCTGCCGTCGCGGGTGTAGGCCGAGGTGCCGTCCGGCATCTGCACTTCGAAGAAGCCGCGGCCGTTGACCATCACGTCCAGGGCGCGATCGGTCTGCTGCTGGCTGCCCTGCTCGAAATCCTTGGCGGTGGCGACCACGCGCACGCCGGTACCCACCTGCAGGCCCGAGGGCAGCTGCGTCTGCGAGGAGCTGGCGCCGCCTGGCTGCCGCAGCTGTTGGTACAGCAGGTCCTCGAAGTTGGCGCGGTCGCGCTTGAAACCGGTGGTGTTGGTGTTGGCCAGGTTGTTGGAGACGACCGACATGCGCGTCTGCTGCGCATCCAGTCCGGTCTTGGCGACCCACAAAGCCTGATTCATGACCCGAGTTCCTCTGATGGTGGCCCCGGCACGACGCGCCGGGGGCGCAGGGAGTGATGCACGTGCCGTGCCAAACCGGCGCCGTTGGCGCCGCGGCGTGCCTTAGCCGTTCAGACGCAGCAGGGTGTTGGCCGACTGCGCGTTCTCGTCGCCGTTCTTGATGACCTTCACCTGCATTTCGAACTGGCGCTGCAACTGGATCATCTGCACCAGCGCGCCGGCGGCATCGACGTTGCTGCCCTCGAGTACCCCGGTTCGCAGCGAATTGCCGGTGGCCGGCGCAAAGGCCTTGGCCGGATCGTCGCTGACGTTGCGCATCAGGCCGTCGGGCCGGCGCGTGAGCTGGTCCGCCGGCGCCTGCACCACCTTCAGCGTGGCGATGGTGCTCATCGCGGTGGGCGCTTCGCCCAGCGGAACGATCGACACCGTGCCGTCGTTGCCGATCTCCAGCGACTGGTGCGGCGGAATCGCCACCGGATTGCCCTGGTCGTCGAGCACCGCATGGCCGCTGGCGGTGACCAGCTGGCCGTTCGGGGTCAGCGCCAATTCGCCGCCGCGCGTATAGGCCTCCTTGCCGTCGGCGGACTGCACCGCCAGCCAGCGATCGGCATCCAGCGACAGATCCAGTGGATTGCCGGTCTGGTGCTGGGCGCCGACGTCGCGGTTGAACCCCTGGTCGATGTGCAGCGCATCGATCCGCGACGGATAACCGGCGCCAGGAATCCGATAGGCCTCGGTATTGGCCAGCGCCGCCTTGAACCCGGAGGTCTCGACGTTGGCCAGGTTGTGCGACACGGTGGCCTGCGCCTGCAGCGACGCGCGGGCGCCGGTCATGGCGACGTAGAGGGCTTTGTCCATTGGAGGGAACCGGGAATGGGGAATCGGGAATGGCGGAAAGCGGGAGGTCGGTGGCGGGAACCGCGTTTACGATTCCCGTTTCCCCATTCCCGATTCCCGGTGGTCATCAACGCATATTGATGATGGTCTGCGTGACCTGATCCTGGGTCGAGATCACCTGCGAGTTCGCCTGGAAGTTGCGCTGGGCCACGATCATGTTGACCAGCTGCTCGGTCAGGTCGACGGTCGAGGATTCCAGTGCGCCGGACTGCACGCTGCCGAAGTCCGAGGTCGCCGGCGAGCCGGTGCGGGCGATGCCCGAGGCCGAGCTTTCCGCCCAGGCGTTGTCGCCGAGCGAACTCAGGCCCTGCGGATTGACGAAGTTGGTCACCGCGATCTGGCCCAGCGCCTTGTCGGCGTTGTTGGAGTAGCGCGCGTAGACGATGCCCTTCTCGTCGATGCTGATCGAGTTGAGCTTGCCGCTGGCGTAGCCGTCCTGGGTCGCGCCGCGCAGGGCGAAGGCTTCGCCGTACTGGGTCGACCCGAACACGTTGAGGGTCAGCGACAGGGTGCCGGCGCCGGTGGCGGGGGTGAAGGAGCCCAGCGGAATCTTGCCGTCGGCCGGGCTGACCAGCGCGCCGCTGTTGGAGAACTGCAGCGTGCTGGCGCCGCCGGCGGCGACGCCGTCCACGTAGTTGTAGACGGTCCACTGGTTGGGCGTAGAGGTCTTGACGAAGTACGAGGTCTGCACGTGGGCCACGCCCAGCGAGTCGTAGACGGTGGTGCCGCCGCTGGAGTTGTTGTAGCTGTTGGCGTCGTTTGGATCGAACGTGGCCACGGTCGGCGGCTGGGTGTTGCCGGGCAGGGTGAAGGTCAGGTTGACCGTGCTGCTCTGCTTGGGCGGGCTGTCGGTGGTCAGCAGCTGCAGGTCGGTCAGCGTACCGGCCGCAAAGCCGTTGCCGTTGCTCGCCGGCGGGAACACCTGCAGCCGCGCGCCCTGCGGATTGACCACATAGCCGTTGGCGTCGGTCTGGAAGTTGCCGGCGCGCGAGTACACGCGGGCGCCGTTGTTGGACAGGGTGAAGAAGCCGGAGCCGGAAATGGCCAGGTCCAGGCTGCGTCCGGTCGGATCGATGGTGCCCTGCGAGAACTGCTGGGCGACGTTGCTGACGCGCACGCCCGAACCCACCGCGTTGCGCGCCAGGCCGTAGCCGTTGAGCGTGAACTGGTCGGCGAACTCGGCGCGCGAGCCCTTGAAGCCGGTGGTGTTGGCGTTGGCGATGTTGTTGGCGGTGACGTTGAGGTCGGTATTGGCCGCCCTGAGGCCGGACAGCGATGTATTGAAACCCATGGTGGACTCCTGTGGATTGTCGGCGTGGCGTTAGCTGACGCGGAGGACGTTGGTCAGCGGCGTGGTGCCGAGCCCGGTCAGATCGAGATAGATGCCGTCCGATCCGATGATGGCGCTCTCGACCGGCGCCTGGACGTAGGTGGACAGGGACAGTTGGTTGCCCTGGGCATCGGTCTGCCCAGCGGTGATGCTGTAGCTGCCGGCCGGCATGCGCTTGCCGCTGGCGTCGGTGCCGTCCCAGGCGAAATCGAGCTGGCCGGCCTTGTCGGCGGTGAGGCTGATCTTCTTGATCGGCTGGCCGGTGGCGTCGCTGACGGTGACGTCGACCACGCCGGCGGCCTTGGCCGCGACCAGGCCGCCGGTGCTGCCCTCGGCGCCCAGCGGCAGCGTCGCCGACGGCACCAGCACCTTGTGGCCGATCAGGTTGGCGCCGCGCAGCACCTGGTCGGTGCTCATCGACGAGGACAGCGCGGTGACGGTCTTGTTGAGGTCGCCGATGCCCTGCACGGTCGACAGCTGCGCCATCTGCGCGACCATCTGGCTGTTGTCCATCGGCTTGAGCGGATCCTGGTGCTGCAGCTGCTCGGTCATCAGCTTCAGGAAGTCCGCCTGCTGCAGCGCCTTGTTCTTGGTGGTGCTGGTGTTGGCCGAGGCGCTCAGGCCCAGGCTGGAATAGGTGTCGGTGGAGGTGGTGACGCTGCTCATGGAAGCGGTCCTGGGACGTGACGCGGCGGAAGGAGGGCGGATCAGCGGCCCATGGTCAGAGTGGCCAGCGCCAGTTCCTTGGCGGTGTTGAGCACCTCCACGCCGGCCTGGTAGTTGCGCGAAGCGGAGATCAGGTTGACCATCTGCGAGACCGGATCCACATCGGGCGAATAGATGTAGCCCTCGGCGTCGGCGAGCGGATGGCCGGGTTCGTAGCGCTTGATCGGCGGTGCGTTGGTCTGGGCGATTTCCTTGACGTTGACCGAGGTCAGGCTGCTGTCGTGCGGGTTGCGCACCGCCTGGAAGATCGGCTCGATCGGCTTGTAGGCCGCCTCCGCCGAACCGGCCACCGAATCGGCGTTGGACAGGTTGCTGGCGATGGTGCTCATGCGCACCGACTGCGCCTGCAGCGCGGAGCCGGCGACGTCGAAGATCGGCAGGTTGCTCATGCTTATTGGCCCGTGATCGCGGTGAGCATGCTGCGCACCTTGGATTCGAGGAAGCTCAGCGAGGCGCGGTACTCCAGCGCGGCGCGGCCGTAGGCGGCGCGTTCGGCGTCAGGATCGACGGTGTTGCCGTCCATGCTGGGCTGGCTGGCGGCCCGGGTGATCTGGAACGGATTCAGGCCATCGCCGCCGACCGCGATGTGGCGGCTGTCGTCGACCGCGAGCTGGGTGCCTTCGCGCTGTCCCTGCGCGGCACGCATCGCCGCGTCGAAATCCAGGTCCTGGGCCTTGTACCCGGGCGTGTCGACGTTGCTGAGGTTGCTGGCGATCAGCTTCATGCGCTGCTCTCGCAGCGGCAGGGCGTCGCCATGGACGCCGAAGTAGGCTGTGATCGGATTGGACATGGCACGATCCCGCGGTTCGTTGCCGAAACCACAGGCAAGGCGCGTGCCAAAGGCGGGCGCGGGGGCCCGTGAGATCAGGGGGTTGCCTCGGGAGGCGGGGGACGCCCGCGCTCTATTAGAACGTCAGGCAGGCCACGCAGCGAGACGCGGCGCCCGGGTCAGGCGGCCGCTTGCGCTGCCGCGGCGACCACCCGCAGCCGGGTCAGCACGTACTCGGCCAACTCGTTGGGGCTGTACTTGGCCACGAAGGCATTGGCGCCCACGCGCTCGACCATCGCATTGTTGAACACGCCCGACAGCGAGGTGTGCAACAGCACGTACAGGCCGGCCAGCCCGGGGTGACGGCGGATTTCCGTCGTCAGCGTGTAGCCGTCCATCGCCGGCATCTCGATGTCCGAGATCACCATGGCGTAGCGTTCGGCCGGATTCTCGCCGGCGGCGTGGATCTGCAAGAGATGGTCCAGGGCCTGGCGGCCGTCCGACAGCAGGGTCGCGCCGACCCCGAGCTGGTCCAGTACGCTGCGGATCTGCTGCCGCGCCACCCGCGAGTCGTCGACCACCAGCACCTGCAGCTGCGGGCCGGTGAGCGCCAGCGACGGGTCCAGGTTGGCCTCGACCCGGGTCTGGGCGATGTCGGCCAGCACGCTTTCCACGTCGATCACCTGGATCAGCTCGCCCTGGAAACGGGTCACCGCGGTCAGGTAGCTGGACTCGGCGCCCAGTTCCGGTGGCGGATGGATGTCCTCCACCGCGATGTTGACGATGCGTTCCACGCCGCTGACCAGGAAGCCCTGGACCGAGCGGTTGAATTCGGTCACCACCAGATAGCCTGGGGCGGTGTCCGCGTTCGGCTCGCGCTCCGGATGGCCGATGGCCAGGCCCAGGTCGAGCACCGGCACCGAGCGCCCGCGCACGTCGGCGACGCCGGAGAATTGCAGCGGCAGCCCCGGCACCTGGAACAGCTCCGGGCGGCGCAGCACTTCCTGCACCTTGAAGACGTTCACGCCAAAAAGCTGACGACCGCCCAGCCGGAACAGCAGCAGGGCAAGCCGGTTGTGGCCCGCCAAGCGGGTGCGCTGGTCGATTCGGTTGAGAAGGTCATGACTCATGGCGTTCATATCGGCGCCTGCGCGGCGGAACTTGAGGGCGCGGTCCGGATCGGACGTGCGGTTTGCGGCACGGCCTTTGCATGGTGCCGGCGACCTTTCAGAGAGAGACGGCGATGCGCCCGATCCTATTGCTGGTGCTGCTGGCGGCGACGCCGGCCTGGGCTGCGGACTTCCAGCCGGTGGAGTCGATCCGCGCCGCGGCGCTTTCCCTGGCCGGGGCCGACGCCGATGCCGAGGCGACCCTTGACCCGTCGGTGCGGGTGCCGCTGTGCCCGGTGCCGCTGCAGGCGCAGCCGACCGGCACCACCACCGTGGAGGTGAGTTGCCCGCGCGAGACCGGCTGGCGGCTGTTCGTGCCGGTCAAGGTGCGGCGCATGCAGCATGTCCTGGTGCTGGCGCGCGGCCTGTCCGCTGGAGAAACCATCGGCGCGGCCGATATCGTCCCCGAGAAGCGCGACGCGGCGCGCATCGTCGGCGCCGCGATGACCGAGCCGGAAGCGGCGATCGGCAAGGTGGTGCGGCGAACCCTGCCGGCCGGCACCCTGCTGTCCGCCACCGACCTGGTCGCGCCGCGGCTGGTCCGGCGCGGCGACAATGTGGCGCTGGTGGCACGCAGTGGCGGCCTGGAAGTGCGCATGTCCGGGCGTGCACTGGGCGATGCGGG
The DNA here is from genome assembly GCF_034105325.1 of Xanthomonas sp. LF02-5. Classification (NCBI taxonomy): domain Bacteria; kingdom Pseudomonadati; phylum Pseudomonadota; class Gammaproteobacteria; order Lysobacterales; family Lysobacteraceae; genus Xanthomonas; species Xanthomonas sp. LF02-5. The sequence continues at coordinate 13,132 of NZ_JAXGGF010000013.1, read as the reverse complement.
CGAAAACGAGCGGGTGACCGTCGAAAACCTGTCGTCCAAGCGTATCGTTCAGGGAACTGTGTCACAAAATGGCGACGTTTTAGTGACGCGCTAAGAATCCGGCTAAAGTTCTCCGACGCTGTGCCGTTACCTACACCGAACCCGTAACAGGATGTCCGTCATGACCCAGAAAATTGAAGGGAGTTTGCCGAGCCCGGCCACCCTTCGCACGTCGTCCGTCTCGACCAAGGCCGCCTCCGGCGCGTCCGAGGAAGGCAAGGAGCGTGCGGTCGGTGCGGCCGCAGCCACCGATAGCCTGCGCCTGACCGGCGAAGCGTCCGGTCTGCAGACCCTGCAACGCCAACTGTCGGCCGCGCCGGCGGTGGACAGCAGCCGCGTCGATGCGGTGCGCTCGGCGCTGCAGAATGGCAGCTACAAGATCAACCCCGACGCGATCGCCAGCCGCATGATCGACATGGATCGGCAACTCGGCGCATGAACATGTCCGTGACCAACCCCCTGCAGCAGCTCAGCGACGCGCTCGCCGGCGAGCGCCAGGCGTTGTTGGATCACAACGTGGAAGGCCTCATGCAGGCGACCAGCGCCAAACTGGCGGCACTGCGCGCACTGGAGGCGGACGTGCCCGCCGGCGCCGAGGCCGAACTGCGGCTGCGTGAGCTGGCCGACGCCAATCGCGCCAACGGCGCGCTGCTGTCGCGGCGCCGACGCGAGGTCAACTGGGCGCTGCGCCACCTCGGCCGCAGCGAGAGCGCGTCGTCCTACGACGCCAACGGCGAGTCCAGCACGCCGCTCTCCCAGCGTCCGCTGGCGGTCGCCTAAGCCGCGGCGCAGTCCCACTGCGGGACGCGCATCCGCCGGCAGCAACGGCGTATATTGGGCATCCATCGATCGCCCGCCGCCTGTCGTGAATTTCGCCGAAATCAATCCCAACGCACCGCTCGTCCTGCCCGCACGCGAGAACCTGCTCGCCCTGAGCGAACTGCTGTACGAAGGCGTGGTGCTGTTCCGCGCCGACGGCCAGTTGCTGCTCGCCAACAGCGCCGCGCGCCGCCATCTCTCCTCCAGCGCCGACACCGGCGCATTGGCCTCGCATCTGGCGCAGTGGCTGCCGGGCGACGCGCTGTCGCAGGCGCGCAGCAGTGGCCGCTGGAGCGGCAGCCTGCCGACCGAACAGCACGTGGTGCTGGCGCACCTGTACTTCCACGCCGACGCGGACGGCGGCCATTACCTGATGCTGATCCAGGGCATCGAAGGCCAGCAGGACTACGAACAGGAACTGCAGCAACGCCACGCCGAATTGCGCCAGGCCTATCTGCGCCTCAACGGCGCCCAGGAAAAACTGCTGCAGTCGGAGAAGATGGCCTCGATCGGCCAGCTCGCCGCCGGCGTCGCCCATGAGATCAACAACCCGATCGGCTACGTCCATTCCAACCTGGGCAGCCTGCAGGAATACCTGCGCAGCCTGTTCACCCTGATCGAGGCCTACGAGCGCGCCCTGCGCGCGCCGGATCCGAAGGCGCTGATCCCGGAAATCGACGACATCCGCAACCGTTTCGACATCGACTTCATCAGCCGCGACCTGCCGCAGCTGATGGCCGAATCGCGCGAAGGCATCGAGCGGGTCACCCGCATCGTCCGCGACCTGAAGGACTTCTCCTATTCCGGCCGCGAGGAGTCGTGGAAGCTGGTGGACCTGCATTCGGGCCTGGAATCGACGATCAACATCATCTGGAACGAGCTCAAGTACAAGGTCACCCTGGAGCGCCACTACGGCAACCTGCCGCTGGTGGAGTGCCTGCCGTCCGAGCTCAACCAGGTGTACATGAACCTGCTGCTCAACGCCGGCCAGGCGATCGGCGAGCGCGGCACCATCGTGGTCAGTACCGGCCAGGACGGCGAGGAGGTGTGGATCGAGTTCAAGGACTCCGGCGCCGGCATTGCGGCGGACCTGCTGCAGCGCATCTTCGACCCGTTCTTCACCACCAAGCCGGTCGGCAGCGGCACCGGCCTGGGCCTGTCGATCTCCTACGGCATCGTCAACAAGCACCACGGCCGCATCGATGTCAGCAGCGTCGTCGGCGAGGGCTCGACGTTCCGGATCGTGATTCCGGTTAGGCAGCCCAAGTAGCTGGGAATGGGGAGTCGGGAATGGGGAATCGGAACAGCGGGAGCGCTGCCGCTGCCGCTTTCCGCACCCGATGTCGTTTCAATGAACTGACCTGAAAAACGAAAAGCCGCAATGCGGCTTTTCCCATTCCCGATTCCCCGTTCCCGATTCCCGGCCCTCAGGACCCCGCATCCCGCCGCTGTTCAAGGCTCGACGTTCCGGATCGCGATTCCTGTTAGGTAGCCCTAATAGCTGGGAATGGGGAATCGGGAATGGGGAATCGGGAATGGGGAATCGGAAAAGCGGGAGCGCTGACTCTGTTCGATTTCCGTGTACCCGATGTCGCCTCAATGACCTGACCTGAAAAATGAAAAGCCGCAATGCGGCTTTTCCCATTCCCGATTCCCCGTTCCCGATTCCCAGCCCCTCAGGGCCCCGCATCCCGCCGCTGTTCGTCGTGCGTGCGGAAGGCCTGGCGGATGTGTTCGCGCAGTTCGTCGTCGTTCCACGGCTTGGTCAGGAAGCGGTAGATCGCGCCGCGGTTGATCGCGTCGGTAACGGTGGCCAGGTCGGTGTAGCCGGACAGGACCAGGCGGATGGTGTCGGGGTAGAGCATCTTCACCCGGCCCAGGAACTCGGTGCCGCTCATGTCGGACATGCGCTGGTCGGACAGGATCACCTGCACGTCGTTGGTGGCGAGCAGGTCGAAGGCGTCGCGGACGTTGCCGGCGGCGAGGATGCGGTAGCCGTCGCGGCGGAACAGCCGCACCAGCGAGCGCAGCACGTTCTCCTCGTCGTCGAGCAGTAGCAGGGTGCGGTCCGGGCGGGTCTCGGTGAACGATTCCGGGCGCAGGTAGCGCCGGCGCAGGGCCATGCCGGCGGCTTCGGCCGACATCGGTTCGCCGAACAGGTAGCCCTGGAAGATGTCGCAGTCGTTACGGCGCAGGAAGCCGAGCTGCGCCTGCGATTCGACGCCGTTGGCGATCACCACCATGCCCAGCTGGTGGCCCATGGCGATGATCGCGCGGGCGATCGCCGCCTCGCGGTTGCCGGCCGGTGCGCTCTTGATGAAGCTGCGGTCGATCTTCAGCTTGTCCACCGGGTAGCGCACCAGCGCGCTGAGGCTGGAGTCGCCGGTGCCGAAGTTGTCCAGGCTCAGGCTGATGCCTTCGCGGCACAGGTTGGCCAGGGTCTCGTGGACGAAGTTGACGTTGTTGGTCAACGCGCTTTCGTTGATCTCCAGCACCACCATCTGCGGTGGCACCCCGGCCGCCTGCAGCGCCGACATCACTTCGTTGAAGAAGGTCGGGCGCAGCAGCTGCAGGGTGGAGACGTTGACCGCGATGGTGAAGTCGTCGAAGCCCTGATCGCGCCACAGCCGCGCCTGGCGCAGCGCGCCTTCCATCACCCAGGTGCCGATCTGCACGATCACGCCCAGGCGCTCGGCGGTGCGCATGAAGCGCTCCGGCACCAGGATGCCGAGGGTCGGCGACTGCCAGCGCAGCAGCGATTCCATGCCGACCACGCGGCCGTCGCGGGCGCTGACCATCGGCTGGTAGCGCAGGCGCAGCTCGCCGTTGGGAATGGCGTCGACGATCTGCCGCGAGATGATGCTCTCGCTGTGCGCGCTTGGCGGGCCGTCGGCGGCGTACAGGCGCACCAGGTTGCCGCCTTCGCGCGCGGCCTGGTAGACCGCGTCCTCGGCGAAGTCGAGCAGGGTCGACAGCCGCGTGGAATGCTCCGGGCACAGGCTCACGCCGATCTTGCCGGTCATGAACAGGGTGTACGGCAGCACCGACAGCGGCAGCTCGATCTGCTGCCGGATCTCCTCGGCGAAGGCTTCCGGCGGCGGCACGTCGGCGGTGCGCGGTACCGCCATCACCAGTTCGTCGCTGCCATGGCGCCACAGCAGGCCGCGACCGCGCAGGTGCGCCTGCAGCCGGTGCGCGAGCAGCGCCAGCGCCTGGTCGCCGACCTCCGGGCTCATGTTCTCGTTGATCGAGGCGAAGTGGTCGATGTCGATGTGCAGCAGCATCACCCCCGGCCCACCGGCGAGCGCCTCGGCGATCATGCCGGTCAGGGCGGGATGACCCGCACCCAGGCGCGACGGCAGTTCGTCGTCCACGGGTACGGCGCTGGCGGGATTCCACATCGGCTCAGGTTCCAGGCGGGGGCGACGGTGGTGCCGCGGTGGTGTAGGGCAGGCACAGCGTCACCCGGGTGCCGGCGCCGGGCGCGGTGTCGATCTGCAGGGTACCGCCGGCGCTCTGCGCGCGCTCGCGCATCACGATCAGGCCCAGGCCGCGCGGCCCGGCCGGATCGAAACCGTCGCCATCGTCGACCACTTCCAGGCGCAGGCGCTGGCGTTCCTCGTCGCCGAGGGTCATCCGCACCTCGCCGGCGCTGGCATGGCGCAGCACGTTGGTCAGGCTCTCCTGGGCGATGCGGAAGCAGGCCTGTTCGACCTCGCCGCTGGGGCGCTCGGGCAGGGTGGCGATGTCCAGGTGCAGGCGCACCGGCGACGCGCGGAACAGCATGCCGGCCTGCCAGCGCAGCGCCGCTTCCAGGCCCAGCGCGTCCAGCTGCGGCGGCCGCAGCAGCGTGGAGAGGTTGCGCAGCTTGGTGATGCTGCTGTCGGCCAGGCTCACGATCTCGCTGAGATCCTCGCGGCGGCGCTCGGCGTCGGTCTCGTCCAGCGCCGCGTGCGCCGACAGCTTCATCGCGGTGATCGCCTGGCCGATGTCGTCGTGCAGGTCGCGCGAGATCGCCCGGCGCTCGTCTTCCTGCAACGAGAACAGGCGCCGCGCCATCGCCTGCAGTTCGCGGTTGCTCTGCGCCAGCGCGTCGCGCATGCGTTCCGGTTCGCTGAGGTCGCGCACGATCAGCAGCTTGCAGTCGCGGCCGCTGTAGCGGACGTTGCCGAACGACAGCCCGGCATGGAACAGCGAGCCGTCGCGGCGGCACATGCGTGCGGTGGCGCCGCGTTCGCCCTTGGCCCCGGCCGCGCCCATCCGTTGCCGTACCAGCGCCAGGTCGGCGCTGTCGACCAGGCCCTGCAGCGGCTCGCCGAGCAGGTTCTCGCCCTCGAAGCCGAACTGCCCGGCGCAGGCGGCGTTGGCGTACAGCACGTGTTCCTGGTGCAGGATCGCCACACCGTCCGGCAGCACCCGCACCAGTTCGCGGAACTGCTCCTCGCGCTCGTGCAGCAGGCGCCGCGAGCGCTCGTGCTCGGTCACGTCCTGCAGGGTGCCGTGCACGCAGGCGCCGCCTGCGTCGTCGCTGGACGATTCGGCGCGCAGATGCAGCATGCGCGCCTGGCCGTCGGCGGCCAGCACCGGCAGCAGCATGTCCAGTTGCAGCGGCGCGCTGCCGCACAGGTCCTCGATCACCCGCTGGATGCGCGCCTGCGAGGCCACGTCGGGCGGGACCAGCAGCTCTTCCAGGCGGTGCTGGCGCGGCTGGTCCGGCACGCGCCGGCCGAGCATCCGGTAGACCTGCTCGGAGTAACTGCCCAGGCCGCTGGCCCGGTCCAGTTGCCAGGAGCCCAGCCGCGCGATCGACTGCGCCTCCTGCAGATGCTGCAGGGCCTGGTCGCGGCGGCGCTGCGCGTCGTACTCGGCGCTGCGGTCGCTGATCACCACCAGCCGCGCCTGCCGGCCGTGGTAGTCCAGGCTGGTACTGCGCGCCTCGGCCATGCACTGGCTACCGTCGCGCAGGCGCAGCGGCTCGGCCACCACGCAGGTCTTGGACGGGGTCTGCCGGATCGTCTCGATCACCTCGGCCAGGCGGGCGCTGGCGCTGGGCGGCCACAGTCGCGCCAATTCCAGTCCGACGAACTCGTCGTGCGACCAGCCGAAGAAGGCGACCGCGGTGGGGTTGACGTCGAGGATGCGCAGGCTTTCCAGGTCGTAGACCAGCATCGGGCTGGGATTGGCGTGGAACATCTGCCGGTAGCCGGCCTCCGACAGCGCCAGCCGGGTGTGCGCTTGCACGGCGGCGCGCACCAGCGGGCGCAGCAGGTAGTACAGGGCGATTGCGGTCAGGGTCAGGAACAGGGCGTCGTTGACCAGCTGCAGGACGATCAACGTGCGGGGATCGTCTACGAAATGCGCCAAAACCAGGTCGCTGCCGATCGACAGCGCCAGCCCCAGCAGCACGTACAGCAGCACCACTCTCCAGATGCCACGGTCCAGGCGCTGCGCCAGGCGCATGCCGGAGGTCGCCTGATGGGGCAGGGAGCTGTCGCGTTGTGGTTGCATGCCCCGGCAGCCTGCTGCGGTGGTCCGTGTCCGGCGGACATCTTAGCCGCTGACGACCGCCGCGGCCCATGGTCGGGCGGTGCGGGCGCTCAATTAATGCCGCCGGGTGCCGTTATCACCTTCGACCGCTGGCCTTCAGGGCGGCGAAACGGAGCATCTCGGCGTGGATCAAGGCGTCATCGCAAGCTTGCTGCAGCACCCGCTCACCTCGGCGCTCGTCCTGTTGGACGCCGACGGCAGGCCGCTGGCGGCGAACCGGGCAGCGCAGGCACTGGAGCTGCCGCGCACCGTGGAGGCGTACGCCGAGTTGTTGCGTGCGGCCCGCGAGCGCCTGTTCGGCGGCGAGACCATGCTGGCCTGCGCCTTGCCCGGCACCGCCGGGCGACGCCTGGACGGCTGGCTGCGCGCGGTGCGCGACGACAGCGGCGGCCTGCTGGCCTACACCCTCAGCGTGCCCGAACCGGTCGGCAGCGATGGCGCCACCCGCTGGGAGATCGCCCTGGACAGCGCAGAGCACGGGCTGTGGGACTGGGACATCCCCAGCGACACCATCTTCCGCTCCGAGCGCTGGAAGCGGATGCTCGGCTACGCCGGCGATGCCCCGGCCGACGGCCTGAACGCGTTGCTGCCGCTGGTCCACGGCGACGACCAGGAGCGCCTGCGCCAGGCGATCCGCGCGCATTTCGAGGGCCGCACCGAAACCTATATGTGCGAGTTCCGCCTGCGCCGGCAGGACGGGCAGTGGCACTGGATCCTGGACCGCGGCCGCATCGTCGCGCGCACCGCCGACGGCAGCCCGCTGCGCATGATCGGCACGCACACCGACATCCACGAGCAGAAGCTGCTCGAGCAGCGCCTGCGCGACCAGCAGACCCTGCTGCGCGAGGCGCAGCGCATGACCCGCATGGGCAGCTGGTCCTGGGATCCGCTGCGCGACCGGGTGTGGTGCTCGCGCGAATTCCTGCGCGTCACCGGGCTGGACGAACAGCAGGCGCCGAGCAGCCGCGGGTGGCTGCGCCTGCTCAGCCGCGATTCGATGGCGCAGCTGATCTCGGTCTGGCGGCGCATGGCCCGCGAGGCCAAGCCGGCCAACTTCGAGGTCGAGCTGGTGTGTGGCAGCGAGTCGCCGCTGCACCTGCGGGTGTGGGCGCAGCCGCAGGTGGAGGCCGACGGCCGCATCCAGCGCGTGCTCGGCCAGGTGCAGAACATCACCGAGCAGCGCCAGACCGACGCCCTGATCCGCTGGCGCACCGAGCTGCTCAACCGGGTCTCGGCGCTGGGCAAGATCGGCGGCTGCGAGATCGAGGTCGGCACCCGGCGCATGCAGTGGACCGAGGAGTGCTACCGCATCCATGGCCTGCGCAAGGAGGCCATCGATCTGGACCATGCGCTGGCGTTGTACACCCAGGACTCGCGCGATGCGTTCGAGTCCGCGCTGGTGCGCATCACCGAGGGCGGCCTGCCGGAGCAACTGGACCTGTGCTTCCACCGCCCGTCCGGGCAGCGCATCTGGGTGCAGGTGCTGATCGAGCTGGACGAACGCGACGGCCTGCCGCCGCGCTTCGTGGTGCTGTTCCGCGACATCACCCGCGAACGCGAGGCCAGCGAGCGCATCGAGCTGCTGGCCCACTACGACCTGCTGACCGGCCTGCCGAACCGGCAGCTGCTGCGCGAGCAGGCCGAGAAGGCGATGCACGAGGCGGTGGAGCGCGGCACCACGCTGGCGATGCTGTTCGTCGACCTGGACGGCTTCAAGAGCATCAACGATTCCTTCGGCCACGCCACCGGCGACGCGCTACTGAAGCTGGCGGCCACCCGCATGCACCAGCAGCTGCGCACCAGCGACCTGTTCGGCCGTTTCAGCGGCGACGAGTTCGTGGTGGTGCTGCGCGACCTGGCCGAGCCGGGTGACGCCGGGCACGTGGCGCGCAAGCTGATCGCGGCGCTGGCCGAGCCGCTGCACAGCGGCGAGAACGTGATCAAGATCGGCGCCAGCATCGGCATCGCGCTGATGGAGGAGGGGCGCCAGGACTTCGACGGTCTGCTGCGCGCCGCCGACGCGGCGATGTACGCGGCCAAGGAGTCCGGACGCAACACCTGCCATTACTACAGCCAGGACGTGCTGCTGCGCGCGCAGCGGCGCCTGGAGATCGAGCATGCGCTGCATGGCGCGCTGGACCGCGAGGAGTTCTCGCTGGTGTACCAGCCGCTGGTGCACGCGGCGGGCGAGCGCGCGCCGGCGGTGGAAGCGCTGCTGCGCTGGCATCGCCCCGGCCACGGCCATTGCAACCCGGCCGAGTTCATTCCGATCGCCGAGGAATGCGGCGAGATCGTGCGCCTGGGCGACTGGGTGATCGGCGAGGCCTGCCGCCAGGCCGCGGCCTGGGATGCGGCGGGGCTGAGCTTCGACCGGGTCTCGGTGAACGTCTCGGCGATGCAGTTGCGCGACCGCGGCTTCGCCGAACGGGTCATCGAGTTGTGCCAGCGCAATGGCTGGTCGCCGAAGCGGCTGGAGCTGGAGCTGACCGAGTCGGCGCTGATCCGCGACAGCGAATCGCTGCGCCGCTGCTTCGAACTGTTCGAGCAGGAAGGCGTGCTGCTGGCGGTCGACGACTTCGGCACCGGCTTCTCCAACCTGCATTACCTCAATCGCTTCCCGGTGCAGCGCCTGAAGATCGACCGCAGCTTCGTGCAGGACATGCTGCACGACAGCGGCACCGCCAAGGTCACCCAGGCGATCGTGCAGCTCGGCCACGCGCTGGGCATGCAGGTGGTGGCCGAGGGCGTGGAAACCGTGCAGGAAGAGGCCTTGCTGCGCGAGCAGGGCTGCGACGAGATCCAGGGCTATCTGCACGCGCGGCCGCTGCCGCCGCGCGAGCTGGCTGCCTGGTTGCGCGCGCGCCAGCAGGTGGCGCCGGCCACACACCCGCGGCTGGTGCTGGCTGCGCAGTGAATGTGCGGCACCGCGTGCGCCGCACGGGCTTGCGGCGACGCAGCAGCTGGCTATACTGCGCGCGCCCATCGTTTTCCGGCCAGAGGCCACCTTCCTTGGACAGTCATCCTAGACCGACGCTGCAGCGACAGAGCTGACAGGACCGCCACGGTCTGGGTCGTCCCAGATGGGTCCCGTCCGCTCAGGACGGGATCGTTCGCCAGCCCCGCGCGGTGCTGGCCTTGATTCCGAAAGTGCGCAAGCCCGATCCGCGAGGACTCCGAGCGTAGCCCCTGGCGTTGCCCATCGTCGGAGCCGCCCATGCGCCTGCCATCGCCATCCTCCCTGAGCCGTTCGTCGTTGCGCGGTTGCGTCGTGTGGCGACGGCGTGCGTGCACCGCATTGTCTGGGGACACCCGCGCGGCCGGCAGCGGCTGACGCACGGCGTACATCTTCCCCGGTCACACTGGGCGGTCCGCTTCGCGACCCGCGCCAGCGTCCTTTTTCCTGCGGCGTTCGCTGCCGCTCCTGCCGGATCTTCCCATGCTGCCATTCGCCCGCGACCGCTCCGCGCCCGGACAGCTCGCCGCACGCCCCGGCGTGCTGCCCAACCTGCACGATCTTGCGGTGTTCGCGCTGCTGCTGGGCCTGGGCGCGTTGCTGCTGCACGGCGCATCCGACATGCGCGCGCCGCTGCCGCCGGCCGGCACCGCCGCGGTGTCGCTGGAGCTGTGGCAGCTCCCCGAATACGGCCTGCGCACCACCTTGCGCATGTTCGCGGCGATGGCCGCCTCGCTGGTGTTCACCTTCGTGGTGGCGACCCTGGCCGCCAAGAGCCGGCGCGCCGAGCGGGTGATCGTGCCGGCGCTGGACATCCTGCAGTCGGTGCCGGTGCTGGGCTTCCTCACCTTCACCGTGACCTTCTTCCTGGGCCTGTTCCCCGGCCGGCAGATCGGCGCCGAACTGGCTTCGATCTTCGCCATCTTCACCAGCCAGGCCTGGAACATGGCGTTCTCGTTCTATCAGTCGCTGCGCAACGTGCCGCGCGACCTGGACGAGGTGTCGCGCGGTTTCGGGCTCAGCGCCTGGCAGCGTTTCTGGCGGCTGGAGGCGCCGTACGCCACGCCCTCGCTGATCTGGAACATGATGATGTCCATGTCCGGCGGCTGGTTCTTCGTGGTCGCCTCCGAGGCGATCAGCGTCGGCGATCACACCCTGGAACTGCCCGGCATCGGCTCGTATCTGGCGCTGGCGATCGCGCAGCGCAACTTCGCCGCGGTCGGCTGGGCGGTGGTGGCGATGGCGGTGCTGATCGCCCTGTACGACCAGTTGCTGTTCCGCCCGATCGTGGCCTGGTCGGACAAGTTCCGCGCCGAACTCACCGCCTCGCAGGACAAGCCGCAGTCGTGGCTGTACGACCTGCTGCGGCGCACGCGCCTGGCCAAGCGCCTGGTCGCGCCGCTGGCCTGGGTCTGGCAGCGCGCCATGCTGGTGCGCTGGGCGCCGCGGCAGCAGCCGCAGCCCGTGGCGGCGCCGCGCGCACCGGGCCGCAGCGGGGTGTGGGGCGATCGGCTGTGGAGCGCGGCGCTGGCCCTGGCCGGTGCGGCCGCGGCGTGGTTCGCCTACGACTATGGCCGCCGCCACCTGGGCCTGCACGACCTGGCCGAGGCCTTCGGCGGCGGCCTGGCCACGCTGCTGCGGGTGGTGGTGCTGATCGCCCTGGCCAGCGTGGTGTGGGTGCCGATCGGGGTGTGGATCGGGCTGCGCCCGAAGGTGGCGCAGCGGGTGCAGCCGCTGGCGCAGTTCCTGGCCGCGTTCCCGGCCAACGTGCTGTTCCCGTTCGCGGTGCTGGCCATCGTCAGCACCGGCGCCGATCCCAACATCTGGCTGTCGCCGCTGATGATTCTCGGCACCCAGTGGTACATCCTGTTCAACGTGATCGCCGGCGCCAGCGCGTTTCCCACCGATCTGCGCGAGGCCGCCACCATCTACCACCTGCGCTCGTGGACCTGGTGGCGGCGGGTGATCCTGCCCGGCATCTTCCCGTACTACATCACCGGTGCGTTGACCGCGTCGGGCGGTTCCTGGAACGCCAGCATCGTGGCCGAACTGGCCAGTTGGGGCCACACCCAGGTGCAGGCCTACGGCCTCGGCGCCTACATCGCCCGCGCCACCGCCGCCGGCGACGGCCCGCGGGTGCTGCTCGGGGTGGCGGTGATGTCGCTGTTCGTGACCCTCTTCAACCGTGCGGTCTGGCGACGTCTGTACGTCTTCGCCGAACGCCGCCTGCGTTTCGACTGATTCCTGGAGACCGACCATGAGCTATTCCGCAAGCGTGCCCGAGCGCGCCCCGCTGGTCCGCGTGCAGGGTGTGCGCAAGACCTACGACAAGGGCGGGGCGACGCCGCTGGTGGTGCTGGAGGACGTCGACCTGACCCTGCATTCGGGGCAGATCGTGGGCCTGCTCGGCCGTTCCGGCTCGGGCAAGTCGACCCTGCTGCGCGCCATCGCCGGGCTGCTGCAGCCCAGCGCCGGCAGCATCGCCTTCCGCGATGCCGCGCCGGGCCAGGTCGCCGACGACATCGCCATGGTGTTCCAGAGCTTCGCCCTGTTCCCATGGCTGACCGTGCTGCAGAACGTGGAAGTGGGCCTGGAGGCGCGCGGCGTGGCCGCCGACGAGCGTCGCCGGCGCGCCCTGGCGGCGATCGACCTGATCGGTCTGGACGGCTACGAGGGCGCCTACCCGAAGGAACTGTCCGGCGGCATGCGCCAGCGCGTGGGCCTGGCGCGGGCGCTGGTGGTGCGGCCGAAGCTGCTGCTGATGGACGAACCGTTCTCGGCGCTGGACGTGCTGACCGCCGAGACCCTGCGTACCGACCTGCTGGACCTGTGGTCGGAAGGGCGCATGCCGATCGAATCGATCCTGATGGTTACCCACAACATCGAAGAAGCGGTGCTGATGTGCGATCGCATCGTGATCTTCGGCGCCAATCCGGGTCGGGTGATCGGCGAGATCGAAGTGACCCTGCCGCAGCCGCGCAATCGCCTGGCGCCGGCGTTCCGCGCCCTGGTCGACGACATCTATGCGCGCATGACCGCCAGCCCGCAGCGGCCGCAGACCCGCGAGGGCGTGTTCCCGGGCAGCGGCATCGCCATGGTGTTGCCGCGCGTCTCGAGCAACCTGCTGGCCGGCCTGATCGAGGCGGTGGCGGCCGAGCCCTACCACGGCCGTGCCGACCTGCCGCCGTTGGCGGCCGGCCTGCAGCTGGAAGTGGACGAACTGTTCCCGATCGCCGAGACCCTGCAACTGCTGCGTTTCGCCGTGTTCGAACAGGGCGACCTGCAGCTGACCCCGGCCGGGCAGCGCTTCGCCGAACTCGGGACCGACGCGCGCAAGCAACTGTTCGCCCAGCACCTGGCCACCTACGTGCCGCTGGCCGCGCACATCCGCCGCGTGCTCGACGAACGCCCGGCGCATCACGCACCGGCGCGCCGCTTCCGCGACGAACTGGAAGACCACATGTCCGAGGCCTACGCGGCGGAGACCGTGCAGGCGGTCACCAGCTGGGCGCGCTACGCCGAATACTTCGCCTACGACAAGCAGGCGGACCTGTTCTCGCTGGAGAATCCGAGCTGATCGCGGGGATTTCAGGCTGTGCGCAGTTTCGGCTTCAGCCGCGACCCGACGGCCAACATTGCAGGAACGGCGTCAGGCATGGCCTTGCTCGCCGCTCACTGCGCCTTGCAGCAACGATGTCGCGATCTGGTCGGAGTCGTTGTGGGAGGGACTTCAGTCCCGACTGCAGGCGCATCGAAGCGCCGGACGGCATCGCG
>NZ_JAXGGF010000012.1:0-49540 GCF_034105325.1 Xanthomonas sp. LF02-5 | reverse complement strand
TAGCCGCATCCGCGACACCGACTACGCCAAGGAAACCGCCGAGCTGACCCGCACGCAGATCCTGCAGCAGGCCGGCACCGCGATGCTGGCTCAGGCCAAGCAGGCGCCGCAGAGCGTGCTGAGCCTGCTCCAGGGCTAAGCGCGGCAAGACGCAACGCACCACCGGGCCCCTCCGCAAGGAGGGGCTTTTTTTTGACGCATGCGGAGCCGGCACAGGATTTGCATCACCACCGGAGCCGCACTGGCGCGCGGACGACGCTCAAGAAGCGTTCCCGCACGCCGATACTCCCCTCAGCCGCTGGCGCACCGCGTGCCGGCCACCTCAAGGATCGCCACCATGTCCACCACTGGAATCGGCTCAGGCCTGGACATTCCCAGCTTCGTCGCCAAACTGGTGGCGAAGGAACGCCAGCCGCAGGAAGACCGGATCAACCGCGACGGTACCGCTTCCAGCGCGCAACTGTCGTCCTTGAGCACGATCAAGAGCGCGCTGTCCAACCTGCAGACGGCGATGAGCACGGTGTCCGACAGCGCCGACAAGGGCGCCTACAAGGCGACCATCGACGACGGCGCCGGCTATACCGCCACCGTGACCTCCAGCGCCAACGCCGGCAAATACGGCATCGAGGTGGTGAAACTGGCGCAGTCGCAGAAACTGACCTCGTCGGCCTACGCCAGCGGCGCCGTCGTCGGTGGCGGCACCCTGACCATCGCCTACGGCAGCACCACGCTCAACATCAACGTCGATGCCGGCAGCAAGCTCAGCGACGTGGCCGCCTTCATCAACAAGGCCGCCAACGGTGCCGGCGTGACCGCCAGCGTGGTCACCGCCGACGATGGCGACCATCTGGTGCTCAACGCGGTCGACACCGGCACCAAGGGCGCCCTGACCATCACCACGTCCGGTGGCGACGGCGGCCTGGCCAAGCTCACCTACCCGCCCGGCAACAACGGCGGGCTGACCCAGACCATCGCCGCCGCCGACGCGGTGGTGAAGGTGGACGGCTTCCAGCGCACCTCCAGCAGCAACACCATCGCCGATCTGGTACCCGGCGTGGCGATCAATCTCACCAAGGCCGTGGCCGGCACCAGCTTCAATCTCAACATCACCAACGACAACACCCCGCTGAAGGCCAATCTGACTGCCCTGGTCAGCGCCTACAACTCCGCCAACAGCGTGCTCAAGTCGTCCAGCGCCTACGACCCCACCAACAAGAAGGCCTCGCCGATGACCGGCGATGCGATGGTGCGCGGCCTGCAGCAGTCGCTGCGCCGGCTGGTCAGCGACAACGTGAGCGGCCTGATGGCGATGGGCGTGACCATCGACAAGGACGGGGTGATGAGCTTCGACAGCGCCAAGTTCGACACCGCGGCGGCCGCCGATCCGTCGGCGGCCAAGACCCTGCTCGGCAACAACGGCAGTTTCGGTACCGGCATGAGCACGCTGCTGAAGAGCAACCTGGACAGCACCAGCGGCACCCTGACCCAGCGCACCAACTCGCTCAACAAGCACATCTCCGACCTGACCGACCAGCTCAGCGATCTCGACAAGCGCATGCAGACCCTGACCGATCAGTACACCGCACGCTTCACCGCAATGAACCAGTTGGTCACCCAGATGCAGGGCGTGAGCGACAGCCTGACCAAGCAGTTCAGCTGACGCGCGCGCGGCCGCGCGACTCAAGTCGAGACGCGTGGCGGCCGATAGAAAGAGTATCGACAGTCATTACGGATTGGCCGCAGCAACCGCAGCGTCGCCGCTCACCGGCGCGGCGCGGAGGCCAGCCGATCCACCCGAGGAGTTTTCCATGTACGGTTCCAGCCGCCAGTACGCCGAGCAATATCGCAAGATGGGCATTTCCACCAGCGTCACCGATGCCGATCCGCACAAGCTGGTCGCCATGCTGTTCGCCGGCGCCTGCCAGCGCATCCGTCAGGCCCAGGCCTGTCTCGCGCAGGGCGACCAGGCACGCAAGGGCAAGGCGATCGGCGAGGCCTGCGCCATCGTCGGCCATCTCAACGGCTCGCTCGACCACGAGGCCGGCGGCGAGATCGCCGGCAATCTGTCGGCGCTCTACGACTACGTGATGCACCGGCTGACCGAAGCCAACCTGCACAACGACGACGCCGCGCTGACCGAAGCGCTGGAACTGCTCAGCGAGATCGACGCGGCCTGGGCCGCCATTCCCGCGCAGCAGCGCGAACTGGCCACGGCGAACGCGTCGTGAACATCCAGCTCGCCGACCTGCACAACGACCTGCACGAGTTGCGCGAGGTCCTGCGTGGCGACGACTACGCGCTGGCCCAGGCCATGGTCGCCGACCACGAGCGGCACCTGCAGGCGTATCTGCAGCAGGACGGCGCCGACCGCTCGCGCGAGGCATTGAAGCCGTTGCTGGCCCTGCAGCAGGCGGTGACCGCGCAGATGCGCATGGAGCGCGACCATGCCGCGGCCTGGCTGCGCAGCAGCCGCCAGTCCAGCCACGCCGCGCGGCTCTACTCGCAGGCCGGACTGCTGGGATGAACACCGGCTCGGACGGCGCGGCGCAGCACCCGGCCGACGCCGAGCTGTTCCACGACACCCTCAGTTGCGAACTGGCGCTGCCGGCGGATTTCCGCCTGGGCAACGGCGCCGGCCGGCTCGCTGCCGGCGAAGCGCTGTTGCGCAGCCTGGCGCAGATCGAGGATCTGCGTGGCGAGGACGGCAGCGACGACCGCAGCGAGTCAACCGCGCAGACCCAGCGGATGGAGGCCAAGCTCGACCTGATGCTGGTGCTGCTGGGCCGGCTGGCCCGCCAGCACGAGGATGCCCTGCCGCTGCGGCCGCTGTGCTGGTCGCGCCGGGGCGTACGGCTGGAGTTGGGCGCGCGCTCGGGCGCCACGGCCGGCGCCGCCGGCCTACTGCGCCTGCAGCCCTCGGACTGGCTCCCGGACCACCTAGAACTGCCGGTGCGGGTGCTGGCCGAGGCCGCCACCGCGGGCGTCGTGCAACTTTGGCTACGGTTCGAGACACAGCCGCCAGGCCTGGAAGAGGCCGTGGAACGCCACCTGTTCCGGCTGCACCGCCGGCAGATCGCCGACAGCCGGCGCGCGCGCTGAGCCGGCACACCGCCCCCCGGACCGTCGCGGCGAGGTTGGCGGCGGCGGGCGGCTCGGCTAATGTGCGGCTCTGAATAGAAGGACCTGCACCGTGCGAGTCATCATCGTCGACGATCACACCCTGGTACGCGCCGGCCTGAGCCGGCTGCTGCAGACGTTTGCGGACGTCGACGTGGTCGCCGAGGCCAGCAACGCGCAACAGGCCGTGGACCTGGCCACCCTGCACCGCCCCGACCTGGTGCTGATGGACCTGTCCCTGCCGGGGCGCAGCGGCCTGGACGCGCTCACCGACGTGCTGCACAGCTCGCCCAAGACCCGGGTGGTGATGATGTCGATGCACGACGACCCGGTGCATGTGCGCGATGCGCTGGACCGCGGCGCCACCGGCTTCGTGGTCAAGGACGCCGCCCCGCTGGAGCTGGAGCTGGCGTTGCGCGCGGCCAGCGCCAACCAGGTGTTCCTGAGCCCGCAGATCTCCTCCAAGATGATCGCGCCGATGCTCGGCCGCGAGCGCCCGGTCGGCATCGCCGCACTGTCGCCGCGACAGCGCGAGATCCTGCGCCAGATCGGCCGCGGCCAGAGCAACAAGGAAATCGCCTCGGACCTGGGCATCAGCGTCAAGACCGTCGAGACCCACCGCGCGCGGATGATGGAATCGCTGGGCTGCCGCCGCGCCAACGATCTGGTCCTGCTGGCCGCACGCCATCAGGGCGAGCTGAGCTGAACTGGGGACGGCATCCCGACACGGGACATTGGCATGGCGCTTGCCTTAATCGGTCAGCAGGCGTGACGCTTCCGCCGGACCCCGTTGCATCGGGCATTTCGCCGTCGACTGTCCGGCGCCCACGCGCCGCACGTCGGGAAATCCCTGACACCCTGTCGGGAATTTGACTACCCTACTCAGGAACCCCCCGATTCTGTTACCGTCGGGCGACAAGCACTATGCGTTCCACGGGCGCCAGAGGGTTGGCGCCGAACCGAGGAAGTCCGCATGAAGCCGACCGTTTCCGCCCAACTGGGCCAGCAACTGCATCTGACCCCGCAACTGCTGCAGTCGATCCGGCTGCTGCAGCTCGATGGCATGCAACTGGAACTGGAAATCCGCCGCGCGCTGGAGACCAATCCGCTGCTCGAGCTGGAAGAGCCCGAGGGCGTGATCGAGCCGGTGGTCAAGCATGAGGACGCCGCGCTGGAAACCGCGGCATTCGACGAACTGCCCGAATCCTCGATGTGGGACATCCCGGCCGCCGGCTGGAACGACGGCGAAGACGACCGCATGCAGCGCATCGCCGCGGGCGAGTCCACCGATCCGCACCTGCGCGTGCTGCAGCGACTGGCCCTGGAACTGCCGGCGGCGGAACTGGCGGCGGCCGCGTTCTGGCTGGAACACTGCGACGATGCCGGCTACCTGGACGGCCCGCTCGACACCCTGCAGCAACTGGCCAGCGCCCGGCTGGGCCTGTCAGTGGCGCAGGCCGAAGCCGTCCGCCAGCGCCTGCTGCATGGCGACCCGGGTGGCCTCGGCGCCTGCGACCTGCGTGAGTGCCTGCAGGCGCAGCTGAGCGACCTGCCCGGCCGCGTGCCCGGCCGCCACCTGGCCGGGCGCATCCTCGCCGGCGACCTCGACCTGCTCGCCAGCCACGACTACGCCCTGCTCGGTCGCCAGCTCGACGCCGAGACCGAAGACGTGCGCGAGGCGGTGCGGCTGATCCTGTCACTGCAGCCGCGCCCCGGCGACAGCCTGCAGCCGCAGGATCTGGGCCATGTCCTGCCGGACGTGGTCGCGTGGCACGCCGACGGCACCTGGCGTGTCGCGCTGAACCCGGCCACCACCCACCGCGTCACCGTCAACCCGATGCACGAGCGCGCCCTGGCCGAGGCCGGCGACGCCGCGCAACCGCTGCGCGAGATGCTGCAGGAAGCGCGCTGGCTGACCCGCGGCCTGTCGATGCGCTACGAGACCCTGCTGCGCACCACCCGCGCCATCGTCGAGCGCCAGTCGGCGTTCCTGGTCAAGGGCGAGGAAGCGATGGCGCCGCTGACTCTCAAGGAAGTGGCCGAGGCGATCGGCATGCACGAGTCGACCATTTCCCGCATCACCACCGGCAAATACCTGCAGACCCCGCGCGGCACCTTCGAGCTGAAGCACTTCTTCGCCGTGCGCCTGGAAGGCGCGGCGGTGTCCGGCCAGGCGGTGCGCGCCATGGTCCGGCGCCTGATCGAATCCGAGCCGGCGGGGCGGCCGCTGGCCGACGAGGCCATCGCCGGGCTGCTGTCGCGACAGGGCGTGAACGTGGCAAGGCGCACTGTCGCCAAGTATCGTGAACAATTGGACATCGCTCCCGCACGCGAACGCCGCCGCGGCAGCAAACCGCTGCTGGCCCGTGCGGGCTAAGGAAAAACGACGCATATGAACAAACTGTCCGTGCTTCTGGTCGACGACCACGAAGGTTTCATCAACGCCGCCATGCGCCACTTCCGCAAGCTCGACTGGATGGAAGTGATCGGCAGCGCCGCCAATGGCCTGGAGGCCATCGAGCGGTCCGAGTCGTTGCGCCCGCAGGTGGTGCTGATGGACCTGGCCATGCCCGAGATGGGCGGTCTGCAGGCCACGCGCCTGATCAAGACCCAGGATCAGGCGCCCTACATCGTGATCGCCAGCCATTTCGACGATGCCGAGCACCGCGAGCATGCCATGCGTGCCGGTGCCGACAACTTCGTCAGCAAGCTGTCCTACATCCAGGAAGTGATGCCGATCCTGGAGGGGCTTCGGACCGAAGGAGTGCCGGCATGAGCGAATCGCGGATCCTGGTGATCGATGACGACGCGGTGCGCGCCGAGCGGACCGTCAGCCTGCTCGAATTCATGGACCTCAACCCGCGTTGGGTCACCGACGTGGCCGACGTCCAGCCCGGCCGGCATCGGCAGACCGAGTGGATGGCGATTCTGGTCGGCGGGCTCGACGACCAGGACCAGGCCGATGCCTTCTTCGGCTGGGTGGCGCGCAGTTCGCTGCCGCCGCCGGTGCTGCTGCTCAACGGCGATGCGCAGGCCTTCGCGCAGCGCCATGGCCTGCACGAAGCCAACGTGTGGCAGCTGGAAGCGCCGCTGCGCCACGCGCAGTTGGAAACCCTGCTGCGCCGCGCCAGCCTCAAGCGCCTGGACGCCGAGCACCAGGCCGGTGCCGCGCAGGACAACGGCCCGACCGGTACCAGCGCGGCGGTGACCCGCCTGCGCCGGCTGATCGACCAGGTCGCCGCCTTCGACACCACCGTGCTGGTATTGGGCGAGTCCGGCACCGGCAAGGAAGTGGTGGCGCGGGCGATCCATCAGCAGTCGCCGCGCCGCGACGGTCCGTTCGTGGCGATCAACTGCGGCGCAATTCCGCCGGATCTGCTGGAAAGCGAACTGTTCGGCCACGAAAAGGGATCGTTCACCGGCGCGCTGAGCGCGCGCAAGGGCCGTTTCGAGATGGCCGAGGGGGGCACCCTGCTGCTCGACGAGATCGGCGACATGAGCCTGCCGATGCAGGTCAAGTTGTTGCGCGTCCTGCAGGAGCGCAGCTTCGAGCGGGTCGGCGGCAACGTCACCATCCGCTGCAACGTGCGGGTGATCGCCGCGACCCACCGCAACCTTGAAGAACGCATCGCCGGCAACCAGTTCCGCGAGGACCTGTTCTACCGGCTCAACGTGTTCCCGATCGAGATGCCGGCGCTGCGCGAACGCAGCGACGACCTGCCGGCGCTGGTGCACACCATCGCCGCGCAACTGGCGCGGACCGGGCGCGGCGAAGTGCGCTTCTCCGAAGAGGCCTTGCAGGCGCTGCGCAGCTACGAGTGGCCGGGCAACGTGCGCGAGCTGACCAATCTGGTCGAGCGCCTGGCGGTGCTGCACCCGGGCGGCCTGGTGCGGGTGCAGGACCTGCCTGCACGCTACCGCGGCGACTTCGCCTCGTCCATCGACGTCTCGGCCCCGCCGGCGCCGATCGCAACGGATCCGCGGCGGGTGCCCAACGTGGTCGACCTGCACGTCGGCGGCAAGCCGGGGACGGACGCGGATGCGCCGGCCCAGGCCGCGGCGACGCTGCCGGAAAGCGGCCTGGACCTGCGCGGGCACATGGCCAACATCGAGCTGGCGCTGATCAACGAGGCGCTGGAGCGCACCCAGGGCGTGGTTGCGCATGCGGCGCAGCTGCTGGGCCTGCGGCGCACCACCCTGGTCGAGAAGCTGCGCAAGTACGGCATCGACCGCGACCAGACCGAACTGGCGAGCTGAGCCGGCGCACGGTGTCGGGTGCGGCCGCACCCGACGCGCCCCTTGTCCCTCGGAACGCCACGCCCTCTTCCCTTTCCTCGCCACCTACCGGCCCGACGCGGGCGCTGTCGCAGCGCGCGCTCGCGGCAAGCCAGGTTTCGCCTGCACCACATCCCGATCGGCACCGCCGACAGTGGACAGGCACCTTTGGCATGTGGCTTGCTTCACGTTTCCACAGCACCGGGCGGCACGTTCCGCACCGGGGACTTCCACCCGTCGCCAGGCAGGTCCCATGTCCATCCCCGTCACCAGTCCGCTGCTGCCGCCCCTGGAGGCTTTCGTCCCCTACCTGGAGCAGATCTGGCGCAGCCGCATCCTGACCAACGGCGGCGACATGCACCGCGCACTGGAAAAGGCGCTGGCCGAATATCTGGGGGTCAACCACCTGGCGCTGCTGACCAACGGCACCCTGGCGCTGCTGACCGCGCTGCAGGCGCTGCGCATCACCGGCGAGGTGATCACCACGCCATACTCGTTCGTCGCCACTGCGCATTCGCTGCTGTGGCGCGGCATCAAGCCGGTGTTCGTGGACATCGATCCGCAGACCATGAACCTGGATCCGCTCAAGATCGAGGCGGCGATCACCCCGCACACCACCGCGATCATGCCGGTGCACTGCTACGGCACGCCTTGCGACACCACCGCGATCGAGCGCATCGCCGATACCTACAACCTCAAGGTCATCTACGACGCCGCGCATGCGTTCGGGGTCAAGGACGCCGGCGGCTCGATCCTGCGCCACGGCGACCTCAGCGTGCTCAGCTTCCACGCCACCAAGGTGTTCAACACCTTCGAGGGCGGCGCCATCGTCTGCCCGGACGCCAAGACCTACCAGCGCATCAGCCGCCTGAAGAACTTCGGCTTCGTCGACGAGACCACGGTGGTGGCCACCGGCATCAACGGCAAGATGAGCGAGATCAACGCCGCCTTCGGGCTGCTGCAACTGCAGCACATCGACGACGCACTGGCGCAGCGCGGGGCGATCGACGCGCAGTACCGTCGGCGCCTGGCGCAGGTGCCGGGGATCCGCTGCCTGGCGCCGCGGGAACCGGGACTGTCCAACTACGCCTCGTTCCCGATCCTGGTCGAGGACGCCTTCCCGCTGGTGCGCGATGAACTGCACCGGCTGCTGCGCGGCCACGACATTCTGGTGCGCCGCTATTTCTATCCATTGATCAGCGACTTCCCGATGTACCGCGGCCTGCCCTCCTCCGCGCCGGCCGGCCTGCCGGTGGCCCGGCAGATGGCCGAGCGCGTGCTGTGCCTGCCGATCTTTCCCGGACTGGCGGTCGAGCAGGTGGACGCCATCGTCGACCTGATCGCCGCGGCGGGCGGCGTCATGCCCGCGTCCGATTCCCGTCGCACCCTGGTCCCTCCCTCCTTCGCCCAACCCGTGGAACCCGCAGCATGAGCCAAGAGACGTTTATCGAGAATTTCCTGTCGGCCACGGATTTCCAGAATCCGGTCGAGGTGACCATGGACACGGTGTTGCGCGAGCTGCCCGAATGGGATTCGCTGGCCGCGCTGGGCGTGATCGTGATGTTCGACATGGAGTACGGCAAGACCATCACCGGCGAGCACCTGGCCGCCGTGGTCACCCTGGGCGATCTCTATCAGCTGACCGAGGCATAGCATGCCGACCTCCACGTTGCACAACGTGCGCTTCGCCGGCATGGCGACCTGCGTGCCCAGGCGCGTCGTCTCCAACCTCACCGATTGCCGGCCGCAGATCCGCTCCGAGCGCGAGCGGCTGGTGCGCAACATCGGCATCCACACCCGGCGCATGGCCGCGGACTGGCAGTGCTTTTCCGATCTGGCCTTCGACGCGGCGCAGGTGCTGCTGGAGCGCCTGCAGTGGCAGCGCGAGGAGGTCGATGCGCTGATCGTGGTCACCCAGTCGCCGGACTATCCGATCCCGGCCACGGCGATCATCCTGCAGGACCGCCTGGGCCTGTCGCACGCCACGGTGGCGTTCGACGTCAACCTGGGCTGCTCGGCCTACCCGTTCGGCATCAACCTGCTCGGCTCGATGATCGCCGCCGGCGGGGTCAAGAAAGGCCTGCTGCTGGTGGGCGACCGCAGCGCCACCTTCGACGATCCGATCTTCTCCGATTCCGGCACCGCCACCGCGCTGGAGTTCAGTGCCGACGCGGCGCCGATGCATTTCGACCTCAACAGCGACGGCAGCGGCTATCGCGCGATCATCCTGCCGGTCGGCGGCCATCGCGAGCCGGTCGGGGTGCAGCACCTGATCCCGTATCGCGCCGACGAGAACGACCACTGGCACCGTGGCGTGGACCTGCAGCTGGACGGCGTGGCGGTGCTGAGCTTCTCCACCCAGCGGGTGCCGCCGGCGGTGCAGAAGCTGCTCGACTACAGCGGCGTGTCCAAGGACGAGATCGACTACTTCGTGTTCCACCAGGCCAACCGGATGATCAACGAGACCATCCGCAAGAAGCTCGGCCTGCCGCCGGAAAAGGTGCCCTCCACCCTGCACGATTTCGGCAACACCAGCGGCGCCTCGCTGCCGGTGACCATGACCGCGCGGATCAACAAGCAACTGGAAGAGAGCCGCAAGCGCGTGCTGCTGTGCGGCTTCGGCATCGGCCTGTCCTGGGGCACCTGTCTGGTCGATATCGACGGCGCGGTGTTCCCCGACCTGATCGAGTCCTGACGATGGCGCCTGTTGCAACGACCGATGCCTTCGGGCTGCAGGGCAAGACCATCCTGGTGACCGGTGCCTCTTCTGGCATCGGCGCCGCCGTGGCCGCGCTGTGCGCGCAGTTGGGCGCGACGCTGGTGGTGACCGGACGCAATGCCGAGCGTCTACAGGCGCTCGCGGACACGCTCCACGGCGCCGGGCATGTGCAGGTCGCTGGCGATCTAACCGATGCGCACGTGCGGCAATCCCTACTGGACGCGGCAGGCGGCTACGACGGGCTGGCTTCGTGCGCCGGCGCCACGGCGATGGTGCCATTCCGGATGGCGACCGAGAAGCACCTGCAACAGATGCTGGCGATCAATTACCTGGCGCCGATCACGCTGACCCAGCAACTACTGTACAAGCGGCGCCTGCGTGAACATGCCTCACTTGTGTTCGTGTCCGCCCTGGCCTCGCGCGCGGCGCCGCAGGCGGCAACAGGCTACTCCGCCGCGAAAGCCGCGCTGGAAGCAGCAGTGCGTACACTTGCATTGGAACATGGGCGACAAGGCATCCGTGCCAACTGCATCGCACCGGGCTATGTTGAAACGCCGATGCTCGACGGATTGCGCCAGACAGCGAACATCGACAACAACATT
This sequence comes from Xanthomonas sp. LF02-5, assembly GCF_034105325.1. Classification (NCBI taxonomy): domain Bacteria; kingdom Pseudomonadati; phylum Pseudomonadota; class Gammaproteobacteria; order Lysobacterales; family Lysobacteraceae; genus Xanthomonas; species Xanthomonas sp. LF02-5. The sequence continues at coordinate 38,827 of NZ_JAXGGF010000012.1, read as the reverse complement.
GGTCTGACACCACTGGGAACTGTCGCTGCGGGGGATATCGCACAAGCCGCCGTGTACCTACTGTCCTCAGCCAGCCGCTGGGTTACGCGCAGCGCCCTCACCATCGATGGCGGGATTTCCCTGATGATGCGCCTATGACAATCGAGACCAACGCTTCCTCTGCCGGCACTTCTGCGCTGCTGCAACAAATGTTCGGGTTGAACGGGAAAACCATCTTGGTGACCGGTGCATCAAACGGCATCGGCATGGCCGTTGCTCAGACCTGCGCGGCGTCCGGCGCCCAAGTCATCGTCACTGGCCGCAACGCCGCGCGCCTTGCCGCCACGCTGGAGTCGCTGCAGGGCGACGGGCATCGCCAGTTCATCGGCGATCTCTTGCAAACAGAAACAGTGCAGAAACTGGCTGCTGAGTGCGGCCCGGTCGACGGCCTGGTCCACAGCGCAGGCGTTCGTGGTCTGGCACCGATGAAGCTGGTGAGCGAATCCTTCCTAAAGGAAGTGATGGAGATTAACTACATCGCCCCTGTGATGCTGACCCGGCACCTGCTCGCACGTCAGGCCATCCGGCCCGGTGGTTCGGTAGTCTTTCTCTCGTCCATTGCAGCGTTCACCGGCACCGTTGGCGTCGGCCCCTATTCCGGCTCCAAAGCGGCGCTGATCGGGACAATGCGTCCGCTGGCCCTGGAGCTGGCACGGCGCAAGATCCGGGTGAATGCGCTCTGTCCCGGACTGGTCGAAACCTCGCTCATCACCGAAGACAAAGCATGGTTCGAGGAGATGGCCAAGCGCTATCCACTGGGAATCGGCCAGCCACAGGACATCGCGCTGGCCTGCCTGTACTTCCTTTCCGAGGCCAGCGGCAAAATCACCGGCCAGGCGGTACACATGGACGGAGGCATCGAGTTCGTGTGAGCAGTTCCATGAAAACGCCACGCCGACATGTCTTGATCGTCGGTGCCGGCGGCTTCGGCCGCGGCGTCGCGGCGATGGCGTACAACGACGATCCGGGCTACGGCCAGGCCTGGGACATCAAGGGTTTCCTGGACAGCCGCAGCGCGCTCGGCGCAGACCTGCGCTGGCCGCTGCTGGGCGACCCCGACACCTACCAGCCGGTGCCCGGCGACCTGTTCGTCTGCGCGCTCGGCGATCCGGCCGCGCGCCGCCGCTACAGCCAGCCGCTGCTGGAACGCGGCGCCGACTTCATGGTGCTGCGGCCACGCCTGCGCGAGGCCTCGGAGACGCCGATCGGGCGCGGCAGCCTGTTCGAGGTCGGCGTGTCGATCGGCGCCGACAGCCGCATCGGCGAATTCGTCACCATTCTCGCCACCACCATCGTCGGCCACGACGTGGTGATCGGCGACTATGTGCAGATCGGCAACTTCGTGTTCGTCGGCGGCGGCGCGCGCATCGGCCACGATGTGGTCATCCACCCGCATGCCACCATCCTGCCCGGCATCGCGATCGGCGACGGCGCGGTGATCGGCGCCGGCAGCGTGGTGGTCAAGGACGTGCCGCCCAACGTCACCGTCGCCGGAAATCCGGCACGGACCATCTTCAGCCGTTGACCCCGCACCCAGGACGCCGTTCCGCATGACCCGCCACGCCCTCGACGCCGAGCACTACATCAGCCCGCACAGCCTGCGCCTGGAACAACAGCGCCTGTTCGGCACACTGTGGATCTTCGCCGGCTTCGCCTCGATGGTGCGCGAGCGCAATCAGTTCTTCGCCAGGCAGATTGCCGGGGTGCCGGTGCTGGTGCAGCGCACCGAGGCCGGCATCCGCGCCTTCCTCAACCAGTGTCCGCACCGGCAATCGGCAATCCAGACCGAATCGCACGGCAAGCGCCCGCTGGTGTGCCCGTACCACGCCTGGTCGTTCGGCGCCGAGGGCGAGCTGCGCGGGCTGCCCAACTCCGGTCTGTACCAGTTCACTGCCGAGGAGAAGGCCGGCATCTGCCTGACCAGGCTGCATCTGCAGCAGGTCGGCGAACTGCTGTTCGTGAACATGGCCGAGCAGCCGCTGCCGCTGGAGGAGCAATTTGCACCGGCGTTCCTGGAGACGATCGCGACAGCCTCCTCGCATCTGGACTCGCAGATCGCCTATAGCTGCCACCGGGTGCGCTACAACTGGAAGCTCAACATGGAGAATGTGAAGGACTACAACCATGTTCCTTTCGTCCATCCGAAGACGTTCGGCCCGCTGATGACGGAGGCGGAAAGAACCCCCGCCAACATCGAACGCGCTGCCGATGTTCCTTCCAATGTCGAGCAACTCCTGAGTACCCAGGCGCCTCCGCACTTGCATCGCTTGAGCTTTCCAGCCAAAGGAGCGCTTGTGCCCCAGGACAACTGGTTCCGGAGCCATTGCGAGCGTTATGGCGAGGAATCGGCCTACTACAACTGGTTCATCTATCCGAATGTGAATTTCTGCTGCGTGCGCGGGGACCACTTCCTGTTGCAGCAGTACGATCCTGTAGCCCCAGGAGAAACCGACTATCACTTGTGGGTCATGACCGCCCGCCGCAAGGACGCACGTACCGACTTCACTGCGTTGCTGAGCAGCTTGATCAAGGCCGAGCGTCTGGTGATCGCGGAAGACACGGCCCTGCTGGAGCGCATGCAGGCCGGGATCGGTCCGCACTCGCCGCCGTTCACGCACGGCGACTACGAGACCGAACTGGTGCGCCAGCACCTCTGGTATCGGGCCAACGTGCTAGAGCAACCAGCATGAAAACGTTGGTGCTGATCGGCCAGGGCCATGCGCTGGAGCAGGCACAACGCACCGCGCAGGCCTGCGGCCTGGCGCACGTGGGCATCGCCCTGGAATCGCCCGATCGCTACAACTTCGACCTGAACGCGCTGCAGGCAAGCTATCCGCCTGCGGCGACCGACGTGTTCGTCGCCATGGACGAACGCGCGGTCAACCAGTCGCGACACAAGCTGCTGGCCGACGTGCGCCTGGCCGGCTACGGCAGCGTCGATCTGGTGTGGCCGCAGGCGCACATCGATGAGGGCGTGCGCCTGCTCGGCAACGTGCATGTCGGCCCCGGCTGCAACCTGGCGGCCGGCAGCAGCATCGGACCTGGTGCCTGGCTGGAACGGCAGGTGATCGTCGAACAGGACGTGCGCGTCGGCGCCTGCGTCACGCTGCATGCCGGCGTGCACCTTGGCCGCGACACCCAGATTGGTCAGGGCAGCACCCTGGGCGGCGGCAGCATGACGCGCAGCGGCGCCAGGATCGGTCGGCATTGCGAATGGCTGCTGCCCGGCACGGTGCCGGACGTGCTGCCGGACCGCTGTTTCTACGATGCACTGATGCCAGACGGCGCCCGCATCCTGCGTTGAACATAGCGCCGCGCAAGCGGCGCGGCACTTCCCACGATCACACTTTCTGGTGCATCGCACAAGCGGTGTGCCAGCGTCCTGCCCTGTCCGATTCAGTGCGTGGGGGGCAGCTGTGTTCCACGGTGCAATGCTGGGATACATGCACGGTGCGCGCATCGCGCGCTCCGCTAGGATCAGGCCGCTGCAGTGATCGCCGCGCGCCCCACCGCGCTACCAAGCGACGCGCAGATCCACCCTAAGTTTTCCAGCATCGCGCGCCTGCAAGGCGCGCCCTTTTGAGTGAACCCATGACCGACCCTGTGGCCGCGCTTCAGCGCGAAGCGAAACTGATCGATGCGTGCACGCGCGCTGGCGGCGCGATCTTCCTCGCTCCCAGTTCCACGCTCGGCGGCCTCTACGCAGCCCGGGCTGCAACCTTGCTGTCCGAGCGTGTCCCTGGCATCCGCATCGTCGCGCTGGACGATCTATTTCACGAACGCCGCATCGCCGATACCGGCTTCGACGATGTGCGCCCGACGGCGACCTTCCTGCTCGACTCGGACCTGGCCGGGTTGCCCACGATCAACTGTGCATTCATGCCGACCGCATGGCTGCATTTCGATCAACTTCAGCGCTTGGGTAGCGGTCTTCGCATCGATCTGCCGCAGTTGATGTACGCATTGGACATGCACCTGGTCTATCAGACCGGGACCGCGACACGGGAGCAGACGCTCGCGCACGCTGCAGAGTTCGACGCCCTACGCGGCCGATTCGCCGATACATTGAGTCTGCGCACCATGGACGCAGTGCTGCAAATGCGCATGGATGGCGACCGACGGCCGCTGCTGGATGTCCTTTGTCCGATGGAACAGGAGTATTACTCGGTGTATTCGGCTCTAGAGCATCCGCTACGGATCGGTGCAGGCGAACACTACGTGGATATCGGCGCCTATCGCGGCGACACGGTCAAGAAGTTCCGCGCGGCATCGCGCCACGACTATGCCGCCATCCATGCCTTCGAACCGGATCCAGCGAACTTCGCGGCCCTGCAGCATGGTCTGGCGGAGGACGGCGGACGCACCACCCTGTACAACGCGGCGGTGGCCGATGTCGCCGGGACCCTGGCGTTCGATGCCCAGGGCACCATGGGCAGCCGGCTCGATGGCAATGGCTCAGCACGCGTGGATTGCCTGCGGCTGGACGATGTGGTCGAGCACGTCACTTTGCTGAAGATGGACGTGGAGGGGGCCGAGCCAAAAGTGCTGCGTGGCGCCACCGAGCTGATTCGGCGCTGCCGTCCACGCATGGCGATCACCTGCTACCACCACGCGCTCGACCTGCTGGACATCGTTGCCGAGTTGGATCGCATCCTGCCGGATGCCAAGCTGCGCCTGCGCCATTACGCCATGTACTTCTTTGATAGCGTGCTTTATGTGGAGTAGCCCGCGGATGTCTTGTCTTTAAAGGCGTCCGACGTCTTCGTGCTGGCAATGTCGCGATGCCACCATACGATCTGCCGGAGCTAGCGCTGCCTACCCGTGCATCAGCAAAGCGCGGCGGCGAATACGTCGAGTTCGCCGCCGCGCCACTAGCGCAAAAGAAATCAATTCGATTGGTCCAGAAAATCAAAATGGCCAACTCAAACTACGACATGCCCATCAATTCACATACCAGCGCATCGCATAGACATACTTCGATTTCGCAATGACCTCGCCGCTACCGAGCCGCATGTCGGCCTCGGCGTACTCCCCGGACGTGTTGATGAGGAAATGCGCCGAGAACGGTGGATTGCTGGGTTCGCCGAACTGGCTGCCCATGCCGATATTCATCGCATAATCGTCATGACCGACGCACACCAATGCCTGCGAAGAGTCGAGTTTCATGGAGGTATTCGTGCAAAGAACGCCCCAGGTGTGCTGGGTATTCTGATTCGGCGCCGTCACCAGCACTTTGAGATCCGCGCCATTGTCCACGGCGGTGCGCAGCGACTGGAGAGAGCCAGCCGAGACGTTTCCGTTGGCATCCGTGGCGTAGACCAATGTCCAAGCCTGTGAGGACCCCGCTGCCATAGCGAGCGCACTGAAAACCAAAACTTTAAGCTTGATCATAGTTCCCCTGTGAGTTGAGATGACGCGCATTCACGCTATCACCAAGGCGTGACGTTAGGATTTCCGCCCGCCGCCTCGCATCACTCGGTGCCCTGGCCGCAGGCAAGACGGATGCGAACAGGCAACAACGGAACGCGCATTATGATCTTCCTGCCGACATGGCGAATGACACGTCTGGGCAAAGCCGCTGACCCGCTTCAGCGGTGTCGAAAGTGCGGTACAGCCAGGCAGGCCGCGACCCGCCCTTCATCGGCGACCAAGACCATGTCAATTTCAGCCAGCGCGTGCCGCCATGGGCTGCTACCGCGGCGACCTTGATGTCTGCAAGCTCAGGGTAGCGCCGTGGCCGGCGACCCGAGCATGCCGGTGGATATCGCGCGCGTCTGCGTGCAGCTTGCTTTACGCGATTCGCAGGCGCAGCGCACGGTCACGCCTGCGCAACGCGACCTGCTCAACATGCCTTTACTATCCCAATGAGCATCACGCTCAGCAAGGCCATGTACGGCCTTCACTACTTCCCCAGCCGCTTATCAACCAGGAGAAGGTCATATAAATAATCACTAAAACCAAAACCACATTCAAGATAAAACCCATCATCGCATGCATGATCATCTAACGAGGCGGTCCTAATGGAAATATCCGGAAAAGGAAGCATTGCCCCCATAGGAGCTAAATTCGCGAACATTGGAATTGCGGCGAATATAGTCACACAAGTTGTAGCACCTGCTGATAACCAATACGGCCTCGTAGTTCGCACTTGCAGTTTGAGCGGCGCATCGAGTGTGATAGGGCTGGCTGTCTATGCAGATACGTCGGCGCCTTCGGGCTATGGGGATGGAACCAAGAAAGTGATATTTTTAGGCGTTGCCCCACCATCAGACCACTTCCCTTATCAAGTCTATATTCCACCAGGCAATGGGATATGGCTCGTCACAAACGGAAACGGAAGTATAAATATCACTTATGATCTTCTGGACCGCTTGCCTACAGGCGTGTAGTTCATCCTGGCATGCTGCTCATTAACGAGCAGCATGCTTATTATCGACAGAGTGTCGCCTCGAAAGCACGTCCAATGGACGTCCGTCGCCCACCTAGTCGACGTACCATTGCATGGCAAAAACATAGGCAGAGCGTGAAACAAGTGTGCCGCCTCCCATGTCGATATTGGCCTGAACGTATTGGCCAGAAGTATTCAGCAAGAAATGCACAGATTGAGGCGGATTGCTCACGCCGCCAAATTGGCTCCCCATCGAAATGTTCATGCCGAGCCCCTGATTACTCACGCAGACGACTGCTTGAGACGCATCCAGTTTGACTGAGGTATTCGTACATGGCACGGCCCAAACGTGGTCGTTGGGAGCGGTAACGAGAACTTTCACGTTCGCGCCGCTATTCAGCGCTGTACGAAGTGTCTGGAGAGAGCCAGACACTACACTTCCATTAGCGTCGGTTGCATAGACGAGTGTCGATGCTTGCGAATTGAATGAAAGGATCCCAAGAGCCACGGCCGCGAAAACATTTTTTAAGATCATTTTTCACCTATCCGGGTCGGTCATGTGCCAGCCAGAAGTACCACGCTTCTGGGTCAGATGCCAATAAAGACCCCGCCTCAATGTAACCTGCTATGCGACGCTGTCGCACGCCGCTGGTTTGCTGCCGAGGCCACGCGGCTGCGCGAGGCGACATTCATCGAATGCATCGCCTATGAATCGGATTTCTTCGACAGAAAAAGACACTTTCCGTTCCTTTCGGCGCTTCAGGGGAGTGTTCGCTACGCCGCCCTCCACGCATTCGTGGCTCGTCACCGAGCTCAGGACAGCCAGCGACCGGACTCCGGCGCTGCGCCCTTCCGCACCCTGCGGGACTGGTCGGCGAGGATGCCCGACAGTGTACGGAGCTGATTGCGGCGCGACATATCGCGCCATATCGCAGGATCGACAAGCACCAGACAGCGGCCTTTACACAGGCGCTGAACCGTACTGATGCAGCGCGCGAACGGCGGCGGCGACCGCCGGCATGCTTGTTGCATGCACAATGGAGATCTAGCGCCTGCCGGCGCTCCGCTCCTTTCCTAAACGGTCCATCGTTCATGCCCCACCCGCACCTGGTCAGCGTGGTCATGCCGGCCTACAAGCTCCGCTACTTCGAGCAGGCGCTCGACAGCGTGCTGGCCCAGACCTATCCGGCGCTGGAACTGGTCATCTGCGACGACAACCCCGACGGCACGATCGCCGTGGTGGTGGAGCGAAAGCGTGGCTTGGCGCGGTTCCCGATCCGCTACGAACGCAACCCCAGCCGCCTGGGCGAACTCGGCAGCACCGCGCGCGGCATCGCCCTGGCCCAGGGCGAGTACGTGAAGTTCCTGCACGACGACGACGTGCTGGCGCCGGACTGCGTCGCCGCGCTGGTCGCGGCGATGCAGAGTGCACCGGACGTCCTGCTGGCGTCCTCGCGCCGCCAGCGCATCGACAGCCACGGCGCGCCGCTGGAGGACATCCCGGCCACCGCCTTCCCGTTCGCCGGCGACGTGCTGCTGGACGGGCCGGAGCTGCTGTCGTTCCTGGCCGACCACACCATCAACTTCGTCGGCGAGCCCAGCTGCGTGCTGTGCCGGCGCAGCGACCTGCTGGAGATCGGCGACGAGCTGATGACGCTGGCCGGCAAGGTCATCAACTGGGTCGGCGATCTGGCGCTGTACGCCAAGCTGCTGCACCGCGGCCACCTGGCGCTGCTGGCAAAGCCCTTGACCCGGTTCCGGGTATCGGAAGAGCAATACAGCCAGGCAGGCCGCGACCAGCCTGGCATCGGCGACCAGGGGCATGCCAACTTCCGCCAGGGCGTGCGCGCCATGGGCTGGTACCGCGGCGATGGCGACGTCCGCCAGGTCACGGTGACGCCGCTGGGCGGCGGCCCCGGCACGCCGGTGGACCTGCTGCAGGCGATCCAGGACGCCTACGCGCGGGTCTGCGTACAGGCGACGCTGCGCGACTGGCAGGCGCGGCGGACGGTGACGCCAGCGCAACGCGACCTCCTCGACGCGCGCCTGGACGCCCTCGGCGGCGCGCCGCGGCTCGCCGTGCTGGTCGACGCACGCGGCGCCGACCGTGCCGCGCTGGACGCCACGCTGGACAGCCTGCTGCTGGAGGGCACGCCGTTCGCGCAGGTGCAGGCGCTGGTGCTGGGCGATGCCCCCCTTCCCGCGTGGCCCGACCCGCGGGTCCGGATCCTGCCAGCGCTGCCGGCCGCGGCCGATGCGGCGGCGCTGTCCGCCGCACTGGATGCCTCTCCGGGCAGCGACTGGTGCCTGCGCGTGGTCGCGGGCACCCGGTTCTACGCCGGCGGCCTGCTGCGGCTGCAGCTGGAACTGGCACAGCAACCGCAGTGCAACGCACTGTATGCGGACGAATGGCTGGCCGTGGACGCGGACACCCTGGCGCCGCTGCTGCGACCCGACCCGGACCTGGACCTGCTGCTGGGCAATCCGCTGGCCACGGCCGGGCACTGGGTGTTCCGCCGCACGGCGGTGCAGGCGCTGGGCGGTTTCGATCCTGCCCACGACGGCGCCAGCGAACTGGACCTGATCCTGCGCCTGTTCCTGCGCGACGGCGGCGACGGCATCGCACACCTGCCCGAGCCGCTGCTGGTCGCCACGCCGGCCAGCGCCGAGGCCGGCGGCCCGGCGCGCCAGCGCGCGATCGCCGCGCACCTGCAGGCCCGCGGCTATCCGCAGGCCACGGTCGAACCGCTGCCGGGCGGCCTGTTCCGCATCGACTACGGCCATGCCGCGCAGCCACCGGTCTCGATCGTGCTGTTGGCGCAGGACAATCTGCCGGCGCTGCAGCGCGCGGTGGTCAGCCTGCTCGAACAGACCGCCTACCCCGCCTACGAACTGCTGCTGGTGGACAACGCCAGCCACGCCCCGGAGATCACCGCGTGGATGCAGGCCGTGGCCGAGCTGGGCAACGGCCGCATCCGCGTGTTCGCGCTGGAACAGCGGGTCTGCCAGGCCGAGGCGCACAACCTCGCCGCCACCCAGGCGCAGGGCGAGTACCTGCTGTTCCTCGACGCCGACAGCGCCGCGGTGCAGGACGGCTGGCTGCATGCGCTGATGAACCACGCGCAGCGGCCCGAAGTCGGCATCGTCGGCGCCAAGGGCGTGTCCGCCGACGGCCGCATCACCCATGCCGGCCTACTGCCGGGCCTGCTGGCCGGCGCCGGCCACGCCTTCGCCGGCGAGGCGATGGCGCAGCCGGGCTACATGGGCCGGCTGCAGGTGGCACACCGCTACAGCGCGGTGTCGGCGCATTGCCTGCTGGTGCGGCGGGCGCTGTTCGAACACCTGTCCGGCTTCGACGCGGCCGGCTTCGCCGCCGGCGGCGCCGACGTGGACCTGTGCCTGCGCGCCGCGGCGACGGGCGCCTGGACCGTGTGGACGCCGCAGGCGCTGCTGCTGCAACCAGCCTCGGCCACGCGCAGCGAGGTGGCCGACGAGGCGCTGCTGCAGCGCTGGCTGCCGGCGCTGGCGCTGGCGCAGGATCCGGCGTATTCGCCCAGCCTGGGCCTGGACCAGCCCGGCGGTTTCCAGTTGACCGAGTCCGAATTCTCCTGGCAGCCGCTGGCCTGGAAACCGCTGCCGCGGGTGCTGGCCCATCCCGGCGACACCTTCGGCAGCGGCCAGTACCGGGTGATCCAGCCATTCCAGGCGCTGGCCGCGGCCGCGCAGATCGACGGCCTGTACTACGCGCGCCTGCTCGATCCGGTGGAGCTGCAGCGCATCGGCGCCGACGTGGTGGTGCTGCAGCGCCGGGTCGGCGACGCGGAACTGGCGCGGATGGAGCGCATGCGCCGGTTCGGCACTGCCTTCATGGTCTACGAGTTGGACGACTACCTGCCGAACCTGCCGTTGAAGAGCGCGCATCGCGAGCACATGCCCAAGGACGTGCTGCGTTCGCTGCGGCGCGCCGCCACGCTGGTGGACCGGGTCACCGTCTCCACGCCGGACCTGGCCGAGGCGCTGGCCGGCCTGCACGGCGACATCCGCGTGGTGCGCAACCGGCTGGAGCCGCAGCTGTGGGGCGCGCTGGCGCCGCCGGCGGCATCCGCCTCGGCCAAGCCACGGGTCGGCTGGGCCGGTGGGCTCAGCCACACCGGCGACCTGGAACTGATCGCCGACGTGGTGCAGGCGCTGGCCGGCGAGGTGCACTGGGTGTTCATGGGCCTGTGCCCGGAGCGGCTGCGCCGGCATGTGCACGAGGTGCACGCGGGCGTGGACTTCGCCCGCTATCCGCAGGCGCTGGCCGCACTGGACCTGGACCTGGCGCTGGCGCCGCTGGAAGACAACCTGTTCAACCGCTGCAAGAGCAACCTGCGCCTGCTCGAGTACGGCGCCTGCGGCTATCCGGTGGTGGCCAGCGACCTGCCGCCCTACCGCGACGGCGGGTTGCCGGTCAGCCTGGTCAAGAACCGCTTTCGCGACTGGGTCAATGCGATCCGCGCGCACCTGGCCGATGCCGACGCGCGGGCCGCGGCCGGCACTGCCCTGCGCGCGACGGTGCAGCGCGACTGGTTGCTGCAGGGCGCCAATCTGCAGGAGTGGCGGGCGGCCTGGCTGCCGGACTGAGTCGGTCCCCTCGCCGGCCTTGAGGTCGCCGCGCGGCGCCCGCGTCCGACCGTGACGCGGCGCACGGCGTCAACCTGCCGACACCTTGTCGGCGCGCGGTCCGTGCCGGCCGTGCCGCCGGCGCCAGGAACCCGTCACCGGGTGCCGGCCTTCCCCGCGCACGCCTGTCCGGAGGCTGCGCAACACGTGAGTGCCGTTTCGGCACACCGCTTGCATTGCATACGGGCAAGCCGTCTCCCGGCAGGGACTTCACCGTATGAGCGACTCCATCAGCTCCATTCTTTCGCAGATCCGCAGCTACCAGGGCCAGGTCGGCCAGGCGGCGCAGACGCGGGTGGGCGATGTCGGCCGCAGCAATGCGATCGAAGGCCTGGGCGGCAGCCAGGGCGTGCAGGGCCCGAGCTTCACCGAGACCCTGCGCAACGCGATCGGCGGCGTGAACGAGGCCCAGCAGAAGTCCGGCGACCTCGCCAAGGCCTTCGAACTGGGCGACCCCAGCGCCGACCTGGCCAAGGTGATGCTGGCCGCGCAACAGTCCCAGGTGGCGTTTCGCGCTACCGTGGAAGTCCGCAACCGACTCGTCCAGGCGTACCAGGACGTGATGAACATGCCGCTGTAAGGGTAGAAGACGATGGCGCTTGCGATCAGCAAAGACACATTCAACAGCGAAAAGGCCGGGGCCTGGTTCGACCGCCTGCAGAGCCTGCAGCTCACCCGGCGCATCGGCCTGATGGCGATGATCGCGGTGGCCGTGGCCGCCGGCCTGTTCGTGTTCTTCTGGTCGCAGAAGCCGGCCTACACTCCCCTGTACACCGGCCTGGACGAGAAGGGCACGGCCGAGGCCACCGACCTGCTGCGCACCGCGCAGATCCCGTTCAAGCTCGACCAGGCCACCGGTGCGATCACCGTGCCGGAGGACAAGCTGTACGACGCGCGGCTGAAGCTGGCCGGCGCCGGCCTGACCGACAACGGCAACATGGGCTTCGAAGTGATGGAAAAGGATCCCGGCTTCGGGGTCAGCCAGTTCGTGGAGAACGCGCGCTACCAGCACGCCCTGGAAACCGAACTGGCGCGCACCATCGCCAGCCTGCGCCCGGTGCGCGAGGCGCGGGTGCATCTGGCCATCCCCAAGCCGAGCGCGTTCACTCGCCAGCGCGAGGCCGCCAGCGCCTCGGTGGTGCTGGAACTGCGCGGCGGCACCACCCTGGAACGCAACCAGGTCGATGCGATCGTCAACATGGTCGCCTCCAGCATCCCCGACCTGGCGCCGGACCGCGTTACCGTGGTCGACCAGAGCGGGCGCATGCTGACCATCGCCGACCCCAACAGCGACGCCGCGCTCAACGCCGCCCAGTTCGATCAGGTGCGCCGCCAGGAAAGCGCCTACAACCAGCGCATCCGCGAACTGCTGGAGCCGATGACCGGCCCGGGCCGGGTCAACCCGGAAGTGAACGTGGACATGGACTTCTCGGTGGTCGAGGAAGCGCGCGAGCTGTACAACGGCGACCCGCCGAAGCTGCGCAGCGAGCAGGTCAGCGACAGCAGCACCAGCACCAGCGGCCCGCAGGGCGCGCCCGGCGCGACCAGCAACTCGCCGGGCAGCGCGCCGGGCCAGCCGGGCGCCACCGGTGCCCCGCCCGTCGCCGGCACCGGCACCCAGCAGGCCGCCGCCGCGCCCCCGACCGAAAGCTCCAAGAGCGCCACCCGCAACTACGAGCTGGACCGCACCCTGCAGCACACCCGGCAGCCGGCCGGACGCATCAAGCGCGTCTCGGTGGCGGTGCTGGTGGACCACGTGATGCGGCCGGGCGCCAAGGGCAAGATGACCGAGCAGGCGCTCAGCGCCGCCGAGCTGACCCGCATCGAAGGCCTGGTCAAGCAGGCGGTGGGCTTCAACGCCGAACGCGGCGACACCGTCTCGGTGATGAACGCCCCGTTCGTCCGCCAGGCCCCGGAAGCGGCCGACAAGCCCGGTTGGTGGGAAGATCCGCGGGTGATGAACGTCGCGCGCCTGGTGCTGGGTGCGGCGGTGGTGCTGGCGCTGCTGTTCGGCGTGCTGCGCCCGGCGCTGCGCCAGATCGCCGGTCCCGCGCCGGCCGCGTCGGTGGGCCACGACCGCGACGGCAACGAGCCGCGCGACGCCAAGCTGTCGATGCTCGACGACGACAACCCGCTGCTGCCGTCGCTGGGCGAGGACACCGCCAGCCTCAGCGGCGGCGCTGGCGGCAACCCCGCCATCGCCCTGCCCGACGCCTACGAGGAACGGTTGCGTCAGGCCCGCGAAGCGGTCAAACAGGATTCCAAGCGCGTGGCGCAGGTCGTGAAGGGATGGGTCGCCAGTGAAGCCTGATGCGAACGCAATGAATGGCACCCAGCGCGCCGCCGTGCTGCTGCTGTCGCTCGGCGAGGCCGACGCGGCCGAGGTGCTCAAGCACATGGACCCCAAGGAGGTGCAGAAGATCGGCATCGCCATGGCGACGCTGAGCGGCATCTCGCGCGACCAGGTCGAGAAGGTCATGGAGGAGTTCAACGCCGAGCTGGGCAGCAAGACCTCGCTGGGCGTGGGCGCCGACGACTACATCCGCAACGTGCTGGTGCAGGCGCTGGGCGCCGACAAGGCCGGCAGCCTGATCGACCGCATCCTGCTGGGCCGCAACACCACCGGCCTGGACACCCTGAAGTGGATGGACCCGCGCTCCATCGCCGACCTGGTGCGCAACGAGCATCCGCAGATCATCGCCATCGTGATGGCGCACCTGGACAGCGACCAGGCCGCCGAGGCGCTGAAGCTGCTGCCCGAGCGCACCCGCGCCGACGTGCTGATGCGCATCGCCACCCTCGACGGCATCCCGCCGCACGCGCTCAACGAGCTCAACGAGATCATGGAGCGGCAGTTCTCCGGCAACCAGAACCTGAAGTCGTCCAACGTGGGCGGGGTCAAGGTCGCCGCCAACATCCTCAACTTCCTGGACAGCGGCTCGGACCAGGGCGTGCTGTCGGCGATCAGCAAGATCGACGCCGACCTGGGCAGCCGCATCCAGGACCTGATGTTCGTGTTCGACAACCTGGTGGAGCTGGACGACCGCGGCCTGCAGACCATGCTGCGCGAAGTCAGCGGCGACCGTCTCGGCCTGGCCCTGCGCGGCGCCGACATCAAGGTGCGCGACAAGATCACCAAGAACATGTCCCAGCGCGCCGCCGAGATCCTGCTGGAAGACATGGAAGCGCGCGGCCCGGTGCGCCTGGCCGACGTGGAGGCCGCGCAGAAGGAGATCCTGGCGATCGTGCGGCGCCTGGCCGACGAGGGCGTGATCAGCCTGGGCGGTAGCGGTGCGGAGGCCATGGTATGAACGGCAACGTGGTGCGCTGGCTGGCGCCGGAACTCGATGCCCCGCCCGCGCTGGCGGCGCTGCCCTACGAAGACGCGCTGCCGGACGAGCCGGTGCTGCGTCCGCCGAGCCTGGAGGAGATCCAGGCGATCGAGGCCGCGGCACAGCATGAAGGCTTCGAACGCGGCCACGCCGAGGGCCTGGCCCAGGGCCAGGCCGAGATCCGCCGCCTCACCGCACAGATCGAAGGCATCCTGGACAACTTCTCGCGGCCGCTGGCGCGGCTGGAGAACGAGGTGGTCGGCGCGCTCGGCGAGCTGGCCGTGCGCATCGCCGGCAGCCTGGTCGGCCGCGCCTACCAGGCCGACCCGGTGCTGCTGTCGGAACTGGTCGCCGAGGCGCTGGACGCGGTCGGCGGCGCGCGCCGCGACGTCGAGGTGCGCCTGCACCCGGACGACATCGCCGCGCTGACCCCGCTGCTGACGCTGATGGATCAGGGCATCCGGCTGGTGCCGGACCTGAGCCTGAGCCGCGGCGACCTGCGCGTGCATGCCGAATCGGTGCGCATCGACGGCACCCTCGAGGCGCGCCTGCGCGCGGCCCTGGAAACGGTGATGCGCAAGTCCGGAGCGGGCCTGTGAGCGCGCTGTCCGGCACCCACCCCGCCGACTGGCTGGATGCGCGCAACCTGCGCCTGGCCGGCCGCCTCGGCAAGCTCGATCTGGACGTGGCCGCCGGCCGCGGCCTGATCCGCGAAGGCATCCTGCGCCGCGCGGTCGGCCTGACCCTGGAAGCGGTCGGTTGCGAGGCGCCGATGGGCGCCACCTGCAAGGTCGAGGTCGACGGCGGCTGGGTCGACGCGGAAGTGGTCGGCTTCTCCGGCGACCGCACCTCGCTGATGCCCAGCGCCGAAACCCACGGCCTGCTACCCAACGCGCGGGTGGTGCCGCTGCACCGCCGCGGCGGCGTCGAAGTGGGCGAAGGCCTGCTCGGCCGGGTGATCGACTCGGACGGCGTGCCGCTGGACGGCAAGGGCCCGATCCGCGCCGAAGGCTCGGTGGGCATGGCCGGCGTGTCGATCAACCCGCTGGCGCGCGAACCGATCACCACCCCGCTGGACGTGGGCGTGCGCGCGATCAACGCGCTGCTGCCGATCGGCCGCGGCCAGCGCGTGGGCCTGTTCGCCGGCTCCGGCGTCGGCAAGTCCACCCTGCTGGGCATGATGACCCGCTACACCGCCGCCGACGTGATCGTGGTCGGGCTGATCGGCGAACGCGGCCGCGAAGTGCGCGATTTCGTCGAGACCACCCTGGGCGAGGAAGGCCTGCGCCGCGCCGTGGTGGTCGCCGCCCCGGCCGACCGCCCGCCACTGGCGCGCCTGCACGGCGCCTACCGCGCCACCGCCATCGCCGAGTGGTTCCGCGACCAGGGCCTGAACGTGCTGCTGCTGATGGACTCGCTGACCCGCTTCGCCCAGGCCCAGCGCGAGATCGGCCTGTCGGTGGGCGAGCCGCCGACCACCCGCGGCTATCCGCCGTCGGTGTTCGCCAAGCTGCCGGCGCTGGTCGAACGCGCCGGCAACGGCGCCAAGGGCCGCGGCTCGATCACCGCCTTCTACACCGTGCTCACCGAAGGCGACGATCCGCAGGACCCGATCGCCGATGCCGCGCGCGCCATCCTCGACGGCCACATCCTGCTGTCGCGGCGCGTCGCCGACAGCGGCCTGTACCCGGCCATCGACGTCGAGTCCTCGGTCAGCCGCGTGGTCCAGGACATCGCCGACGAGCCGTGGCGCCTGCGCATCCGCTCGCTGAAGCGGCTGGTGTCGGCGTACTCGGCCAACCGCGACCTGATCACCATCGGCGCCTATCAGCGCGGCAACGATCCGGCCGTGGACGAAGCGCTGGAGCGCTGGCCGGAGATCATGGAATTCCTCGGACAGGACGTCGCCAAAGCCGCAGATCTGCCCCACAGCCAGGCCGCCCTCAAGCGCCTGGTCGACCGCGAGAACTAAGCCATGATGCAATCGCAACGTCTCGATCCCCTGCTCCGCCGCGCCCAGCAGCACGAAGACGAGGTCGCGCGCGATCTCGCCGAGCGCCAGCGCGCCCTGGCCACCCACGAGTCGCGGCTGGAGGAACTGCGCCGCTACGCCGAGGAGTACGCCAACAGCCAGATGGCCGCGACCAGCCTGGCGCAACTGGCCAACCGCCGCGCCTTCCTGGACCGGCTGGAGAGCGCGGTGCAGCAGCAGTGCCAGACCGTGGACCGCAACCGCGAAAAGGTGGAGATGGAGCGCAGCCGGCTGCTGCTGGCCAGCCGCGACAAGCAGGTGCTGGAACAGCTCGCGGCCAGCTACCGCGCGCAGGAACGCAAGGTCGACGACCGCCGCAGCCAGCGCGAGATGGACGACCTGGGCGCGCGCCGCGCGCGCCTGGCGGCCACCGCCGACGAACACGATGACGGAGACGGACGATGAACAACGCGCTTTCCGCGCTGGGCGGCAGTGGCCGCGCCAGCCAGATCGGCGGCGGCAACGACACGCAGGGCACCGACCGCGCCGGCGGCAAGGACAAGGACTTCGCCAAGCTGCTCGGCGGCGGCGGCTCGGCGCGTACCACCGCGCCCAAGCCCGCCGCCCGCGAGACGCCCAAGCCGGCGCAGAACGCCGGCAAGGACCAGGCGGACAAGCGTCCGGCCGCCGCGGACGACACCGCCAGCGACCCCGCGCGCACCGCGCAGGCCGGCGACAAGGTCGCCCAGGACGCCGAGAAGAGCAGCACCGAGACCAAGGCCTCGGGCAGCGACAAGAGCAAGGCCAAGACCGAAGACAAGCACGAGGACGCCAAGTCCGACGACAGCGCCTGGCCGCCGGCCGGGCTGGCCGGCATCGGCCTGGGCCTGCTGCCGGCGATCGGCGCGGCAGTGCTGCCGGCGGCCACCGCGACCCCGCTGGGCGCAGCGGCCGGGCTGGCGGTCGGCGTCGCCGGCGCCGTGGCCAACGGCGTGGGCGCCCTGCTCGGCGGCGACGCCGCGGCCCAGACCGCGGCCGGCGCCACCGATCCGACTGCCGCAACGGCCAGCACCGCCCCGGCCTCTGCGGCCGGCGGCTTCGGCGCGATGCTGTTGGCGCAGGCCGGGTCCGCCGACAAGGCGAGCGGCGCCGACACCGCGGCGCCGTTGGCGGCGCTGGCCGCCATCGCCGCCGCGGCCGGCGGCAAGAGTGGCGAGAGCGGCGACGCCGCGCCCGCCGCCGATCCCAGCGCGATCGTGCCGACCGCGGCGGCGGCCCCGCTGCACGCCACGGCGCGGCTGGCCGATCCGCAGCCGTTCACCGGCTCGCCCACGCCGACCCCGAACCTGCACGGCAACCAGTTCGACGAGGAACTGGGCGCGCGCATCAGCTGGCTGGCCGACCAGAAGATCGGCCACGCCCACATCAAGCTCAATCCGGCCGAGCTCGGCCCGGTCGAAGTGCGCCTGCACATGACCGGCGACCAGGTCAACGCCAGCTTCAGCAGCAACCAGGCCGACGTGCGCCAGGCCCTCGAGAACAGCCTGCCGCGCCTGCGCGACATGCTCGGCCAGCACGGCTTCCAGCTCGGCCAGGCCGACGTCGGCCAGCAGCAGCCGCAGCAACAGCAGGCCAATGCGCAGGGCACGCCGCAGGGCGGCGGCCGCAGCGGCGGCGAGCTCGCCGACGACCTGTCCGGCAGCGTCGGGATTCCGGCAGTGGTGTTGCGCCAGCGCGGTCTGCTCGACGCCTACGCCTGACGATCCGGGGCGCGCCGCCGCCCCTTCACGGCGATCGAGGGAGTGGGACGGGTCTCGGCCTCGACGTTCGTCGGAAGGATACGTCGGGGTTGAGGCCCCTCCGCTGGGCCCGACCCCCTCTCCCACAACGGTCTCGGCCCGCGCCGGCATGGCGCGCGGCGGCGCCGTCAAACACCCGGCGCGCCAGGCGCCCGGTTTCGGCACGGCGATTGCATCCTCAGGGGCAGACCCCCCTCAGGAGCCCGCTCAGTGTCAGCCGCCGACAAATCCAAGAAAGACGCCAAGGACGCCCCGGAAGGCGGCAAGTCGAAGAAGAAGCTGCTGATCATCGTCGTCGCGGCGGTACTGGTGCTGGGCGGCGGCGGTGCCGGCGCGTTCTTCTTCCTGAAGAAGCCCGAGGGCGGCCACGCCAAGGCCGAGGAAAAGACCGCCGAGATCCCCAAGCCGGCGCAGTACTTCGCGATGGACCCGGCGTTCGTGGTCAATCTCAACGGCGGCGCGGAAGACGGCCCGCATTACCTGCAGCTGGAAGTGCAGTTGATGACCCGCGACCCGGAAGAACTGAAGCTGATCACCGAGAACGCCCCGGCGATCCGTGCGCACCTGCTGATGCTGTTCTCGCAGGTGCAGGCGCAGGACATCGCCAACATCGATGGGCGCAAGAAGCTGCAGGCCGCGGCGCTGGCCGACGCGCAGAAGCTGATGACCGCCGAGACCGGCAAGAAGTGCGTGGAAGAACTCCTGTTCACCAGCTTCGTCACCCAGTAAAGGCGCTGCCGCGATGACCGACCTGCTCTCCCAAGACGAGATCGATGCCCTGCTGCACGGCGTCGACGCGGGCGTGGTGGACACCGAGCCGGCGCCGGCCGAGCCGGGCGAGGCGCGCAACTACGACTTCTCCAGCCAGGACCGGATCATCCGTGGGCGCATGCCGACCCTGGAGATGGTCAACGAGCGCTTCGCGCGCCTGTGGCGGATCGGCCTGTTCAACCTGATCCGGCGCTCGGCCGACCTGTCGGTGCGCGGCATCGACCTGATCAAGTTCAACGACTACATGCACTCGCTGTACGTGCCGAGCAACCTGAACCTGATCAAGTTCAAGCCGCTGCGCGGCACCGGCCTGATCGTGTTCGAGCCGACCCTGGTGTTCACCGTGGTCGACAACTTCTTCGGCGGCGACGGCCGTTACCCCACCCGCATCGAGGGCCGCGAGTTCACCCCCACCGAGATGCGGGTGATCCAGCTGATGCTCAAGCAGACCTTCGCCGACCTGGCCGAAGCCTGGGCGCCGGTGATGGAAGTGGAGTTCGAGTACCTCAATTCCGAGGTCAACCCGCACTTCGCCAACATCGTCACCCCGCGCGAGTACGTGGTGGTCAGCCGCTTCCACGTGGAGCTGGAAGGCGGCGGCGGCGAGATCCACGTGACCCTGCCGTACTCGATGCTGGAGCCGATCCGCGAACTGCTCGACGCCGGCATCCAGAGCGACCGCGTGGACCGCGACGAGAGCTGGAACATCATGCTGCGCGAGCAGCTGTTCGGCTCGGAGGTCACCATCTCCAGCGTGCTGGCGCAGAAGCAGATGAGCCTGCGCGAGTTGACCCGCTTGAAGATCGGCGACGTGCTGCCGATCGACCTGCCCAAGCAGGTGCCGCTGTGCGTGGAGAACATCCCGGTGTTCACCGGCGAGTTCGGCATCTCGCACGGCCAGAACGCGGTGAAGATCACCGCCACCCATCCCCCCGGCGCGCTGCGCCGCCGCCCCGCTCCCCAGGAAGACCTGCCATGACCCAGACCGATCCCACCCAGCCGGCGCCGGCCCAGTTCGACAGCCTGCAGCCGGACGCCATGGCCGAGTCCAACGACCTGAACCTGGACGTGATCCTGGACGTGCCGGTGACGCTGTCGCTGGAAGTCGGCCGCAGCCGCATTCCGATCCGCAACCTGCTGCAGCTCAACCAGGGTTCGGTGGTGGAACTGGAGCGCGGCGCCGGCGAACCGCTGGACGTCTACGTCAACGGCACCCTGATCGCGCACGGCGAGGTGGTGACCATCAACGACCGCTTCGGCGTGCGCCTGACCGACGTGGTCAGCCCCAGCGAGCGCATCCGGAGACTGCGGTGAGCCTGCTGCTCGCCGTCGCCACGCAGACCGCCAAGCACGGCTCGGGCGTCGGCAACGCGGCACCGTCGGCGCCCAGCCTGCTCGGCGCGGTGTTCGCGCTGCTGCTGGTGCTGGGCCTGATCCTGGCCATGGCCTGGGTGCTCAAGCGCCTGCCCGGCAGCGGCTTCCGCCCGGCGCAAGGCCTGCGCGTGGTCGCCAGCCTGGCGGTCGGCGCCAAGGAGCGGGTGGTGGTGGTCGAGGTCAACGGCGAACAGCTGCTGCTCGGCGTCTCGCCCGGCGGGGTACGCACCTTGCATCAGCTGCCCGAGCCGCTGCCGCAGGCGCCCGCGCCGACCCTGCCCTCGATCAAGCCGTTCAAGCAGCTTCCCGATTTCGCCCAGCTTCTGGCGCAGAAGCTGCGCAAGGACAAATGACCATGCCGTTTTTCTGGAACCGCAACGCCCGCCGGCTGCGCCTGCTGCTGATCCTGCTGACGCTGAGCCTGCTGCCCGCCTTTGCCTGGGCGCAGGCCGCGCAGGCGCCCGCCGCCACGCCGACCGCGCAGAATCCGCAGAACGCCGCGCCCACCCTGCCCTCGCTGCCGGAGGTCAACGTCGGCAAGATCGGCGCGCAGCCGGTGAGCCTGCCGCTGCAGACGCTGCTGCTGATGACGGCCATCACCCTGCTGCCGTCGCTGCTGCTGGTGCTGACCGCCTTCACCCGCATCACCATCGTGCTCGGCCTGCTGCGGCAGGCGCTGGGCACCGGGCAGACGCCGTCCAACCAGGTGCTGATGGGCCTGGCGCTGTTCCTGACCGCGTTGGTGATGATGCCGGTGTGGGAAAAGGCCTGGGGCCAGGGCATGAGCCCGTATCTCAACGGCCAGATCGATTTCCAGACGGCGTGGACGCTGACCACGCAGCCGCTGCGCGCGTTCATGCTGGCACAGGTGCGCGAGACCGACCTGATGACCTTCGCCGGCATGGCCGGCAACGGCACCTACAGCGGCCCGGATGCGGTGCCGTTCCAGGTGCTGGTGGCCTCGTTCGTGACCAGCGAGCTGAAGACGGCGTTCGAGATCGGCTTTCTGATCTTCATCCCGTTCGTGATCATCGATCTGGTGGTGGCCAGCGTGCTGATGTCGATGGGCATGATGATGATGTCGCCGATGCTGATCTCGGCGCCGTTCAAGATTCTGCTGTTCGTGCTGGTCGATGGCTGGGTGCTGACGGTCGGCACGCTGGCCGCCAGTTTCAACGGGGTCTGAGGCCATGAGTCCGGAACTGGCGCTGACGGAGTTGCGTGGCGGGTTGATCACGGTGTTGTGGGTGGCGGGGCCGTTGTTGCTGGCGATGTTGGCGGTAGGTGTGGTGATCGGTGTGTTCCAGGCGGCGACGCAGCTCAATGAGCCGACCATTGCGTTCATCGCGAAGGTGGTGGCGTTGACGGCGATGTTGTTTGCGACGGGGAGTATGTTGCTGGCGCATCTGGTGGAGTACACGACGATGCTGTTTCAGCGTATTCCGCATTTGATTGGGTAGCGGGGATGGCTGCGCCTGCTGCCCTGATCGCTCCCTGTGTAGTGGATGCCTCTTCTGCTCGCTTTTCTAGGTTTGGAGAGCAACAGCAAGAGCTTTCGCCTGGCGGCGAGTCACTTTTCTTTGCTTGTGCAAAGAAAAGTAACCAAAAGAAAGCACACCCCGCCGCAGCGCCCGCTGCGCGGGTCCGCTCCGCTAACGGGATTTTCGGACGGGGCATCCTGCCCCGGCCGAAAACGGCGCACATCCTTGTGCGCCGCCCCCCTTCGGGGGGTTTTGCCCGCCAGCTCCGCCGCTGCGGAGGGGACCCGGTGGATCAAGAGCAAAGCAGCAGCAAAAACAACAGCAACGGCAACGGCAACGGCAAAAGCTATAGCTGTGGCCATGGGAGCGTTGTCTTGTGTGCCCGTACTGTTTCCGTTGTTGTTCGCGAATGCGCTCGTCCGTCTTTGGCTGCAGACCGCTCGCGTTGCGCGGTCGGGGCTGGCCGTTCCTTCCTGCTGTCTGCCGGGGTCTCGGGCTGATGGATGCCGCCACGCAAATGGTCGTCGATGGGTCGCGGGCGTTCGCGATGATCGGGGCGGTGCTGTGGACGATGCTGCGGATCGGGGCGATGTTGACGGTGATGCCGATGGTCGGGAGCAAGGCGGTGCCGGGGCGGGTGCGGGTGATCCTGGCCGGGACGCTGGCGATTGCGCTGGCGCCGATCCTGCCGCCGGTGCCGGACTGGGACGGGTTCAATGCCGCGGTGGTGCTCAGCGTGGCGCGGGAGCTGGCGGTGGGGGCCAGCATGGGCTTCATGCTGCGGATGATCTTCGAGGCCGGGGCGATGGCCGGGGAACTGGTCTCGCAGAGCACCGGCCTGGGCTTCGCGCAGATGGCCGATCCGCTGCGCGGGGTCAACTCGCCGGTGATCGGCCAGTGGTTCTACCTGGCCTTCGGCATGATGTTCTTCACCGCCAACGGGCATCTGGCGGTGATGTCGCTGCTGGTGGACAGCTACAAGGCGCTGCCGATCGGTACCGCGCTGCCCGATGCGCAGGCCATGGCCTCGGTGGCGCCGAACTTCTTCATGAGCATCATGCGCGGGGCGGTGACCCTGGCGCTGCCGGTCATGGTGGCGATGATGGCGGTGAACCTGGCCTTCGGCGCGCTGGCCAAGGCGGCCCCATCGCTGAACCCGATCCAGCTCGGCCTGCCGGTGGCGGTGGTGCTGGGCCTGGCGCTGCTGGCGGTGCTGGTCGGCGAGATGGGGGCGCCGGTGCAGCGGCTGTTCGATGCCGCCTTCAACGCCGCGCGCGCGCTGACCGCCTAGCCGGCGCTCAAGCTGCGCCGCGACGCGGCCGATACCGACGGCAGGCTACCGTTGGCGGGCCAGGATGGGCGGCGGCAGCGCCGACCGTCCCGGATCCCGTCGATCGCCGCGGTCCGTCCTTCCTTCCATCGCTCGCCGTACGCCATGCCCTATCGCCCGCCAGAGCCCGCTCGTGCCTGCCATCGCCGTGTCCCACGGCGGTGCAGCGGCGGCTGAGCGCGCATGCGCACGGTCATGGGTCGACGCCTGTGGGGGCCGCTGTGGCTGCTGCTGTCGGCACTGACATGCACCGGGGCGACACAGGCCCAGGTGATCCCGTTGCGGCACTATGCGCAGGACCAGGGCCTGCTCGGCCTGGCCGGCACCTGTCTGCTGCAGCGTCGCGACGGCAGCCTGCTGGTCTGCAGCGAAAGCGGCCTGTATGCCTTCGACGGCGACCAGTTCCAGCAAGTGAAGCTGCAGGGCCACGGCGGCCATTACATCTCCGATGCCGCCGAGGACGCCCAGCGGCGGCTGTGGGTAGCCACCTTCGATGCGATCTACGTGGACGACGGCGCGCCGGCACGGTGGCTCCCGCTGGACCACAACAGCCTGCCGTCGCATCGCCAGCTGAACCGCCCGCGCCTGGCCGCACCGGCCTGGGGCACGGTGGTGCTGGACGACCACCGCCTGCTGCGCGCGGTGCGCAAGGCCGATGCGAAGGGATGGGAACTGCAGCCCCTGTTCGATGCGGCGACGCTGGCGCGGCAACCGGAGCTGGCCGACATCCACGACCTGTTCGTCGTCGACGACACACTGTGGCTGGGCTGCGCCAAGGCCTTGTGCCGGATCGATGCCGACGGTCGCGCCACCCGCTACGACCAGACCCAGGGCCTGCCCGCCGAATTCTGGCGCAATGCGGTGCGCGACCGCGACGGGAACCTGTGGGTCGTCGGCAGCCGCAAGGTGATGCGGCTGCAGGCCGGCGCGACGCGCTTCCAGGAGCAGACACCCCCCGGGCTGGACGGACCGGCCCTGGTGACCTGGCGCACGCCGATCCTGCTGGACCCGCAGCACCGGGTGCTGGTGCGGACCAACCAGGGCCTGGCGCGCTGGGAACAGGGGCGCTGGCGCAGTTTCGACCGTCGCAACGGCCTGCCCGAGGGCAGCATCGTCGCCATGCACTTCGACCAGGCCGGCGACCTGTGGCTGAGCATGGATGGCGAAGGCGTGCTGCGCTGGAACGGCTACGGCTGGATCGAGAACTGGGATGTGTCGCAGGGCATCAGTCGGGCGCCGACCTGGAGCATCCAGCGCACCCAGCGCGGCGACCTGCTGGTCGGTAACGAGGGCGGCGTCGACCGCCTGCGCGAGGATGGCCGCTTCCAGCGCTGGCCCAGCGACCACGGCACGCAGATGATCGGCCTGCAACGCGCCGCGGACGGCACGCTGTGGAGCATCGGCTCGGTCGGTGCGCTGCGCCGATACGACGCGCAGGGCCGGCTGCTGCGCGCCTACCCGCCGCTGAACGGCATCGCCAAACAGCTGTTCGTGGATGCGAGCGGCCGGGTGTGGATCCTCAGCAACCGCGGGGTGTATCTGCTGGCGGCGGCCGACGCCGACGCGGTGCCGCAGAAGGTGCAGGCGCTGCCCGGTGGCGAGTATTCGGACATCCAGCAGCGTGGCGACGGCAGCGTGCTGGCGGTGGGCATGACCGGCGTGTTCCGACTGCGTGGCGAGACCTGGACGCCGATCCGGCTGGTCGTGGATGGTGCGCCGGCGCAACCCGTGCTCAGCAAACTGCTGGTCCTGGACGATGGCCAGGCCTGGGCCAGCCTGTATGGCCCCGGTGCCTGGCAAGGGCGGCTCGACGGCGACACCCTGTACCTGCAGCCGGCCGATGCGCAGTTGAGCGGCCTGCAGTTGTACAGCCTGCGCCGCACCCGCAACGGATGGATCTGGATCAGCCACAACCAGGGCGTGGACGTCTACGACGGACGCGCCTGGTCGCGGCTGACGCAGGCACAGGGGCTGCTCTGGAACGACATGTCCGAATCGGCCTTCCTGGAAGACCACGACGGCTCGGTATGGCTGGGCAGCAGCCGTGGCGTCACCCATCTGCTGGATCCGGCGCGGCTGTTCCCGGCGCAGGCGCCAAGGCTGGCGCTCAAGGAGTTCAGCCGTGCCGGCGCAGCCATCGCCGCGGGCGCGCGCCTGCACTGGAGCGAGGATCCGCTGCATATCGCGGTCGGCTCGCCGGACCTGTACGACGAGCGCAACCGCATCAGCTTCCGCTATCGCTTCGAGGGCGCACACACCCGCTGGCTGCACACGCCCAACTTCGAGTTCGAGCAACCGCCGCTGGCGCCGGGTCACTACGTGCTGGAGGTGCAGTTGCTGGACGCCTACCGGCGCAGCGCCTCGGCGCCGCTGCGGGTGGCGTTCTCGGTGGCGCCGGTGTGGTGGCGCAGCCAGCCGATGATCGCGCTGTACCTGGTGCTCGGCGGCGGCCTGGCGGTGGCCCTGCTGCACTGGCGCGAACGCCGCCTGCACCAGCGCCAGCGCGAACTGGCCGAGCTGGTGGCGCGGCGCACCGAGGAGCTGGAACACGACAAGCGCGAACTGGAGATCGCCCGCGCCGCACTGGCGGTGAAGGCCTCGCACGACGCCCTCACCGGCCTGCTCAACCGCGCCGGCATCCTCGAGGCGCTGGCGGCGCAGATGCGCCGCAGCGACGCCGAGCAGACCCCGCTGGCAGTGGCGATGATCGACCTCGACCACTTCAAGCGGATCAACGACGAACACGGCCACCTGGTGGGCGACGCGGTGCTGATCGAGGTGGCGCGGCGCCTGGGCGCCAACCTGCGCGACGCCGACCTGGTCGGCCGCTACGGCGGCGAGGAACTGCTGGCCGTGCTGCCCGGCTTGCCGCCGAGCTGCGGCGAGCGGCTGCAGGCCCTGCGCGCCACCATCGCCGGGCAGCCGCTGCGCATCGGCGAGCGGCAGTTGGCGATCACCGCCTCGATCGGCGTGGCCTGGTATCGACCGGGCGAACCGCTGCAGCACCTGCTGGCGCGCGCCGACGCGGCGCTGTACCAGGCCAAGCGGCTGGGCCGCGACCGGGTCGAGCTGCAACTCGCCTAGCCACCGCCGCGGCCGAGAGGCGCGGCGGCAGCGCCCGGAATCCGGGCCAGGGACCGGCACGGTCCTTGCAGTGCGCAGGGTCGATCCTGGCCGAGCGCACCCCCGATGTCCGAGAGCGAAGAAGGCGCAGAGCGCACAGAACAGCCAACAGACAAACGTCTGCGCGAAGCCCGCGAACAGGGCAATATCCCGCATTCGCGCGAACTGGCGACCGCCGCGGTGTTCAGCGCCGGCGTCTTCGCCCTGATGGGCCTGTCCACCTCCATGGCCGCCGGTGCGGTGGCCTGGCTGAAACAGGCGCTGCGCCCGGACCTGTCGCTGCGCGAGCATCCGCAGGC
Source organism: Xanthomonas sp. LF02-5 (assembly GCF_034105325.1). Classification (NCBI taxonomy): domain Bacteria; kingdom Pseudomonadati; phylum Pseudomonadota; class Gammaproteobacteria; order Lysobacterales; family Lysobacteraceae; genus Xanthomonas; species Xanthomonas sp. LF02-5. Next base: position 12,257 of record NZ_JAXGGF010000012.1, on the reverse strand, counting down.
GATGTTCGGCCATTTCGGCGACTTGCTGCTGAACCTGCTCTGGGTGGTGCTGCCGCTGGTCGGCATCTGCCTGGCGGCCAGCTTCGCCGCGCCGGTGCTGATGGGCACCCTGCGCTTCTCCGGCCAGGCGCTGATCCCCAAGTTCGACCGGCTCAACCCGATGAATGGGCTGAGCCGCATGTACGGCGCCGAGACCATCGTCGAACTGCTCAAGTCGATCCTGCGCATGGGCTTCGTCGGCGGCGCCGCGATGCTGTGCCTGTGGGGCAGCACCGACTTCCTGCGTGGCCTGCTGCTGCAGCCGCTGGAGCAGGCCATCGGCCACGGCCTGGGCTTCACGCTGAAGCTGCTGCTGTACACCGCCGGCGCGCTGGCGCTGCTGGCGGCGATCGACGCGCCCTATCAGAAGTGGAATTACATCCGCAAATTGAAGATGACCCGCGAGGAAGTGCGCCGGGAAATGAAGGAAAGCGACGGCAGCCCCGAGGTGAAGGGCCGCATCCGCCAGATGCAGATGCAGATGTCGCAGCGGCGGATGATGGAAGCCGTGCCCAAGGCCGACGTGGTGGTGGTCAACCCCACCCACTATGCGGTGGCGCTGAAGTACGAAAGCGGGCGCATGCGCGCCCCCACCGTGGTCGCCAAGGGCGTGGACGAGATCGCCTTCCGCATCCGCGAGGTCGGCGAGCAGCACCGCGTGGCGGTGATCTCGGCGCCGCCTTTGGCACGCGCCTTGTATAGGGAAGGCCAACTCGGCAAGGAAATTCCCGTGAGACTGTATTCCGCGGTGGCGCAGGTCCTCTCGTACGTCTACACGCTGCGCGCCTGGCGCAGCGGGCCGATGCCGCCGTTGCCGCCGCTGGAAGTGGATGAATTCGCCCCGGGGAGCCAGCCATGAGTCAGCCTGCCGCGCAGATGAACACGCGCAAAGTCATGGACATGATCAAGCACGGGCTCGGCGCCCCGGTGATCGTGTTGCTGATGCTGGCGATGGTGGTGGTGCCGCTGGCCGCACCGGTGCTGGACGCCCTGTTCACCTTCAACATCGCCATCTCGCTGATGGTGCTGCTGGCGGTGGTGTACGTGAAGCGGCCGCTGGAGTTCAGCATCTTCCCGATCGTGCTGCTGATGACCACGATGCTGCGCCTGGCGCTGAACGTGGCCTCCACCCGCGTGATCCTGATCAACGGCCAGGGCGGCCACGGCGCCGCCGGCAAGGTGATCGAGGCCTTCGGCGAATTCGTGATCGGCGGCAACTATGCGGTCGGCATCGTGGTGTTCGCGATCCTGACCATCATCAACTTCGTGGTCATCACCAAGGGCGCCGGGCGCGTGTCGGAAGTGACCGCGCGCTTCATCCTCGACGCCATGCCCGGCAAGCAGATGGCGATCGACGCCGACCTCAACGCCGGTCTGCTGACCCGCGAGGAAGCCAAGGCCCGCCGCGAGGAAGTGCGCGAGGAAGCGGACTTCTACGGCTCGATGGACGGCGCCAGCAAGTTCATCCGCGGCGACGCCATCGCCGGCATCCTGATCCTGTTCATCAACCTGATCGGCGGCATGGCGGTCGGCGTGCTGCAGCACGGCATGCCGGTGGCGCAGGCCGCCTCCACCTACACCCTGCTGTCGATCGGCGACGGCCTGGTCGCGCAGCTGCCGGCGCTGCTGGTGTCCTCGGCGGTGGCGATGCTGGTCACCCGCGCCTCGCGCTCGCAGGACATGGGCGCCTCGATGATGGGCCAGGTGTTCGGCCAGCATAAGGCGCTGGCGGTGGCCGCGGCGATCCTGGGCCTGGTCGGCCTGATCCCGGGCATGCCCAACGTCGCTTTCTTGACGCTGGCGCTGATCCTGGGCCTGCTGGCCTGGAAGATGTGGAAGCGCAGCCTGCTGCCGCCGCCGGCCGCGGCCGAGGCGGCGCCGCAGGCCGCGGCCGCCGCTCAGGCCAATGCCGAACTGGGCTGGGACGAACTGCGTCCGATCGACCCGCTGGGCCTGGAGGTCGGCTACCGGCTGATCCCGCTGGTGGACAAGACCCAGGGCGGCGAGTTGATGGCGCGGATCAAGGGCGTGCGCCGCAAGCTGACCCAGGACATCGGTTTCCTGGTGCCGCCGGTGCACATCCGCGACAACCTGGAACTGCCGGCCAACGCCTACCGCCTGCTGGTGCACGGCGTGCCGGTGGCCACCGCCGACATCCACCCGGACCGCGAGCTGGCGCTGGACCCGGGCGGCGCGCTCGGCAAGATCGACGGCATCCCCGGCAAGGACCCGGCGTTCGGCCTGGATGCGATCTGGATCCAGCCGCACCTGCGCGCCCAGGCCGAGACCATGGGCTACACCGTGGTCGACCCGGCCACGGTGATCGCCACCCACCTCTCGCACCTGATCCGCGAGCACGCCCCGGAACTGCTCGGCCACGAGGAAGTGCAGCAGTTGCTGGCGACCCTGGCCAAGAGCGCGCCCAAGCTGGTCGAGGACCTCACCCCCAAGGCGCTGCCGCTGTCGGTGGTGGTGCGGGTGCTGCAGAACCTGCTCATCGAGAAGATCCCGGTGCGGCAGTTGCGCAAGATCGTCGAGGCCCTGGTCGAGCACGCCCCGCAGAGTCAGGAACCCGGCGCGCTCACCGCCGCGGTGCGCAACGCCCTGGGCCGGTTCATCGTCCAGGAGATCGCCGGCATGGCCCCGGAACTGCCGGTGTTCACCCTGGCCCCGCAATTGGAACGCGTCTTGCAGGACTCTACCCAGGGCAACGGCGCGGCGCTGGAACCCGGACTGGCCGAACGCTTGCACCAAAGTCTGGCGGACTGCGTGAGCAAGCAGGAGGCGCGCAACGAACCGGCGGTGGTGCTGGTGCCGGCGCAGGTCCGCGCCGCCCTCGCCCGCCTGGTCCGCCACAGCGTCCCCGCGCTGTCGGTCCTGTCCTACAGCGAAGTGCCGGAGGACAAGCGGCTGAAGCTGGTGGGCACGATCAGTTGAGATGACGGGAAACGGGAACAGGGAATGGGGAATCGCACCCTTGCCCCGGCAGCGGAGAGAGCAATGAACACGATCACGAAAAACCGGACACGACACCGCGGCCCGCCACGTATCGGCACCGATCACGCATCCATTCCCCATTCCCCACTCCCCATTCCCGGCTCCCACCCATGAAGATCAAACGCTTTGTCGCCCCCGACATGCGCACCGCCTTCCGGATGGTGCGCGACGAGCACGGGCCGGATGCGGTGATCCTGTCCAACCGGCGCACCGACGAGGGCATCGAGATCGTGGCCGCCAGCAACTACGACGAGGCCCTGGTGCAGCGGGCGCTGGATGCGGTGCGCCCGGACGAGGCGCCGCGCGCCGCCGCGGCGAGCCAGGCGCCGGCCGCTGCGGCCCCGCGTGCCGCACGCGGCGACGCCGCCGCCAGCCCGGCGATGGCGATGATGGCCGCGATCAGCGAGCGCCGCGGCAGTGCCGCGCCGGCCGCCCCGGCCGCTTCCCCGGCACGGCCGCTGACCCAGCCGGCGGCGCTGGCCGCCTCGGCGATGCCCGCCGCGGCCGCCCCGGCTGCCGCCGCACGCCAGGCCGCCCCGGCCAAGGCCGCAGCGCCGGTCACCGGCCGCGCCGAGTTCAGCATCCCCGAGGACGTGTTCCGCAACGCCCCGATCAGCGTGCCCATGCCCAGTCCGTTCGCCGCCGCCACCGCGGCGCCGGCCGCCGAGGCCGTGCCGGCCTGGCGCGACGACGTGCCCGCGGTGGCGCTGACCCCGGTGGCGAGCCCGGCCCCGGCCGCGCCCATCGCGACCGCCGATGCGCCGGCCGCTGCCGGGATCCCGGCGGCCGCGGCGCTGGCGGCAGTGCCGACCTTCCCCGCCCCGCAGAACGACGAACAATTGACGCAGCTGCGCGACGAACTGTCGCTGATGCGGCAGATGATCGAGCGCGAGATGAACCGCCTCACCGACGAGCGCCTGCGCGGCTCGCCGGTCCGCGCCCAGGCGCTGGAGCTGATGGACGACTACGGCTTCGACAGCGGCATCACCCGCGACGTGGTCATGCAGATCCCCGCCGACCTGGAGTTGCACCGCGGCCGCGGACTGATGCTGGGCCTGCTGTCCAAGCGCCTGCCGATCGCCGCGCTGGACCCGCTCGAGGAAGGCGGCGTGATCGCCCTGATCGGCCCGACCGGCGCCGGCAAGACCACCACCATCGCCAAGCTGGCCTCGCGCTTCCTGGAGCGCCATGCCGCCCGCGACGTGGCCCTGGTCACCACCGACACCATCCGCGTCGGCGGCCGCGAACAGCTGCACAGCTACGGCCGCCAGCTCGGCATCGCCGTGCACGAGGCCGACAGCGACGCCGCGCTGCAACAGCTGCTGGAGCGCCTGGCCGACTACAAGCTGGTGCTGATCGACACCGCCGGCATGGGCCAGCGCGACCGCGCCCTGGCCGCCCAGCTGCACTGGCTGCGCGCCTCGCGGGTGGTCCGATCCTTGCTGGTCCTCCCCGCCAACGCCCATTTCTCCGACCTGGACGAGGTGGTGCGCCGGTTCGCCGGCGCCGACCCACAGGGAGTCATCCTGACCAAGTTGGACGAGACCGGGCGGTTCGGCAGTGCCTTGTCGGTGGTCGTGGACCACCGCCTCCCCATCACCTGGGTGACCGATGGACAGCGTGTGCCGGACGACCTGCACCGCGCCAACGCCGCCAGCCTGGTATTGCGCCTTGAAGATTTGCGGCGCGCTGCCGATAAGCCCTGTACTCCGGAGCAGACCCATGCCGTCGCGTGACTACGTCAATCTGACCAATGCCTTCCCCCTGTCGGCGACGCGCAGCGAACCGCTGGGTCCGGTGCGCACCATCGCCGTGACCGGCGGCAAGGGCGGCGTGGGCAAGACCAACATCTCGGTGAACCTGTCCATGGCGCTGGCCGACATGGGCAAGCGCACCCTGCTGCTGGACGCCGACCTGGGCCTGGCCAACGTCGACGTGCTGCTCGGGCTGACCCCCAAGTTCACCGTGGCCGACCTGGTCGCCGGGCGCTGCACCCTGGAAGAGGTGCTGATCGACATGCCCAACGGGCTCATGGTGGTGCCCGCCGCCTCCGGCCGCCGCTACATGGCCGAGCTGCCGCCGGCCCAGCACGTGGGCCTGGTCAACGTGTTCTCCGAGCTGCAGCGCGAGCTGGACGTGATGATCGTCGACACCGCCGCCGGCATCACCGACAGCGTGCTGACCTTCTGCCAGGCCGCGCAGGACGCGGTGGTGGTGGTCTGCGACGAGCCGGCCTCGATCACCGACGCCTACGCCCTGATCAAGGTCCTCTCGCGCGAGCGCGGCGTGGACCGGGTGCAGATCGTCGCCAACATGGTCCGCGACCTCAACGAAGGCCGCCTGCTGTACGACAAGCTCAGCCGGGTCTGCGAGAAGTTCCTCGGCGACGTGTCGCTGAACTACCTGGGCTGCGTGCCGCAGGACGACTGGCTGCGCCTGTCGGTGCAGCGCCAGCAGCCGGTGGTCAAGGCCTACCCGTCCAGCCCGTCGGCGCAGGCGATCAGCGAGATCGCCCGGCGCACCGCACGCTGGCAGGCGCCGACCGCCCCGCGCGGCAACGTCGAGTTCTTCGTCGAGCGCATCATCCAGCGCGGGGTGGCCGCATGAACGCCGCCGCCCACTACCGCGCCGTCCAGCGCAACAGCGCCAACGACTACATCACCCAGCACTCGGACCTGGTCCGGCGCATCGCCCACCACCTGGCGGCGCGGCTGCCGGCCAGCGTCGAGATCGACGACCTGATCCAGGCCGGCATGATCGGCCTGATCGAGGCCTCGCGCAGCTACGACGCCGAACAGGGCGCCTCGTTCGAGACCTACGCCTCGATCCGCATCCGCGGCGCGATGATCGACGAGATCCGCCGCGGCGACTGGGTGCCGCGCTCGGTGCACCGCCGCGCCCGCGACGCCGCCTCGGCGATCCGCAAGATCGAACAGAGCACCGGCCGCGCCGCCGCCGCCAACGAAGTGGCCGCGGCGATGGACATGCCGCTTCCCGAATACCTGCGTTTGATGGAAGATGCCGCCCGCGGCCAGGTGCTGAGCCTGGAGTCGCGCATCGAGGACCATGGCGAGCTGGATACCATCGCCAAGGGCGGACCCAATCCGCAGCAGATGCTCGAGCGCAGCGAATTCGGCCGCGAGCTGGGCAAGGCCATCGCGCAGTTGCCCGAACGCGAGCAGTTGGTGCTGTCGCTGTACTACGAGCAGGAATTGAACCTCAAGGAAATCGGCGCGGTGCTCGGGGTCAGCGAGTCGCGCGTGTGTCAGATCCATGGCCAGGCCACGGTACGGTTGCGCGGACGCCTGAAGGCGTTCGAGGTCGCCGATGCCGGTCTGGAAGACGAAGAATAGGAACCCTTAGGAGTCAGTGGTGAACAAGAACATGCGGATTTTGATCGTGGACGATTTCTCGACGATGCGACGCATCGTCAAGAATCTGCTCGGCGATCTGGGCTTCACCAACACCGCCGAGGCCGAAGACGGCAACAGCGCCCTGGCCGCGCTGCGCTCGGCGCCGTTCGAGTTCGTGGTCACCGACTGGAACATGCCGGGCATGACCGGCATCGATCTGCTGCGCAACATCCGCGCCGACGACAAGCTCAAGCACCTGCCGGTGCTGATGGTCACCGCCGAGGCCAAGCGCGAGCAGATCATCGAGGCCGCGCAGTGCGGCGTGAACGGCTACATCATCAAGCCGTTCACCGCGCAGACGCTGCAGGAGAAGCTGGGCAAGATCTTCGAACGCCTGGGAGCGACCGCCTAAATGGAAGCCACCGCCGAACGTACCGCCCTGATCGAACGCCTGCAAGGCGCGCTGGACGCGCTGGAGAACGGCGACGAGGCCGGCTGGCGCAGGGAGATCGACACCCTCGCCGCCTGGCGCACGCGGCCGATGATGCAGGGCCTGAGCCGGCTCGCGCGCGATCTGGGGCAGGCGCTCGGCGAATTGCCGGTGGTGCCCAGCGAGGCCGGCGAGCTGGACGACGCCTGCTCGCGCCTGGACCACGTGGTGGAAATGACCGAACAGGCCAGCCACCGCACCCTGGACCTGGCCGAGGAATGCCGTGCGCTGGCCGACCAGCTCGCCGCCGGCGGCCTCAGCGGCGACCAGAGCGAGATCCTCGACAAGATCCGCCACAACCTCACCGAAATGGCCCTGGCGCAGAGCTTCCAGGACCTGACCGGGCAGATCATCCGTCGCGTCGCCGGCATCGTGCGCCGCGTGCACGAAGGCTTCGGCGCGCTGGGTCTGCCGCCGAAGGAAGAAAACAAGAAGGCCGACGGCAGCCTGGCCGGCCCGGCCCTGCCCGGCCTGGACCGCCACGGCGTGTCGCAGCACGACGCCGACGACCTGCTCTCGGGCCTGGGACTGTAACGCTATGAGCGCCGTACCCGACGACATCGCTGCCGACTTCATCATCGAGGCCCAGGAGATCCTGGACCGGCTCGGCGAGCAGTTGGTGTCGCTGGAGCAGGCGCCCGAGGACAGCGGCCAGCTCAACGCCGTGTTCCGCGGCTTCCACACGCTCAAGGGCGGTGCCGGCTTCCTGGCGATCAACGCCATGGTCGAGCTGTGCCACGCGGCGGAGGAAACCCTGGGCATGGCCCGCGCCGGCCAGGCGACCCTGCAGGCGCGGCACTTCGACGCCGCGCAGCAGTCGCTGGACTACCTGCAGTCGATGCTCGATGCCTTCGGCAGCGGCCAGGAGCCGCCGCGCGCGCCGCCGGAGCTGATCGCGCAGTTCGACGCGCACGGCGACGACGCACCGGCGCCGGCACCCGCGAAGAGCGCCGCGCCGGCGCCCGCCGCCAAGGCGCCCGCGGCCGCTGCGGGCGATGCGGACCTGATCAGCGACGACGAATTCGAGGCGCTGCTGGACCAGTTGCACGGCGATGCGCCGCCGGCGGCCACGCCGCAGGCGCTGCAGCCGGCGCCGCGTGCGCCCAGCGCTGCGCCCAAGGCCGCGGCCGCTCCGGCCAAGGCCACCGAACCCGAACACACCGTGCGCGTGGACACCAAGCGCCTGGACGCGATCGTCAACCTGATCGGCGAACTGGTGCTCTCGCGCAACCGCCTCAAGACCCTGCGCGTGCGCCTGCGCGACGAGGAGCTGGACCGCGCGGTCAGCAGCCTGGACATCGCCACCGCACGTCTGCAGTCGGCGGTGATGCGCACGCGCATGCAGCCGGTCGGCAAGGTGTTCTCGCGCTTCCCCAAGGTGGCGCGCGACGTCGCCCGCTCGCTCAACAAGGAAGTGGAACTGGAACTGATCGGCGCCGACACCGAGCTCGATCGCAACCTGGTCGAGGCGCTGGCCGATCCGCTGGTGCACCTGGTGCGCAACGCGATCGACCACGGCATCGAGGCCCCGGCGCTGCGCGAAGCCACCGGCAAGCCGCGCGGCGGCCATGTGCGCCTGTCGGCGCAGCAGGAAGGCGACTACGTCAGCATCGAGGTGCAGGACGACGGCGCCGGCATCGACCCGGAACGGCTGCGCGCCAAGGCCCGCGAGAAGGGCCTGATCGACCCCGAGGCCGCCGCCCGCCTGACCACCGAGGAATGCCTGCACCTGGTGTTCCTGCCTGGTTTCTCGACCAAATCCGAAGTCACCGACATCTCCGGCCGCGGCGTCGGCATGGACGTGGTGCAGTCGCGCATCCGCGAACTCAGCGGGCAGATCCAGATCCAGTCGGAACTGGGCCGCGGCAGCCGCTTCCTGATCCGCGTGCCGCTGACCCTGGCGATCCTGCCGACCCTGCTGGTGCAGGCCGGCGATACCGTCTACGCGCTGCCGCTGGCGCGCGTGGTGGAAGTGCTGCACGCCCCGCGCCGCTCGCTGGGCTGGTTCGACGGCCGCGCCGTGCTCGACCGGCAGTCGCACACCCTGCCGCTGGTGGACCTGCGCCAGTGGCTCAACATCGACGCCCCGCAACTGCCGCTGCTCACCGTGGTGGTGCTGCAGGCCGGCGAATCGCGCATGGGCCTGGTCGTGGACCAGGTCCGCGGCCGCGAGGAAGTGGTGATCAAGCCGCTGCCGCGCTCGCTGCGCGGCCTGCCCGGCTACGCCGGCGCCACCCTCATCGGCGATGGCCGCCTGGCGCTGATCCTGGATGTGGATGGCTTGAAGGCCTGAAGGCCGGGATTGGGGAATGGGGATTGGGGAATCGCAGGAGCGGGTTCCCTGGCGCTTCGTTTTTCCCTGATTCCGCCGTAGAAGCGGCTTCAGCCGCGACACGGTGAGGCTGGGAATCGGGATTCGGGAATCGCAACAGCAGCTCACCTGCACCTCACTCCCCAATGTGGGAGCGGCTTCAGCCGCAACGCGATAGAGCCGGGATGAACGGTTGGCGTGCGCGCGCTTTTGCGATTCCCGAATCCCGATTCCCGAATCCCGGCTTCATCGATTCCCCATTCCCCATTCCCCATTCCCCATTCCCCATTCCCCATTCCCGGCCCCCAACCCATCAAGTCCCCCGCCCCCTGGCCGATACCTCCTGCATGGACAAGCTCAGTCTCATCGGCCTGCTGTTGGCGATTCTGTCGCTCATCGGCGGCAGCATCCTCAAGGGCGCCGGCATTTCGGCGCTGTGGTCGCCGGCTGCGTTCGTGATCGTGATCGTCGGCACCGTCGCCGCGATCCTGGTGCACACCCCGCCCTCCGTGTTCCGCCGTGCGTTCCAGATCGCCAAGTGGATCCTGTGGCCGCCGCCGAGCGATCGCCAGGCGTTGCTCAAGCAGATCGTGGAATGGAGCAACATCGCGCGCCGCCAGGGCCTGCTCGGGCTGGAGAACCAGGTGCCGCAGCAGCAGGATCCGTTCGTGCGCAAGGGCCTGCAGATGCTGGTGGACGGCGTGGAGCCGGAAGCCATCCGGCACATGCTGGAGATCGACCTGGAGGGCCAGGAGCATTGCGACCTGGCCGCGGCCAAGGTGTTCGAGGGCATGGGCATCTACGCGCCCACCTTGGGCATCATCGGCGCGGTGCTGGGCCTGATCGCGGTGATGAAGAACCTGGCCGACCCGAGCAAGCTCGGCCACGGCATCGCCGCCGCGTTCACCGCCACCATCTACGGCATCGCCTCGGCCAACCTGCTGTTCCTGCCGATGGCCGCCAAGCTCAAGAGCGTGATCAAGCACAGCTGCGGCGAGCGCGAAATGATCATCGAAGGGTTGATCGCCATCGCCCAGGGCGAGAACCCGCGCAACATCGAATCGAAACTGGCCGGATTCTTGCATTGAGTTGCCAATGGCCCGCAAGCACTCCCACGACGAGCACGCCAACCACGAGGCATGGGCCATCCCCTATGCCGACCTGATGACGTTGCTGCTCGCCTTCTTCGTGGTGATGTACGCGCTGTCCACGATCAACGAAGCCAAGTACCGGGTCATGGCCGACGCGATGAGCGCCGCGTTCGGCGGCACCCCGACGACCCTGCGTCCGGTGCAGGTCGGCGACCACGCGCTGCAGGGCCAGGGCGGCGAGCGGCCGACCCCGATCAAGTCCAGCCCGGCGCTGACCCTGCCCGATCCCAACCGCCTGCCCTCGGGCAACGCGCAGCGCGGCGACGACCTGCGCGACGCGCAGCAGCTGCGACGCGCGCAGCGCCAGCTCGACAGCATCGCCGATCGCCTCGGCGCCGCGCTGGCGCCGCTGATCCAGAAGAAGCTGATCACCGTGCGCCGCGCCGGGCTGTGGATCGAAGTGGAGATCAACAGCGACATCCTGTTCGGCTCCGGCTCGGCCGCGCTCGACCAGAGCGCGCGCGCCACCCTGTCCGAACTGGCGCAGGTGCTGTCCGGCGTGCCCAACGGGGTGCGCGTGGAGGGCTACACCGACAACACCCCGATCGCCACCGCGCAGTTCCCCTCGAACTGGGAACTGTCGGCGGCGCGCGCGGCCAGCGTGGTCCACCTGTTCGCCGACCAGGGCCTGCAGCCCTCGCGGCTGTCGATGATCGGCTACGGCCAGTTCCGCCCGCGCGCCAGCAACGACACGCCGGCCGGCCGCAACGCCAACCGCCGCGTGGTGTTGGTGATCCTGGCCGACTCCGGCGACAGCGGCGATGCGACGCCGTCGGCCTCCGATCGTTTGAGCGCCGGCGCCGCGCCGGCCACCCCGACACCCCCCGCCGCGGCGGCCCCCGGCAACGCCGGCGGCCCCCGCGCAGTACCTGCCATTGAAGGAGTCAACTGATGCGCATCTGGGCGATCGCCAACCAGAAAGGTGGCGTGGGCAAGACCACCACCACGCTGGCCCTGGGCCGTGGGCTGGCCATGCTCGGGCACCGCGTGCTGATGCTCGATCTCGATCCGCACGCCTCGCTGACCCGGGCCTTCGACGTGCCGCAGGAACCGCAGCCGCCGGGCGTGCTCGACCTGTTCGCGACCCCGCCGGGCGAACTCGCCGCGCTGGCCCGCGACACCGCGGTCGAGCGTCTGAGCTTCGTCTGCGGGCAGACCGCGCTGGCCACGCTGGAACGGCGCAGCGCCAACCAGCCCGGCCTGGGCCTGGCGCTGCAGCAGGCCATGGCCCGCCACGCCGGCCAGCACGACTACATCCTGCTCGACTGCCCGCCGACCCTGGGTCTGCTGATGATCAACGCGCTGGCGGCGGCCGATCGCGTGATCATCCCGACCCAGGCCGAGCCGCTGGCCCTGCACGGCCTGGCCAGCATGGTCCGCACCGTGGACATGGTCGAGCGCTCGCGGCGCCGGCCGCTGCCCGCCTCGATCCTGCCGACCCTGTTCGACAAGCGCACCCGCGCCGGCAACGAGACCCTGCGACAGATGCAGGACAGCTACGGCGAGCGGGTGTGGGAAGACGCCATCCCGGTCGACACCAAGATCTGCAACGTCAAGGCGCTGACGGTGGCCGGCGTGCCGGGCGACTACCCGGGCCGCGGCCTGGCCGCCTACCGCCGCGCGCTGGAATGGCTGATCGCCAGCGACGCCACGCCGATGGAGCAAGCCGCATGAGCACTCCCGGGATCATCGACGATTATCTGGAAGGCCTGCTCCACGACGTGATCGCCGAGGAGCAGAAGGCCGTGCCGCCGAGCCCCGCGCCGGTCGCGGTCGCCGACGTGCGAGCGGACGCCGCGACGACGGCGCCCGCCCCGGCCGCTGCCGGACCGACGCCGGAGCAGATCGCTGCCGCGGTCCTGGCCGAAGCCGATGCCGATCCGGCCCTCGCCGGCATCATGTCGCAGCAGGCGCTG
>NZ_JAXGGF010000011.1:0-104065 GCF_034105325.1 Xanthomonas sp. LF02-5 | reverse complement strand
TCTAGCCGCGCAGCAGCAGGAACGGCAGCAGCACCAGCGAAGCGACCAGCAGCATGCCCAGCAGCGTCGCCAGCACGAACAGCGGGCGCTGCCGCAGCAGGCGGGCGAAGGTCTCCGCGCTGCCGTCGCGCAGCGCCGCGGCACGCTCGGCGCGGGCGCGTTCGCCGCGCTGGGCCTGGTACTCGGCCAGAAGCGTCTTGGCCCGCGCCTGCTCGGCGTCCTCGCGCAACCAGATGCCACCGGCGGAGATGCCGAAGGTGCCGGCGCGGGTTTCGTAGTAGCCGATGCCGGCAGCGTCGAGCAGCGCGCAGACCTCGGCGCGTTCGTCGTCGGGCACGTGACGCAGATTGAGCAGCAGTTTGGCCATGCGCCGCATGATAGCCGCTGCGGCGATGCGCTACCCTTGCACGTCCTGCCCGCCGTGGACGTCCCGCATGCGCCGAATCCTGCTGCTGTTGAGCCTGTCGTTGCCGGCGTGGCTGCTGATTGGCTGCACCCCGCCGGGTCCGCCGCCCGGCGGCAGCATCGCCGCGTTCCAGGCCACCGACGAGCGCGTCGGCGACGGCGCCGAGGCCCGCCCCGGCAGCCGGGTCACCGTGCACTACACCGGCTGGCTGTACGACGAGCACGCCAAGGACAAGCGCGGCGAGAAGTTCGACGCCTCCGCCGACCACGGCCAGCCCTTCAGCTTCGTGCTCGGCGCCGGCCAGGTGATTCGCGGCTGGGACGAGGGCGTGGCCGGCATGCGCGTGGGCGGCAAGCGCCTGCTGATGCTGCCGTCGGACTACGGCTACGGCGACAGCGGCGCCGGCGGGGTGATCCCGCCGGGCGCCTCGCTGGTGTTCGAGGTCGAACTGCTCGATGTCCAGCCGCGTTGAGTCGACTGCGCCGATGCCCGCCAGCAAGCACGCCGCGCCGGTGCGCGGCCGTCTCGCCATCGTCGGCGGCGGTCCGGCGGGGCTGATCGCCGCCGAGACCGCGCGCGCCGCCGGCGCCGAGGTCGACGTGTACGAGGCCAAGGGCTCGGTGGGACGCAAGTTCCTGATCGCCGGCAAGGGCGGCCTCAACCTGACCCACTCCGATCCGTTCGAGCGCTTCGTCGCCCGCTATCGCGAGCGCGCGACGGCGGTCGGCGAGTGGCTGGCCGACTTCGATGCCGACGCGCTGCGCGCCTGGGCGCAGGCGCAGGGCGTGGAGACTTATGTGGGCAGCTCCGGCCGGGTGTTCCCGCTGGATCGCAAGGCCGCGCCGCTGCTGCGCGGCTGGGTGCGGCGGCTGAAGGACGCAGGCGTGCGCTTCCACGTGCAGCAGCGCTGGCTGGGCTGGGACGCGGACGGCGCGCTGCGTTTCGCCGGCGCCGACGGCGAGCAGCGCGTGCAGGCCGATGCCTGCGTGCTGGCGCTCGGTGGCGGCAGTTGGCCGCAACTCGGTTCCGACGGCGCCTGGCAGGACACGCTGCGCGCGCGCGGCGTGGAGGTGGCGCCGCTGCAGCCGGCCAACTGCGGCTTCGACGTGGACTGGAGCGCGCACTTCCGCGAACGCCACGCCGGCGCGCCGCTGAAGCCGGTGGTCGCGCATTGGCACGATGCGCAGGGCCAGGCACAGTCGCTGCAGGGCGAGTGCGTGGTCGGCGAGCACGGCATCGAAGGCAGCCTGATCTATGCGCTGGCCGCGGATCTGCGCGATTCCATCGCCGCACACGGCCCGGCCACGCTGTGGCTGGACCTGGCACCGGGCCGCGACCTGCCGCGGCTGCAGGCCGAACTGGGCAAGCCGCGCGGCGGCCGCAGCTTCGGCGAACACCTGCGCCGCCAGGCCGGCATCGACGGGGTCAAGGCGGCGCTGCTGTTCGAGATCCTGGGCAAGCAGGCCGGCCAGGATCCGGCGCTGGCCGCGGCCACGCTCAAGCGCCTGCCGCTGACCCTGCTGCGCCCGCGCCCACTGGCCGAGGCGATCAGCAGCGCCGGCGGCGTGCGTCTGGAAGCGTTGGATGCGCAGTTGATGCTGCGGGCGCTGCCCGGCACCTTCTGCGCCGGCGAAATGCTCGACTGGGAAGCGCCGACCGGCGGCTACCTGCTCACCGCCTGCTTCGCCAGCGGCGTGCGCGCCGGGCGCGGCGCGGTGGCCTGGCTGCAGCGTCAAGCCGCGCACTGACCTCCAGCGCACGCGGCACGCGGCGCTCAGAGCACCGCAATCTGTACCCGCGCCTGCGGATCGCGCTTGGCCACGTACATGGCCTCGTCGGCGCGCTGCGTCAGCAGCACCGGATCGAAACCGGGCCCGGCCTGCACGGCGATGCCGATGCTCGGCTGCAACGGCAGGTGCCGACCACTGACCTCGCAGCCGTCCGCGCATGCCTCCATGATCCGCGCCGCGGCCGCCAGCACTTCGCGCCTGGCGTCGGCCAGACCTTCCAGCAGCACCACGAACTCGTCGCCGCCCAACCGCGCGATGCTGTCCTGCCCGCGCAGGCAACGCTGCAGCAGCCGCGCGAAGTGCACCAGCAGCGCATCGCCGACGTGATGGCCGAAACGGTCGTTGACGCTCTTGAAGTCGTTCAGATCCAGGAACATCACCGCCACCTGGCCTTGGCCACGGCGCTCGTTCATGCGCCGCCGCAGGGTCTGGTTCCAGGCCATCCGGTTCGGCAGCCCGGTCAGTTCGTCGCGCAGCGCGCGCTCTTCCAGCAGCCGCGCCAACCGGGTCTGCCCGGTGATGTCGCTGATCATCAGATGCAGTCCGATCCGCTGCGGCGCCAGGGCCACGTCCGGAATCAGGCTGAAATGCATGATCCGCAACGCATCGGTGGCATCGCAGAGCTCGGCGTCGAACTGCGCCGGCACGCCCTGCAGCGCCGCCGGCAGGTGGGGTTGCAGCAGGGCCAGTTGCTGCGGATCCAGCACCTCGTGCAGGCGGCGGCCGACGATGCGCTCCGGTGCCAGCGCGAACCACTCCGCATATGGCCGATTGACGAACTGGTAGCGCAGGTCGCGGTCGAGATAGGCGATCAGCGCCGGCGCATTGTCGGCGATGGTGCGCAACTGCGCCTCGCTGTCGCGCAGGCGGTGTTCGGCCAGGTGCTGCTCGGTAATGTCCTGAATGTGGGTGACGAAATGCAGCGGGTGCCGCTGTTCGTCGCGCACCAGCGACACCGACAGACGCGCACGCACGGTATGGCCGTCGCGATGGCGGTAGCGCTTTTCGCTGCGGTAGTCGCTGCGGCGGCCGGCGATCAACGCAGCCACCTGTTCCATGTCCTCGGCCAGGTCCTCGGGATGGGTCAAATCCTGGAAGCGCAGTTCCAGCAGCTCCGCGCGGCTGTAGCCGAGCATCGCGCACAAGGCGTCGTTGACGTCCAGCCAGTGCCCTTCCAGCGACACCAGCGCCATGCCGTGCGCGGCCGCCGAGAACGCGCCGGAGAAACGCTGCCCGGCCAGCAGCGCCGCATGCGACGCCGCGCGTTCGACGCTGACGTCGCGCATCACGCACACCGCGCCCAGGCTGCGCCCATCGCCGCCCTCCAGCCGTTCCGCATTGCACAGCACGCTGCGCGGCGGTTGTCCCTTGGCGGCGATCACCATTTCCGCATCGCGCACCGATTCGCCGCGCCAGGCACGGACCAGCGGCACCTCGTCACTGGTCAGCAGCCGCTGGCCGCTGGCGTCGAACAGGTCGAAGTACTTCGCCCACTGTTCGGGCGGCAAGGCGCGCGGATCGGCGCCGTGCCACTGCCGCGCCACCTGGTTGAACTCGCCCAGCGTGCCGTCGGCCTGGCACGACACCACGCCGTCGGGCATGGTTTCCAGCAGCAGGCTCAGCGTCTTGGCCTGGTCGTGGGCGATGCGCGCATCGCGGCGCGCCTCCAGATGCGCGGTGACCTGCCTGGCCAGGCGCTGCAGACCTTCGCGCTGGCGTTCGTCCAACTGCCGCGGACGGATGTCGATCACGCACAGGGTGCCGTAGCTGTAGCCCTGGTCGCCGATCAGCGGCATGCCAGCGTAGAAACGCAGGTGTGGCGCGCCGCACACCAGCGGGTTGCCGGCGAAACGCGGATCCAGCGTGGCGTCCGGCACCTCCAGCAACTGCGGCTCCAGCAAGGCATAGGTGCAGAACGCCATCTCGCGCGGATACCCGGTGGTGCCGGCAGGCAGGCCGCAACTGGCCTTGAGCCATTGCCGGCGCTCGTCGATCAGCGAAATCAGCGCGATCGGCACCTTGCACAACTGGCTGGTCAGCCAGATCAGGTCGTCGAACGCCGGTTCCGGTGCAGTGTCCAGCATCCCCAGCTCGGCCAGCGCGCGCAGGCGCTCGGCTTCGTCGACGGGCAGCGGCGCGGGAACGACGTCGGGGACCGAGGGCTGATTCATGCGCGGCACGCTGAGAAGGAAACGGCACGATAACGGGCGGCGGCAGCGATGGCGAGCATGCGTGACCGATGCGGCGATGCAAAAAAGCGAACGCCCTGCCCCGCCGCTGTCAGAACGCATCGGTTGTGGGATGCCTACCTCACGGCACCGCCGGCGCGGCGCGCTTCTCCATGAACACGCAATCGAGGACGATCCCGCAGGGATGCGGGTAGCTTCCCTCGCTTACCACGGCATAGCCCTGCGCAAGGTAGAACGCCACCGCATTCAGCGCCGCGGCGAGATGGATGCGCGGACACGGCGCCAGGCGCTGCTCCAGCGCCTGCAGCAGGCGCCGGCCGCAACCGCGCCGACGGCGCCTCGCTCATTGCGACTTGCTGTCGCGCAGGCGCCGGATCCTCTCCGGCGGCTGGAACGAATCGCTGCGCGCGTCGCCCCAGTAATCGTGGAAGACCGCATGGTCGGGCACGGTGCGCAGCAGTTCGCCCGGCTCCAGGTAGCGGTACAGCGAGGCCAGCGAGCGGATCTCCACCTGCGAGATGCGGCGCAGGATGTGCTCCGGCCCCAGTTGCGAAGGATGCGTCAACCCGGCGGCGCTGAGCAGTTCGCGCAGGGCCTTGAGCGTGTTGGCGTGGTAGTGCGCGACCCGGGTGGCCTTGTCGGTGGGGTCCAGATGCTGCCAGCGGCGACGGTCCTGGGTGGCGATGCCGGTCGGGCAGCGGTCGCTGTGGCAGCTCAGCGACTGGATGCAGCCCAGCGCGAACATGAAGCCGCGCCCGGCGTTGCACCAGTCCGCGCCCAGCGCCAGGGTGCGCGCGATGTCGAAGGCGCTGGTGATCTTGCCGGCGGCGCCGAGCTTGATGCGCTCGCGGATATCCAGCCCGACCAGGGTGTTGTGGACCAGCAGCAGGGCCTCGTGCATCGGCACGCCGACATGGTCGATGAACTCCGCCGGCGCCGCGCCGGTGCCGCCCTCGGCGCCGTCGACGACGATGAAATCCGGGTACAGGCCGCTTTCCTGCATCGCCTTGGCGATGGCGAACCATTCCCAGGGGTGGCCGATCGCCAGCTTGAAACCGGTGGGCTTGCCGCCGGACAGTTCGCGCAGCCGCGCCACGAACTGCAGCAGCTCCAGCGGCGTGGAGAACGCCGAATGCCGCGACGGCGAGACGCAGTCCTGGCCCATGGCGACGCCGCGGGTGGCGGCGATCTCGGCACTGACCTTGGCCGCCGGCAGCACGCCGCCGTGGCCCGGCTTGGCGCCCTGCGAGAGCTTGATCTCGATCATCTTGACCTGCTCCAGCGTGGCGTTGGCGACGAAGCGCTGCGGGTCGAAGCGCCCCTCCTCGTCGCGGCAGCCGAAGTAGCCCGAGCCGATCTCCCACACCAGGTCGCCGCCGCACTCGCGGTGGTAGGGCGAGATCGAGCCCTCGCCGGTGTCGTGGTAGAAGCCGCCCTGGCGCGCGCCGGCGTTGAGCGCGCGGATGGCGTTGGCCGACAGCGCGCCGAAGCTCATCGCCGAGATGTTGAACACGCTGGCCGCGTACGGCTGCGCGCAGCCGGCGCCGATGGTGACGCGGAAGTCGTGGTCGGCGATCTCGCAGGTGGCCAGCGAATGGTTGATCCATTCGTAGTCCGGCGCGTAGGTGCTGCGCTGGGTGCCGAACGGCACCACGTCCATCACGTTCTTGGCGCGCTGGTAGACCAGGGCGCGCTGCTGCCGCGAGAACGGCGCCTCCTCGATGTCGCTCTGCAGGAAGTACTGGCGCATCTCCGGGCCGACCGATTCCAGGCCGTAGCGGAAATGCGCCAGGATCGGATAATTGCGGCGCAGGGTGCTGCGGGTCTGCAGCAGGTCCACGGTGCCCAGCACCGCCAGCACCGCGAAGGCGGCCACGCCCCAGCCCCACAGCGGCCAGATCGCGCACAGGGCGATGGACAGCGCCAGCAGCACGCAGCTGGCGATATAGGCTAGGTAGCGGTGCATCGCGGTCCTCGCAGGCGTCGTAAGCCGGCGAGTGTAGAGGGTGTCGCGCTCATGGCGTTGCAACCGTCATCGGGGCCGCTTGGCGCAGGTACAGCCAGCGCATGCCAATGCGCCGGTGACACCAGACGGTACGCGCGCCCGAGAACTGCGCTACAGCCGGTCGTCCACCGCCGCGCGCGGCCACACCGACTTGACGTCGTAGACCACCAGATCGGGCGTGCCGAGCGCGCGGATCTGCGCTGCGTCCAGGTCGCGGTAGGCCGCGTGCGCCACCGCCAGCACCACCGCGTCGTAGCGGCCGGGCACCGGCTCGGGCAGCAGGTCCACGCCATGCGCCTGCGCCGCCTGCGGATCGGCCCAGGGATCGCAGGCATCGACGCGGGCGCCGGCCGCGGCCAGCGCCTGCACCAGCTCCAGCGCGCGGCTGTTGCGCAGGTCCGGGCAGTTCTCCTTGAAGGTGACGCCGAGCACCAGCACGGACGCATCGGCCATCGCCACGCCCTTGCCGGCCAGCAGTGCCTGCACCCGCGCGGCGACATGCGCGCCGACCCGGTTGTTGACCTGGCGCGCGGTGTGGATCAGGTCCGGGTGGTAGCCCACGCTCTCGGACTTGTGCAGCAGGTAGTACGGATCCACGCCGATGCAGTGGCCCCCGACCAGGCCGGGCCGGAACGGCAGGAAGTTCCACTTGGTGCCGGCCGCGTCCAGCACGTCCTGGGTATCGATGCCGAGGCGGTCGAAGATGAGGGCGAGTTCGTTGACCAGGGCGATGTTGACGTCGCGCTGGATGTTCTCGACCACCTTGGCCGCCTCGGCCACGCGGATCGACGGCGCGCGCCAGGTGCCGGCCGCGATGATGCCGGCATACAGCGCGTCCACCGCATCGGCGGCGGCCGGGTTCGAGCCCGAGGTGATCTTGCGGATGTCGGCCAGGCGCCGCTGGCGGTCGCCGGGATTGACCCGCTCCGGGCTGTAGCCGCAATGGAAGTCGACGTCGCAGCGCAATCCCGAGCCCTGCTCCAGCAGCGGCACGCAGACTTCCTCGGTGGTGCCCGGGTAGACGGTGGACTCGTAGATCACCAGGTCGCCGCGCTTGAGCACGCCGGCCAGCAACTCGCTGGCCTGGCGCAGCGGCTGCAGGTCGGGCTGCTCGTGCGCGTCGATCGGGGTCGGCACGGTGACGATGTACACGTTGCGGTCGCGCAGCGCCGCCGCGTCGTCGCTGTAGCGCAGGTGCACGCCGGCGCGCAGTTCCTCGGCCTCCAGTTCCAGGGTCTGGTCGTGCCCGTCGCGCAGTTGCGCCACGCGCTGCGCATCGATGTCGTAGCCGAGCGTGTCGTGGCGGGCGCCGAACGCCACCGCCAGCGGCAGGCCCACATAACCGAGGCCGATGACGGCGATGCGCGGCGGCGCGGAGTCGAGCACGGGAGCAACGGGCATGCCAGTCCTTTGCGGGCACCAGCGGCGGCGGCCGTCGGCGCGTGAGGGGGAAACGGGGTGCCCGCGGACGCGGACCTCGTGCATGGTAAGCCGCTGCAGCGGCGCGGACCAGATTGCTCGGCGGAACGCCAGGGTCGCAGATGCGCGCCTCGCATTCACACGCCGCGTCGGCCTCCTTCACAACGCTGCGTGTGAAAGTCGGCGCCCGAGATCACGCTTTGTCGCCGCGCAGGTGCGCGTCTTGTCATGCACACCACATGAGCACCACCTCACCTTTACGCGCCGCGGCCTAGGGTGATGGAGCGGTGGCTGCCAGGGGGGCACCCTCCGCCTCCCTCTTTCCTCTCACTCAAGGAGAACTCGCGTGAGTCACGCTCCGAGCCTGCTCGTGGATGTCGAAGCCGAATTGGCGCATTGGAAGGCGCTGCACGCGGCGGGCAAACTGGGGTCGCAGTCGTTCAGCGAACATGCGCGCCTGATCAAGATGGCCTGCGATGTGTTCCTGCAGTTGCCGCGCGAATCCAACGACGTGCGATTGCAGCGCCTGCGTCAGCGCTACGACGCCGAACACCCCTGGCCGCGCATCGCCTGGAGCGATGCCGAAACCCTGGTCGTCGCCTGCTGGGCGCGCCTCGACGGCTCCGAGCAGCACGACCGCCATCCGGATCCGGCGCCCACCCCCGCCTGATCCAGGAGGTTCGTCATGTCCCCGCCCGCCAACCGCGACAACGCCCACGACTCCCAGCAACGCAGCCACACGCCGGACAAGATCCACAACGACGACGCGCAGTGGAAGGATCGCGACCAACCCGACAGCGACCCCGAGCGCGACCACGCCGATCCCGAACACGACTATCCGCGGCCGGACGGCAGCGAGTAAGGACGCCACGACTCCCGCTGCGGCACACCACGGTCGCCGCAGCGGCCCCCTGCCCAACCGCACCGAACGCCGACGGTCAGCGTAGGCTCGAGCCGCGCACGATGCAGCGGCCACTGAGCACCACCTTGCGGGTCGGCTGCGTCGGCGCATTCATCCGCTCCAGCAGCAACGACATCGCGGTGCGCCCCATCTCTTCCACCGGCTGTTCGATCACGGTGATCCCGGGCTCGACCAGGTCGGTCCAGCTTTCGTTGTCGAAGCCGGCCAGCGCCAGATCCTGCGGAATGCGCAGGCCGGCGCCGCGCGCGGCCTTCAGCGCGCCCATCAGCAGCAGGCTGTTGCTGGCCACCAGCGCGTCCGGTCGCGGCGTCTGCGCCAGCCAGGCCTGGACCTCGGCGATCGCCGCCTCCGCGCTCGGTGCCACCTCGCGATAGTCCGGCGTCAGGCCGTGCCCGCGCATCGCCTCCAGATAGCCGTCGCGACGCTCGGCGGCAGTGCTGCTGGTCTTGCCGAACAGGCCGCCGATGCGGCGCACGCCGCGGCCGACCAGGTGATCGACCAGCGCCGCCATCGCCGCGGCGTTATCCAGCACCACGCTGTCGTGCGTACCGCTCTTGCCGGCGCGGTCCAGCAGCACCACCGGATGATCGAAGCTCAACTTGCCCAGTTGGCTCTGGGTGGTGCGGGTGGGGGCGAAGATCAGCCCGCTGACCCGCTCTTCCTGCATCAGTTGCAGATACAGCGCCTCGCGCTGCGGATCCTCGTCGGTATTGCACAGGATCACGCGCATCCCGGCGCGGTAGGCCACGTCCTCGACTGCGCGAATGGCCGCGGTGAAGAACGGATTGCGGATGTCGGCGACGATCAGCCCCACCACCCCGGAGTGCTGCGAGCGGAGCCGCCGTGCCATCAGGTTGGGGCGGTAGCCGGTCTCGCGCACCGCCGCTTCCACCCGTGCGCGCACCTCCTCGCTGACCGGGCCGTGGCCCAGTGCCCGCGACACGGTCGAGGTCGAGACGCCGGCGACGCGCGCCACGTCGTGGATGCTGACGCTCACTGGCAACGTTCCCGCTTCTTTTCCATGTCGACCCCCTGTCGTGTGGCGCTACCGGATAGTAGCACCAAGCTTTTCCGAAAGAATTGTGCACTGCACATTGACGATAGACTGGGAACGTTCCCACACTGCGCCCACTTGCCGCCCACCCTCAAGGATTCCGCGTGTCCCAGACGCCCGCCTCTCCCCTGGTTTCCAGCGACCTGGTCCGGGTCGATGTCCAGGCCCGCGACAAGGCCGACGCAATCGCCCAGGCGGCGCAGTTGCTGGTCGCCGCCGGCTGCGTGCCGCCGGCCTACGAGGCCAGCATGCTGCGCCGCGAAGCGCTGGCCAACACCTTCCTGGGCCATGGCGTGGCGATCCCGCACTGCACCGGCGAGGACCGCCACCTGGTGCGCCGCGACGGCATCGCGGTGCTGCAGCTGCGCGACGGCGTGGAGTGGAACCCGGGCCAGACCACCCACCTGGTGGTCGCCATCGCCGCCCAGTCCGACACCCACATCACCGTGCTGCGGCGCCTGACCAGGCTGATCCAGGATCCGCCCAAGCTGGAGGCGCTGTTCGCCAGCGACGACCCGCAGGCGATCGTCGCCGCCCTGAGCGAGGATGCGGCCGCCCCCGCGCCCGCCGCCGCGGCCAGCGACCTGGCCGAGCGCTTCGACTGGACCGTGCGCTACCCCACCGGGCTGCACGCGCGCCCGGCCACGCGCTGGGTGGAAACCGCGCGCGGCTTCGCGGCCCGCATCCAGGTGCGCGCCGGCGACCAGGTCGGCGACGCCAAGAACCTGGTGTCGCTGCTGCAACTGGGCCTGCACGCCGGCGACACCGTGACCATTTCGGCCGAGGGCCAGGACGCCGCCGCGGCGCTGGCGCGGCTGCGCAGCGTGATCGACGCGCTGACCGCACAGGAGCAGGCCGATGCCGACGCCGCGGCGCAACGCCGCGCCGCGCCGGTCGCCGGCTGGACCCCGCCGCAGGCGCAGCCGGCCATCGTCGGCATCGGCGCCAGCCCCGGCCTGGCGATCGGCGTGGTGCACAAGCTGGCCGGCCACGACGTCGCCGTCGCGGACACGCCGGTGCCGCTGAGCGACGGCGGCGCCCTGCTGCACGACGCCCTGCAGCGCACCCGCACGCAACTGCAGGCCATCGAAGAGGACACCCGGCGCCGGCTCGGCGCCGGCGATGCGGCGATCTTCCGCGCCCAGGCCGAACTGCTCAACGACACCGACCTGATCACCCTGGCCTGCCAACTCATGGTCGAGGGCCACGGCGTCGCCTGGTCCTGGCAGCAGTCGGTGGAGCGCCTGGCCAACAAGCTTTCGGCGCTGGGCAATGCGGTGCTGGCCGGACGCGCCAGCGACCTGCGCGACGTCGGCCGCCGGGTGCTGGCGCACCTGGATCCGAGCCTGGCCGGCGGCAGCCTGGCGCAGCTGCCGGCCGCGCCGTGCATCCTGCTCGCCCACGACCTGTCGCCGTCGGACACCGCCAACCTCGACACCGGCCGCGTACTCGGCCTGGCCACCGCGGTGGGCGGCCCGACCTCGCACACCGCGATCCTTTCGCGCACCCTCGGCCTGCCGGCGCTGGTCGCCGGCGGCGCCGACCTGCTGGACCTGGAGGACGGCGCCACCGTCATCGTCGACGGCAGCAGCGGCCGCCTGTACCTGGCGCCGTCGGAGGCCGACCTGGCCTCGGCCCGCGCCTACATCGAGGAACAGCAGCAACTGCGCGCGCGCGAGGCCGAGCAGCGCAACCAGCCAGCGCAGACCGAAGACGGCCATCGCCTGGAGATCGGCGCCAACGTCAACCTGCCCGAGCAGGTCGCCGCGGCACTGGCGCAGGGCGCCGAGAGCGTGGGCCTGATGCGCACCGAATTCCTGTTCCTGGAGCGCGGCAGCACGCCCAGCGAGGACGAGCAGTACGCCACCTACACGGCGATGGCGCAGGCGCTGGACGGCCGCGCGCTGATCGTGCGCGCCCTGGACATCGGCGGCGACAAGCAGGTGGCGCACCTGAACCTGCCGCGCGAGGACAACCCGTTCCTGGGCGTGCGCGGCGCGCGCCTGCTGCTGCGCCGCGCCGACCTGCTGCAACCGCAGCTGCGCGCGCTGTACCGCGCCGCCAAGGACGGCGCGCGCCTGGCGATCATGTTCCCGATGATCACCTCGGCGGCGGAACTGCTGACGCTGCGCGCCGAATGCGAGCGCCTGCGCGCGGAACTGCAGGCGCCGGAGGTGCCGCTGGGCATCATGATCGAAGTGCCGGCCGCGGCGATCCAGGCCGATGCGCTGGCAAAACACGCGGACTTCTTCTCGATCGGCACCAACGACCTGACCCAGTACACCCTGGCCATCGACCGCCAGAACCCGGACCTGGCCGCCGAGGCCGACAGCCTGCACCCGGCGGTGCTGCGCCTGATCCGCACCACCGTCGAGGGCGCCGCGCGCCACGGCCGCTGGGTCGGCGTGTGCGGCGGCCTGGCCGGCGATGCGTTCGGCGCGGCCCTGCTGGCCGGCCTGGGCGTGCACGAGCTGTCGATGACGCCCAACGACATCCCCGCGGTGAAGGCGCGCCTGCGCGGCAGCCGTCTGGATGCGCTGCAGGCGCTGGCGCAGCGCGCGCTGGACTGCGAAAGCGCGGCCGAGGTGCGCGCGCTCGACGGAGCCGGCGCATGAGCGTCGATGCCGTCACCGTCACCCTGAATCCGGCGATCGACCTGACCGTGGCGATCGACCGGCTGCAACCGGGCCAGGTGCACCGTGCGCGCAGCGCCCACGCCATCGCCGGCGGCAAGGGCATCAACGTCGCCGCCTGCCTGGCCGATGCCGGCCTGCGCTGTGCCGCGCTCGGCGTGCTCGGCGCCGGCAATGCGCCGGTATTCGAAACCCTGTTCGCCGAACGTGGCATCGACGACCGTTGCCTGCGCGTGCCCGGCGACACCCGCAGCAATCTCAAGCTGGTCGCCGCCGACAGCGGCGCCACCACCGATATCAACCTGCCCGGCCTGGCCCTGGACCAGGCCCAACTCGATACCGTCGGCGCGCGCTTGGCCGAGCTGCTGCGTCCCGGCTTGCCGGTGGTGCTCAGCGGCAGCCTGCCGGCAGGCCTGGCCGAGGACACCTGGCGGCACCTGCAGGCGCAGGCCGCCGCCGCCGGCGCGCGGGTGCTGCTGGACACCAGCGGTGCGCCGCTGCACGCCGCCCTGGATGCGCCGCGCGCGCAACTGCCGTTCGCGATCAAGCCCAACCGCCACGAGCTGGAGGAATGGGCCGGCGCGCCGCTGGCCAGCACGGCCGAGCTGCTCGGCGCCGCGCGCGCGCTGCTGGCGCGCGGCATCGGCCTGGTCGTGGTGTCGCTGGGCAGCGATGGCGCGCTGTTCGTGCGCGGCGAGCAGGCGCTGCTGGCGCAGCCGCCGCAGCTGACCGGCGGCAGCAGCGTCGGCGCCGGCGATGCGATGGTCGCCGGCCTGGTCGCGGCCTTGCGTGCCGACGCCGACCTGGCCACCTGCGCGCGCCAGGCCACCGCCTTCGCCGTGGCCACCCTGGGCAGCGGCGTCGCCCGCCGCCTGCCGCGCGAGCGCCTGGCCGACCTGGCCGCCGCGGTCCGCGTGGAGACCCTGGCATGACTTCCGCCGCGTCGCTGCTGTGCGCCGCGTCCTCTTGCGCTCATCGGGAGCCCGCATGAATCCGATCCTCGTGGTGATCGCCGCCGGCGATCGCAGTACCGAAGCCGTCCTCGCCGCCGAAGCGCTGCGCCATGCCGCCACGCTGCGGGGTGCGACGCTGCAGGCCGAGGTGCGCACGCCGCAGGGCGTGATCGCCCCGCTGGACCTGGCCGCCGCTCCCACCGCCGCGCCGCTGCTGCTGGTCGGCGACGGCGACGTCGATGCCGCCCGCTTCGCCGGCCGCAGCGCGCAGCGCAGCAGCCTGGACGCGGTGCTGGCCGATGCCGGCGCGGTGCTGGCGCCGCTGCTGACCGCGGCCACCGCCACCGCCGGCGCGGCCGCTGTCGGCGGCACCGAGGGCGCCGGCAAGCGCATTGTCGCCATCACCTCCTGCCCCACCGGCATCGCCCACACCTTCATGGCCGCCGAGGGCCTGCAGCAGGCGGCCAAGGCGCTGGGCCACCAGATCCGGGTGGAAACCCAGGGCTCGGTCGGCGCGCAGGACGCGCTCAGCGCCGAGGAGATCGCCGCCGCCGACCTGGTGCTGATCGCCGCCGACCGCGAGGTCGACCTCGGCCGCTTCGGCGGCAAGCGCCTGTTCAAGAGCGGCACCAAGCCGGCGATCAACGACGGCCCGGCACTGATCCGCAAGGCCCTGGCCGAGGCCAGCGTGCACGCCGCCGGCAATGGCGGCAGCGCCCCGGCCAAGGCCCAGGGCGGCCGCTCCGCCGGCCCGTACAAGCACCTGATGACCGGCGTGTCGTTCATGCTGCCGTTCGTCACCGCCGGCGGCCTGCTGATCGCGCTGGCGTTCGCGCTCGGCGGCATCTACGCCTTCGACGACGCGCACAAGGGCACCCTGGCCTGGTCGCTGTTCCAGATCGGCGCCAAGGCCGGCTTCACCCTGATGGTGCCCGCCCTGGCCGGCTACATCGCCTACTCCATCGCCGACCGCCCCGGCATCGCCCCCGGCATGATCGGCGGCATGGTCGCGGCCAACCTCGGCGCCGGCTTCATCGGCGGCATCCTGGCCGGGTTCATCGCCGGCTACGGCGTGGCCGCGCTGAACCGGGCGATCAAGCTGCCGCGCACGCTCGAGGGCCTGAAGCCGGTGCTGATCCTGCCGGTGCTGGGCACCCTGCTGGTCGGCCTGGCCATGCTCTACGTGGTCGGCCAGCCGGTGGCCGAGCTGCTGGCCTGGCTCACCGAATGGCTGCGCGGCATGCAGGGCAGCAGCGCGGTGCTGCTGGGCCTGCTGCTGGGCGCGATGATGGCCTTCGACATGGGCGGGCCGGTCAACAAGGCCGCCTATGCCTTCTCCACCGGCCTGATCGCCAGCCAGGTGTACACGCCGATGGCCGCGGCGATGGTCGCCGGCATGACCCCGCCGCTGGGCATCGCCCTGGCCACCTGGGTGTTCCGCAGCCGCTTCACCCAGGACGAGCGCGGCAGCAGCGCCGCCACCGGCGTGCTCGGCCTGGCCTTCGTCACCGAAGGCGCGATCCCGTACGCCGCACGCGATCCGCTGCGCACCATCCCCGCGCTGATGCTCGGCTCGGCGCTGGCCGGCGCCATCTCGATGGCCGCCGGCGCCGAGCTGAAGGTGCCGCACGGCGGCGTGTTCGTGCTGCCGATCCCCAACGCGGTCAGCCACCTGGGCATGTACCTGGTGGCGCTGCTCGCCGGCACCGTGGTCACCGCGGTGGCGCTGCGGGTGCTGAAGAAGCCGGTTCTCGCCTGATCCCGTCCATGCGCCGGCGCGTCGCCACGCGATGCCCCTCCCCCCGTCGCCGCTGGCGGCGCGCCGGCCTTTCCCTGCTGAGGAGTTCCGCCATGTCCCGTCCCCTCGTCTCGTCCCTGCCCCTGGCCACCCTGGCGCTGGCGCTCGCCGCACCGCTGGCCCATGCCCAGGACGCCAGCGACGCCTTCAAGCTCAAGCTCGCCTACACCGGCGAAGGCGCGGTGTCGCTGGACGGCGGCAAGCATGAGGGCAGCGCCTACGCCGGGCAGCTGATGTTCGGCACCGACGTTGACCTGCAACGGCTGATGGGCTGGAACGGCGCCACGCTGAAGGTCTACGGCATCAATCGCCATGGCACCAACCTGGCCAACGGCAATATCGGCAACAGCACCTCGGTGCAGGAAATCTACGGCGGCCAGGGCACGCGCCTGGCCAACTTCACCATCGACCAGAAGCTGTTCAACGACCGCCTGGAACTGGAGGCCGGCCGCAGCGTGGCCAACATCCACTTCCTGGGCTCGGAGCTGTGCGGCTACTTCCAGGGCAACTCGGCCTGCGGCAACCCGACCTTCGTGTTCCGCACCAGCAACTTCACCTACTGGCCGGTGTCCAGCTGGGCCGCGCACGCCAAGGCCTGGGTGACCCCGAACGTGTATGTCCACGTCGGCGCCTACGAGGTCAACCCGACCCAGGCCGAACGCGGCCAGCACGGCCTCAACTGGAGCACCAACGACCGCACCGGCGTGATCGTGCCCTATGCGATCGGCTACAGCACCCAGGCCAGCGGCGCGCGCCTGCCGGCGATGTACGAGCTGGGCGGCTGGCAGGACAACTCCGACTACCGCGACCCGCTCAACGACCGCAACGGCAATCCGGCGCGGCTGAGCGGACTGGACTATGCCACCCGCAACGGCCGCTCCGGCGCGTTCTTCCGCTTCGAACAGCAGGTCACCCGCCCCGATCCGGACAGCAATCGCGGGCTGGTGCTGTTCGGCTCGGTGCTCAAGGGCACCTCCGGGCAGTTGATCGAAGACCATTTCCTGGAGTTGGGCCTGGTCCAGCGCGGCACCTTCGCCAGCCGTCCGCAGGACAACATCGCCTTCGTCGTCACCCAGCAGCACTACAGCGACGACGCCCTGGAAGACCTGCGCCTGGCCCGCGCCGCGGCCGGCGGCAGCGGCACCCCGCACCGGTCCCAGACCATGATGGAACTGAGCTACGGCATCCAGGTGACCCCGCAACTGCGCATCGCCCCGAACCTGCACTACATCGTGCACCCGGACCAGTTCAACGAGCCGGCCCGTACCCGCGACCTGCCCAATGCCCTGGTGGCCGGGTTGCGGCTGGACTGGGCGCTCTGAGGGGCCGGGATTCGGGAGTCGGGATTGGGGATTCGCAAAGGCGGGCGGACTGCGGCCTGAAAGTTTGCGTGCAGACGCGGCGCGCGGTCTGACGCTGACAGCATCAGTGCAGACCGACCCATCCGCGCAGATGCCGACATGATTCACTCTCGATAGCGGCACGTTGAACGCACGAGGCCCCGGCATGCCGGGGCCTCGTGCGTTTTCTTCCCTTTGATTCCGATCGCAGTGGCGCTGCGCCGATCCGTCGGCGCCTGCGGGAGCGAAACGTGGCCGGCGAATCGAGATCCGTTCGATTCCGTGCGAGCCGTCTCCCTGGCGCGGGAGCGGTGACGTTGCCGACCCGTTCATGATGCCGCGGACCCGGGCGCGTGAGGATCGGCGGATGCCGCGGCCGGCTATAGGGTTTTTCCTACCCGGCGGGGTCAGGACCGGCGAGCGCGCAGCGATGTCATGGATGATAATGGTCATCACCGCATCGCAGAATCTGGATACACACTCCATCGAAGCTACATCGACGTATGTGAACGTAGTGACTTCGCCGCCGCCGATTACGACGGTTTTCCCACATCCCCGTTGCAAGCATTTCGCATCATGCGCATCCTGGTCGCCGAAGACGATACGTCCATTGCCGTTGCATTGCGCGACTCGCTCGCCGAGTGCGGCCACGTAGTGGACCATGTCGGCGACGGTGCCGCCGCCGAGCGCGCGCTCGGTAGCGAAAGCTATCAACTGCTGGTGCTGGACCTGGGCCTGCCGCGCCGCGACGGGCTACAGGTGCTGCAGCGCCTGCGCGCGCGCCGCGACGAGATCCCGGTGCTGGTGGTGACGGCGCGCGATGCCGTGGAAGACCGCATCCACGCGCTCGACCAGGGCGCCGACGACTACCTGATCAAGCCCTTCGAACTGTCCGAGTTCCTCGCCCGCACCCGCGCGCTCCTGCGTCGCAGCAGCAGCGGCGGCGTGCCGGAACTGGTGCTGGGGCAGCTGCGCATCAACCTGGCCGGGCGCCGGGTGTGGCTGCAGGACCAGCCGCTGGACCTGACCGCGCGCGAGTTCGCGCTGCTGGAGACCCTGCTGCTGCGCAGCGGTCGCGTGGTCAGCCGCAGCCAGCTGACCGAAGCGCTGTGCGACTGGCAGCACGAAATCACCGACAACGGCCTGGACATCTCCATGCACCGCCTGCGGCGCAAGCTGCACGGCGCCGGCGTCGGCATCCGGACCATCCGCGGCCTGGGCTATCTGCTGGAGGAGTCGCGCGCCGCCTCACCGGCCGCCGACCACGCACAGATGCCGCAGTGAGCGCGACCGCGGCCGCGCATTCGCCGGCATACCGCCATCCCAGCCTGCGCCAGCGTCTGCTGGCGTTCCTGCTGATTCCGACCGTGCTGCTGATGCTGGTGGTGTCGGCGCTGTTCTACCTGCTGATGCTCAAGTACACCAATCACGTCCACGACATGGACCTGAAGGAGGACACGCAGGGCCTGGCGAATGCGGTCAACGACCCCGGCGAGCGCATGCCGCTGACCCTGCAGGCGCGGCAACTGCTGGAGTACAGCAGCGACGGCCGGGTGTTCTTCAAGCTCGACAGCCGCCGCCACGGGGTGATCAGCGGCAGCACCCAGCCGATTCCGGCGCATCAGGATCCGGCCGAAGTCGGCCGGGTGATGCTGTACGACGACCGCATGGACAACGGCGTGCCGGTGCGTGTGGCCAGCCTGTTGCTGCCTTCGGCGCTGGAGCCGGGCGACTGGCTCACCGTGTCGGTGGCCGAGACCCTGGACGACCGTCACCGCCGCGCCCGCGAGATCCTGGTGCTGATGCTGCCGACCGAACTGCTGCTCACCTGCTCGCTGCTGGTACTGGTCTGGCATGGCGTGCGCGTGGGCCTGCGCATGCTGGAGCCGGCGGTGCGGCGGCTCGACGACAGCCAGCGCGACCTCAGCCCGGTGTCCGGTCCCGACATCCCGGTGGAGATCGTGCCGCTGACCCAGGCCATCGACGGCCTGCTCGGCCGCCTCAAGCACATGATGGCGCTGCAGGAACGCTTCCTCGCCGACGCCGCGCACCAACTGCGCACGCCGCTGGCCGGGCTGAGCATGCACGTGCAGCGCGCCCAGGCCAGCCAGCGCCCGGAAGACACCGCGCAGGCGCTGCAGCACATCCGCCAGCTGACCGACCGCGCCACCCGCACCTCCACCCAGCTGCTGGCGCTGACCCGCACCCAGGCCCCGCGCGAGAGCATCCGCCCGCTGTTGCCACTGGATCTGGCGCAATGGCTGCCGCAGGCGCTGGCCGAGCGCATCCCCGACGCCCTGCACGCCGGCGTGGACCTGGGCTACGACGGCGGCGACGACGACGCGGCTGCGGCCTGGGTCGCCGCCGACGCCTATGCGCTGCGCGAACTGCTCGACAACCTGCTGGACAACGCGTTCCGCCACGCCGCCGGCCGTGTGGTCACGGTCAGCCTGCGGCACGATCCGCTGTCCGTGCGCCTGGCCGTGGACGACGCCGGCAGCGGCATCGACGAGGCCCTGCTGCCGCGCCTGGGCGAGCGCTTCTTCCGCGCCCCGGACGCGCCCGAAGGCGGCACCGGCCTGGGCCTGGCGATCGTCGCCAACATCGCCGCCCGCCACCACGCCACGCTGCGCTACCGGCGCTCGGCGCTGGGGGGCCTGCGTGCGGAGCTGGACCTGCCGGCCGGCGCGGAGCCGCAGGCATGAGCCGGAGCCGGATCCGCCCGGCCAGCGTGCTGGCGCTGGCCGCCGCACTGGCCCTGGCCGGCTGCGCCAGCACGCCGTTGCCGGACCTGCCGCAACAGTCGCTGCCCGCGCGATGGAGCAGCCCGACGCCGCAGGCCGCGGTCCCGCGCCCACTCGGCACGGCCTGGTGGCAGGACTTCCACGACCCGCAGCTCGACGCGCTGGTCGCGCAGGCGCTGCGCGACGACCTCAACGTCGGCCAGGCACTGGCCAAGCTGCGCGCGGCGCGGCGCCTGGATACCGTGGCTGGCGCATCGCAACGCCCGCAGCTGCGTGCGCGCACCCTCGACCCGATCGACCCCGACGCCAGCGCCTCGTTCCTGGTGGTCGGGCTCGACTCGGAATGGGAGTTGCCGCTGTTCGGCCGCGGCGAGGCGACCCGGCGCATGGCCCGCGGCGATCTGGACAATGCCCAGGCCGACCTGGCGCAGGTACGCGCGGCGACCATCGCCGAGGTGACCCGCAACTGGATCGACCTGCGCCACGCGCAGCAGGCGGAGCGGCTGCAGCAGGATGTCGTCGCCGCCCGCCAGCGCCAGGCGACCCTGCAGGCGACGCTGGTCGACCTGCATCTGGCCACGCCGGCTTCCGCGGCGCAGGCGCAGGCCGCCGCACTGCAGGCGCAAACCGCCCTGGACGAGCCGCGCGATGCCGCCGCCGCAGCCGCGCGGCGCCTGGCGGTGCTGCTGGGCCGCGACACGCCCGACCCGGCATGGAGCACGGCCGCGGCCAGCGCCGCGCCGACGGCGTTGCAGATCGCCGCGGTCGACAGCGTCCCGGCCGACCTGCTGCGCCGGCGCCCGGACATCGCCACGCGCGAAGCCGAGGTGCTGAGCGCGGCCGGCGCGCTGGATCTGGCCCGCGCCGATCAGTACGGCAGCATCGGCCTGGGCGGTTCGATCCGCTGGTCGACCACCCTGCTGAGCCATCGCCGCACCGCCACCCACGGCATCGCCTCGTTCGGCCCGGTGATCGACATTCCGCTGTTCGACTGGGGCATCCGCCATGCCAAGGCCAAGGCGCGCGGCGACCTGCTGGAAGCGGCCACCCTGGCCTACCGGCAGACCGTGCTGGAGGCAGTCAACGAGGTCGAGGACGCGCTGACCGCACTGGAACAGCAGCGGCGCAACGTCGAGACCCAGCAGCAGGTGCTGCAGGCACAGCAGCAGGCCAGCGAGGTCGCGCAGCAGCGCCGGCGGCTGGGCCTGGGCAGCGACCTGGACGTGGCCACGCAACAGGCCGCGCGCGACCAGGCCGCCCTGGAACTGCTGGAAGCGCAGCGCCAGCGCGACCTGGCCTACGTCGCCCTGCACACCGCACTGGGCAGCGCCACTGCGCCGATCCGCGGCACAGGCGCCGTCAGCAACCACGAAGGCGCGCAGCCCTGATGGTCGCGCTGGCCCGCCAGACCCTGCGCTACGAGTGGCGCCGCTTCCTGCCGGTAGTGGTGTCGGTGGGCTTCGCCAGCCTGTTGCTGCTGCTGCAGACCGCGCTGGTGCTGGGCATCTTCGGCAGCGCCAGCGTCTATGTGTCCGGCTCCGATGCCGACCTGTGGCTGGGCTATCCCGGCACGCAGAGCGTGGACCAGGGCCGCGCCATCGATCCGGACGCGGCCGCGCCGCTGTACCTGGACCCGCGGGTGGCGCAGGTCGAGCCGTTCATCTGGTTCGACGGCGACTGGCGCGGCCCCGGCGACACCGGCGCGGTGTCGGTCTACATCTCCGGCATCGACACCCGCGACGGCGGGCTGATGTTCTCCCGTCTGCTCAGCCCCGCCCTGCGCGCGGCGCTGCGCGAACCGGACACCGTGGTGGTGGACCGCGCGGAACTGGACAAGCTCGGCGTCGGCGTCGGCAGCAGCGCGCGCATCAATGGTCATCGCGTACGGGTGATCGGGGTCGGCCGCGGCCTGCGCGCGCTCGGCGGGGTCAACGTGCTCGCCTCGCTGGACACCGCGCGCGCGCTCAACAGCGACACTGCGCATCCGGACTGGCCGACCTACATGGTGGCCAGGCTGCGCCCCGGCGCCGACCCGCAGGCGGTGGCGCAGGCGATCGACAGCGCGGTCACGCGGCCGCGCGTGGAGGCCTGGAGCGCGGACGATTTCGCCCGGCGCAGCATCCTGTTCTGGATGTTCGACACCGGCGCCGGCTCCGGCGTGCTGTTCCTCGGCGGCATCGTGCTGCTGGTCGGCGTGGCCATCACCAGCCAGACCCTGCTCGGCACCGTGCTCGGCGCCGCGCGCGAGTACGCCACGCTCAACGCGCTGGGCGTGAGCATGCGCAATCTGCGCTGGGTGGTGCTGGAACAGGCCGCCTGGGTCGGTGCGCTGGGCCTGATCGGTGCCAGTGCGCTGGGCGCGGCGCTGGTCGCGCTGGCCCGTGCGCACGACGTGCCGGTGGCGTTCAACGCCAGCGGCTGGGGCCTGTGCGTGTGTGCGGTGATGCTGCTGACCGTGGTCTCGGCCCTGGCCGCGCTGCGCGGCCTGCGCCGCGCCGATCCGGCGTTGCTGCTGCGATGAGCCGCATCGTCGCCCCCGCCGCGCTGCATCCGGCCGCCGCCACCCTCAGCGGCAGCGGACTGTGCAAGAGCTTCGTCTCCGGCAGCCTGCGCACGCCGGTGCTGCGCGACGTGGAACTGCAGGTGTGGCCGGGCGAGCTGACCCTGATCTCCGGCCCGTCGGGCTGCGGCAAGAGCACCCTGCTGTCGATCCTCAGCGGCCTGCAGCGCGCCGACGCCGGCCGGGTGCTGGCGCTGGGCGAGGAACTGGGCGCGCTCGGCGCCACCGCGCTGGAGCAGTTCCGCCTGCGCCACACCGGCTTCATCTTCCAGGGCTTCAACCTGTTCCCGGCGCTGTGCGCGCTGGACCAGGTGCGGCTGCCGCTGCAGTACATGGGCCTGGCCCCGGCCGAAGTGCGCAGCCGTGCGGAGGAGGCGCTGGCCGAGGTCGGCATCGCCCACCGCCAGCACCTGCGCCCGGCCGAACTGTCCGGCGGCGAGAAGCAGCGCGTGGCGATCGCCCGCGCGCTGGCCAAGCACCCGGCGCTGCTGTTCGCCGACGAACCCACCAGCGCGCTGGACGCCGGCAACGGCCAGATCGTGATCGACCTGTTGCATCGCATCGCGCGCCGCCACAACACCATGGTGCTGTGCGTGAGCCACGACCCGCGCCTGATCCGCCACGCCGACCGCGTGCTGTCGATGGAGGACGGCCGCATCCTCGACGACCGCCGCGTCAACGCGCCGCCCTCGCCCCTGCCCTCACGGAATCCCGCACCATGAAAGCGTTCGCCGCCGCGCCCCTGCTGAGCCTGCTGCTGGCCGCATGCGCGCCCTCGGACCGCACGCCGGCCCCGGCGCCGGCCGCCACCCCGGCCTACCTGGCGGTGGCGCGCGGCCGCATCGATGTGGAAGGCGGCGTGCTCAAGCTCGGCCTGCCGGTCGCCGCGACCCTGCGCGAGGTACCGGTGCACGAGGGCGACGCGGTGCAGAAAGGCGCCGTGCTGGTCGCCGGCGACGACCGCGCCGCCGCGGTCGACCTGGACATCGCCCGTACCCGCGCGCAAGCCGCGGCGACCCACCTGAAACAACTGCAGCAGCGCCTGCAAAGCGCCCAGCAGAAGCAACGGCGGCTGGCCGAGGCTGCGCGCCTGGGCGCCGGCGACGGGCAGACCGCCGACGACGCCAGCGACGCGGTACAGAGCCTGGCCGACGCGCTGGACACCGCACGCAGCGACGCGGCGCTGGCCGACGCGCAGGTGCGCGCGGCCGAACTGCAGCGCGCGCAGTACCGGCTGCAGGCGCCGGTCGCCGGCCGCGTCCTGCAGCTGTCGGCCGCGGTCGGCGCGCGCAGCGAGGCCAACGCGCCGCTGCTGACCCTGCTGCCGGACGCGCCGCGCCTGGTCCGCGCCGAATTGAACGAAAGCTATGCCGGCAGCGTCACCCCGGGCATGGCCGCCGAGGTCATCAGCGACGACGGCCGCCAGACCGTGCTCGGCCAGGCGGTCGTGCGTTGGCTGGCGCCGGCCTACGGCCCGACCCAGTTGCACGACGACGCCACGCCCGCCGGCAACGACCGCAGCGTGGCCTGCGTGCTGGCCTTCACCCAGCCCTCGAGCCTGCGCCTGGGCCAGCGCGTGCTGGTGCGCTTCCGCAACCAGGCCGCGGCCAAGCATTGAGCTTGCACGCCGCCGCCGCGGCGAAAGGCTGCTGAAACGCGCAGCGGCGACCCTGCACGGATTGCCGAGACTGCGCAGCCGCGCCCATTCACATGATCCAATCTGCCGAGTTCCACTTCGAAGGCGGCCGCAATGGCGTGCTGCTGATCCACGGCCTGACCGGCACGCCCAGCGAAATGCGCCTGCTCGGCAAGAGCCTGAACCGCGAAGGCTTCAGCGTCCATGGCGTGCAGCTGGCCGGCCACTGCGGCGACGAGGACGATCTGCTCGCCACCAACTGGCGCGACTGGTACGCCAGCGTCGAGGCGGCGGCCGCGCGCATGCGCCCACAGGTCGACCGGCTGTTCGTGGCCGGGCTGTCGATGGGCGCGGTGCTGGCACTGCGCCTGGCGCAGGAGCGTCCGCAATGGGTGGACGGCGTCGGCGTGCTCGGCGCCACCTTCCGCTACGACGGCTGGAACATCCCCAAGCGCGCGCGGCTGGCGTTCCTGCTGCCCTGGTTCAAGCGCCTGGGCATCGGCAAGCGCCGCATGTTCCTGGAAGAGCCGCCGTACGGCCTGCGCGACGAGCGCATCCGCGCCCAAATCAGCAGCGCGATGCTCGGCGGCGACAGCAGCGCCGCCGGCCTCCCCGGCAACCCCTGGCACGCCCTGGCCGAGATGTACCTGCTCGCGCGCGCGGTGCGCCGCGACCTGTCCAAGGTCGTCGCGCCATGCCTGGTCGCGCACGCGACCGAGGACGACATCGCCGACCTGCGCAATGCGCGGCTGGTGATCGCCAACGTGTCCGGGCCAACGGAGCTGCTGCTGCTGCACGACAGCTATCACATGATCACCCTGGACCGCGAACGGCGCGTGCTCGGCGCGCGCCTGGCGCAGTTCTTCGCCGCCCTGTGCGCGCCGCAGCAGGCCGCCGCCTGATGGCGATGACCGGCTCGGTAGTGGGCATCTGGCTGGCGACGGTGGCGCTCGACACCGCCGGCCAATTGGCCTTCAAGTATGTGGCCAGCCACCCGCAGGGCACCGGCATGGCGCGCTGGCAGCGCATGGCGCGGCAGCCGCAGCTGTGGTTCGGCGTGGCCTGCTACGTGCTCGAATTCCTCGCCTGGACCGCGTTTCTGTCGCTGGTGCCGCTGGGCCGCGGCGTGCTGCTGGGCTCGATCAACATCGTGGCGATCATGCTGGCCGGGCGCTGGCTGTTCGGCGAACGCCTGGGGCGCATGCAGGTGGCCGGCATCTGCCTGGTCAGCGCCGGCGTGGCCGTGGTGGGGCTGGGCTCATGAGCCGGCCGCCGCTGCATCGCTATGCGGTGGGCTTCGCCCTGCTGCTGAGCTTCGACACCCTGGCGCAGATCGGCTTCAAGCTGGCCGGCACGCACGCGTTCCCGCCGCAAGCCGAACTGGCCTGGGTGCTGCGCCTGCTCGGCAGCCCATGGCTGTACGCCGCGTTGCTGGGCTACGTCGGCGCGTTCTTCACCTGGATGAAGCTGCTCGAGCATGCGCCGATCGGCCCGGCGTTCGCCGCCTCGCACCTGGAGGTAGTCAGCGTGATGCTGCTGTCGGCCTGGTGGTTCAACGAACACATCGGCCTGTTGCAGGCGCTGGGCGCGGCGCTGATCGTCGGCGGCATCGTCTGCCTGGCGATCGGCGAGCGCGCGGATCCCGCCGATGCGCACTGAAATCCCACCGACCGCCGGCCTGCCGCTGCAGTGGGGCGACCTGTGGCCAGGCCGGCCGCGCGAACGCCTGGCCAGCGCGCTCGGCCTGCCGCAGGCCCTGCTGACCTGCTCGGGCACCGCCGCGCTGATCGTGGCCCTGCGCACCCTGACCGCGGCCAACCGGCGCCGGCAGGTGCTGGTGTCGGCCTATACCTGCCCGCTGGTGGCGCTGGCGGTGGCGCACTGCGGCCTGCAACTGGTGCTGTGCGATCTGCTGCCCGGCTCGCTGGAACTGGACCCGGTGCAGCTGGCGCAGCGCTGCGGCAGCGACACCCTGGCCATCATCGCCACTCATCTGGGCGGGCGTCTGATCGACCTGGCACCGCTGCGCCGCGCCGCCGAAGGCTGCGGCGCGCTGCTGATCGAGGACGCGGCGCAGGCGCTGGGCGGCGTGCACCCCGACGGCCGCCCGGCCGGCCTCGGCGGCGACATCGGCTTCTGCAGCCTGGCCGCCGGCAAGGGACTCACGCTGTACGAAGGCGGGCTGCTGATGTCGCGGCATGCGCCGCTGCAGCGCAGTCTGGCCGACACCGCCGCGCGCCTGGGCCAGCGCGACTGGCGCTGGGAACTGCGGCGCAGCCTGGAACTGCTCGGCTACGCCGCGCTGTACCGGCCGCAGCCGCTGCGCTGGGCGTACGGCGCACCGGTGCGCCGCGCGCTGCGCCGCGGCGACCGCATCGGCGCGGCCGGCGACCGCTTCGGCACGGCCATCGCCCAGCACGCGGTCGGCGCCTGGCGCGAAGGCGTGGGCGTGCGCGCCAGCGCCCGCTGGCCGGCATTTCTTGCGCAGATCC
Source organism: Xanthomonas sp. LF02-5 (assembly GCF_034105325.1). Taxonomy (NCBI): domain Bacteria; kingdom Pseudomonadati; phylum Pseudomonadota; class Gammaproteobacteria; order Lysobacterales; family Lysobacteraceae; genus Xanthomonas; species Xanthomonas sp. LF02-5. The sequence goes on along the minus strand of NZ_JAXGGF010000011.1, from coordinate 78,124 downwards.
GCGAACAGGGCCGGCGCCGCAGCGCACGCCTGGCCGGCATCCCCGGCCTGAGCGTGATCGCCGATACCCCCGGCGCCCAGGGCAGCTGGCCGATCCTGATGGTGCTGCTGCCCGATGCGGCCGCACGCGAATCGGTGCTGGGTGCGCTGTGGCCGCGCGGACTCGGCGTGGCGGTGCCGTTCGTGCATGCCCTGCCCGACTACGACTACCTGGACGGCATCGTCGAACGCACGCCGATGCCCAACGCCAGCGACTTCGCCGCACGCTGCCTGAGCATCAGCAACAGCCCCTGGCTGGACGAGGCGCGCTTCGAGACCATCGTGGCCACGCTGCAGGCGGCCTGCGCCGGCGCGGTCGGGCCGGCGCCGCTGGATGTCGACCTGGTGCACGCCGCTGCGCCGAGCGCTTGATCGGGCGACGTGCGACTTCGCCAGCGTCGCGATGACAACGCGCCGGTCGTAACGACGACAAAATCCTGCAGGCGCAGCTTCATCCGCGAGAAGCGTTACCGGTCATGCCCTCGCGGCGGAAGCCGCGCCCACAGAAACAGGCCGCGCTAGCCGACGCTGGCCGCATCCAGCGCCGCCAGCAGCCGCAGGTTCAACGCGTGCTGCTGCGCCTGCCACGCCGCCAGATCCGCCGGCGACGGTTCGGGTTGCGCATCCAGCGCCGCCAGCTTGCGCTTCCACCATTGCGGGTAATGGGCCAGCGAGACTTCGCCGGTGATGTCGCTGCCGCACACCTGCCCGCGCAGCGCCTCGATCGCCTGCAGCAACTGCGGCACGCGCAGTTGGCCCTGGTCCCAGTTGGTGCGCACGTCCTGCGGATCCAGCACGTCCTTGTCCAGCGACAGATAGGTCGGCATCGGCGTGCGCCGCAGGTGCTCGACGAAGGCGTCGCTCAGTTCGCTCACGCTGTCGAAACCGCGCACCGCCTGGCCCAGACCCAGCCGCCGCGCCCAGCCCACGTCCACGCCGCTGCACCAGTAGCGCAGCTTGCCGCGGTACAGCGGCAGCAGATGGTTTTCCCAGGCATGGCCGGGGCCGACGTCGCCGGAGGTGATGCCGGCCACCTCGACCTGCGCCACCTGCGGCAGCGCGGCGATGCGGCGCACCCACGAGCCGCAGTGCACGCCGAACGGGAAGCGCATGTTGTCCGGATGGTTATCGAACACCACCACCCGCAACGGCGCCTGCGCGCGCTGCGCCAGGCGTACGATCAACGGCAGGCTCAGGTGATGGAAATCGCCGCTGCCCAGCAGCACGGTGCCGTACTGCGCCGGCAGCGCCTGCTCCAGCACCGCGCCGAAGCGGCGCAGCCGCGCCATCGAGCAGGCGAAGCGCAGACCATCGCACCAGTCGCGCAGCGGCAGGCGCACGGCATCGGGTACGACGCCCAGCGAATCATCGAGATCGAGCAGGACCGGGGTGCGCATCTCAGTCCTCCTCGGCGGTATCGGCGGCCGGCCCGACGTCGTCGGATTCGAACAGCGGCCGCAGCCGCCGCAGCACGGCGCGCAGCAACGGATTGCGCAGGTACACCGCATGCCAGGTGTAGGTGAAGCTGGCGCCGAGCTGGGCCTTCACCTCCGGATCGGTCCAGCCGGCGACATAGGCGGTCAGGCCGTGGCGGCAGGCGTAGTCGAGGTTCTCGATCCAGCTCAGCGCGTACAGGTTGTGGTCGCGCGCATCCGGGTAGTGCAGACCGATGTACTTGTCGATCAGCCGACCCTCGTGCACGTAGCACAGATTCCAGCCGATGATGCGGCCCTGGTGCCGGTACACGAACACCTGCCCGCCCGAGTCGGCGTCGGTCAGCAGCGCGTCGAAGAACGGTTCGGTCAGCAGGTCGAAATGGATCTCGCTCTGCGCGTACACCTCCTGGTACAGCGCATAGCAGTGCGCGCGCAACGCCGGGTCGGCGAAGGCCGGGCCGGTCGGCAGCACCTCGATCTCCAGATCGGCGCGCGAGCGCAGCTTGCGGCGGATGTTGCGCCGGCGCCCGCGTGAGAGCCGCGCCAGGTACTCGTCAGTGGAGGCGAAGTCGATCGGCACCCAGGCCAGCGCCTGCCCGCGCAGCAGCACGTAGCCGTTGCGCTCGCAGGCGTCCAGGAACGCCTGCGCCCAGGCGTTGTCGGCCTCATCCAGCAGCGGCGAGCGCTGCGGCACGTCCTTGACGATCATCAGCGCGCGGCGCCGGCCCAGTTGCGTACGCCACTGCCGCGGCAGTTGCGCCGGATCGGCCGCGCGCGGCAGCCAGGCGTATTCGCTGACGGTGCTGCCGACGAAGCTGGTGCGCGGCCGCAGCAGGCGCTGCCACAGCCGCTGTAGCGGCAGCCGCGCCACCTTCGCGCGCAGCGCGGGTTCGGCGGTGGTGAGTAGGTCGAAATCGGCCTCGAAGGCCGGCACCCCGTGCTCCAGGGGCTGGATCAGGAAACCGGCTGGCGGGTGCTGCAGGAACTGCCGCTGCAAGGCCTGCGGCTCGAGTTGGTTGACGAAAGGCATCTGCAAGATTGATCGTCTAGCGTGGAGAATGGATGCTGCGGCCCAGGCCGCAGCGTGCGATCCACCGGCGGCGGGCGCCGCACGGTGGCCCTTCATTTCGCGGAGCACTGCCATGACCCCGTCCATCGAGTCGCAAATCCACAGCATCGTCGCCAAGCATGGCGAGATCGACCCGGCGCGCCTGACCCCCGATGCCAAGCTGCAGGACCTGGGCGTGGATTCGCTCGAGGCCATCGAAATCCTGTTCGACATCGAAGAACACTTCGACGTCACCTTCCCGCAGCGCGACCCGAACCTGGACGACGGTTCGCTCGGCAAGCTGGTGCAGGCGGTCGAGGACGCGCTGGCGGCCAAGGCGGCGGCCGGCGCGGCGCAACCGGCGCACTGACGCGCCATGGGCGCCTCCCCGCACGCGCGGCGCGTCGTGGTCACCGGCATGGGCGCGGTCAGCGCGCTCGGCCTGGGCGCCGAGGCGCTGTGGAGCGCGATGCGCGAGGGCCGCAGCGGCATCGCCGCCCTGCCCTCGCCCGATCCGCTCAGCACGTTGAAGATGCGCGTGGCCGCGACCCTGCAAGGGTTCGCTCCGGATGCCACGCAGACCGGCGGCATTGCCCCCGGCCAGCTCGACCGCATGACCCAGATGGCGCTGGTCGCCGCCCGCGAGGCGATCGCCCAGGCCGGGCTGCCGCACGGCGATGCCGCGCTCGGCGCGCGCTGCGCGGTGGTGGTCGGCACCGGCGTCGGCGCCGAACTCAGCCGCGACGAACAATCGCGCCGGCTGTACCGCGACCAGGCCGAACGCCTGCATCCGCTGACCATCGTGCGCAGCATGGCCAACGCGCCGGCCAGCCAGATCAGCATCGCCTTCGGCCTGCGCGGCCCGGCCTTCGCCGTGTCCAGCGCCTGCGCCTCGGCCAATCACGCCTTCGCCCAGGCCGCGCTGATGGTCCGCCATGGCCTGGCCGACGTGGCCATCGCCGGCGGCAGCGAAGCCTGCCTGAGCCTGGCGCTGATCCGCGCCTGGGAAGCGATGCGGGTGGTCAGCGACGACACCTGCCGGCCGTTCTGCGCGCAGCGCAGCGGCCTGGTGCTGGGCGAAGGCGCCGGCATGTTCGTGCTGGAAAGCGCCGAGCACGCGGCCGCCCGCGGCGCGCTGCCGCTGGCGGAACTGGCGGGGTTCGGCATGAGTTCCGATGCCGGCGACATCGTCGCACCCAGCGTCGACGGCGCCGCCACGGCGATGCGCCTGGCGCTGCAGGACGCCGGCCTGGCGCCGGAGCAGATCGATTACGTCAACGCCCACGGTACCGGCACGCAGGCCAACGACCGCTGCGAAACCCAGGCGCTGCGTCAGGTGTTCGGTGCGCACGCCGAGGCGCTGGCGGTCAGCTCCACCAAGGCGGTGCACGGCCACGCGCTCGGTGCGGCCGGCGCGCTGGAACTGGTGGCGGCGATCGGCGCGCTGCGCGAGCAGGTGGTGCCGCCCACGGCCAACTTCCTCGATGCCGATCCCGAATGCGATCTGGACTACGTGCCCAACCAGGCGCGCGCCCGCAACGTGCAAGCGGTGCTGAGCAATTCCTTCGCCTTCGGCGGACTCAATGCGGTGATCGCGCTGCGCGCGGCGGGCTGAAGCGCCCGCCGCCGCAAACAACGGCGGGAGGCAACGCGAACCGCGCGCGTCGTCTCCCGCCCGGCTCATGCGACCTGCTTGGCGCGGGTCAGCAACTGGTCCAGCAAGGACAGGCCCAGGTCGATCTCTTCGTGGCTGATGTGCAGCGACGGCGCCAGCGTGATCACGTTCTTGTAGTAACCGCCCACGTCCAGGATCAGGCCGATGCGCTTGCCGTTGTGGCGCAACTCGCCTTCCAGGCCCATGTCGACCATGGTGTCGAGCAGCTTGCGGTTCGGCGTGAAGCCGTCCGCCTGGCAGATTTCCGCACGCAGGGCCAGGCCCAGGCCGTCGACGTCGCCGATTTCCGGGTGACGCTTCTGCAGGTCGCGCAGGCCGTCCAGGAAGTGCGCGCCCTTGGCCATCACCATCGACTCGTAGTCGGTCTCGGCCAGCATGCGCATGGTTTCCAGGCCGACCGCGGTGCCCAGCGGGTTGGAGGCGAAGGTGGAGTGGGTCGAACCCGGCGGGAACACGGTCGGGTTGATCAGCTCCTCGCGCGCCCAGATGCCGGCCAGCGGGTTCAGGCCGTTGGTCAGCGCCTTGCCGAACACCAGCACGTCCGGGGTCACGCCGAAATGCTCGATCGCCCACAGCTTGCCGGTGCGGAAGAAGCCCATCTGGATTTCGTCCACCACCATCAGGATGCCGTACTTGTCCAGCACCCGCTTCAGGCCGGTGAAGAAGTTCGGCGGCGGGATCACGTAGCCGCCGGTGCCCTGGATCGGCTCGACGTAGAACGCCGCGTACTCGCACTGCCCGGCCTTGGGATCCCACACGCCGTTGTACTCGGTCTCGAACAGGCGCTCGAACTTGGCCACGCACTGCTCGCCGTACTCTTCCTTGGACATGCCCTTGGGGCCGCGGAAGTGGTACGGGAATTCGATGAACTGGGCGCGGTCGAAATGACCGAAGCGGCGGCGGTAGCGGTACGACGAGGTGATCGCCGAGGCGCCGAGGGTACGGCCGTGGTAGCCGCCTTCGAAGGCGAACACCAGGCTCTTGCCGGCGCTGGCGTTGCGCACCAGCTTCAGCGAGTCTTCCACCGACTGCGCGCCGCCGACGTTGAAGTGCACGCGGCCCTTGCGGCCCCACTTGCGCTCGGCGTCGACCGCGATGGTCTTGGCCAGCTCGATCTTGGTCGGGTGCAGGTACTGGCTGGCGACCTGCGGCAGGGTCTCGATCTGGCGGGTCAGCGCCTGGTTCAGGCGCGGATTGGCGTAGCCGAAGTTGACCGCCGAGTACCACATCTGCAGGTCCAGGTACGGCACCTCTTCGGTGTCGTACAGGTAGCTGCCGTCGCAGCGGCCGAAGATGCGCGGCGGCTCGCTGTAGTGCACGGTGTCGCCGTAGGAGCAGTACTGGGACTCGTCGGCCAGCATCTGCGCATCGCTCAGCGCGCGCTGGTGGTCGGCACCGGTGCGCAGCAGCGCCTCCGGATCGGGCGCGGCATCGCCATGCAGCGGTGCGAGCGAGGAAAGCGAAACATTCCGGTTCATCGGGATCAGGCTCGTTGGGTGACGGGAAGCGGGAAGGACACGGTGGTGGTCGCCGGCACCGCCAGGTCGGGCAGCAGGGCGATGGCGTCGTCGAAACCGGTGATCGCGCAATGGGCGATCCCGTTGGCGCGGCAATGGCGCAGCAGACCGTCCTTGGCGAACACCAGGTCGGCCTTGCCGGCCAGGCAGAAATCGGAGCGGCCGTCGCCGATCAGCAAGGTCGCGCGCTCGGGCGGCTGCTGCGCCATGACCGCGCACTTGCAGGTGCCGCTGGGGCAGTCCGGGCGCGCATGCGGCGAGGCCATGCGCCATTCGCCCGCGTCGGTGCGCAGCAGGCGGTTGGCGATGATCGGCAGATGGTGCAGGCCGTGGCGGGCGAGGATGCGGGCAATGCCGTAGTCCAGGCCGTCGCTGACGATGCTCAGCGGGATGCCCAGGCGTTCGGCCAGCGCCACGAAGCGCACGAAGGCCGGGTCGATCCGCACCGCATCCAGCACCCGGTGCAGCGCATCGACGTCGCCGTCGAGCAGCGCGACCTGCTTGCTCATGCACTCGCGGGCCCCGATCCGACCGGCGACCCAGTCGTCCTCCAGCTCCTGCCAACCGGGGCGCCCGAGGTGCTCGAGCAGGCTGTCGGTCACGTCCTGCAGGGACACGGTACCGTCAAAATCGCAAAGGATGTTCCATTGGGCGCGCAAGGTGGCTCTCCGGCTGATGGGGGCAGAGCCTAGGCACGCTGTCTTTCGCACTCCTTTCGGCGAGGTGAAAGAAAGCGGAGCGTTCACATTGGGCGTGGTAGGCCGCCGCCTGCCCGGCACGCACGCACGGAAGCGGCAGCCCGGGCAGGACGCGATGACGCCCGGGTTTGCTCCCAGCGTTCCGGGGCGCAGTTGCGCGTGGTTTCGGCGAAGAATCTTGCAAAGAGGGAGATTCGTCGAAGACGGCGATGCGGCCACTCCGGGGCCCGCCTTCGGGACGTAAAGCGACGTCCATCCCAACGCCAAGGCGCCTCAATGCGTGCCGGGCAGTGGCTCATTGCCATCACGCAATCAAGCCGCACCGCCGCCCACCATCCATTGCGGATGGGGACCGGCAGCGCGTCCGCATGCGAAAACGGCTGCGCCTCCAGACAGACGGCCTCCAGGAAACATCACGCCGCCGGCACCGACCTACCGGCGCAGCGGGCTGACAGACGGCTTGCGCGCAGCACCGCGGTCGAGGCTCGCCACCGAGACCAGCCCCTCCCCTCAGCGATTGACGTCCACCACCAAGCGTCCGCGCACCTTGCCGTCGAGCAGATCGCGAGCGGCGCCGATGGCCTCACCCAGGCCGATGTCGCGGGTGATGGCGTCGAGCTGTGACAGGTCCAACTCCTTCGCCAGCCGCGACCATGCCTCGATGCGCTCGTGCCTTGGACGGGTGACGCTGTTGATCCCCAGCAGGCTGACCCCGCGCAGGATGAACGGCGCGACGGTGGCGGGAAACTCCATGCCCTGCGCCAGACCGCATGCCGCCACTGCCCCATCGGCGCGCGTACCGGCGCATACGTTGGCCAGGGTGTGGCTTCCGACCGAATCGATCGCTGCGGCCCAGCGCTCGGCCTGCAGCGGCTTGCCTGGTTGCGACAGCGTCGCGCGATCGACGATCTCCTGCGCGCCAAGCGCCTTCAGATAGTCCGCTTCCTGCGGACGGCCGGTGGAGGCGATCACGCGGTAGCCGCGGCGCGCCAGCAGGGAAATGGCGAAGCTGCCGACGCCGCCGTTGGCGCCGGTGACCAGCACCTCGCCATGCTCGGGACGCAGGCCGTGGCGCTCCAGTGCCAGCAGGCACAGCATGGCCGTGTAGCCGGCCGTCCCGATCGCCATCGCCTGGCGGGCGTTCAGCGCCTGCGGCAAGGGGATCAACCAATCGCCGTCCACGCGTGCGCGCTGGGCCAGGCCGCCCCAGTGTTTTTCGCCCACGCCCCAGCCGTTGAGCAGCACCGCGTCGCCGACGCGATAGGCAGGATCTTCGCTGTGCAGCACGGTACCGGCCAGGTCGATGCCCGGCACCATCGGGAAGCGGCGCACCACACCGCCCCCTTGACCGGTGATGGCCAGGGCGTCCTTGTAGTTGAGCGTGCTGTACGCGACCTCGACGGTGACCGTCCCCGGTGGCAAGGTCGCGTTGTCCAGCGGCTGCAGCGCGGCGCGATAGCCGGCGTCGTCCTTGTCGATGAGGATGGCGTTGAACGTGAGCACTCCTTGGATGAGAGAAGGAAGCAAGCCGATCTAGCGCGGCAGGCCGGCGAAGTAGCCCTGCGCGAACACCTGCATCGGCGCGACGCTGCACGCCAGCCGTGCGCGCAACACCGCGCCCTCCCAGCCGATCCAGAAGTACGCGGCAAGGGCATCGGCGTCGCCATGCGCGGCCAGCACGCCCTCCGCCTGCGCCGAACGCAGACAGTCGGCCACCCGCTGCTGCCAGCCCAGCAGCACGGCATCCAGACGCGCGCGGAAGTCTCCGGGCAGCGTGGTCACGTCCTGAGCCAGGTTGCCGACCAGGCAACCTCGCTGGAAGTCGAAGCGTTCCATGCCCTCTTGGGCGTCCTCGACGAAGTGGCGCAGACGCTGCAAGGCAGGCACCTCGTCGGCTTGCAGATGACGATCGAGCTTGCGCAGGAAATAGGCGTCGTACGCCTCGAGCACCGCCAGGCCGAAGGCGTTCTTGCTGCTGAAGTAGTGATAGAACGACCCCTTCGGCACCTTGACGCGCGACAGCACGGCGTCGATCCCGGTGGCCGCATAACCCTGACTGGTCAGCACTTCCATACCGGCACGCAACAACAGGTCGCGCGTGTCCTGCAGCGCGCGTTCCGACTTTGGCGGCCGCCCGCGGCGAGGCTGCACTGACGCGACTGGAAGCTCCATGCGCCGATATTAGACCGATCGTCTCAAAAAATAAAAGGCCGAGAACAGGCCGGGCGGACAGGCCAGGAGAGATATGCCTGGAGTTCGCAGGATCGCATCGGTGCGGCCATGCACCGATGCGTGACAAGGCGTACGGGCAGCGCAGCTGCCCGACTGCTCAGCGGGCGAGGCCTGCGATGAAGGCCGCGTCCTGCGCGCCGCTATAGATGCGCAGATCCTGCATGCGGCCCTTGAAGTAGGGATCGTTGCCGTACTGGGAGCGACCCAGCCAGGTCTGCGTGGTCTCGCCCAACTGGAAGGGATTGATCCAGATGCCGTCTGCAGTGGCGACTTGCTTGCCGTCCACGTAGAGCGTACCGACCTTCCCCGAGAGCGCGACCGCCACATGCACCCAGCGTCCGGCAGGCAACGCATCGGCCGTGATCGACTCTTCGTTCCAGAACTGATTGCGCGTACTCGAGAAGCGCAGCTTGCCGCTGCCGTCGCGTGCGAGCAGTGCCATGTACGCCACGTCGTTGGAGCCGAAGTCGAAAATGCGCGCGTAGACCACCGACGCATCCCAGTACACCCACACCGCCACCGTGACATCGCCCAATGCCGACACCGCACCATCGGGCAGCAGCACATGACCGCTGCGGCCGTCGAACTGCAAGGCGCTGCCGCCGTTACGGCCTGCACCCCAACTGGTGCCGCCCTGCAACCGTCCATGCCGCCCGCGGCCGCTGGCGTCGTTGGCATCGCCGTTGAGCGGCAGGTGCAACCACAGCTCACCGGGAACCGCCACGCGCGCAGTCTCCGAACCGAGCATCGGCCCGGCGTCCTTGGTCAGTGCGACGATGCGGTAGTACCAGGTGCCCTGCGCAGGAACATCGGTGTAGGTACATGGATCGACGACGCGCGCGATCGCCGCGAACGGGCCGTTGGGCGATGCGGCCCGCTGCACCACGTACAGCGAAGCGCCTGCACTGCCCCACCACGACAGTTGCACCTTTCCGTGGCTCAGGAAGGCGCTGAGGCCACTGGGTGCGGCCGGCGCGACCGGATCGCGCGCATACAGCAAGGTGCCGATGCCCGGCTGATCGCCACCATCGACGCGCTCGGGCCGGATCATGTCGCGCATCGCCTCGCTCCAGGGAGCCGCCAGTCCCTTGCGGTTCACATAGTGGTTGCAGATGAGCTCCCAGTTGGGCCGCAGCTGATTGGTGCCAGCCGTCGCGGTGCCAAGTCCGAACACCCCGTTGTAAGGCGCGAACGGCAGCGTGAACAGCGCATTGCCGCTGGTATCGGTCAGATTGGTCTTGGCCACGTATTCCGCACCGGCCAACAACCGGTTGCTCCAATGACCGAACAGATCCTCGCCCTGATTCCAGGCCATCTCGCACAACATGCCGGCCAGCGAGATGCCGAGGGTCGAGTGCCCCTGATCGCGATGGCTCTCCTGCCATTGCCCCAGATACCCAGGATGCAGGTAGTAGACGTAGTTGGCGCTCGCGCCATTGCCGCGACCCGTCTTGTAGTAGCCGCTCGCTTCGGCCATCAGGTCGGCGCGGTCGCAGAACACGCCGATCGCATAGATGGAGCAGATGTTGGCCAAGTCCCAGTTGGCCCAATAGTGCGTGACTTTTCTGATCTCCGTGCCGTTGTGGGTGACCAGGAAGTCGTGGCAGTTCGGGTAGAACACGTTGAGCAGCATGGCCTGGAACCGCGCCAGGTCTTGCGTCGCCCAACCGGAGTACGTCCGCATCAGCTCGGCGGCGTTGGCCCACTGGTTGCCGTAGAGGCCCGAGGCAAGGTAGACGTTCGAATTGCCGCCCAGTTCGGTCAAAGTCGACGACCAGGCATTGAGAAACTCGATGGCCTTCTTCGCATAGCGCTCGTCGTTGCTGATCTTCCAGCGCAAAGCAAGGTGCAGCGTGCGCACCATGTCGCCGATCATCTGCCAATAGTTCTCGCCCTCCACGCCGCGCGTCACCACCGCCAGGGGACGCGGCGTCGCGTCGAGGTTGGTGTCGTTGGTCTTGAGCATCATGTTCCAACCGCCCACCCACGGCTCGGCGTTGGCAGCCAACTTGTCGCGGATGCGCTGCAGGTCGGCCTCGGTGACCAACAGGCCGGGATGCACGATGCCGGACATCCCGGACGCAGCGGTGGCCAGTGCATCGGCACCGCCGACGTGACGCAGCCTGGCAGATGCCGGCGAAGCGCCTACGGCACGTGCGGTGATTCCCAGTGCCAGCGCGCCTGCGGTCCCGAGAAGAAAGGTGCGGCGGCGCTGCAGGATGGCGTCTTCGTCGCCGTTCGAGAATTGCATCGCCTCTACCCTCCCGCATCGAAAGATGCGGGCGAGTCTAGAATCAGGCATCGCGCGTATCGGCGATTGGAACTGCGCCAATGACCGGCAATGCAACAAACCATGACGCGATGCCGAAGCTTGCGTGATGCGGCGCGCGCCTTGTCATCTGGCAGACACGCGCGTCGCGAGGCCAAGGCCCGGCGCCTTCCTTCTCAGGAATACAGATGAGAAATCATCCAGTAAGACGGCCTGGATCGACGATAACGAAGATCCGCGAGCGAAATGCTGGCGGATCCATCTGATTACTTCTTACATCACCAGTTGATGGCAACTCCATTTCCATCAACAATCTTGGCATCACCCAACATAGACCTAGCAAAATTAGCTGCCAGCTCGCTTGCCTGGGTCGCATCAATCCCTAGAATTTTTTTATCTTCTGTCAACACTCCAGGCATATGTACGACACAATAAAAGTCATCTTCACCTGAAGGAATCGGCTCCGATATTTTAAGCAAAAAGGGTTCAATACTTCCATTTTTTTCCATAAAAGCATTGACATCTATATTTTCGCTCATTTTATTTTCATCCACACCTAGCTTTGACCTCTATCAATGACGCACGGAGTTGATCGATGTCAAACATGTCGCCAACTAACTGCTCGGTAGTGAGGCATTCCACAGGAGTGCCCGGTTCCGTAGCTGTCAATGCTGAGCCCGTCTCGCAATAGCTATAGACGTACTGAAAATACCAGATATCACCATCCACATCTTCGTCAGAAAGGTTTACCCCAAGAAAAACGTAAGCCGTTATCTCTGGGAAGCGCATTCCTGGATCAAGATAAGTAACTCTATAATAAATTTCATCTACATTTTTCATACAGCGACCTCATTCGCTACGCAACGAAGTCATGGTGGATTATAGAATTCACGTCAGTAGCGCTTGACCCCCGGTCTCTTCCAACAATTCATGGGGCTGATCAGCTCACCTCAATTGACTATGCTTTGAAAAAGACTGAATACGCTCACCAAAAAATCATGATTCCCACATTTCTTTCTTTATCGCCCTCCAAACTCCAGCCCTCTTTCTTAGAAATACATCAGCATTCTTTCCCGTAGGGGGAAACGATATCTCGACAAAAGCCGCATCATCATCAAAATAAATCTTGTCAATATTAATAAATGGCCGACCCTGGCTAAACCCCGGCGTGGTTAGATACACGACCCTAACCCCACGCCCCTCGTCCGAGCACAGCTTTTCACTTAAATTAATCTGACTCGCGAGAAATGGCACATTAGGCGACTTGAAATGTGTAGCACCATATTCAGCAATCTCGGAGTCACTCTTGATTGCGAGCAATATCTCAACACTCTGAGGACTGCACTGCACAACTTTTCCGGCGCGAGCATCCTTTAAATAGGCAAAGCTCACGAGCGCTAGCAATGCCACCAAAACACCGGCGATCAGGCCAGCACGAGATCGGTGCTGCATAGACGAAATCTCCGAATTGTCAGCACTGGCAGAAAGCTCTACCAGTCCGCACAGATGGTCATCGCGACTACAGATCAAGTCTGCAGCCGATAAGAATCCCAGGCAAGACATTCTGGAATCTCATGCAATTCAACTCAGCCACACCAGACGCAGATGCCGCAAGGAAGCATGATCTTCCAAGTCACAACCTATTTCTGCCATCAACCGAATGCTCGAACACCACCCCACTTGATGGCATCTCCACATCAGAAAAAGCTGCCAACTTGGATCCTGGCTGGTCGAAAATCACCATTGCATAGGGAGTTTTACATTTTCCATTTGTTATTTTTGAAAAATCAAGAAGTATGCGCCCATCTTCCGCGTCATACTCCCAAGCACCGCCACCATCAATATCACCCAACACCGTAGAATCTGAACAGGCCACGGCTGCCGGGAACGCCTTTACTTCGAACTTCATATCATGGCCCAGCCGCAACTGCCTAATTTCAGCATCGGCTTTCCTGCTACTCCAGAGCCCGTAATATGCATCTTCAGAGCGAGACCTCCCGCAGCCAGAGATCAGGAACACAGCGGCAATGATTACAAGCAGATTTTTCACAAATTTGCACTGCCATTGAGCACAATCAAAATTTGAGTAAAACGCAAAGATCACCCCAGGATTACGCTTGACGACCTCGTTTTCCCAACACTATTGCGATAGCCCATCATAGCGAATGAGCCACCCGCCACATCCAAGCAGGCTTTAACCAGCCGTCAATGAGGTGATATCAAGCCGATGGAGTTTGGTTCTGATTTCTTCCAACACATCATGGAGCCGATTGGCATCCAGCATATCGCCCTTCAACTCGTCGTCCGTCAGGCATACCACGGGAATGTCTGACTCTGTTGCGGTCAGAGCTGAACCAGATTCGTAATAACTGAAGACGTCCTGAAAATACCAGATATCGCCTTCCACATCTTCATCCGAAAGATTCACCCCAAGACAAACGTACGCCCGTATGACGGGCAAGCGCATCTTTGGGTCCAGATAGGTAACTCGATAGTAGATTTCATCGACCTGCATGCAACCACCTTGTCGGCAGGCAAAGAATTCTTCGGCAGCGCCAGTCCAAGTTCCAGTCTTCAAGACAGCTGCACAGCGGCGAAGCCGATCGAAGTCGCCGAAGCACTGAAACTCTTACACACCCATGGTGCCCGGAGCCGGAATCGAACCGGCATGGGGTCGCCCCCGGCGGATTTTAAGTCCGATGCGTCTACCAGTTTCGCCATCCGGGCCTGGTGGCGCGTAGCGTGCCTGATCGCGAGGCGCTTGTGAACCGCAGGGCGCTGCCGATCCGGCAGACGCGCCGAACCGAGACACCACATGCCGGCATCGGCAGGCTTGCGCACCACCGTCGAAAAGCCCCGGTACCGCCGCCACGGCGGCACCGGGGATGCCAACGGCAAGCGTGATTCGCGGCACTCAGATCGCGCGCGAGTAGCGCGCCGGCTGGTCGGGCTGGCGCAGGTAGCGGTCGAAGCACATGGCGATCAGGCGCAGCAGCGGGCGGCCGCGGGCGGTGGCCTGGACCACGCCGTCGCGGTAGTCGGCCAGACCGTCCGCGCACAGCGGCGCCAGTGCGCGCAGTTCCTCGCGGAAGTAGCTGGCGAAGTCGATACCGTGGCGCTGCGCCACCGCTGCCGCGTCCACCCGCCCCTGGCACATCAGCTGCTGGATCAGTTCGGCGCGCAAGGCGTCGTCGGCACTGAGCTGCAGGCCGCGCAGCACCGGGCTGTCGCCGGCGTCCACGGCCGCTTCCCAGGCAGGCAGGTCGCGCTGGTTCTGGCTGTAGCTGGCGCCGATGCGGCTGATCGCGCTGACCCCCAGGCCCAGCAGGTCGGTGTCGGCGTGGGTGGTGTAGCCCATGAAGTTGCGGTGCAGGCTGCCCTGCCGCTGCGCGCGCGCCAGGTCTTCCTGCGGCAGCGCGAAGTGGTCCATGCCGATGTACTGGTAGCCCGCTGCAGAGAGCCTGCTGACCGCGAGGCCGAGCAGGGCCAGCTTCTGCTCGGCATCGGGCAGATCGACGTCTGCGATGCGCCGCTGCGCCTTGAACAGCTGCGGCATGTGCGCGTAGCCGTAGACCGCCAGGCGGTCCGGGCGCGCCGCGATCACCGTCTCCAGGGTCTGTTCGAACCCGGCCAGGGTCTGCCGCGGCAGGCCGTAGATCAGGTCGACGTTGACCGAGCGCATGCCGTGCACGCGGCAGGCGCGCAGGATGTCCAGCGTCTCGTGCACGCCCTGGCGGCGGTTGATCGCCTGCTGCACCAGCGGGTCGAAATCCTGGATGCCCAGGCTGGCGCGATTGAAGCCCAGTTCGGCCAATGCGGCGATGTCCTGCGGCGTCACCGTGCGTGGGTCCAGTTCGATGGACATCTCGCGGTCCGGCGCCTGGCTGAAGCGGAACAGCCCGCGCAGGCCCTGCACCAGTTCGCCCAGCAACTCGGGAGCGAGGAAGTTGGGGGTACCCCCGCCCAGGTGCAGTTGCACCACCTCGCGCTCGCCCTCGAAACACGCGGCCATCATCGCCGCCTCGCGCAGCAGCCTCTGCAAATAGGTGCGGCCGCGCTGCGGGTCGCGGGTGATCACCCGATGGCAGCCGCAATAGAAGCAGGGATTGCGGCAGAACGGCACGTGCACGTACAGCGACAGCGGCCGCCGCGGATCGCTGGCCTGGACCGCGGCGAACAACTGCGCCGGGCCGAAACCGGTCTGGAAATGCGGCGCGGTCGGGTACGAGGTGTAGCGCGGGCCGGGACGGTCGTAGCGGCGCAGCAGGTCGGCGTCGAAGGTCCAGGCGGCGGAGGGATCGGGCGCGGTCAGAATGTCCATGCCCCGAGCATGCGCGGCGCCCGGCACGGCCGCCTTGACCTGGATCAATCCGCGCACGCAGCCGGCGGCAGCGGCGATGCCGGCTCGAACGGGCGCCAGCTCATCTGGTGGCGGCGCCAGAACGTCTCGGCGATGCGCTGGGCGATGTCGTCGGCCAGCAGCCGCATCGGCATGTTGGGCAGCTCGGCGGTGGTGGCGCGGAACAGGCCCAGCCAGCGCTGGAACAACAGTGCGCTGAGTTCGCGCATGGCCATGTGCCGCGGCATCGGCGCGCCGCGGAAGCGGCGGGTGCCGCGCAGCATCGCCGACCAGAAATCGCACAGCTGCTGCTGGTGCGCGTCCCAGTCCTCGATGTGCGCGGCGAACACCGCCGACAGATCGGCGTCGGCGCGCACGCGGCGGTAGAACGTCTCCACCAGCGCCTGCACCTCGGCCTCGCTGCACAGGTCCGGCCCCGGCAAGGGCATGCCCTCGATCTGGTCCTGCATGGTCCGCTCCACGTCGCTCGACGCCGACAGTCTCCACGCCGCCACCGCGGCGGCCTTGATCAGGATCAATGTCGGCACGGCCGGCACTGCCTAGTCTGCCGCTGCGGCATGCGCCGACGCCGGTGTCGACGGGGGATCGGCGGCCAGGCGGCTGGCAGGCGCGGCGACGTGTGTGGCGCTGCCCCCTTGGCGCATGCCGCATCCTCCTTTCGCGATGGAATCCACCGTCATGGCCTCTCCCGACGATCCGCTGCTCGACCCGCTCGATCCCGGTACGCCACGCCCGCTGGTGCAGCGGCTGGGGGTGATCCTGTGGCCGAGCTTCCTGGTGGCCGGCGCGATGAGCGTGCTGTTCTTCGCCCTGGTCGATCCGCTGGCGCTGCGCGACATCACCTTCCCCGGCCGCCAGCTGAGCCGCGAGCTGGGCTATACGGTGGGTTTCTTCATGTTCTGGCTGGCGACGCTGGCCTCGAGCCTGCTGACCGGCTTCCTGTTGCGTCCGGCGCCGCACGGCGACGCCGCGCCGCTGTCCTGAGCCGGCTGCCGATGCCTCGCCCGATCCACTTGCATGTCGTCACCTCGCCCGCAACCACGGCAGGACCGGCGCCGCCACATCGGTACACGCAGTTCCGACGCGTGGTGCTGTGGCTGCTGTTCGCCGCCTTCTACTTGCTGCCGTGGCTGCGCTGGCAGGGCCGGCAGGCGCTGCTGCTGGACCTGCCGGCGCGGCGCTTCGACGTGTTCGGCTGGACCCTGTGGCCGCACGACGTCGGCTGGCTGCTGCTGGCGCTGGGCGCCGCCGCGGCCTCGCTGGCGGTGCTCACCACCCTGGCCGGGCGCCCGTGGTGCGGTTTCGCCTGTCCGCAGACGGTGTGGAGCCATGCCTTCGCCTGGATCGAACGGCGCTTCGCCGACTGGCCGGCCGCGGCACGGCACCTGCTGTGGGCGACCGTGGCGCTGTGGACCGGGGTCAGCTTCGTCGGCTACTTCGTGCCGATCGCCGACCTGGTCGCGCGCCTGCATCCGTTCGCCTGGAGCGGCGGGGAGACGTTCTGGGTGCTGTTCTATGCACTGGCCACCTGGGGCAACGCCGGCTTCCTGCGCAGCCAGGTCTGCCGCTACCTGTGCCCGTACGCGCGCCTGCAGCCGCTGCTGTGCGACCGCGACACGCCGCTGGTCGGCTACGACGCGATGCGCGGCGAACCGCGTGGCGCCCGCGCATACGGCACTGGCAGCATCGCCCAGCGCGGGCGGCGCCTGCTCGACCCCGTCACCGCCCGCGACTATGCCGTGCGCGCCAGCATCGCCCAGCTCGCCGGCCAGGGCGGCAGCCGCGGCGAGGCCCTGGCCGCGTATGCCGGCACCCTGCCCAAGTTCAGCGCCGAACAACTCGGCGACTGCGTGGCCTGCGACGCCTGCGTGCAGGCCTGCCCGGCCGGCATCGATCCGCGCAATGGTGCGCATTACGCCTGCACCGCCTGCGGCGCGTGCGTCGAGGCCTGCGACCGCAGCATGGATCGCCACGGTTTCGCCCGCGGCCTGTTGCGCCTGGCCGGTGCCAATGCCATCGATCGCCAGCCGCGGCACTGGTGGCGCCGGCCGCGGCTGCTGGGCGGCGCCGCCACGCTGCTGGCGGCGTTGCTGACGTGGTGGTGGCTGGCGGCGTGATCCGAGCCGAGTCGACCGTGGCGACTCATTGGGCGCGGCGGAACCGCTGCCGCCCCCTGGGGCAGCGACGGACATTTTTTTGCAACGAAGGGCTAGCGCACCTGCTGGCAGGCGTGTAGAATGCGCGGCTCCCAAGCGGGAATAGCTCAGTTGGTAGAGCGCAACCTTGCCAAGGTTGAGGTCGCGAGTTCGAGTCTCGTTTCCCGCTCCAAATAGCGTCACTTGCTTTCTACGATGCAAGTGAACCACCGAAAAAAGGAGCCCAGGCTCCTTTTTTCGTTTTCGCGATCTGCGGACTCGACAGCGACGCTGCCCGAATCAGCGCCGATCCGCCAATCCGCCGCGCAGCGAACCTCTTACTTCAGCGGATTCTCTGGCTCCCTGCCCCGCAGTGCCTTGTCCTGCCGGCAGGTCTTCAAGGGCTGGGCCGTCGCCGACTCGATCGCGGTCACCTCGCGGGTGTCGTCACGCGCATGCACCTTCAGGCAGGCGCAGCCGTAGCCGGCGCTGCCCGTCCCGGTCCCCACCCAGCGCGCCTGGGAGAACGTCGGCCATGTGCCCTCGGCCTGGTGCCCGCCCTGCTGGCCAACCGTCCACTCGCCGTCCTTGTCCACGAGCGTGGCGTTGCCTGGCGAGGGATTGTCGAACCAGCCGCAACGCGTGACGGCACCGGCAGGCGGCGTGGCATCGGCGACAGCGCACAGGCCGGTCATGGCAACCAGGGCCGCACCGAACACGCTGGCGAAACGCAAAACAGATCGCGATGGATGCATGACATCAGGATCGAGGGACGAGACCGGCATCATCGCAAATCGGCGTCCGCCGGCGCTGCCGGGAGGCCCTGCAGGCGGCAAGGCGCAGCGCCGATGCCGTCTCTCCTGTTCGATGCGATGCCGCCGCGCGATCGCAGCGCCGTCGTGTGTCCGTTCTACGACCTGTCCTGGTTCGATACCGTCGGCCGCCAGCGGTTCGCGCAGTACAACCGGCGCTTCTGGGCAGCGGCGCCGTAGCGGCGACGCAGCGTCGCCGGCGCCTGGCGCACCGCGGTCGCGGTAGGGAAAACCGCAGCTTGCTCGTCTATCTACCGCAACGTCGCCCTGCGGGAGACGCTGCCGCGCGCTGCTGCCGGGTCCCGCACCGTCTTTCCAGAGCATCCGCTGCATGCAGACCCTGATCCAACGCGGCATGGCCGCCCTTCGCCAGAACGACGTCGACGGCCTGTACAGACTTTGGTCCGGCACGACCGTGCTCAACCATCTGCAGGAGGCCGACCTCGATGTGCTGATGCAGCGCTGCGACGCCCGGATCCAGGCCGCGCCGGGCGACCCGGCGCCATGGCGGCTGAAGTGCCTGATCTACCTCGACCGCAGCGCGCACTTCACCAGCGACCGCCGGCAGGCGCTGCGCACCGTCGCCGAGTGGGCCGGACGCGCGATCGGCCTGGCCCCGCACGACGCCGAGGCGCACCGCCTGCTCGGCAGCGCGCACTACTGGCTGGACGAACCCGCATCGGCGATCAGCGCCTACCGCAACGCCCACGCGCTGCAGCCGCAGGTGGACCTGCAGGTCCGCCTGTTCGAGATGGAATCGCTGCCTGCCGGGCAGTCGCCGCAGCTGCTGCAGCTGGACTTCCGCGACGGCAACGCCTGCCACTACTACAGCGCCGGCGTCTCCATCGGCAAATGGAAACACGCCGGGATGGAGCCGGCCGATGCCGGCTACGTCGACGCGGTGCAGTTCGCCCTCTACGAGCACGGCACCACGCTGTTCCGGCAAGCCCTGGAACTGGGCGAGGCCGCCACCTGCAATACCGACACCCATACCTTCGCGATGTGCTGCAACAACCTCGGCCTGCTGTACCTGGACCGGGGCCTGTACGCGCAGGCGCAGGCCATCCTCGAAGAAGGGCTGCGCCACAGCCAGTTCCAGTTCCTGTACCAGAACCTGCGCGAGGCCTATCGCCAGCAGGGCATGCGCGCCGAGGCCGCGGATCTGGCGCTGACCCTGATGATGGACTACGAACTGGACACGCCGCTGTTCCTGGATTGCGCGCAGGCGGCATGCAGCCATCTCAACCGCGTCGGCCGCCATGCCGACGTGCTGGAAATCGCCGACGCGGCGCAGGAAGAGTTCGAGGCACTGCCCGACCAGGCCCAGGCCGATCCGGAACTGCTGCGGATGTATGCGCTGGTGCAGGCGCACCACCGTCTCACCGCGACGCGTGCCCTGGGCCGGCTGCAGCCGGAGCATGTGGATACCGCCCTGTCGCAGGCGGCAGCGGAGGCGAATCCGCACGACCTGGACACGCTGTTCGTGCACGCCAGCGCACTCGGCGAGGCGCGCGACTACCCGGCCGCGGTCGATGCCTACGCCTCTCTGATCGCCGAGGCCACGCAGCAGCAGGACCTGCAGGCGCTCAAGCGCGCGCGGCACGGACGCGGCTACCTGCTGCTGTACTATCTGCCCGACGCCAAGGCCGCACTGCAGGACTTCCTCGCCGTGCAGCGCGACGGCACGGACGACTTCTACACGCACTACTACCAGGCCAACTGCCATTACGTGCTCAAGGACTACCGCAGCGCATTGCCGGCCTGCGACGCGGCACGCGCCCTGCTCGACCACGAGGGTGTGCAGGCGGACCCCGGCTCGGCGGCGCAGCTGTACATGATGGAAGCCAATTGCCACATGAACCTCGGTGCCTATCCCGCGTCGGTCGCCGCCTTCGAGCGCTCGCTGGCGCTGCACGAGCGTGCGGACGTGCGCGAGAGCTACGAGCTGGCCCGGCAACTGGCCGCCAAGCCGAAGAAGCGGCTGTTTGGGCTGTTCTCGTGATCGCCAGCGCATGAGCCACGCTTCGCACACTGCTCGCGCGAAGGTGCAGTGGCAACACTGCGGCCGCGTGTGGCCGCGCGTGTCCTGACCCGGCCGTCGTGTCGCTGCGCTGCGCGCTGCTCGGGCTGAGTCTGCTGCTTGGTGGCTGTGTGGCGTCGGCACCGGCGCCGCTGGAACACCAGGTCTACGTCTGGCAGCGGCAATGGAGTGGCGCGCACGCGGTGGCGCTGGCGCAGACCCGGGCGGACTTCTCGACGTTGCGCGTACTCGCGCTGCAAGCGCATCCGCGCGCCGGCTGGGGCCGCGCCGCGGTGGATCTGCGGCAGCTCGCCGCCGATGGCCGCCCGGTGATCGCGGTGGTGCGGCTGGACGGGCAACTGCCGCAACTGGACGCGACGCGCATCGACGCCGAGGTGCTGCAGGTGGTGCGCACTTGGCGCACCGCCGGCGTGGCGCTGCGCGGCGTGGAGATCGACCACGACTGCGCCACCGCGCGCCTGCCCGCCTATGCCGCCCTGCTGCGGCAACTGCGCGGCGCGCTGCCGGCCGACCTGGCGCTGAGCATCACCGCCCTGCCCGCCTGGTTGGACAGCCCCGCGCTGACGTCGCTACTGCGCACGGTCGACAGCTCGGTGCTGCAGGTGCATGCGGTGAACGCACCGACGACCGGCCTGTTCGATCCGGTGCAGGCGCGACGCTGGGCCGATCGTTACGCCCAGCGCAGCGCCACGCCGTTCTGGCTGGCCTTGCCGGCCTACGGCGTGGCCCTGGTCGACGGCACCGACGCCGACACTGCACCGCTGATCGAAAGCGAGGTGCCGCTGGCGGCGAGCGGCGCACGCCACGAACTGCGCGTGTCGCCGCAGCAGCTCGCCGCCTTCGTCGATGCGCTGCGCGCCCGTCGCCCGCCGCACCTGGCCGGCATCGTCTGGTTCCGCCTGCCGCTGCCGGGCGACCGCCGCGCCTGGCCGCTGGCGACGCTGCAGGCGGTGGTGCACGGACGTCCGCTGCAGGCGGCCGTGCAGGTGCAGGCCAGCGGCACCGGCCCGGTCTACGACCTGACGCTCGCGAACGATGGCACGACCGCCGCCACGCCGCCGCAGCGCGTGGTTCTGCGCGGCAGCGCCTGCGAAGCCGGCGACGCACTCGGCGACTACCGGCTGCAATGGCCGGCACCGTCGCCCCGCTTCGAACGCACTCGCGCATCCCAACCCCTGGCCGCCGGAGAACGCCGTGCGCTCGGCTGGGTCCGCTGCCGCCGCCTGCACACAGGTGCCATCGATGTCCTGCCGTGATCCCCGACCCGCGGCCACGCCTGCCGCCGCGCTGATGCTGCTCCTGCTGCCGCTGGGCGGCGCCCGCGCCTGCGGCCCGGAGTTCCCGTACCGCCTGCTCGACGATCGTGCCGGCGCGCTCGCGCAATTGCCCGAAGGCAGCTTCGCTCGCGAAGTGCAGCGCCTGGGCGCACCGATCGCCGGCCTCGGCCGCGCCGGCACCGCGACCCTGCCGCGCTACTGGGACGCCAGCGCGCAGTTCCCGCAGCAGCGCGACGACGTCGAACGCAGGCAAGTGGGCACCGCGCGGTTCGCCCGGATCGAACAACTGCGCGCGCTGGACGATGCGCAGCAGGCCGAACGCGACGGCGCCGACCTGCCACCGGAACTGCGCCTGTACACCGCCGGCGCGGTGGCGTTCGCGCAGGGGCATTACCCACAGGCAGCGGACTACTTTCGCCAGGTGCTGGCCCTGCCCGAGGCACAGCGCCGGGCGCGCAGCACGTGGGCCGCCTATTCGCTGGGACGCAGCCTGGCGCTGGCCGCCGACGGCGCGCTGGCCGGCGATGCCGTGGCGCAGCGGCAGGCGTACCGGCAGCAGGCGCGGCAGGCCTTCCAGCAGACCCGCGCGTTGCGCCTGGCCGGATTCGACGATCCGCTGGAGCTGGGCATCGCCAGCCTCGGCGAGGAGGCGCGTCTGCTGCTCGCCGGCGGCGACTGGAACGGCGCGATCGGCCTGTACGCGGTGCAGGCGGCACAGGGCTCGGACACTGGCCTGAGTTCGCTCAAGCAGGTGGCCGCCGATCTCGCCCGCCGCAGCGATGCCGAACTGGCGCCGCTGCTGCGACAGCAGGCGGTGCGGCGGCTGTTGATCGCCCGGCTGCTCAGCGACAGCCACGCCTTCGATGCCGACTCCGGCAGCGTGCTGACCTCGACGCGCTTCCTGAGCCTGTTGCAGGACGCCGCGGGCGATCCGATGGAAGACGCCGACCGCCTGGCCGCGCTGGCCTATCGCCAGGGCGATTACCCCGGCACCGCGCGCCTGCTCGCGCATGCCGGCGACAGCGGCCTGGCGTGGTGGCTGCGCGCCAAGATGGCACTGCGCGACGGCGACGCCGCGCGTGCCGCACAGGCCTACGCGCAGGCATCCCGGCGCTTTCCGCCGAACGAGGACTGGGGCACGCGCCGCAATGGCGACTGGAGCAACGAGACGCTCAAACCGCAGTGCCGCATCGAGGGCGAAGCGGCGATCCTGGCACTGCAACGCGGCAGCTACGTGGAGGCGTTCGCACAGCTGTACCGCAGCGGCGACCCCTACTGGGAAGACGCCGCCGCGGTCGCCGAGCGCGTCCTCACCGTGCCGGAACTGCAGGACTACGTGGATCGCCACGTTCCCGCCACGCCGCCGTCCACCGCGAACGCGGCGCCGGCGTATTGGGAACGGACGCCGGCCCTGAAACTGCGCGAACTGCTGGCACGCCGGCTGATGCGCGACGGCCGTTACGACGCGGCGCTGCCCTACTTCGCCCAGCCCGAATTGCGCGAGGCGGCGCGCCGCTATCGGGATGCGCGGCAGCAAGGCGCATCGGCCTGGACCGGCATCGGCCGCGCCGAGGGCAATTACCGGGCCGCCCTGATCGCGCGCCGCCAGGGCATGGAACTGCTGGGCTACGAACTGGGGCCGGACAACCGGGTCTACGCAGGCAACTATGCCGAAGCCACGGCGCATGCGCAGCTGCGCCCCGGCGGCCTGATCGCCGCCGCCGAAGCGCAGCGCTGGAACGCCACCGCCGCGCAGCCTTACCACCGCTACCACTACCGCTGGATCGCCGCCGCCCTGGCCGATCGCGCCGCCGACGACCTGCCCGCACGCAGCCAGGCCTACGCCGCCGTGCTGTGCCAGGCGACCGACTGGCTGATCACCCTCGACCCCGCACAGGCCCGTCGGTCCTACCAGCGCTATGTCGCGCACGGCGCGCTCAATCCGGTGCCCGGCAAGGCCTATGTGTTCGGCGTGGGCGCCTGCGAGACGCCGGATTTCGAGGGCGCGCGGCGGCGCCTGTGGATCGAGCGCAGCCAGGCCGTACGCCAGTTCGTGCACAGGCAACGGCTCGCCCTGGGCGCGGCCGGCCTGGCGCTGCTGGCCGCGGCAGCCTGGCTGGTGCGCCGGCGCATGCAGCGCAAGGCACGGACAGTCGCAGCGCAAATGCCGCAGGACTGAGCCCGCGGCGCGGGTCGGCCGCGATCCGCGCACGAGCGCATTGCTTGCCACCACCGGCGAAACCGTCAGGCCTGCACTGCGCCGCTCCGACCAATCCCCAATCCCGACTCCCCAACCCCGAAGGTAGGGATCGCCGCCCCCGCTCGTCTCTTCAACAGGACTTTCCTGTTTACCGCTGGAATCGCGTCGATGCACGCGGCGCCGGCCGCTCTGTCGTCCTGGACGACCGTTCTCCCGATGCAGCACCACACCACGCGCGACAAGAACGTCACCGCTCGCGGCATGCGCCGCGTGGCGTTCACGTGCCTGCGTCAGTCCCGCAGACACGCGGCCTGGAGACTGCGCTCAGTTCCAGCAGTAACAAGCCAGGCAGGCGATCGTCAGCGCAACCAGGCCGCACAGGCGCACGCTGCGGCGGCGGCTCAGCAGCGCGTGCACGCCCTGCAACAGCACCAGCACCGCCAGCACGCACAGGCCGACCAGCCGCCCGTTGCCGCTGTCCTGGAAATTGGCGGAGGACAACTGCGGATCGGCACCGTCTACCCATGCGTACGGGCGACCGGACACGGCGTACAGCAGCAGCATGCCCAACGCATAACCGCTCCAGGACAGCAACTGCGCGGCGATCGCCACGGCCTTGCGCGCAGCTGCCATCGCGCGGCCTCACTCGCACACGAACAAGGTGCCGGCGGCCGGATCGGCGCTGCCCGGACGCAGCGGCTTCGCTTCGCACCGCGCGACGTCGCCGACACGCCGCGAGACCTGCACCCTGCCGTCAGGCCCGTATCCACACACCAGATAGAGGCCATGCGGATCGGGCGCATCGAAGCGCCAGGCCGACACGCCTGCATCGCCGGGGCGGCGCGCGTCCTCGTTGCTCGGCACCAGTGCAGCCATCTCGCGCGGCGGCCCGGAATAGACGCCGCTGGAGAACAGCCGCAGCGGCGGCGCGGCGGCGAGATCGACGCGGGCACCGACCGGCACGTCGGGGCTCTGCAACTGTGCCTCGGCAATGCGCAGGCGCCCGGGGCACTGCAGCGTCTCCCTGGCCGCGGCGGGCGCAGCGGACACGGCGATGAGCAGCGGCAGCGCGCAGCGCGCCGTGGCGGACATTCCCTTCGACACCATCACACGCTCCCTGTCGGCTGCAGGATCGAGACCGGCAAAGACCTCGGCCTTCGCCTCGCACGCCCGGCGGCACAGCCAACCACTGCTGCAGGCCACATCGCCAGGCCGCGCATACGGTGCCTCCGACATCGCCAAAGGTCAACGCGACGACACGACGCGCAGCGGGCGTCATCGCGTGCGTTGGCGCCATTCCCTGCATTCCCCCGCCCCATCCATCCGCAGAAGAGAACCCGATGCAAAGCACGACCCACGACTACAGCCGGTACAGCCCGAGATGGCAGTTCCGCTTCAACTTCTACGACACCCACGGCGAACCCAAGTCGGCGACCTTCAAGGAAGCGATGAAAGCGCTGCCATTCAAGGAGAAGCTGCGTCTCAACGCTGCGACGCCCACGACGACTGCTACTACGGCGAGCAGCGACGCGTCATGGCCACGGCCACATATCGCTGGTGAGGCGGCGTGTGCGCGATGGCGAGAGGCGTCATCGCGCACACGCTTCGCGCAGGTCGTTCCCCACGCCATCGCGCAATGACGGCATATTCTCCGCGATTGCGGAAAGGTGCACGCACTGCACAACGCAAAAGGGCCGCAGAAAGCGGCCCTTTTGCATTACATCGAAATGGAGGCCTGGGTCGGAATTGAACCGGCGTACGCGGATTTGCAGTCCGCTGCATAACCACTCTGCCACCAGGCCGGTGGACTGACGTCTCGCCGCAACGCCTGTGGCGTCCGACAAAAACAAAGCCCCGCTGCCGGGGCCCTTGCGGCAGGAACCGGACGATGCCTTGCGGCTCTCGTCCAACGCATTGATTCAAAAGATGTTTTTGAATCATCCCGGCGCACAACGGACTGCATTGTGTACCAAGCTCCCCGGCTTGGCAACCCTGGGTTGCGCGCGCGCAGACGTTGCCGGGATCCGAATGCGCGCCTCGCGTGTGCAGATGGCGCCGCGTCGCGACTGGAATGCCGACCACAGCGCCACGCCAGCGGCGGTAGACAAGCGCCGCATCGCGCGGATCCGCGCACGATGGGCATGCTGCCGCGCTCTAGCATGGCGCCACACCCACACGAGACATCGCCATGAACCGATGGACACGCTGGAGCGGGACTGCGCTGTGCCTGGCCGCGAGCGCCACCGCCGCCGCGCAGACCTGCGCACTGCAGACGCAGACGGTGGACCTGCCGTTGGCCTCCAGGGCCACGCCCAAGTTCGCCTACCAGGTGCGGGTGCAACTGGGTAGCGATGCCGACGGCCGCAGCAAGGGCAGCCAGGTGCTGGAGGTGGATACCGGCTCCACCGGCGTGGTAGTGCCGCTGAGCGACGCGTTGCGCAGCGCCTGGGACGCGTCCAGCACGCCGGGTCACATCTTCTACTCGAGCGACAGCAAGTATCACCCCGGCAAGTACGTGGACGTGCCGATGCAACTCGGTGTCTCGCCCGACGGCAAACGCGCCGCCGCGCGGGTGGACCGCATCACCGTGCTGGCCGCGCAGTGCACCTGCGATGTCGCCAGCGTGGCCCAACAACCCAAGCCGCTGACACAGGTGCCCGCCACCTGCGCCGGTTACGACGGCAGCCCTGCGCTGAGCAGCAGCACGCAGGTGCTGCGCAACTGCAGCACCATCTCGCCGACCTTCGGCATGATGGGCGTGGGCTACGACCGCGGCGTCGATGCCGCGCGCAATCCGTTCCTCAACCTGGCGCAGATGCGCGCGCAGCGCATGAGCCCCGGCTACATCGTCAGTGCCAAGGGCATCACCCTGGGCGTCAGCCAGGCGGCGCTGAAGGGATTCGCACTGGTACCGCTGCAGCGCGGCGCCGCCACCGCCAATGCGCCGGGCGACTGGCAGGCGCCCAGTGCCTGCACCAACTTTCCCGGCAGCGGCAGCGACTACCGCGTCTGCGGCAAGTTGCTGCCCGATACCGGCGTGTCCTACATGATGCTCAACCCGGTGGTGCCGCCGGCCACGCCCGCGAGCCTGCAACAGACCGTGGAGATGTCAGGCCATCCGACGCGCGTGGTGCCGGATGCCACCCAACTGCGGCTCGACGTCGTCGACGCGAAGGGGCAATCGGTGTTCGGTTACAACTTTGCGGTCGGCGACGGCAAGGCGGCGACCCCGGACAGCGTGCAGTGGCGCGGGCCGCTGAAGACGCCGCCGGCCCACATCAACAGCGGCCGCCATTTGCTTGCCGCCGGCGACTACGCCTACGACGCGGCCTGCGGGCATGCCGGCTTCCGTGCGGCCATTCCAGGGCCCTGAAGCGGCACAAGAGCGCAGGGGCGCATCTATCGCGTCACGGTCGTGTCTGTATGACGCGCTCGCCGCTGGCGCGCGCCGCGGGCAGCGCACGGCGGCGAGTACATGCCGATGCAGCGCCCGCAGCATCCTCAACGCGGCCACGGTGCCTGCGTGTTGATCCAGCCGGGATTGCGCATGGCGAACGGCGCGTCCTTGTTCAACGCGGAGCAGCCGACAACCTGCATGCGCACCGCACCCCAAGGCGGGCGTGGCAGGCCAAGGCAGCGAGCTGGATCGCTTCCGGCAACAGCGGGTGGCACGGCCATCCGGCAACGCGATGCGATGGCCAACTGACGCATGCAGTTCGCCATCGCGTTGCTGGCGACCGCATGAAGCGAAACGGCCCTGCGCGACGGCTCGACGCGCATGCAGGCATCTGCCAGTGCAGCGCATCCGCCCAAAACGAAAACAGGACCCGAAGGTCCTGTTTTCATGATCTGGAGCGGGAAACGAGACTCGAACTCGCGACCTCAACCTTGGCAAGGTTGCGCTCTACCAACTGAGCTATTCCCGCTTGAGGCCGCGAATTCTACCGGGACCACGCAGCCTGTCAACCGTTGCCTTCGATTTTTTTCGCGTTCTTTTCCGCCACCGCCGCGCGCTCGTCGTCGCGCAGGCTCGGCCAGGCCGCATGCAGGTACTGGATACCCGACAACAGGGTCAGGATCGCGGCGATCGCCAGGGTCCAGTCGCCGACGTGGAAGACGAACAGGCCCATCCACACGCTCTCCGGCGGCGAGCCGTCGGGCATCACCGAGTACAGCAGGCACAGCAGCGCCACCATCTGCGCGGTGGTCTTGATCTTGCCGATCATCGCCACCCGCACCTTGGCGCGCTGGCCGATCTCGGCCATCCATTCGCGCAGCGCCGACACCGCGATCTCGCGGCCGACGATCACCGCCGCCCAGAACGCCATCCACGGCGTCGGATGGCCCTGCACGATCAGGAACAGCGCCACCGCCACCATCAGCTTGTCGGCCACCGGATCCAGGAACGCACCGAACGCGGAGTACTGGTGGTAGCGCCGCGCCACCCAGCCGTCCAGCCAGTCGGTGAACGCGGCCAGGCCGAAGATCGCCGCCGAGGCGAAGTTGGTCCAGGTGTACGGCAGATAGAACACCAGCACCAGCACGGGGATCATCACGATCCGCAGCAGCGTGAGCCAGGTGGGGATGGTCAACTTCATTGCGCTGCTCTACTCGCCTGCCGGATCGGGCACCGGCAGTCCGTGCAGGTTAGCGTAGATTCGTGCGGCCAGTGCGTCATTGATGCCTTCCACCCGCGCGATCTCGGCCTCGCCGGCGGCCTTGAGCCCGGCCAGCCCGCCGAAATGCTTGAGCAGGCTGGCGCGGCGGCGCGGGCCGATGCCGGGGATATCCTCCAGCTTGCTGGTCATGCGCGCCTTCTGGCGGCGCCCGCGGTGGCCGGTGATGGCGAAGCGGTGCGCCTCGTCGCGCACCTGCTGGATGAACTGCAGCGCCGGCGACGCGGCACCCGGGCGCAGTTCGCGCCCGTCCGGCATCACCAGGGTCTCGTGGCCGGCGCGGCGCTCGGCGCCCTTGGCCACGCCGATCAACAACACCCCGTCCACGCCCAGGTCGGCCAGCGCACCGGTGGCCTGCGCCAGCTGTCCGGCGCCGCCGTCGATCAGCAACACGTCCGGCAGCACCGCATCGCCCTTGCCCTCGCCTTCGGCGGCGCGGCGGAAGCGGCGCTCGATCGCCTGGCGCATCGCCGCGTAGTCGTCGCCCGGCTCGATGCCGCTGATGTTGTAGCGCCGGTACTGGCTGCGCACCGGGCCGCTGGCGTCGAACACCACGCACGAGGCCACCGTGGCCTCGCCCATGGTGTGGCTGATGTCGAAGCACTCCACCCGCTTGACCGGCTCGGCCAGGCCGAGCATCTCGCGCAGCGCCTCGCTGCGCGCGTGCTGGGCGTTGCGGCTGGTCAGTTCGGTGACCAGGGTGGCCTGGGCGTTGCGGCTGGCCAGCTCCAGGTAGCCGGCGCGCTCGCCGCGCACGTTCCACTTCAGTTGCACCTTGCGTTCGGCGGCCGAACTCAGCGCCGCCTCGATCAGCTCGGCGTCGGGAATCTCGCGGTCCAGCAGCACCTCGCGCGGCGGCGCGTGCTCGACGTAGTACTGCGACACGAACGCACCCAGCACCTCGGCGGCACTGTCCTCGCCGTTGGTCTTGGGGAAGAACGCGCGGGTGCCGAGATTGCGCCCGTCGCGGAACGCCAGCAGCAGCACGCAGGCGTTGGCGCCCTGGGTGGCGCAGGCCAGCACGTCGAGGTCGGCGGCGCGGCCGTCCACGTATTGCCGGCTCTGCATGCTGCGCAGCGAGCCCAGCAGATCGCGCAGGCGCGCGGCGCGTTCGAACTCCAGACGTTCGCTGGCGGCCTGCATCGCCTGCACCAATTCCTCACCGAGCTGATCGCTGCGCCCTTCCAGGAACAGCGTGGAGCGGCGCACCGCCTCGGCGTACTCGTCGGCCGCCACCAACGCCACGCATGGCGCGCTGCAACGGCCGATCTGGTACTGCAGGCACGGCCGCGAACGATTGCGGAACACGCTGTCCTCGCAGCTGCGCAGCTTGAACAGCTTATGCATCAGGTTCAGCGTCTCGCGCACCGCGGTGACGCCGGGATACGGCCCGAAATAGCGCCCGGGCACCGCGCGCGGGCCACGGTGCAGGGTGATCCGCGGCCACTCCTCGCGGGTCAGCAGCACGTAGGGATAGCTCTTGTCGTCGCGCAGCGACACGTTGTAGCGCGGCGACAGCGACTTGATCAGCTGGTTTTCCAGCAGCAGCGCCTCGCCCTCGCTGCGGGTGACGGTGACGTCCATGCGCGCCACCTGCGCCAGCATGGCCATGGTCCGCGCGTTCTTCGGCGAGCCGCTGAAGTAGCTGGACACGCGCTTGCGCAGCGCGCCGGCCTTGCCGACGTAGAGCAAGGTGTCGTCGGCGGCGTACATGCGGTAGACGCCGGGCGCGGTACTGAGGTTGGCGGCAAAGGCCTTGCCGTCGAACGCGGGCAATGCGGGGGTACTCATTCGCCGATCGCGAGGTCGCGCAGTTCGCCGCTGGCGATGTCGTAGCGCAGCACCGCATGCGCATCGGTCTCGGCGATCCACACCGTGCCGGCGCTGACCGCCAACCCGCCCGGGCCATGCAGGCGCCGCGGCAAGGCCGCGGTGGACAGTTCGCCGCCGCCCAGACGCAGGCTGCGCAGACTGCCGTTGCCGCTGTCGGCGATCCACAGCAGCGGCGCGTCCGGGCTCAGCGCGATCGCCTGCGGGAACTGCAGGCGGGCACGGCTGCGCGGCCCGTCCTCGTTGCCGAAATCCCACGGCCCCTGGCCGCCGAGCAGGGTCTGCACCAGGTCGCCGCGCAACTGCATCGAGCGCACCGCCGAGCCCAGCGCATCGCACACGTACAGCACCTGCTGCACCGCGGCCAGGCTGCACGGCTGCGCGAACGCGGCCAGGTGGCCGCTGCCGTCGCGCAGCTCCAGCGCGCCTGCACCGGCGCGCCAGCGCAGGCTGCGGCTGCCCAGGTCGTAGCTCCAGATGCGGTTGTCGCCGGCCATCGCCAGGTGCACCTGGTTGTCGGCGATCACCACGTCCTGCGGATGGTTCAGCGGCGCCAGCAGCGGTTGCTCGACCGGGCCTTCGACCGGCTCGCCGGCGCGACCGTTGCCGCACAGCGTGTCGACCTGGCCGGTGAGCAGGTTGATCCGGCGCAGCGCATGGTTGCCGGTATCGGCCACGTACAGCACGCCGCGCTCCAGCGCCAGCCCGCGCGGGCGGTGGAACGCCGCCTCGCCGATCGCGCCGTCGATGAAGTCCGCGGTGCCGATGCCGAACTGGCGCAGCACGCGGCCGCTGGTGCTGCATTCGAGGATGCGGTGATGGCCGCTGTCGGCGACGTACAGGCGATCCTCGGCCACCGCCAGGCCGGTCGGGAAGCGCAGCGGCAGGCGCGGCTCCGGCTGGGTCTCGCGCGCGTCGCGCAGGTCCTCGTCCAGCGGCAGCGGCTGCCCGGCGCAGAGCGCGTGCAGCGCCTTGTCCAGTTCCGCGCCGCCGATTCCGACCAGGCGCTCGCGCTCCACGCCGCCGGCGTCGATCAGCACCAGGGTCGGCCAGGCCTGGACGCCGAAGCGCTGCCAGGCGGCCCAATCGGCATCGAGCAGGACCGGCGCGGACACGCCCTGGCTGCGCAGCAGCTTCAGCGCCCGCTGCGGCTCGCGCTCGCTGTCGAAGCGCGGCACTTGCACCACGATCACCTGCAGGCGTCCGGGATTGCGCGCCTGCCACTGGCCGAGTTCGGCCAGACGCTGCGCGCACCACACCGAGGCGGCATTGACGAAGGCCAGCACCAGCGCCCGCCCCTGCAGATCTCGCAGGCGGATCGGCTCGGCGTTGAGCCAGGCGCCGGACGCGGGGAGTTCCAGGGCGGCGATGGAATTCATCGGCCGATTATGCCGGAGCCGAGGTCGACGGACAGTCGCGCCACGCTGCCGGCGGCGGCTTCGTCTACCAGTTGCCAGACCTGCTCGAACTGGGCGCTGCCGCCGGTGTACGGATCCGGGATCTCGCGATGGCCGTGCACCCCGGCCCACGGCAGCCACAGCGCCACGCGCTCGTGCGCCGCCGCCGGGGCGCGCTGGCGCACGTCGCGCAGGTTGGCCGCGTCGGCGCACAGGATCCAGTCGAACTCGGCAAAGTCGCGGTCGCGCAGTTGCCGGGCGCGCAGGCCGGCGATGTCCACGTCATGGGCGGCGGCGCAGGCGACCGCGCGCCGGTCCGGCGGCTCGCCGCGATGCCAGTCGCCGGTGCCGGCCGAGTCGACCTCCACCACACTCGCCAGCGGCGAGCGCTGCAGGTGGTGGCGCAGCGCGCCCTCGGCCATCGGCGAACGGCAGATGTTGCCCAGGCACACCAGCAGCAGCTTCATGCCTGCCCCTGCAGGTAGGCCTCGGCGCGCGCCAGATCCTCGGGCGTGTCCACGCCCGGCGGGAACGGCGCCGGCGACAACGCCACCGCGATGCGGAACCCGGCTTCCAGCACCCGCAACTGCTCCAGCGACTCGATCCGCTCCAGCGTGCCCGGCGGCATCGCCGCGAACCGGCGCAGGAAGCCGGCGCGATAGGCGTAGATGCCGATATGCCGCAGCCACGGGCCGGGCAGCGGCAACTGCGTCTGCGAGGCGGCGAAGGCGTCGCGGTGCCAGGGGATCGGTGCGCGGCTGAAGTACAGCGCATCGCCGGCGGCGCTGCGCACCAGTTTGACCACGTTGGGATCGAACAGGTGCTCGGCCGCGTCCACCGGCGTGCCCAGGGTCGCCATCTCGGCGCCGCTGTCGGCCAGGGTCCGGGCCACCGCGACGATGCCGGCCACCGGCGCGAACGGCTCGTCGCCCTGCAGATTGACCACCAGGGTCGCATCGTCCCAACCGGCGATGTCGGCGCACTCAGCCAGGCGGTCGGTGCCGGAGGCGTGGTCGGCAGAGGTATTGGCCACATGCACGCCGTCCAGGTCGGCCACGGCGGCGGCGATGCGGGCATCGTCGGCGGCCACCCACACCTGGGTGGCACCGGCGGCGAGGGCACGCTGCGCCACGTGGCGGACCAGCGGCTCGCCGCCGAGCGCACGCAAGGGCTTGCCCGGCAGCCGCGAGGCGGCGTAGCGGGCCGGGATGGCGACGACGAACGGCGGCACGGCGGCGCTCATGCGCGGGTGGCGCCGGCAGCGGCGCGCGTGCGCCGGGGATATCGCGAGAAGACCGTCATCGAAAGCTCTCCGCATGGTTGGCCGAAACGGCCTGGTGGACGCCGGGCAGCGGCCCGGTGGCCGCCGCACGCCGCAACGGCACTGAGGGTCATTGTATCGACCACGCCGGGATCGCCGGTGTGCAGGTGGTGGCGCCGGCCAGCGACCGCACGCGCGCCTTGCCCAGCGGCGCGGAAAGCGTCGGCTCGCTGCGGCTTGCGCTCACGTCGCGCGCGCGGCACGCGCGCCGTATTGGCGCCCATCTGTGGCGAGGAAGCGCGAGGAGGTGGTTCGCCCCTCCCCCCGTAGCGATGACACGGCGTCGTGCGCGCAGCACCAGTGCCCTGGGGGCTGAAGATGGCGGACGCACCGCTGGGGCCGCAGCTTGGATGCGACCAATGGCCAGGCTACGCCACGCGCGCCGATGGCGCTCCTGCAGGCCAACCGCGGCGCGGCATACTCGGGAATTGGTGACCCGCCTAGTCGCCGGTCCCGCCCGCGCGGCCGCGCAGCTTGTCCAGCCGATCCAGCAGGCCGATCCAGAACGCCGCCGGCAGCTCGGCGACCAGCGGCACGCTGAAGCACCAGTCGTTGACGAAGGCGGCGCACTTGACCGCGTCCTTCTCGGTCATCAGCACCGGCAGTTCGCTGCCGAAGGCCAGGTCCGCGGCGCGGTACTGGTGGTGGTCGGGAAAGGCATGCGGGACCACGCCGATGCCCTGCGCGCGCAGCATGTCGAAGAAGCGCTGCGGATGGGCGATGCCGGCCACGGCATGCACGCGCTGGCCGGCGAAACTGCGCAGCGGCCGCGCACGGCCGCCGCGCAGCGGTTGCGCGCTGTCGATGCGCAAGCGCATCGCCCATTCGCCGAAGCCGGCTTCGAGCGCACCGCTGTCGCTGGCCTGGCCCAGATTGATGACCCGGAAATCGCATTCGTTGCCGCGCGCCACCGGCTCGCGCAGCGGCCCGGCCGGCAGCAGGCGGCCGTTGCCGTAGCGGCGCTGGCCGTCCACCACCTCGATCTCGATGTCGCGCTGCAGCCGGTAATGCTGCAGGCCGTCGTCGCAGACCACGATGTCGCAGCCGGCCTGCAGCAGCGCGCGCGCCGCGGCCACGCGGTCGCGGTCCACCCGCACCGGCACGCCGGTCTTGCGCGCGATCAGCACCGGCTCGTCGCCGCCCTGCTCGGCCGAGGTGCCCGGCTCGATCCAGCGCGGCTCCTGCGGCTGGCTGCGGCCGTAACCGCGGCTGGCCACGCCCGGGCTCCAGCCGGCGTCGCGCAGGCGCTGCACCAGGGCGATGGTCAACGGCGTCTTGCCGGTGCCGCCGGCGGTGAGGTTGCCGACCACCACCACCGGCGCGGCGATGCTGTGGCGCTTGCGCCAGCCGCGCCGGTACAGCGCGCGGCGCAACGCGATCGCCGCCGCGTACAGCGGGGTCAGCACGCGCGCGTGCAGCGGCGGCGAACCCGTGCCGTACCAATAGGCGGGGGTGTGCGGCCCGCGCTCGCTCATCCGAACTGCCTTTCGCGGAACTGCATGCTGTGCAGGTGCGCATACACCCCGCCCAGCGCCAGCAGCTCGCGGTGGGTGCCGCGCTCGACGATGCGGCCGTGGTCCATCACCAGCACCTGGTCGGCGTGTTCGATGGTCGACAGGCGGTGGGCGATGACCAGCGTGGTGCGGTCGGGCATCAGCCGGTGCAAGGCGTCCTGCACCAGCCGCTCGGATTCGTTGTCCAGCGCGGCGGTGGCTTCGTCGAGGATCAGGATCGGCGCGTCCTTGAGCATGGCGCGGGCGATCGCCAGGCGCTGGCGCTGACCGCCGGACAGGCGTCCGCCCTTGGCCCCGACCTGCGCCTGCACGCCCTCGGGAAGGTGCTCGACGAACTCCATCGCGTTGGCATCGGCGATCGCCTGCTGCAATTGCGCCGGACCGGCCTCGCGCATCTCGCCGTAGGCGACGTTCTCGGCGATGCTGCCGTCGAACAGCATCACCTGCTGGCCGACCAGGGCGATCTGCCGGCGCAGATCCTCCAGGCGGTATTCCTGCAGCGGATGGCCGTCGAGCAGGATCTGCCCGGACTGCGGGTCGTAGAAGCGCGGGATCAGCTTGACCAGGCTCGACTTGCCGCTGCCGGAGCGGCCGACGATGGCGGTGACGGTGCCGGGCTCGGCGACGAAGCTGACCTCGGCCAGCGCCGGCCGCGCCTGCCCCGGATAGGCGGCGGTCACCTCGCGGAACTCGATCCGGCCCTGCGCGCGCTCGATGCGGCGGGTACCGCTGTCCTGTTCCTCCGGCGCATCCAGCACCACGAACAGCCGCTGCGCCGAGGCGACGCCCCGCTGCAGCATGTTCTGCACGTTGGTGAGGTTCTTCAGCGCCGGGATGATCGCCATCATCGCGGTCATCAGCGAGACGAACTCGCCAGCGGTCAGGCGTCCGGCCAGCGCCTCGTGGCCGGCGATCAGCAGCAGCGCGGCCAGGCCGATCGCGCCCAGCAACTGCACCGCGGCCGAGGAGATGCCGCGGGTGGATTCGACCTTCATCGCCAGATGCAGGTTGGTGTCGGCCAGGTGCTGGTAGCGTTCCATCTCGCTGGCGCGCGCGCCGTAGACCTTGACCTCCTGGTTGCCGGACAGGGCCTGCTCGGCGGACTGCATCAGCTCGGCGTTGCTCTCCTGGATGCGATGGCTGACCCGCCGGTAGCGCTTGGCCACGCGGTCCATCACCCAGGCCAGCGGCGGCGCCACCAGCAGGATGGTGACTGTCACGGTCCAGCTGTACCACAGCATCACCGCCAGCGCGCCGACGATCTGCAGGGTCTGCTGCACCATCACCTTCATCGCGTCGACCGCGGCCTGCGCCACCTGCTCGCTGTCCGAACCCAGCCGCACCAGCATCGACGCCACCGGCTCGGCATCGAAGCGGCTGCCCGGCAGGCGCAGGTACTTGTCCAGCACGTTGACCCGGAAATCGCGGGAAATGCTCCGCGCCGCGCGCCCCATCGACATGTCGGTGACGTAGCCGGCGATACCGCGCAGCACGAACAGGCCGACGATCTGCAACGGCAGCCACATCGCCACCTCGCGGTTGCGGGCGATGAAGGTCTCGTCGGTGATCGGCTTCATCAGCGCCAGGAAGCCCGAGCCGGCCAGCGCCTCCAGCAGCGCGCCGACGGCGGCGATCAGCAGCAGACCGCGGTAGCCGCCGGCATAGGACAACAGGCGGCGATAGGTCCGCCAGGGGGAATCCTGGACGGGCACGTCGGTGGGTACATTCACTTGGAGCTTCCGTCCCTGTTGACTTCGGGGGCAGTGGCGATGGCGATGCGGCGGAATCCGAGCTGGCCCAGCGCGTCCTGCGCGGTGACCACCGCCTGGTACGGCGTGCGCGCGTCGGCGCGCAGCAGCACCGGCTGTTCGCGGTCGTCGCCGGCGACCTGGGCGATGCTGCGCTTGACCGACTCCACGTCGGTGCGCAGCACTTCCTGGTCGTTGATGAAGTAATGCCCGTCGGCGTTGATCAGCACGCTCAGCGCGCGCGCCGGCGGCGGCGCGTTGCGGTCGCTGGCGTTGGGCAACTGCAATTGCAGCGTCGAACGCGCATCGAAGGTGGTGGTCACGACGAAGAAGATGATCAGCACCAGGATGACGTCGATCAACGGCACCAGGTCGATGTGCGGCTCGTCCTGGCCACGGTCGTCGCGGATCCGCACCGGCTCAGCCCTTGGCCGACGCGGCGTTCGACGCGGCGCCGCGTGCCGGCGCAACCGCACGGCCATGGCCGTCGAGCGCATCGGTCAGCGCGGTGGCTTCCTGCTCCATCTCGATCACGTAGCCGGCGATGCGGCCCTTGAAATGGCGATGGAAGATCAGCGCCGGCACCGCGATGATCATGCCGGTGGCGGTGCACACCAGCGCCTTGCCGATGCCGCCGGCGAGCTGGTTCACGTCGCCCAGGCCATGGTCGAGGATGCCGAGGAACATCTGGATCATGCCGACCACGGTGCCGAGCAGGCCGAGCAGCGGCCCGGCCGAGGCGATGGTGCCCAACGCGTTCAGGTAACGCTCCATGCGGTGCACGACGTGCCGGCCGGTGTCCTCGATGCGCTCGCGCACGATCTCGCGCGGACGGTTGCGCACGTCCAGGCCGGCCGCGAGCAGCGCGCCCAGCGGCGAATTGCGCCGCAGCGATTCGATATGGGTGGGGTCGAGCTTGCCGCGCGTGGCCCAGTTGCGCACTTCCTGTCCCAGTCCCGGCGGCAACACCTCGCTACGGCGCAGGCTCCAGAACCGCTCCAGGACGATCGCCAGCGCGACCACGCCCAACAGCAGCAATGGCACCATCGGCCAGCCACCGGCCTTGACCAGTTCCCACACGTCGCAACCCTCCGGCACGCTCGGCCGTTCGTTCACTGGCCGATAGGATAGCAGCCGCCCGCGCCCGCTCCGCCGCATCCCACAGCCGCGCCCGCCAGGGCCGCCGCTCACGCAATTGCAGGCCCGTGCGCCCCAGCCACACGCGCAGCGCACCGCCCTGTGGCGTGCCGGCGACCTCGGCGCCGGCCGCCTGCCAGCGCGCCACCACGCCCGGATGCGGATGACCGAAGCGGTTGCCGTAGGCCGCCGACACCAGCACCAAGCGTGCGCCGGTGGCGGCGACGAAGGCCGGCTGCGAGGAATGCGCGCTGCCATGGTGCGGCGCCACCACCACCTCGGCGCGCAGCGCCTGCGGCGCCTCGCGCAGCAGCGTGCGCTCGACCACGTCGCCAATGTCGCCGGCCAGCAGCAACGCGCCATGCGCGGTCTCCACGCGCAGCACGCAACTGGACTCGTTGCGCAAATAGGGAAAGTGCGGCGCCGGATGCAGGAACCGGAACCGCACGCCATCCCATTCCCAGGCATCGCCGGTCACGCAGGGGCGGTCCAGCGGCACCGGCGCGTCGGCCGGGGCCTGGACCAGGCCGATCGGCAGCGCCGCGCGCACCGCGCCCAGGCCGCCGGCGTGGTCGTTGTCGCCATGACTGATCACCGCGCGATCCAGCCGCGCCACGCCGAGCGCATGCAGCGCCGGCACCACCACCCGCTCGCCGGCGTCGTAGCCGTCCTCCACCGCCGGCCCGGTGTCGTACAGCAACTGGTGATGTGCGGTGCGCACCAGCAACGACAGCCCCTGCCCCACGTCGAACATCACCAGATCGACCTCGCCCGGTCGCGGTCGCTCCAGCGGCGGCCACAGCAAGGGCAACCACAGCATCGCCGCCAGCGGTTTGCCCGGCACCGCGCGCGGCAGCAGCAGCCAGAACGCGCCCAGCAGGGCCAGCGGCAGCGCCCAGTCGCGCGCCTCCGGCAACCAGCGCAGGGCGAAGCGGCTCTCGCCCAGGGCGACGAACAACGGCCAGGTCAGGTCGAAGCAGGCCGCGGCCAGGCGCCACAGCCAGGCACCGGCGCCGGCATGCAACGCCTCCAGCGCGGTACCGAGCAAGGCCAGCGGGACCACCACCAGGCTCCACCACGGGATCGCCAGCAGGTTGGCCAGCGGCCCGACCAGGGAGGCCTGCCCGAACAGCATCGTGCTCACCGGCAGCAGGCCGACCGTGGCCACGCCCTGCGCGGTCAGGAAGCTGCGCAGCGTCTCGCGCCAGCCGCGGCCGGCGTCGGGCATGCACCAGGCCAGCCAGGCGACGCCGAGGAAGCTCAGCCAGAAGCCGGCCGAGAGCACTGCCAGCGGGTCGCAGAGCAGCATGGCGATCGCCGCCAGCGCCAATGCGTCGACCACCCGCACCGGCCGCCGCCACAGCCGTGCCGCCACCACCACCGCGATCATCAGCGCGGTGCGCACGGTCGGCAGGGCCATGCCCGACACCAGGGTGTAGCCGCCGGCGCCGAGCAGCGCCAGCGCCGCCGCGGCCTGGCGGCGCGGCCAGTAGCGGCCCAGCTGCGGCCACAGCCGCCACAGGCCGCCGCCGAGCAGTGCGAAGGCGCCGGCGACCAGGCCGACATGGAAGCCGGAAATGGCGATGAGATGGGTCAGGCCGGCGGCACGCAGGATGCGCCAGTCGCGATCGTCCAGGCGCCGCGTGTCGCCCAGCGCCAGTGCCTGCACGTAGCGCGCCGAGGCCTGCGGCACGGCCGCGGCGATGCGTGCGGACATATCCGCACGCCACGCGTCGATGCCCTGCCCCGGCGTCAGTTGCGCTGCCGCATGCGGCGCCACCACGTAGCCGCTGGCGCTGATCCGCTGCGCCAGCGCATAGGCCTCGGCATCGAAGCCGCCCGGATTGCTCAAGCCGCGCGGCGCGCGCAGGCGCACCTGCAACTGCCAACGCGCGCCGG
Source organism: Xanthomonas sp. LF02-5 (assembly GCF_034105325.1). Classification (NCBI taxonomy): domain Bacteria; kingdom Pseudomonadati; phylum Pseudomonadota; class Gammaproteobacteria; order Lysobacterales; family Lysobacteraceae; genus Xanthomonas; species Xanthomonas sp. LF02-5. The sequence continues at coordinate 38,864 of NZ_JAXGGF010000011.1, read as the reverse complement.
CGCGCAGGACGCTGCGCGGCCCGGCCTGGTGCGTGCCGAAGTCGTCGTACCACGCCAATTGCAGCAGGCGCCCGCGCAACGGCGCCGGCTGCGCCGCGTCGCTGTCCACCCGGAACAGGAAGCGGGTGCGGCGGGTCTCCGCCTGCGGCAGTTCCACCACCTGGCCGCGGACGTCGACCACGCGTTTTTCCCAGTCGGCCGGCAACTGCCGCGCCAGCACCATGCCGGCGATCAGCGCCAGCCAGCCGGCGCCGATCGCGAACGCGCCCAGCCAGCGCCAGCGCGGCGCCGCCACGTACAGCGACGCCCCGGCGAGCAGGATCGCCACGGCCAGCGGCCAGGGCAGCAGGCGCGGCAGCCACAGCGCGGCCAGCACGCCGGCGGCGAGGCTGGCCGCGACCGCAGCGCCGAACGGCGCCGGTGCCGGCCAGCGGGCAGCGCGAGTCGCGACGGGGCCCTGGCACGGCACGGCGTCTGCCGACGGTTGCATGTGCTTGCCCTCCTTGGCATCGATGGATCGGAAGCAGCGAGACGAAGCGGCGCGACGTGCGCATCGCGCGACACCGTCTTTATCGCGATGCCAGCGTCGCATCCCGCCTGGACGCGAGCCATCGGTCCATGCCGCGACACCGCGTCAGAATTCGCCTAACGCGCGAGCGCGCGCCGCGTCACAGTCCCGACGCAGTTCTTCGCAGCTTCATCGCCCCGCGCCTAAGGTGCGATACCCCACGTCGTAAGGAGTTCGCGCATGCGCAAGGGTATCGCATTGATCGTCGGAGTCACTGGCATCTCCGGCTACAACCTCGCCAACGTGCTGGTCGCCGAGGGCTGGACCGTCTATGGGCTGGCACGCCGTCCGATGCCGCAGGAAGGCGTGATTCCGATGGCGGCCGATCTGCTCGACCGCGACGCCACCATCGCGGCGCTGCGCGGGCTGCCGATCACCCACGTGTTCTTCTGCACCTGGACGCGGCGCGACACCGAGAAGGAGAACGTCGCCGCCAACGGCGCGATGTTGCGGCACCTGTGCGAGGGCCTGGACGGCGCGACGCTGCAGCACATGGCGCTGGTCACCGGCACCAAGCATTACCTGGGCTCGTTCGAGCACTACGGCAGCGGCAAGGCGGAGACGCCGTTCCGCGAGAGCGAACCGCGGCAGCCGGGCGAGAATTTCTACTACACGCTGGAAGACCTGCTGTTCGACGCCGCCGCGCGCCATGGCTTCGGCTGGAGCGTGCACCGCTCGCACACCATGATCGGCCAGGCCAACGGCAGCAATGCGATGAACATGGGCGTGACCCTGGCGGTGTACGCGACGCTGTGCAAGCACACCGGGCAGCCCTTCGTGTTCCCCGGTTCGCGCGCGCAGTGGGACAGCCTCACCGACCTCACTGACGCCGGCCTGCTCGGCCGCCAACTGGCCTGGGCCGCGACCAATCCGGCCGCACGCAACCAGGCCTTCAACACGGTCAACGGCGACGTGTTCCGCTGGCGCTGGATGTGGGGCGAGATCGCCGCGTTCTTCGGCCTGGAGCCTGCCCCTTATCCGGAGGCGCCGATGCCGCTGCAGCCGCGCCTGCAGGACACTGCGCCTGCGCTGTGGCGCGAGATCGCCGAGCAGCATGGGCTGGTGCAGGCGGATGTGAACCAACTGGCGTCGTGGTGGCATACCGATGCCGATCTGGGCCGCGAGATCGAGTGCGTCAACGACATGACCAAGAGCCGCGATCTCGGCTTTCTCGGCTACTACGACAGCCGCGCTTCGTTCCTGGAGCTGTTCACGCGGCTGCGCGCGCAGCGGGTGATTCCCTGAGGGACGCGGCTGGGTGAAGAGTCGCCGATGCAATGGGAAAGCGGCAATCCGGAAGGTTGCCGCCTATGGGGCACGCGGTGCGCTCCAGGACGGCCGCCGTGGTAGGGACATACACTGCACTGCCGCGGCGACGTGTTTGCTGGGCATGCTGTACGAAGTTTTTCGGCGCCGACAGCAACCAACGCCGGCGACTTGCCCGGCTTCGTTCGTCGCGGCTGAAGCCGCTTCTACGGCGCGCTTGCGCTAGAAGTGCTTTCGCCTGTCCGAGGATCTCCGGCGTCGGCAAATGCACTGAAGCCACTGCGCCTCGCTGCCTCGTTCGTCGCGCCTGACGTCGCTCCACCGCGCGGCGAAGCGGCGATGTGCATTGTGGGAGGGACTTCAGTCCCGACGCGCACCGCATCAGTGAGCAGGACACTGCTTTTGTCGTGACCGCGGGCGCTGCACAGCAAGCGAGGCTGTCACGCCCGACCCCGCACGCAGCAGGATTCAGTGGCGCGCCTTCAGGCCGCGATTACGTCCCCACACCGTGATACGCCAGCACATCGCGTCCGCCACCACGCTCGCTCAAACGTCCGCAGGCGCCAATTCGCGCAGCTTGCCCTGGTGCAGTTCCAGCACGCGATCCAGCTTGCGCGCCAGGCTGCGGTCGTGGGTGACCAGGGCCAGGCTGGTGCCCTGCGCGCGGTTGAGTTCGAGCATCAGCGCGAACACGTTGGCCGCGGTCTTGTCGTCGAGGTTGCCGGTCGGCTCGTCGCCGAGCACGCAGGCCGGGCGATTGACCAGCGCACGCGCCACCGCGGCGCGCTGGCGCTCGCCGCCGGACAGTTCGCCCGGCTTGTGCTCTAGGCGATGGCCCAGGCCCACCGATTCCAGCAGCGCGCGGGCGCGGGCATCGGCGTCCTGGATCGGCGCGCCGCCCAGCAGCACCGGCATCATCACATTCTCCAGCGCAGTGAACTCTGGCAGCAGGTGATGGAACTGGTAGACGAAGCCCAGCGAACGGTTGCGCAACTGCCCGCGCGCCGCGTCGGTCAGCGCCGACATGCGCTGCCCGGCCACGTAGACCTCACCGGAGGTCGGCACGTCGAGGCCGCCGAGCAGGTGCAGCAAGGTGCTCTTGCCGGCACCGGAGGCGCCGACGATGGCCACGGTCTCGCCCGCCGCCACGCTCAGCTCCAGGCCGTCGAACACCGGCGTGCGCATCTTGCCTTCGGCATAGGTCTTGGCCAGGCCTTCGGCGCGGATCGCCGCGTCCGCTTGTCGCTTCTGCATTCCCGATTCCCGATTCCCCATTCCCGATTCCCGGCTCTCATTCATAGCGCAGCGCCTCCGCCGGCTGCGTGCGCGACGCGCGCCAGGCCGGGTACAGCGTGGCCAGGAAGCTCATCAGCAGGGCCACGACGGTGATCACCATGACGTCGTGCGGCTGCATGTCGGTGGGCAGGCCGGTGATGTAGTAGACGTCCTCGGGCAGCAGCTTGATGTTGAACACCGCCTCGATGCCGGCCAGGATCCGCTCCAGGTTGAGCGTCAGCACGATGCCGCCGATCACGCCGGCGACGGTGCCGATCACGCCGATCAGCGTGCCCTGCACCATGAACACCTGCATCACCCCGCCCGGGCTCAGCCCCAGCGTGCGCAGGATGGCGATGTCGGCCTGCTTGTCGGTCACCAGCATGACCTGCGAGGACACCAGGTTGAACGCGCCCATCGCGATGATCAGCGACAGCAGGATGCCCATCACCGTCTTTTCCATCTTCAGCGACTGGTAGAGGTTGGCGTTCTCGCGGGTCCAGTCGCTGACCATGTACGGGCCGTGCAGGTTCAGCGCCAGGTCGCGCGCCACGTTCCAGGCCTGGTCCATGTCGTACAGCTTCAGGCGCACGCCGGTGACGCCGTCGCCCATGCGCAGCACCCGCTGCAGGTCGGGCATGCTGGTCACCGCCAGGCCGCGGTCGATCTCGTTGTAGCCGGCCTCGAAGATGCCGCTGACGGTGAAGCGCTTGTAGCGCGGCACCATGCCCATCGGGCTGGCCTGCGGCTCGCCCAGCATCACCACGACCTTGTCGCCGACGCCCACGCCCAGCCACAGCGCCAGTTCCTGGCCGAGCAGGATGTTGTACGACCCCGGGATCAGGCTGTCGACCGAGCCCTGCTTCATCTTCTGCGCCAGCACCGAGACCTTGGCCTCTTCCTTGGGCAGGATGCCGCGGACGATCGCCGGCTGGTTGCGCTGGCCGGTGAGCAGGGCCTCTTCCTCGACGTAGGGCGCGGCGCCGGCGACGCGCTTGTCGCGCATGGCCACGTCCACCGCGTGCTGCCAGTCCTCCATCGGCGCGCCCTGCGCGCTGACCGTGGCGTGCGCGGCCATCTGCAGCAGGCGGTCGCGGATCTCCTTCTGGAACCCGCTCATCACCGCCAGGGTGGTGATCAGCACGGTCACGCCCAGGGCGATGCCGAGGATCGAGGCCATGGAGATGAAGGAGATGAAATTGTTGCGGCGCTTGGCGCGCAGATAGCGCAGGCCGATGGCCACGGGTAAGGGTTTGAACATGCGCAGCCACCATCCAGGGAGCGCTATGGTGCCATTTGCGGCGGCGCAGACGAAGCGGCATGGGCGGCAGCGGCCAGACGCAGTTCACGTCGTGCCGCCGGCGGCAGCGTGTCCGGCCACCACGCCAGGCGCTGGGTGCGCCCCTGCGCATCGCGCCAGCGCACGAACGCCAGCGGTCCGCGCCAGTCGACCTGCAGCGCGCTCACCGCCACGCCATCGATGCTGGGCGTACCGGCGCCAGAGGGAACCAGCAGCTTGCGCGGCGCCCGCCCGGCCTCACGGCGCAGCAGCCACCCCGCATACAGCAGCGCCAGCGCGGCCGCCGGCCAGGCCAGGTGTGGCGGCAGGTCGGAGCCGAGCAGCGACAGCGGCGCCAGCGCGCCGAGCAGGGTCAGCGCGGCCAGCAGCCAGCGCGAGGGGCGCCAGTCAAGCCGGCATGGCGCGGATGGAAGCGATGAGATCGGCGGCGCGTGCATCGGGACAGGCCTCGTAGCCCATGAACCAGCGCCACAACTTATCGTCCTCGCAATCGAGCAGGTATAGGAAAACCCCGCGCTCGTCCTCGGAAGCTTCCCCCCAGCGCCGGTCCAGGTAACGGCCGAACAGCTGATCCAGTTCGCGCATGCCGCGCCGGCAGCGCCAGCGCAGCTTCTTCAGTTCGGTGGTCTCGTCCATCGCATGCGCCCTTGCCTGGAGGCGGCGCCGCACGGCAGCCGCCGAAAACGAACGCGGCACCGAACCCGAAAGCCGGTGCCGCGCGGTCGGCGGGCAGGCCCGCCGCGTGGAACGTCCGCCGCTGCGATCAGGCGCGGCGCGCCATCATCAGCTTCTTGATCTCGGCGATCGCCAGCGCCGGGTTCAGGCCCTTCGGGCAGGTCCGCGCGCAGTTCATGATGGTGTGGCAGCGGTACAGCTTGAACGGATCTTCCAGATCGTCCAGGCGCGCACCGGTGTCCTCGTCGCGCGAGTCGATGATCCAGCGGTAGGCCTGCAGCAGGATCGCCGGGCCCAGGTAACGCTCGCCGTTCCACCAGTAGCTCGGGCAGCTGGTCGAGCAGCAGGCGCACAGGATGCACTCGTACAGGCCGTCGAGCTTCTTGCGGTCCTCCGGCGACTGCAGCCGCTCGCGATCCGGCGGCGGCGGGGTCTGGGTACGGATCCACGGCTTGATCGAGGCGTACTGCGCGTAGAAGTGGGTCAGGTCCGGCACCAGATCCTTGACCACGCTCATGTGCGGCAGCGGGTAGATCGGCACTTCCTTCTTGCCGCAGTCGGCGATCGCCTTGGTGCAGGCCAGCGTATTGGTGCCGTCGATGTTCATCGCGCACGACCCGCAGATGCCTTCGCGGCACGAGCGGCGGAAGGTCAGGGTCGGGTCGATCTCGTTCTTGATCTTGATCAGTGCGTCCAGAACCATCGGGCCGCACGCGTCCAGGTCCACCTCGTAGGTGTCGGTCCGCGGGTTGCTGTCGTCGTCCGGATTCCACCGGTAGACCTTGAAGGTCCGCACGTTCTTCGCGCCCTTGGCGGGAAAGTGCTTGCCCTTGCGGATCTTGGAATTCTTGGGGAGGGTGAACTCTGCCATGGCTTTTAAATCCGGGATTGGGGATTAGGGATTGGGGAGGCGTTGAAAGCAGGAAGCGAAGTGTTCGAATCCCGAATCACCAATCCCCAATCCCGGCTTTGGTCAGTAAACGCGCGGCTTCGGCGGCACCACGTCCACGTCCTTGCTGAGCGTGTACATGTGCACCGGGCGGTAGTCGAAGCTGCACTGGCCCTTGTCGTCGACGGTGACCAGCGTGTGCTTCTGCCAGTTGACGTCGTCGCGGTCGGGGAAATCCTCGTGGGCGTGCGCGCCGCGGCTTTCCTTGCGCTGTTCGGCCGAGTTGATCGTCGCCACTGCGTTGAGCAGCAGGTTGTTTAGCTCGTAGGTCTCGATCAGGTCGGAATTCCACACCAGCGAGCGGTCGGACACCTTGACGTCCTCGAAGCTGGCGAAGATGTCGGCCATCTTGTCCACGCCTTCCTTCAGCGTCTTGCTGGTACGGAACACCGCCGCGTCGGACTGCATGGTGCGCTGCATCTTGTCGCGGATCACCGAGGTCGGGGTGCTGCCGTTGGCGTTGCGCAGCTTGTCCAGCAGGCCCAGCGCCTTGTCGCAGGCGTCGCCCGGCAGGCCCTTGTGCGGGGCGCCGGTCTTGATCGTCTCGGCGCAGCGGTTGGCCACCGCGCGGCCGAACACCACCAGGTCGAGCAGCGAGTTGGAGCCCAGGCGGTTGGCGCCGTGCACCGACACGCAGGCGGCCTCGCCGATGGCGTACAGGCCCGGCACCACCGCATCGGGGTTGTCGCCGTCCTTGCGCACCACTTCGCCGTGGTAGTTGGTCGGGATGCCGCCCATGTTGTAGTGGACGGTCGGGATCACCGGGATCGGCTGCTTGTGCACGTCGACACCGGCGAAGATGCGCGCGCTCTCGGCGATGCCGGGCAGCTTGTCGTCGATCACGCCCGGGCCGAGGTGGGTCAGGTCGAGCAGGATGTGGTCCTTGTGCTCGCCGACGCCGCGGCCTTCGCGGATCTCGATGGTCATCGAGCGCGACACCACGTCGCGCGAGGCCAGATCCTTGTAGTGCGGCGCGTAGCGCTCCATGAAGCGCTCGCCGCTGCTGTTGCGCAGGATGCCGCCTTCGCCGCGCACGCCTTCGGTGATCAGGCAGCCGGCGCCGTAGATGCCGGTCGGGTGGAACTGCACGAACTCCATGTCCTGCATCGGCAGGCCGGCGCGCATCACCAGGCCGCCGCCGTCGCCGGTGCAGGTGTGCGCCGAGGTGGCGCTGAAGTAGGCGCGGCCGTAGCCGCCGGTGGCCAGCACCACGCCGTGGGCGCGGAACAGATGCAGCGAGCCTTCGGCCATGTCCAGGGCGAGCACGCCGCGGCAGGCGCCTTCCTCGTCGAAGATCAGGTCGAGCGCGAAGTACTCGATCATGAAGCGCGCGTTGTGCGCCAGCGACTGCTGGTACAGCGTGTGCAACATGGCGTGGCCGGTGCGGTCGGCGGCGGCGCAGGTGCGCTGCGCGGACGGGCCTTCGCCGTACTTGGTGGTCATGCCGCCGAACGGACGCTGGTAGATCTTGCCGTCCTCGGTGCGGCTGAACGGCACGCCGTAGTGCTCCAGCTCGATGATCGCTGGGATCGCCTCGCGGCACATGTACTCGATGGCGTCCTGGTCGCCCAGCCAGTCCGAGCCCTTGATGGTGTCGTAGAAGTGGTAGCGCCAGTCGTCCTCGCCCATGTTGCCGAGCGCGGCGGAGATGCCGCCCTGCGCGGCCACGGTATGCGAACGGGTCGGGAAGACCTTGGTGAGGCAGACCGTCTGCAGGCCCTTCTGGGCCAGGCCGAAGGTGGCGCGCAGGCCGGCGCCGCCGGCGCCGACCACGACCATGTCGTACTTGTGTTCGGTGATCTTGTAAGCGGACATCGAATCTGAGTTCCTGTTCCGGGCGCCGATCAGGCGCTGCCCAGCGCGATGCGGGCGACCGCGAATACACCGACGATCGCGCCGAGCACGGCGACGAACTTCACCGTGGTCTGCAGCGCCAGGGCCAGCAGCGAGTTGTGTACGTAATCTTCGAGAATGACCTGCAGGCCGATCTGCGCATGCCAGAACATCGCGATCAGGAAGCCGACCAGCAGCACCGCGTTCCACGGCTTGGCCACCGCTTCGGTGGCGGTGACGTAGTCGGCGCCGAGCAGGCTCAATACGAACACCAGGAACCACACGGTCAGGCCGACCAGCGCAGTGGCGGTCAGCCGCTGCAGCACGAAATGCTCGGTGCCGGACTTGGCCGCGCCCAGGCCGCGGACGTTCTTCAGGGGGGTGCGATAGCGGCTCATGCGGCGGCTCCGTGGAGGACGTAGGCCCAGATCAGCGCCACGATCACCAGGCTGCCGACCACCGACATCCAGCTGCTGCGCACGAACGCGGGAATGCTGTAGCCATGGCCGAAGTCCTGCACGATGTGGCGCAGGCCGTTGCACAGGTGGTAGGCGAAGGCCCAGCTCCAGGCGAACAGGAATACCTGGCCGTACCAGGCGCCGGCCATGCCGCGGAAGCAGTTCCAGGACGCCGGGCCGAGCATCAGCACCAGCAGCGCGGCGGCGATGATCAGGGCACCGACCGACAGCACGATGCCGGTGGCACGGTGCAGGATGGAGGTGACCATCTGGATCTGCCAGCGATAGACCTGCAGATGCGGGGAAAGGGGACGTTCGCGCGTAGCCATTCGCTGGGCTCGTTGTCTCGGCTGGGCGGCGTGCTTAAGGCCGCGTTGGCTCAAAGCTGCTCAAAAATCGATGCAGCGTCCGTTTTTCTCCCAGTCGCCGTAGCGCGTCGGCTCGAGGCCGCCGCGCCCGCCGATCTCCCGCGGCGCAGGCTCGGTCTGCGGAGGGGTGTCCTCGGCGGGCCGCTGCGTTTCGGGATCGGACTCGGGTGTGGGGGTTGGTTGGCCTATCATGCGGGTCTCACAACTCGTCAATTTTAGTCCTCCCCTCTCGTGCCTGACAACCTGAATCTGGAATCCGGCGGTTTTTCCGCCTTGCCACACCTGCAATACGTCGCATTGCGCGGTCCGGATGCAGCGGCCTTCGCCCATGCGCAATTCGCCAACGACGTGCAGGCGCTGGCCGTGGGCCAGTGGCAGTGGAACGCCTGGCTCACCGCCAAGGGCCGGGTGATCGCGGTGTTCGCGCTGCTGCGCCAGGCCGACGACGCCTTGCTGATGCTGCTGGCCGACGGCGGCGCCGAGGAACTGGCAACGGCACTGAGCCGCTTCGTGTTCCGGCGCAAACTGCGCGTGACGGTCGAGGACACGCTGCATGCCTTCGGTCGTTTGAGCCTACCCGAGCAGGCCCGCGGCGCGACGTCAGCGCACGATGAGGCCGGCGTGATCGAACTGGACATGGGCGGCGACGGCCTGCCGCGCACCCTGCGCCTGGTGCCGACGCCGGCCGCGGATGCGCCGGCCGCCGACCCGGCGCTGGCTGAGGCCTGGCGCGCGGCCGACCTGCGCCTGGGCCTGGCCCGGCTTGCGCCGAGCCAGCGCGAACAGTGGACGCCGCAGCAGTTGGGCCTGGACCGGCTGCACGCCTTCAGCGTCAAGAAGGGCTGCTACCCCGGCCAGGAAATCGTCGCCCGCACCCACTTCCTGGGCAAGGCCAAGCGCACCGCGCAATTGCTGGAAGTGGATGCGCCCGTCACCATCGATGCACCGGTGCAGCGCGACGGCCAGCCATTCGGCAGCGTGGTCAGCGTCGCCGGCACCCTGGCCTTGGCGGTGCTGCCGCTCGAGGAGGCGCCGCCGGCGGGACTGGACGTCGACGGCCACCCCGCACGTTGGCAGCCCCTGATCGACGGCCTGGCGCGCTGAGCGCGCCGGCGCTTTCGCTGTTGCTATTGCGATTCCCGATTCCCGATTCCCGACTCCCCGCTCTCCAGGCGCCCCCCACTCTCGGCATCGAAGAAGTGCAGCGCATCGCCGCGCACCGCCACCCGCAGGCGCTCGCCCAGGCCCGGCAGCGCGCGCGGCGCCACCCGCATCACCAGCGGCTGCGCGCCGTGGCTGAGATTGACGAAGATCTCGTTGCCGACCGGCTCGATCACCTCGATGGTGGCCTCGAAGCCGCCCTGTGCGTCGTCGCTGGGCTGCAGGTGCTCCGGCCGCACGCCGATCGCCAGTTCCCGGCCCAGCCACTGCGGCGCGACCTGCGCGCCTGGCAGCGGCACCCGCCCGCCGTCCTGCAACTGCAGCTGCAGGCCGCCCTCGTCGACCAGCCGCCCGCGCAGCACGTTCATCGCCGGGCTGCCGAGGAAACCGGCCACGAACAGGTTGGCCGGGCGGTCGTACAGCGCCATCGGCGTGTCGATCTGCTGGATCACCCCGTCCTTGAGCACGACGATGCGCTGGCCCAGGGTCATCGCTTCGACCTGGTCGTGGGTGACGTAGATCATGGTGGTGCCGAGCTTGCGGTGCAGTTGCGCGATCTCGGTGCGCACCGAATGGCGCAGCTTGGCGTCCAGGTTGGACAGCGGCTCGTCGAGCAGGAACACCGCCGGCTCGCGCACCAGCGCGCGGCCCAGCGCCACGCGCTGGCGCTGGCCGCCGGACATGGCGCGCGGCAGCTTGTCCAGCATCGGGGTCAGGCCCAGAGTGTCGGCGGCGGCGGCCACGCGCTGGCGGATGACCTCCTTGCTCTCGCCGCGCAGCTTGAGCCCGAACGCCAGGTTCTCGGCCACGGTCATGTGCGGGTACAGCGCATAGCTCTGGAACACCATGGCGATGTCGCGGTCCTTCGGCGCCACCTCGTTGACCACACGCTCGCCGATGCGCAGCTCGCCGCCGCTGATCTCTTCCAGGCCGGCGATCATGCGCAGCAGCGTGGACTTGCCGCAGCCCGAGGGCCCGACCAGCACCATCAGTTCGCCGTCGGCCACTTCGAAGCTGGCCCCGTGCACGGCGACCTGGCCGTTGTCGTAGACCTTGCGGATGTTGTCCAGTTGTACTTTCGCCATGTATCCGGTTTCCGGCAGTGAGGAACGGGCTGCCGCCGGTCCCTCCCGAGGGCAGTGCATACGAATTCGGGTCGCATCATGCCCGCGCGCAGGCAACAATGGATCGCGATGCGGTATTCTGCCATGTAACCGTTTTCACGGGGCAACATCGAGCCTGGGAGGGCATGCAATGCGATCCGCCAGCCGCCGATCCGGCGCGCGCCCGTCATCCTGCGGGATGACAGCCGACCTGCAGCATGAGGCATTGGAGAGGTATGCTCAGAGGTCTGGCAGTCGTATTCATCTCCTGGATCGTGCGTTCCCGCCTGGCGGCCCTCCCGCGTCACGCCCTCGCCCGAACCGGCCGGATACAGGCCGTCGCCGCCGTTCGCTTTCCCACGCCACGTCACTCCTAGCCCCCAGGTGATCGACACCATGTCACCCGAAACCGAAACCCGGTCGATGCACGATACCTTCCTGTTGTTCGGCGCCACCGGCGATCTGGCCCAGCGCTACCTGTTCCCCTCGCTGCTGCGCATGCTGGACGACGGCTTCCTGCCGGAAGACTTCCGCATCCGCGCACTGGCGCTGTCGCCGCACGACACCGCCAAGTTCCACGAGATCCTCAAGCCGCGCCTGCAGGCGGCGATGCCGCAGATCGGCGAATCGATCGTGCAGGCGCTGCTGGCGCGCATCGACTACCGCTCGGTGGACCTGCGCGATGCCGAATCGGTGGCCGCCGCGGTGCGCGACCTGACCGCACGCCGCTGCGTGAGCTACCTGGCGATCCCGCCGGGGCTGTACATCAGCACCTGCCAGGGCCTGGCCCTGGGCGGCGCCCTGGCCGCACCGCACCGGCTGATGCTGGAGAAGCCGATCGGGCACGACTCGGACAGCGCCCGCGAGATCGTGCAGGCGATCGGCGCGCTGATCGACGAGGACCGCGTGTTCCGCCTGGACCACTACCTGGGCAAGGCCGCGGTGCAGAACCTGATCGCGCTGCGCTTCGGCAACACGCTGCTGGAAGCGGTGTGGAACCGCAACTACATCGAGTCGGTGGACATCCTGGTCGCCGAGAGCGAGGGCGTGGACGGCCGCGACGCCTACTACGCGCGTTCCGGTGCGCTGCGCGACATGGTGCAGAGCCATATCCTGCAGTTGCTGTGCCTGGTGGCGATGGAGCCGCCGGCGTCGCTGGAAGCCGACCGCATCCGCGACGAGAAGGTCAAGGTGCTGCGCGCGCTGCGTCCGCTCAGCGCCGAGCATGCCGCCCGCGACAGCGTGCGCGGGCGCTACACCGCCGGCACCATCAACGGCCAGCCGGCGCAGGCCTACCAGCCGCCGGAAGGCAGCGACGTGGAGACCTTCGCCGCGGTCACCGCCTACATCGACAACTGGCGCTGGGCCGGGGTGCCGTTCCGGCTGTGCACCGGCAAGCGCCTGGCCGAGCGCTCCACCCGCGTGGTGGTCACGCTCAAGCCGGTCACCCACTGGCTGTTCGAGCGCCCGGCCGCGCAGCAGGTGGCGCCGAACCGGCTGACCTTCCAGCTGCAGCCGCAGGAAAACATCGAACTGGGGCTGATGAGCAGCCTGGCCGGCCCGGAATGGGGCGCGCTGGAACTGCAGCCGCTGGAGCTGGAACTGTCGGTGCCCACCGGCCTGCACCGGCGCATCGCCTACGAGCGGCTGATGCTCGACGCGCTCAACGGCAACCATGCGCTGTTCGTGCGCGACGACGAAGTCCGCGCCGCCTGGGCCTGGATCGACAGCGTCAGCGCCGCCTGGGCGCAGGCGCACCTGCCGCTGCTGCCCTACCCGGCCGGCAGTTGGGGGCCGGAGGAAGCGCAGGCCTACGTCTCCTGCGACCAGTCCGGCGCCGCGCCGAAGGTCGCGCAATGAGCGCGCCGCAGCGCCCGGTGCTGGTCGCCGACATCGGCGGCACCAATGCCCGTTTCGCCCTCGCCGATCTCGACGCCTCGGTGCCGCTGCTCGACGACAGCACCCAGACCTATTCGGTGGTGGAATTCCCGTCGCTGGGCGACGCCGCCCGCCACTACCTGGAACAGACCGGGGTGGACGCGCGCAGCGGCACCTTCGCGGTCGCCGGCCGCGTCGATGGCGACGAAGCGCGCATCACCAACCATCCATGGGTGATCTCGCGGGCGCGCACCCGCGCCATGCTCGGCTTCGACGAACTGCACCTGATCAACGACTTCGCCGCGCAGGCGATGGCGATCAGCCTGCTGCGGCCGCAGGACGTGGTCCAGGTCGGCGGCGCCAGCTGGACGCCGTCGTCGATCGAGGTGCCGCGCAACTACGGGGTGATCGGCCCCGGCACCGGCCTGGGCGTGGGCGGCCTGCTGATGCGCGGCGGGCGCTGCTTCCCGCTGGAGACCGAGGGCGGCCATGTCAGCTTCCCGCCGGGCACGCCGGAGGAGATCCGCATCCTGGAACTGCTCTCGCAGCAGTTCGGCCGCGTCTCCAACGAGCGCCTGATCTGCGGCCCCGGCCTGGTCAACATCCACCGCGCGCTCAGTGAGATCGCCGGCGACGACCCGGGCCCGCTGCAGCCGGAGGACATCACCGCGCGCGCCGCGCAGGGCGACTACCGGGCGATGCGCACGGTGGACGTGTTCTGCGCCGTGTTCGGCGCCATCGCCGGCGACCTGGTGCTGATGCAGGGCGCCTGGGACGGCGTGTTCCTGACCGGCGGGCTGGTGCCGAAGATGCTCGACGCGATCCAGCATTCCGGATTCCGCCAGCGCTTCGAGCACAAGGGCCGGTTTTCGTCGATCATGGCGCGGGTGCCGTCGCTGGCGGTGATCCACCCCCGTCCCGGCCTGCTCGGCGCCGCCGCCTACGCGGTGGACGCCGCGCGGCAATCCCCAGGAGCCATCGCATGAGCCCCACGCTGTCCGACCGCATCACGCTGATCCGCTACGACGATCCGGACGAATGGATCGACGCGGCGGCGGCCGAGATCGGCACCGCGCTGCGCGAGGAGATCCAGCGCCGCGGCGGCGCGCGCCTGCTGCTGTCCGGCGGCACCACCCCGGCGCCGGTGTACCAGGCGCTGGCCGAGTTGCCGCTGGACTGGTCGAAACTGGAGGTCGGCCTGGTCGACGAGCGCTGGCTGTCGCCGCAGGACAGCGACAGCAACGCCTACCTGGTCCGGCACAGTCTGCTGGACCGCGCCGAAGAGGCGCGCTTCGAACCGCTGGTGCGGGTCGGCAAGCCGCTGCAGGACTGCGTGCACGCGGCCAACCTGCACGCGCAGCACGCCCCGGCCCCGTGCATGGCGGTGCTGGGCATGGGCGGCGACGGCCACACCGCCTCGCTGTTCCCGGGCGCCACCGACCTGAACAAGGCCCTGGCCAATCCACTGCCCTACGCCGCGCTCGACGCCACCGGCTGCCCCGGCGCCAACACCTGGCCGCTGCGCATCACCCTGACCCCGGCCGGCCTGGCGCCGATCGGCCAGCGCATGCTGCTGTTGCGCGGCAAGCAGAAGCTGGAGGTACTGGAGCGCGCGCTGGCCGGCACCGATCCGCACGAGTACCCGATCCGCGTCGCCTTCGATACGCCGGGTGCGCGCCTGCGCGTGCATTGGTGCGAGTGAGGCCGGGATTGGGGATTGGGGATTGGGGATTCGCAACGGCTGCGCGCTGACGCTTTTCCGCTCTTCCGATTCCCGCTTCCCGCTCTTCCGATTCCCGATTCCCGTTTCCCGACTCCCCCTTCATAGCCACTTCCGCCAATGAGCCTGCATCCGACCCTCCACGCGATCACCGAACGCATCCGCCAGCGCAGTGCGCCGTCGCGGCGCGCCTACCTGGCCGGCATCGACGCCGCGCTGCGCGACGGTCCGTTCCGTAGCCGCCTGAGCTGCGGCAACCTCGCCCACGGCTTCGCCGCCTGCGGCCCCACCGACAAGAGCCGGCTGGAAGGCGGGATCACCCCCAACCTCGGCATCATCACCGCGTACAACGACATGCTCTCGGCGCACCAGCCGTTCGAGCACTACCCGGAGATCATCCGCAGCACCGCGCGCGCGCTCGGCGCCACCGCGCAGGTCGCCGGCGGCGTGCCGGCGATGTGCGACGGCGTGACCCAGGGCCGGCCGGGCATGGAGCTGTCGCTGTTCTCGCGCGACGTGATCGCCCAGGCCACCGCGATCGGCCTCAGCCACGACATGTTCGACACCAGCCTGTACCTGGGCGTGTGCGACAAGATCGTGCCGGGCCTGCTGATCGGCGCGCTGGCCTTCGGCCACCTGCCGGCAGTGTTCGTGCCGGCCGGGCCGATGACCCCGGGCATCCCCAACAAGCAGAAGGCCGAGGTGCGCGAGCGCTACGCCGCCGGCCAGGCCACCCGCGAGGAGCTGCTGGCCGCCGAATCGGCGTCCTACCACGCCCCCGGCACCTGCACGTTCTACGGCACCGCCAACTCCAACCAGGTGCTGCTGGAAGCGATGGGCGTGCAGTTGCCCGGCGCCTCCTTCGTCAATCCCGGCACCCCGCTGCGCGAGGCGCTGACCCAGCAGGCGACCGAGCGCGCGCTGCGCATCACCGCCCTGGGCAACGACTTCCGCCCGCTGGGCCGCTTGATCGACGAGCGCGCCATCGTCAACGCGGTGGTCGCGCTGATGGCCACCGGCGGTTCCACCAACCACACCATCCACTGGCTGGCGGTGGCGCGCGCGGCCGGCATCGTGCTGACCTGGGACGACCTGGACGCGCTGTCGCAGCTGGTGCCGCTGCTGGCGCGGGTGTATCCGAACGGCGAGGCCGACGTGAACCACTTCGCCGCCGCCGGCGGCATCGGCTTCGTGTTCCGCGAGCTGATGGACGCCGGGCTGATGCACGACGACCTGGCCACCATCGTGCCAGGCGGCATGCGCGCCTACGGCGACGAGCCCTGCGTGCAGGACGGCAAGCTGGCCTACGTGCCGAGCCCGGCCAAGAGCGCCGACGAGGCCGTGGTACGCCCGGCGTCCAACCCGTTCGAGGCGCAGGGCGGCCTGCGCCTGCTGCGCGGCAACCTCGGCCGCTCGCTGATCAAGCTGTCGGCGGTGAAGCCGCAGTTCCGCACCATCGAAGCGCCGGCCGTGGTGATCGACGCGCCGCAGGCGCTGAACAAGCTGCACGCCGCCGGCGCGCTGCCGCACGACTTCGTGGTGGTGCTGCGCTACCAGGGCCCGCAGGCCAACGGCATGCCGGAACTGCATTCGCTGGCGCCGCTGCTGGGCCTGCTGCAGAACCAGGGCCGGCGCGTGGCGCTGGTCACCGACGGACGCCTGTCCGGCGCCTCCGGCAAGTTCCCCGCGGCCATCCACGTGACCCCGGAAGCGGCGCGCGGCGGCCCCCTGGCGCGGGTGCGCGAAGGCGACATCGTGCGCCTGGACGGCGAGGCCGGCACCCTGGAAGTGCTGGTGGACGCCGCCGAGTGGGCCGCACGCCCGCTGGCGCCGAACACCGCGCCGGCCGCGCACGACCTGGGCCGCAACCTGTTCGGGCTCAACCGCCGCATGGTCGGCCCGGCCGACCAGGGTGCGCTGTCGATCTCCTGCGGCCCGCCGGCCGCCGACGGCGACCTGTGGAACTACGACGCCGAGTACGACCTGGGCCGCGATGCCGAGGCCGCCGCCGCGCCGCACGAAGCCAAGGACGCCTGACCGGCGCCGCCGTTCGCCCTACCCCGCCCTGGCCGTGCGCGGCCAGGGCCTCGCCCCCTTCGCAACCGAGACGCCCATGACCATCGCCGAACACCAGACCAAGGCCGAACAGCTGCTGCGCGCGGCCGGCATCCTGCCCGTCGTCACCGTCCACACCCTGGAAGAAGCGCGCCGCGTCTCGGCCGCACTGCTCGAAGGCGGCCTGCCGGCGATCGAACTGACCCTGCGCACGCCGGTGGCGATGGAGGCGCTGGCGATGCTCAAGCGCGAGCTGCCGGACATCGTGATCGGCGCCGGCACCGTGCTCAACGCCACCCAGCTGCAGCAATCGATCGACGCCGGTGCCGATTTCATCGTCACCCCGGGCACCACCCCGACCCTGGCCGACGCCCTGGCGCAGGCGCCGCTGCCGGTGGTGCCGGGCGCGGCCACCCCGAGCGAACTGCTGGCGCTGATGGAGCGCGGCTTCCGCGTGTGCAAGCTGTTCCCCGCCTCCGCCGTCGGCGGCCTGGCGATGCTCAAGGGCCTGGCCGGCCCCCTGGCCGAACTCAAGCTGTGCCCCACCGGCGGCATCGGCGAGAGCACCGCCGCCGAATACCTGGCCCAGCCGAACGTGGTCTGCATCGGCGGCTCGTGGATGGTGCCCAAGGACTGGCTGGCCGACGGCGCCTGGGACAAGGTGCGCGAGAGCTCGGCGAAGGCGGCCGCGATCGTGGCGGCGGCGCGGTAGCCGCGGCGGCCGCAGTCGCGGCCGCCGGGATTGGGCATTCGGGATTGGGGATTCGCAAAAGCAGCTCCATCCAGCACCTCAAAAAAAAGCGCCGGCATGCCGGCGCTTTTTTGCTTTTGCTTTTGCTGTTACGAATCCCGAATCCCCACTCCCGAATCCCCGCCTCACCGCACCTCGATCTGCACATCCGCCGGCAACGCGTGGATGCGCAGTTCGCCGTGCTCCCACTGCGCCGCTTCGCCGTTGACCAGGGTGCGGCCCGGTTCGCCCGGGTACGGCCACGGCAGCACCAGGCCGCCGCTGGGCATGCGCAGGCCCTCGGGGATGTTCAGCAGCAGGCGGTTCTTCTGCCGGCGCAGCTGGTAGCTCAGCGGGCCCTGCGGGGTGCGCAACTGCTCGATCGCCACGCCCTTGCCGTCGAACCAGTCGGCGGGGATGCCGGCGGCCAGCACCAGGCTGTCGTCGACGTCGCGGGCGTAGGCGAACATGTCCAGCACCGAGCGCACGAAGTCCGAGGCCACCCAGGCATGCGGCAGGTCGCCGAGGAAGAACGGCTTGCGCGGCGTGCGCGAGACCACTTCGGCCCACTGGTTCCATGGCTGCGGCGTGCGGTCCTTGAAGAAGAACTGCGTCGCCTCCCACGCGCGCTCGCGCCAGCCCAGGCGCACAAACGCCGACACGTTACGCCACTCGTACGGCGTGTAGTCCTTCCACTCGCGGGTGCCGTCGCGGCGGCCGACGAATTCGCTCCAGTAACGCTCGAAGGTGTTGTCGAGCAGCGCCTGCGGCAGCCGGCCCTGCTCGCCGCCCGGGGCCAGCGCGATGGTGCTCGAGGTCGGATCGAAATCGCCCAGTTCCGCCGAGCCCGGCAGGAAGTCGATGTGGTGCTGCTGGGTGGCCGCGTCCAGCGAGGCATACAGGTCCTGGCGGAACTGGTCGCGCGAGGCGGCGAAGTGCGCGGCATCGTCGATGCGGCCGAGTTCGGCGGCGATGCTCACCGCGTCCTTGTAGCCGCGCAGCGCCCAGAAGTTGTCCCAGTACGAGTGCATCGGCTTGGCCGAATAGCCCTCGTGGCTGATCGACACAGGCATCATCCCGTAGAAGGCGGCGTTGCGCGCGCGGTTCTCGTCGGTGCGCTCGCTCAGCCGCAGCTGTTCCATGTAGGTGTACGCGCCGAGCACGTGCGGCCACATCTGTTCCAGGAAGGCGCGGTCGCCGCTGTAGCGGTAGTAGTCGGCGACGCTGTAGATCAGTTCGCCGTGGCTGTCGTTCTCCGGCACCGGATCGCTGCCGCGGTCGTCCACGCAGCACGGCACCATGCCGTTGGCGAACTGGTACGGCGCATACCACTCCACGTACTCGCGCACCACGTCGGCGCGGCCCAGCCGCAGCAGGCCTTCGGAGATCATCGCGCCGTCGCGGATCCAGCTGCGCGAGTACGAACGCGTGCCCGGCTGCAGACGCGGCCCGATCCGCGAGATCAGCATGTGCGCCAGCGCGGTGCGCAGCGTGTCGGTCACCGCCTTGCCCTGCGCCGGCACGTGCAATTGCACGCGGTCCAGCTTCTCGTGCCACTGCGCGGCGACCTGCTGCTGCGCGCGCGCCGCGTCGAAGCCTGCCGGCACGCCGGCGTTGCCGGTCTGCGGGATCACCAGCGCCACCTCGCGCACCTCGCCCGGGGCCAGGCGCCCGCGGTACAGCAACGCGCCGGAGGCCAGTCCGTCCGGATCCTGCGCCTGCTGCGGCAGGCCGCTGGCGTCGGTGCTCAGCCGTTCGACGTCCATGCCGGCGTCGAACGCGCTTGCGTAGGCGGCGTCCGGCTTCTGCACCGCGAACACCCGCGGCTGGCCGTTGACCTGCACCTGCGTGCCGGCGAAGGCCAGCGAGCGGATCGGGCTGACCCCGCCGACCGTGTTGAGGAACTGGCTGGGCGGATTGACCTGGAACGGACGCACCGCCAGCGCCAGGGTGTAATCGTGCGGCTGCTTGCCCGGGTTGCTGAGCCGGTAGCGCGCCACCAGTTGCGCCTGCTCCGGCTCGCCCTGCACGAAGGCGGTCACGCGCAGCGCGGCGTTGTCGTGGGTCCAGTCCACGCTGGGAATCGGCAGGTAGTCGTCCTGCAGGCTCTGCGCCGTCTTGACGTCGGCCCAACTCAGACGCTTGCCGTCCAGCAGCAGGAACGGCTCGATGCTGAAGCCGCCCTTGCCCACCTCGATCGCGCCATCCTCGCCGACCAGGCCCTGCTCGCGGCCGCCATCCAGGCCGACGATGGTCCAGTACGGCTGCTCGCCGCTGAAGCCGCGCGGGAACCAGCCGCGGGTCGATTGCGCCGCCACCGACTTGATGAAGTCGTTCTGGGTGGCGGCGAAGGCCAGCGGCTGCAGCGTGATGTCGGCGATGCCGTAACGGAAGCTGGGGCCGTCCTGCAGGTCGAAGCGCACGTAGCGCGCCTCGGTTTCCGGCAGCGCCAGCCAGTCGGTGCCGCCGTTGCCGGCGGTCACGCTGCGCAACTCGCGCCAGCTGCGCCCGTCGGCCGAGCCTTGCACGGTGTAGCGCGAGGCATAGACGCCCGGCGCCCACTGCACCTTGGCACCGCCGAACTCGCGCACCTTGCCCAGGTCCAGCATCACCGTCTGGGTCTTGGCGTTGCCGCTGTACCAGACGGTGTCGGGCTTGCCGTCGGCGATGCGCTGCTCCAGCGCCGGCGCGGTATCGGTGTTGACCTTGACCGTCAGCGGCGAGGTGTCCTGCGGCGGCAACGGGGTCAGGGTCAGCTGATCGAAGCACACCGTGCCGGCGCCGCCGACCTGGTTGTAGATGGTGAACTCGATCTGTGCGCTGCGGGTCAGTTCCTTCTCCGGGCTCGGTCCCCAGGCCTTGTCGATCTGCCGCTTCTTGTAGGTGACCGTGCTCCACTGCGTGGGGAAGTCGTAGCGCGGCCGGTTGACCCACCACACGTTGTCGCCGCTGGCGTCGACCAGCTTGAACTGCAGGTCGTTGCTCGGCGACTCGCCGCGCAGCTGGAACGAAAACTGGTAGTTGTCCGGGTACTCGATCGGCACGCTGCGGCGGATCCCGGCATAGCCGGACACGCCGTTGAAGTCGTAGTCCAGGCACAGCGCCTTGGCGCGGCCGCCGCTGGGCGCCTGCACCAGCCGGGTCGAGGCGGTGACCTGGTTGGAGACGACGATCTGCCACTTGTCCAGATCGTTGAAGCTGTCCAGCGTCACCGTGGAGGTCGGCGGCGCGGCGACGGCATGGGTGGCCGCCAGTCCCAGCATCGCCAGCATCGCGCGTGCGCACGTCATCGCCATCCCGTCCCTCATCGCCTTCCCCGTCGCTGTCGTTTCGTTGCGTGTCTGCTTGTATGTGTCTGTGCATCCCAGCGGGCATCGCACCCATCGGCGCGCCACGGCATCGCCTTGCATGTTGTCGCGGCTGAAGCCGCTCCTACACGTCAGGCCTGGCCATCCATGGCCGGGCGTTCGGCGCAACGCGCGCCAGTGGCGCTCGATGTTCCGCTTCACCGCTGCCATCCATGGCGTGACAATCCCACACCAGATCGTCCGGCCTGGCCATCCATGGCCAGGCGTTCACGAACGCGCGAGCCAATGGCTCGCAAGCGCGTTCGCTCACCCCTTCACGCTGCCGAGCAGCAGGCCCTGGATGTAGTAGCGCTGCAGCGCCAGGAACAGCGCCAGCACCGGGACCACCGTGACCACCGCGCCGGCCATCATCATCTCCACGTCCATGATGTGCTCGCGCGACAGAGCCGCCAGCGCCACCGGCAAGGTGTAGTGCTCCTGGTCGGTCAGCACGATCAGCGGCCACATGAAGTCGTTCCACGCCGCCATGAAGGTGAAGATGGTCAGCGTCACCAGCACCGGCTTGAGCATCGGCAGCACGATCTGGAAGAAGATCCGCAGCTCGCCGGCACCGTCGATACGGGCGGCCTCCAGCAGCTCGTCCGGGATCGAACGCGCGTACTGGCGCACCAGGAAGATGCCGAACACCGTCGCCAGCGCCGGCACGACCACGCCGCCGAAGTTGTTGACCAGGTGCAGCTGCTTCATCAGCAGGAACAGCGGCAGCATCGCCACCTGCGCCGGAATCACCAGCGCCGCCAGCAGGATCTGGAAGATCCGTTCCTTGCCGACGAAGCGCAGCTTGGCGAAGGCATAGCCGGCCATGGTGTTGATCAGCAGCGAACCGAAGGTGATCGCACACGACACCAGCAGGCTGTTGGCGAAGTTGCGGGCCATGCCGGTGCGCGAGAACAGCTCGCCGTAGTTGGCCAGGGTGGCGCCGGTGGGCAGCATCGGCGGCGGGAAGCGGCTGGCCTGCCCCGCCGGCATGAACGACACCGACACCATCCACAACAGCGGCGCCAGGCTGATCACGGCGAGCAGCAGCAGCCCGCCGTTGACCAGCAGCGTGTTCCAGCGCGAGGCGCCGATCTCCCGGCTCATACCAGGTCCCTCTTGCGGCCGAAGCGCAGCATCACCGTCGTCACTCCCAGGATGATCAGGAACAGCAGGAACGCCACCGCCGACGCGCGGCCGAGGTTCCACCACTTGAAGCCTTCCTCGAACATGTAATACAGCACGCTGACCGTGCTCTGCAGGGGATCGCCGCGGGTCATCACGTAGGGTTCGGCGAACAGCTGGAAGTAGCCGGACACGGTGATCACCCCGACCACCAGCAGCACCGGCCCCAGCATCGGCAGGGTGATGTGCAGGAACTGCCGCCACTTCGAGGCACCGTCGATGCGCGCGGCCTCGTACAGGTCCTGCGGGATCGCCTGCAGGCCGGCGAGGAAGATCACCATGTTGTAGCCGAAGTTCTTCCACACCGCGAACAGCATGATGGTCGGCATCGCCCAGTGCGGGTCGCCGAGCCAGTCGATCGGGCCGATGCCCAGATGCGCCAGGCCGTAGTTGACCAGGCCGTAGCTGGTGTGGAACAGGTAGCGCCAGATCACCGCCACCGCCACCAGCGTGGTCACCACCGGCGCGAACAGCGCGGTGCGGAACAGCGCCTTGAAGCGCGCCACCGGCGCGTTCAGCAGCAGCGCCGCGCCCAGCGAGGCGCCGATGGACAGCGGCACGCCGACGATCACGAAGTACGTGGTGTTCCACAGCGACTTCCAGAACATCGGCGTCTGCAGCAACTCGATGTAGTTGCCGAAGCCGACGAAGCGCAGGTTGTGGCGGTCGGCCAGCGAATACAGGTCGAAGTCGGTGACGCTCAGCGCCAGCGCCGACAGCACCGGCAGGCCGAAGAACACGCCGATCACGATCAGCGCCGGGCCGGCGAACAGCCAGCCGATCAGGGAACCGCGCTTCATGGCGCCGCTCCCGCGGCCGGCGCCGCCGTGCCTTCGCGGTGCTGCTGGTGGATCCAGCGGCGTTTCTCCAGGATCTCGTCGACCCGCTTGTCCAGTTCCCGCATCGCCTTCTCCTGCGGTTCGCCGCCGCGCACCACCCGCTCGGTGGCCAGCCGCATCTCCTGCACGATGCGCTCCCACTCCAGCACCTTCGGTGCCGGCTTGACCCGCTCCAGCTGATCGCGGAAGGCGTGCGCCAGCGGATCGTCGGCCAGCGACGGATACGCCCAGGTGCTGCGCCGCGGCGGCATGTCGCCGATCAGCGCGTGGAAGCGCGCCTGGATCTGCGGCCGCGACAGGAACTCGATCAGCTTCCACGCCGCGTCCTTGTGCTCGGACTTGCGGAAGATCACCAGGCTGGTGCCGCCGGCGATGCCGGCGCCGGGGCCGTCCGGGCCCGGCAGCGGCATGGTGCCCCACTGGTCCTTGAGCGCAGCCGGCTGCACCTTGCGGAACTCGCGGATGTTCCACGGGCCGGAGATGTAGAACGCGTAGAAACCGTTGAAGAATTCGTCCCAGACGTTGGAGATCTGCGTCTCCGACATCTTCGGCGCCCAGCCCTGGTCGAACATGTTGGCGTAGAACGCCAGCGCCTTGCGGAAGCCGGGGCTTTCGAAGTTGCCGTAGTTGTTGTGGTCGCGCAGCAGCGGATCGGGCAGTTGCAGGCCCAGCGACAGTTGCTGCTCGAACTCGTTGAGCGGCATCAGGATGGCGTAGCGCTTCGGCCCGACATGCTTCTTCACCGCCGCCATCGCCTGCTCCCACTCGGCCCAGGTCTGCGGCAGCTTGGTCACCCCGGCGTCGCGCAGCATGTCCTTGCGATAGAACAGCAGGCGCGTGTCCACGTACCAGGGGATGCCGTAGAGCTGGCCATCGATGACGCTGGTGTCCCAGATGCCGGGGAAGTAGTCCTTCGGGTCGACCACCTTGGAGCGCTCGACATAGGGCTGCAGCGGTTGCAGCGTACCCAGTTCGGCGAATTCCGGGATCCAGGTGTTGCCCAGCTGGCACACGTCCGGCAGGCCGTCGGCGGCGAAGGCGGTCAGCAGCTTCTCGTGCGCGGCGGTCCACGGGATGTTCTGGATGTCCACGTGGATGCCGGGATTCTCCTTCTCGAACTCCGGGATCAGCTCGGCCACCACCTCGGCCTCGCGGCCCATCGCCCAGAACCGCACCACCTCGCCCTGCGGCGCGCGCGCGCACCCGCACACGGCCACCATCAGCAAGCCCAGCGACACCCAACGACCGATCATGCGTGCTGCGCTCATTCGGGCTTCTGCGGCTGGCGCTGGTCGGGGTTCTGTTGCGCCTGCGCGGCGGCGGCGCGCGATTCGGCGATGCCGATCGCCCGCGCCGCGGCGGCCTGCTCGTCCTTCTTCGGCACCGGCTGCGCCTCGCCCTCCGGAGTCAGCCAGCCGCCGCTGAAGCCGGCGCGCTCCAGTCCGGTGCGGATGTACTTGTTCTTCTTCATCACGTTCCAGACGAACTCGTTGCGGTAGTTGGCGATCATGGTCAGGATCGGGCCCTGGTCGATGCCGATGTAGTCGCTGGAGACCCAGCCGCGTCCGGGCACGACGCGCCCGGTCTTGAGCGGGATATCGTAGTTGAAGCTGGGGTTGAACGAATCCAGGAAGCCGTAGCTGGAGTAGATGAAGTCGCCGTAGCGCTTGTGCATCTCCTCGGTGGCCGGAATCACGACTTCCGGCGCGAACACCAGCGAGGCCACCGCCGCGGTCGGCGCGATGGTGCCGTCGTCGAAGTTCTCGCGCAGGCCGGCGCCGCGCGAGGAATAGTGGCGGAACTGGCGTTGTTCGCCGCGATACTCCTGCTCGGTGTTCTGCGGCCCGTCGCTGGCGGTCAGGCCCCACACGTTCTCGCCGTAGTCCTTCCACTTCATCGGATTGGCGATGGCGTACTCACGCTGCGCGAGCACCGCGCGGCGGCTGTTGAGGAAGTAGTCGATGCCGCGCTCGCGCATGTACTGGTCCTGGATGTCGCGGAAGTCGATCCAGACATGGCTGTACTGGTGCGCGAACATCGGCCCGAACGACAGGTATTCCTGGCCGTAGTACACGCCCCAGTCGTTGTTGTAGGTGCGGGTCCACACCGTCCACGCATCCGGGCTCACCGCATGGGTGGGCGATCCCAAGGCCAGCACGTACAGCATCATCGCTTCGTTGTAGCCCATCCAGTCGTGGCTGATGAAGCCGCTTTCGGGGAACCAGCCCATCGAGATCAGCGGATCGCGCTGCTGCAGCCAGGTCCAGTCCACGCGCCGGTACAGCGTGTCGGCGATCTCGCGGATCTCCTTCTCGCGCGGGTCGTCGCCGTCGTAGTACGACTGCGCGAACAGCACGCCCATCATCAGCAGCGCGGTATCCACGCTCGACAGCTCCACCCAGCTGTCGTAACGGTGGCCGTTCTGCATGTCCAGAAAGTGGTAATAGAAGCCCTTGTAGCCGGCCTTGCCGGTGCGCTGCGGGCCGACCGGAGCATCGCGGAAGAACTTCAGCGTGGTCAGGGTGCGATCCACCGCCTGGGTCCGGCTGATCCAGCCGTTCTCGATGCCGATGGGATACGCCGTCAGCGAGAACCCCACCGACGCGATGCTGGCGAACGGACGCGACGGGAAGCGGTCGGGGGTCAGGCCATTGGTGTCGTTGGTGGTGTCCCAGAAGAACTGGAAAGTGCGCCGCTCGATGTCGCTGAACAGCTGCGGCAGCTCGGGCTTCAGCGGTTTGGGCGGCAGTTCCGCCTCGACCAGGATCACCTGCACCGGCTTCTTCTCCACCGCCTTCGGCTCCTCGACCTTCTTACACGCCGTCAGCAGCACCCCTGCTGCCATCACCATCAGCGAAAACCTGATGAACCTGCGTTGCTTCTTCATCGTGCCCCCCGTGAAATCGTTTACATGCACGCAAAAAATACCCCACTTCCGCATCGCCGCGGCCCCCGGTGCACGGGAGCCGCGGCGACCTTGCTTACCAGTTCAAGCCGAACGACAGCTTGAACGTCCGCATCGGCGAGGCGAGCACGCCGTTCGGCGTACCGAACGCCGTATTCAGATCGGCGTACGTTCCGGTTGCGGTGTTGTAGTCCGCGTAGTTGGTCCAGTTGAACAGATTGATGACATCGGCGCGCACGTTGAACTTGATGCCCGACCCGGTATCCCATTCCTTGTTCGCCGCCAGGCTGAATTCCTTGTAGCCCAGCGTGGCGTCCGGCTTGTACTGAATGATATAGCACTGGTCGTTGCCCGCCAGGCAGTTGGTGCCGTAGCGCGGGGTCTGGCTGGCCAACGACAGCTTGGCCGACAGGGTGACGTCGTACGGCAGATCGTAGATGCCGGTGACCACCAGGCGGTTCTTCGGGATGCCGCCGGCCTCACGCCAGCCGTAGCCGGCCATCGACGGCTGGTCCAGCGCATAGTGCTCGCCGTACTGGCGGTTTTCCTTCGCGTCGGAGAAGGTGTAGGCCACGGTCAGGCCCCAGCCGGACTCCTTGTCGTAGGGCTTGTCCAGCTTCAGCGCCAGCTGGTTGTTGCGCGTCTTCAGGCCGTTGGTGCCGAGCACGATCGCGCTGTAGCCGTTGGGCGAATCGGTGGGCACGCCGGAGGTGGTGCCGGGCAGGAAGAACGAGCCGTCGGCACGGCGGTTGCCACGCAGGAACACGAAGCCGTCCTCGCTGACGATGCGGCTCAGGGTCACGTCCGTGTACCAGTCGTTGCCCCAGAAATGCAGCATGTTGCGCATGCCCAGGCTGAACTGGTCGGAGTACGGCACCTTGATGTTGTTGTCGATCAGGTACACCTCGCGGCCGCCGCCGGTGCCGGCGGTGGTGGAGGCCGCCAACCCGTTCAGGCCGGCCTGGGTCGCATAGCTCGGGTCCCATGCCACGCACGGCTGGCCGAGGCACGGCGTGTTGGCGCTGCTGAAGTAGTAGCTGTAGGAGCGGAAGTTGTTGTTGAGCTGCTCCAGCGCCAGGTAGTCGAACAGGTTGCGGTCGTACGCACGGCCGGCACCGCCGTAGATGACGTGCGCCTGGTCGCCGAACAGGTCGTAGGAGAAGCCCAGGCGCGGCTGCCAGGCATCCTTGAACGCCTTGCGGTTGTTGCCGGTGCTGATGTAGTTGGCGATGTCGTAGTTGGCGTTGTCCAGGTTGCGCCAGTTCAGCAGCGCGCTGGCGACGTCGGCCGGGGTGACGAAGTCGAGGAACGACGGGGTCTTCTCGTAGTCGTAGCGCACGCCCAGGTTCAGGGTCAGGTGCTCGTTGACCTCCCAGTCGTCCTGCAGGTAGATGCCGTACTGCTTGTTCTGCGACTGCACCGAACCGCCGTCGCCGGTGTCGCCGAAGCGCACCCGGTACGGGGTGCCGACATCGCTGAGGATGTTGTAGTAGTACTGCGGATTGGCCGGATTGATCTGGGTCGAATCTAGCTGGATGTCCTTGTACTTCAGGCCCATCTTGATGGTGTGGCTGCCGTGCCAGTCGAGGCTGTTGAGGGTCAGGTCGTCCTGCAGGGTCCAGCCCTTCTGGCCCTTGTTCTGGAAGCTGCTGCCGGCGCCGGCGCTGAGGATGGTGGTCTCGTTGCCGGCCTGCGGCACATAGGACAGCACGTAGCCGCTGCCGTCGGTGAGCGGGGTCTGGGTCCAGAACGCGCTCTCGTAGCTCAGGTTCAGATCGTTGAGGAAGGCCTCGCCGCTGTACTGCCAGCGCAGGTTGGCGCGCTTTTCCTTCTGCCCGTTGCTGCTGCCGTGCTGGTAGGTGGTGGTGTTGCCGATGTCCGACAGCTCGTCTTCCTTGCGGTACTTGCCGGTCAGCTCGAACAGGTTGTTGTCGCCCAGGGTCCAGTCGATCTTGCCGAAGTACAGGTCTTCCTTGAACGGGGTGCTGTAGGTGGCGACCAGCGGCTGCAGTTGCGCAGGCAACTGGTCGACGCGGTCGGCGTAGATGCCGCCCGGGATCACCGTGTTCGGCGTGGTGTATTCCTTGGCCTCGTAGGCCACGAAGAAGTGCGCGCGGTCCTTGAGGATCGGGCCGCTGAAGGTGGCGCCGTACTGGGTCTCGGAGAAGTCGTCGCGCTGGCCGGCCTTGCGCTCCAGCGGGCTTTCGGCGCGCCAGTCGTCGTTGGTCGTATCCCAGAAGAAGCTGCCGTGGAAATCGTTGGTGCCGGACTTGGTCGAGGCGACGATCGCCGCGCTGCTGACCTGGTCGAACTCGGCCTTGTAGTTGGAGGTGATGACCTTGTACTCGCCGATCGCCGACTGCGGGAACGGGTTGCCGCGGCTGGAATCCTGGCCGCTGACGCCGCCGGTCAGCACGTAGTTCTTCTGGCTGATGCCGTCGATGTAGACGTTGGTGCCGTTGGCCGAGGTCGCGCCGGAGCGCACCGTGGTGTTGCCCTTGGCATCGCGCTGGAACTGCACGCTCGGCACGCTGTCGGCCAGCTCAAGGAAGTTGCGCGTGGCCTGCGGCAGCTTCTCGATCTGCACGTTGGAAATGTAGGTGGCGTTCTCCGAGGTACGGGTTTCCACCAGCACCGGCGGCGCCTGCACCTGCACCGCGTCGAGCGTGGTCGCGCCCTGCCCGTTGGCGGTGGCCGCTTCGCCGCCCACGCCCAGATCCAGGGTGGCGGTCTGGCCGACCTGCACGGTGACGTTCTGCGAGGTGGTCTTGCCGTCGGCGGTGACGTCGATGCGGTAGGAGCCCGGCGGCAGACCGCCGACCGAGTAGACGCCGTTGTTGGCCTGCACGCTGCGGCTCAGACCGGTGGCCAGGTTGGTGGCGGTGACCTGCGCGGACGCGGCCGGCGCCGAATCGACCTTGACCTGGCCGCGGATGGTGGCGCCGGTGCTTTGCGCGAACGCCGGCGCGGCGCCCAGCAGCAGGCAACTGGCGAGGGCGCAGCTCAACAGCTTGCGCGTGGGCCGGGCGGAGTGCGGGGTGTGTTGCATGTGGGGTTTTCCCTCCAGGAAGACGTGATGCTCGTTATGGGTGGTGCGTGGTGCTTCGATGGAACGAAGTGGAACAAGCGATGCGGCGCAGAAGAGTGCGTCGCATCAGGAACGGGCCGTGCTGGAATCGCGCACGACCAACGTAGGAACCAGGGTCTGCCGCTGCCGGTCGTCCGCGTCGGGCCGATCGATCAATTGCAGGAGGCGGTGCATCGCCTGCTCACCAAGCCCGGCGATGCTGACGCGCATGGTGGTGAGGGATGGGTGAACGAAACGCGCCAGCGGAATGTCGTCGAAGCCGGCCAACGCGATGTCGTTGGGCACGCGCACGCCGCTCTGGGTGAAGGCGTAGAGGCAGCCGAGCGCGGTCATGTCGTTGGCGGCGAACACCGCATCGGGCAGCGTGCCCGCCTGCAGCATCGCCTGTCCGGCGCGATAGCCGGAGGCTTCGTCGAAGTCGCCCGGGAACTCCTGGCCATGCGCTTCGCCGGAATGGCGTGCCACGGCGTCGCGGAAGCCGCGCAGGCGTTCGCGCGCGTCGAAGTTCAGTTCCGGACCGCCGATGAAGGCGATGCGGCGATGCCCCATCGCCAATAGGTGCTCCGTCATCGCCACCGCGCCGGCGTGGTCGTCGATGCTCAGCACCGGATATTCGGTGCCCGGCAGATGGGTGTTGATCAACACCGTCGGCAACGCCTGCGGCAGGTTGTCGGTGAGAAAGCCCGGGCGCTCGGCATACGGCGACAGCACCAGCAGGCCGTCGACGCGGCCGCGCATCGCCCGCAGCGCCCGCCCCTGCTCTTCCGGGTCGCCGTGGTAGCTGGACACCAGCAGGTGCTGGCGGCGCGCGCGGGCGGCACCGTCGATGCCGCGGATCAGTTCGGAGAAGAATTCGCCGTACAGGTCGGGCAGCACCACGCCCAGGGTCTGGGTGCGGCGGCTGCTGAGGCTGCGCGCCGCCGCATGCGGGCTGTAGCGCAGGCGCTCGGCCACTTCCAGCACCAGGGTCCGCACCGGCGCCGCCACGTTCTCGTGGCCGTTGAGCGCACGCGACACGGTGGCCACGGAGACCCGGGCCTCGCGTGCGACGTCTTTGATGGTAACCGCGCTCTTCGCCATCGTGCCGCCCTCCGCGGCAGAGACCTTGAGAAACTGGCGCGGACTGTAATCGTTTTCAGCGCGAGGCAGAAGCCCTTTGTTATTTTTACAATAAACACCTTATTTTTCAGTCACTTGAATAATGAGAAACCGGTCGGAATCGTGCCGCAATGCAGCATAATCCAGGTGCAGATTCCGCTTTTTCCCGGGGTGCACACCCCTGTTTGGACCGATAGCAGCCGTCGCCAGCGGGTGTCAGCCGCCCGTGCCCGGCACCTCGGCGCGGATCGACAGCGCATGGATATCGGTCTGCATCATCTCGCCCAGCGCCGCGTAGACGGCGCGGTGGCGGGCCAGTGGCCCCATGCCGGCAAAGGCCGCACTGACCACGCGGACATTGAAATGCCCGCGGCCGTCGCGCGCGCCGGCATGGCCGGCATGGCGATGGCTATCGTCCTCCACCTCCAGCGCCTGCGGCGCGAACGCCGCCTCCAGCGCGGCGCGGATCCGCGCCACCCGCTCGGCGCCGACCTGGCTCATGGCAGCACCTTGCGGAACGGCCGCACCTCGACCCGGGCGTAGACGCCGGCATCGACATACGGATCGGCCTCGGCCCAGGCCCGCGCCTCGGCCAGCGAGTCGAACGCGGCCACCACCAGGCTGCCGCTGAAGCCGGCCGGACCCGGATCCTCGGCGTCGATCGCCGGGCACGGCCCGGCCAACAACAGCCGCCCGGCTTCCTGCAATGCGGTCAGCCGCTGCAGATGCGCCGGCCGCGCCGCCGCCCGCCGCGGCAGCGCATCGGCCACGTCGTACCCCTCGATCACGTACCACATCGCGTCTCCGCCCTCGTTGCCTATCCAAAGACCTGTCATTGTAGAACCTGCCCCGGCACGGCGGCGCTGGACACCGACCCCGCCGGGGCATTACCCTTGGTCGTATTGCACGCGGCCGGATGCAGCGGCCCGTCGGTGATCGGCGACCCCAAGCCCCTTCCGACGACCGATTCGCTGCCTGACACCGCCCGCGCAGACGTCCTCCTCTGCAGTTCCCGCCGCCACGACACGCGTGGCGTGCGTCGTGTGTCTTGTTGAAGTACCGAGCGCGTTGCGGGGACGACGCGCCATTGAACCGCAGCACTGCCGGCAAGGAGCCGCGCCGGGTCGCGCCTGCCCGGCCCTTCGCTACCGCAACACCGATGTCCAACCGATGACTTCCGAACTCGCGCTCGACGCGAACCCGCCAACCCAGACGACCCCGCCACAGCAGCAGGAAATGCCGCTGGCGGTCGTGCATGGGCAGCCGGTACTGCAGATCCCGCAGGATCTGTACATCCCGCCGGATGCGCTGGAAGTGATCCTGGATGCGTTCGAAGGCCCGCTGGACCTGCTGCTGTACCTGATCCGCCGGCAGAACCTGGACATCCTGGACATCCCCGTCGCCGAGATCACCCGGCAGTACGTGGACTACATCAACGTGATGCAGGAGCTGCGCTTCGAACTGGCGGCCGAATACCTGGTGATGGCCGCGATCCTGGCCGAGATCAAGTCGCGGATGCTGCTGCCGCGGCCGCCGGCCGAGGACGGCGAGGAAACGGACCCGCGCGCCGAACTGGTCCGCCGCTTGCAGGAGTACGAACGCTTCAAGCAGGCGGCCGAGGACATCGACGCGCTGCCGCGGCAGGACCGCGACACCACCCCGGTGCACGCCCATGTGCCGGACCGTGCCGCGGTCAAGCTGCCGCCGCCGGTGGAGTTGAAGGAAATGCTGCTGGCGCTGTACGACGTGCTCAAGCGCGCCGAACTGTTCAGCGGCCACGCCATCAAGCGCGAGGCGCTGAGCGTGCGCCAGCGCATGGGCGATGTGCTGGGCCGTCTGGACGACGGCAAGTTCCACCGTTTCGAATCGCTGTTCAGTGCCGAGGAAGGCAAGCTGGGCGTGCTGGTCACCTTCCTGGCGCTGCTGGAACTGGCCAAGGAGCAGTTGCTGGACATCGTCCAGGAACCGCTGGCGCACGTCCCCGCCGAGGCCGCCGAGCGGCCGCCGATGCCGCCGATCTACGTCAAGTCGCTGGCACTGGGCAACACCAACGCGCCGCTGCAGTTCAACAGCGAGTTCGACGACAGCGACGCCGCCGACGCCACCACCTGAGCCACCGAGAACCCGCCCCCGCATGGATCAAGCGCTGATCAACCGCATCGTCGAGGCCGCCCTGCTCGCCGCCAACCAGCCGTTGCCGCTGGCGCAGTTGCACGGCCTGTTCCCGGAGGAGGAACCCGCGCCGCCAGGCAGCATCGAGCGCGCGCTGGAACTGCTGCGCGAGGCCTGCGAGGGCCGCGGTGTGGAACTGGTCGAAGTGGCCTCCGGGTTCCGCTACCAGGTGCGCAGCGACGTGCACGCCTGGGTGGCGCGGCTGTGGACCGAGCGCAAGACCCGCTACACCCGCGCCACGCTGGAGACCCTGGCGCTGATCGCCTACCGGCAGCCGATCACCCGCGGCGAGATCGAGCAGGTGCGTGGCGTGGCGGTCAGCAGCAACATCATCCAGGCGCTGGAAGAGCGCGAGTGGATCCGCGTGGTCGGGCACCGCGACGTGCCGGGCAAGCCGGCGCTGTTCGGCACCACCAAGACCTTCCTGGACTATTTCGGGCTCAAGCGCCTGGACGAACTGCCGCCGCTGTCCGAACTCAAGGACATCGGCGAACTGGAGCCGCAGTTGCCGCTGGACCGCGACGCGCTGCCGGTCGGCGACATGGCCCAGGCCGACGCCGCACCGGGCGACGCCGCCGATCAGGGCAACCAGGGCGACACCACGGCGCAGGCCGCAGCCGCCGGCGAACCCGCCGAGCCTGCCGCGACGGCGCAGGCAGACGCGGCCGATGCCGACGCTGCCGCCGACGCAGAAGCACGCGACACCGCAGCACCGCACACCCCCGTGACCGACGACGCCCACGCGCCGGCGGCCACGGATTCCACGACCGCCCCGACGGGCGAACCCGAAGCCGCGCCGGGAGAGCGCGCGGCGGATGCGAACGAAGCCGAAGACAACGCCGTCGCGACGACGACCGTGGCTGTTGACGATGCCGATTCCGAACCACAGGCCGACGCGCAACGCGCCGGCCGGAGCCAAGTAAATGAGTGACACCTCCCGCAAGCTGTCGTTGAACAAGCTCTCGCTCAAGCGCGACGCCGCTGCCGCCGAGCAGCCGAAACTGGAAGAACGCCTGCACAAGGTCCTGGCCCAGGCCGGACTGGGCTCGCGCCGGGCGCTGGAACAGCGCATCGCCGACGGCCTGGTCAAGGTCAACGGCGAGGTCGCGCAGACCGGCATGTCGATCCGCAGCGGCGACAAGATCGAGCTGGACGGCCGCAGCTTCGTCGCCAGCGCGCTGACCGAGCCCTCGCGCGTGCTGATCTACAACAAGCCCGAAGGCGAAGTGACCACGCGCGAAGATCCCGAAGGCCGCCCGACCATCTTCGAGGCGCTGCCGGCGCTGAAGGGCGCGCGCTGGATCGCGATCGGCCGCCTGGACATCAACACCACCGGCCTGCTGCTGCTCACCACCGACGGCGAGCTGGCCAACGCGATGATGCACCCCTCCTACGAGATCGAGCGCGAGTACGTGGTGCGCGTGCGCGCCCCGGAAGGCGAAGAGACCGTGCCCGACAGCATGATCGAGCGGCTCTCGCGCGGCGTGCTGCTGGAGGACGGCGGCGCCAAGTTCGACGAGATCGAACGCATCGGCGGCACCGACTCGCACGACTGGTTCCGGGTGGTGGTCAAGGAAGGCCGCAACCGCGAAGTACGGCGCCTGTGGGAATCGCAGGGCTGCCAGGTCAGCCGGCTCAAGCGCACCCGCTACGGCAAGATCGCGCTGCCGCGCGAACTGCTGCGCGGGCATTCGATGGAACTGGCGCAGGACAAGGTCGAGGCGCTGCGCGCCGAGCTGAAGCTGGAGGAAGGCACCCCGTCGGCGCTGACCCTGCAGCCGGTGATCGGCCAGCGCAAGGCGGCCAAGGCCACCGTGCAGGTCGGCCGCGGCGGCAACGCCTACGTCAACGGCCACAACACCGCCGACGAAGGCCGCGAGCTGCGCCGCTTCGACACCTTCCGCGAAGACCGCGGCCGCGGCCGCGGCGGCAAGAAGCCGCACGGCGGCCTGACCGTGAGCGGCGAAATGGCCGCCAAGCAATCGCAGAAGCCGTACAAGCAGCGCACGCCGAAGGGCCCCAAGCCGCTGCCGGACGGCAACCCGGCCGCGTTCCGCACCTGGTACGTGCCCGATGGCGTCAGCACCGGGCCGACCGGCCACCGCAATGCCGGTCCCGGCGGTCGTGGCCAGGGTCAGGGCCAGGGGCGTCCCTACGCCAAGCCGCGTCCGGCCGGTGCCGGCGCTGGTGCGGGCGCCGGCCAGGGCCGCGGTCCGGGCCAGGGCCAGCAGCGCAAGGCGCACCCCTACGGGCATCCGGGCAACGCGCCGAGCTTCCCGTCCGACCACGCCACCCCCGGCTTCAACCCCTACGGCGCCGCGCCGCGCGCAGCGCGCCCGGCCGGCGGCCAGAAGCGCGGCCCGGGTCCGGGCGGACGTCCTGGCGGCGGCAACCGCCCGGCCGGTGGACGTCCTCCGGGTGGTGGCGGCCGTCCCGGCGGCGGCGGCAACCGCGGTCCGCGCGGCGGCTGAGGACGACGCCGGCGCCGTGCGCGCCGGCCCGCTCCGCACCCGACAGGGCGCCTGCGCAAGCGGCGCCCTGTTTTTTATGGGGACGCTATCGACCACGGGGACGCGCGCGCCGTCAGGCCGCGGCAGCCCCCTCACTCTGGCGATGCGACGGCCCGCAGCGCGGCCGCCCCGCGTGCACTCACGCGCCGGCAGGCGCGTTCTCGCAGTCCGCAAACCCCGCCGGGATCTGCCTGGCGGTCCACTTGCCCTGAGACGCTGTCGAAACGAGCAACGCCGAGGTTGCGTCGTAGCTGGGGGCCTGTGTCGCGCCGGGCCTGGCCAATCCCGTGTCATGGAAGCACAGACGTACGGACGTGGCATCGGCCGACAGCACCTCGAAGCGCATCATCCAGCCCTTGTCGGCCTCGAGCAGGCGCGCGCCATGGGCGGTTTTGGTGACATCCACGAAACCATAGTCCGCGAACGTCGTCTTCCCCGGCAGTCGGCGGGGGCCGACCGAGTTGGGGAACGATGTGAGATCAAGCTGCTGGATGACCGCGTCGACGACGCCCGTCTGCTGCGATACGGCCGGAGACGACGCGCCGACGCCAAGCGCGAGAAGGCCAACAAGCATTCCGGAGGTCATGCGGACGATCTCGCGCGCGGAGGGAGGCGTGGATGATAAGCACCGGGGACGCCGGCGCCCAATGGAGATTGCCGCATGCGGTGGCCGCCGACCAGGCGGCACCCGACCGCGTCTCGCAGGCTCGAACGACAGGGACGTGGCGACACCAGCCCACCCGCTGTTGCGCCGTTCGCCCTGCGCGGACGAAGCCGATATCCTGGCGCATCTGGCGGCCGCCGCGGGTGGCCGCCCTCACCGACCAGGAATTCCCGATGACACGGAAGATGAAGATCGCCCTGCCGCTGCTGATCGCCGGCGTACTGAGCCTCGGCGCCTGCCAGAAGGCGCAGCAGAAGGCCCAGGAAGAGATCGCCGCAGCGCAGAACCCCTACCCGGCCAGTTCGCCGCTGCACGCGCCGTTCGACCGCATGCTGCGCAAGCTGGCCAACGACCCGCGCTACGTGGCGTTGCTCAAGCAGAGCGGCCCGCAGGCGCAGCAGGCCGGCTTCCAACTGGCGCAGAACGGCATCGCGCGACTGGACCACGCCACGCTGGAACAGCGCCTGCAGATCCTGTCGCAGGTCAGCGACAAGGTCGACGTACCGCAGTGCGCCGTGCTGGCGCGCGGCGGCAACCCCAACGATGCGCAGGCGCTGAGCGCGGCGATGCTGTCGGGCCTGGAAAAGCTGCCGCAGGCGCAGATCGACCGCTGGTTCGACGTCTCGCTGAAGGCCACCGACGCGGAGTTGAACAAGACCCCGGCGCAGCCGGTGAGCCAGGAGCAGATCCAGGCGGCGATGGGCACCCTGGTCAAGTCGCTGCCCGCCGACCAGCAGCAGCGCCTGATGCGGGTGCTGCCGGAGATCGCCAAGGCCAGCGACGAGGACGCCTGCTGGACGGCGCGGACCCTGTACCGCCAGGCCCTGGCGACGCCCGAGCCGGTACGCGGCCAGTTGGCCTGGGTGTTCGCGCAGCAGTGATGGGCTTGCTGCACGGCGCAGCGGCCGCGCTGGCCGCTGCCTGTGCGGCAACACGTACATGCCGCGCAACCGAACGGCGACCGCGCTGCTATCTCTCGCCTGCCAGCTCCACACGAGCATGACCGCCTGGCCGCATCACGTTCGAGTACCAGGATGCGGGAAAACTGCGCGTACCTGCGGTCGCGCAATCGTCGTCCTGCAGCACGCGCGCCGCTCCCAGGTTCGCGCCCCGGCCCAGCAAGGTGCGCGGCAGCGCCAGCAACACGAACCGGCCGTCCTGCAGCACGGTCAGGGCCAGCCCGTAGCGTTCCAGGTTGCCGCTGGCACCGGGCAACTCCTCGGCCACGCGCAGGAACGGGCTGCGCATTGCCAGTTCCGCCTCGCTCAGCGTCCGCAGGTAGTAGCGACGGCCCTTTAGCCAATATCCGTTCCAGTGTGCATCCCAATACGGGCCTGCCACCGCCAACTGCTCACGGATGTCCGCGCGCAGACAGGCGATGTGCAGGTGCAACTGGTTCTGCGAAGGCAGCGTCTGCGCATCCACCACGACGGCCACCGCAGTATCCGGAACCGGCGCACCCAGCAAATCCGACAGCACGCCACGGGCCCGCCACGCCAGCCAGAAGTAGTTCGGCGTGTCCTGGCGCTGCAACGCGAGATTGGCGGCTCCGATGATGCGGCGGGTCGGCACCAGCCAGGCATGCGCTCGGCCGCGCTCGTCCTGCAGGAGAGCATAGCCCTGCGCAGGGTCCAGAGTCCGGCACGGCACCGGCACCCCGGAGCCCCGCGCACTGACCTCGCAGCGCCGGTGGACGAGATGCCACAAGGCATTGGCATGATGGCGATATATCGCCAGTGCGGTCCCTAGCCACATCAAAGCGAGCGCCACGATGCCGAAGGCGCGATATCCGGATCTGCTCATCTACGACTTCTCTTCCACAGCCGCGTACGCAGCCGACAAAAAGAAACGCGTCCTCGGACGCGCTTGTGACCAGGAAAATGAAAGGAAGCGCCGGCCGACACAGAGGCGTCCGGCCGGCGCCAGCGGTGCTTGTTACCAGACCACACCCGCGCCGACGGCCACGCCGGCATCGCCGCGCGTGGTGGCGCTGGCGTTGACCTTGAACAGGTAGCGGCCGCTTCCGCTGATCGTGGAAACGCCGAACGCGATCGCCTGTTCGCCACGGAACGAGCTCAACGAGACGCCCGCCGCGCTCTGGTCCGGTTGATACGCCTGGGGCAGGCTGGCCATCGCCATCGCCGCGGCCACGCCGGCGCTGGCGCGCCGATCCACCTGATCCACGCGGGAGTCGGTGTAGGCGCGCGACCAGTCCTCTACGCTGTCCAAGCCATCCTGCAACTGTCCCAGGTTGACCGCATCGGTGCGTTCGGTGCCGGCGGCGACGTTGGTGATCTGGCGCTGATTGCTCGCCGAACCGACCGAGACGGTGTCGGCACGGTCGGCGACCGAGCCCTGCCCCATGGCAACACTGTTGGACTCCGTGGCAGTGGCGCCTTTGCCTACGGCAACGCTACCCGCACCTGATGCGACCGCATCCGCCCCCACCGCCGTCGCGTTCGTGCCACTGGCCGTGGTGTTGCTGCCCATCGCCGTGGTGCTGGCGCTCTTGGCCGACGCAGTAGGCCCAACCGCGACCGAGGTGCCGTCATTGCCCACGACGACCAACCCATCGTTCGTCGCCGATGAGGCGCTCGAACCGTTGCTGCCATTGCTGCCATCGCTGGCAGGGCTGACGCTGCCGCTGCCGCTTTTGCTGGGATTTCCGGAGATGCCGCCAATGGACTGCTCGAGCGTGGTCAGCGAACTCTGTAGCGTGGAGAGCGAATTGGAGTTGTCCTGCACCTTCTGATTCGTGGCATACAGCTGCGAACCGTTCACCGCATCGGTGCTGCTGGCGCTCAGACGGCCTGCGGCCACATTCTGAATCTGCCGCTCCGCCCCCACCGCGCCGACACTGAACGCACCGACCGGCGCGCTGCCGGCGAAGTTGTAGCTGGAGCCACCGAGCGTTGTGGAACTCACCGCCGTGGTCTCCACGGTACGAGTACCCGAGCCGATCGCCACGTCCTTCGCATTGCTGGCGACCGCATCGGGGCCGATCGCGACGCTGTCGGTGCCGGTCGCGACGCTATCGCTGCCCGTCGAATTGACCCGCAGGTACTTCACACCGTCGCCGCCCTGGATACCCTTGACTGCACCGTCGAGCTTGCTTAGCTCGGTGTTGGTGGCATACAGCTGCGAGCCGTTGACCGCATCGGTGCTGGTCTCGGACACGCGGCCGGCGGCCACGTTGGTCACCGTCCGCTCGTGGCCGGCGCTGCCCACGCTCACCGTGCTGGTCG
The DNA here is from genome assembly GCF_034105325.1 of Xanthomonas sp. LF02-5. Taxonomy (NCBI): domain Bacteria; kingdom Pseudomonadati; phylum Pseudomonadota; class Gammaproteobacteria; order Lysobacterales; family Lysobacteraceae; genus Xanthomonas; species Xanthomonas sp. LF02-5. The sequence goes on along the minus strand of NZ_JAXGGF010000011.1, from coordinate 475 downwards.
GCGCGGCGCCGGCGTAGGTGTAGGCGGTGCCGTTGAGGGTCCCGCCGGTGGTCGCCACCGCCGCGGCCGTGCTGCTGCCGCTGCCCAGCGCCACGGCGCCGGCCTGCGCCGCCGCTGCGCCTGCGCCCAGCGCCAGGCTGTCGCCGCCGCTGGCCGTGGCCGCCTTGCCCAGCGCCACGGCGTTGGCCACGGCCGGATCGTTCGCATCGCCCGCCACCGCGCCATCGCCCAGTGCCACCGCGCTGTCGCCGTACGCGTTCGCCGCCGCTCCCACCGCGGTGCTGTCGGCACCAGTGGCGGTGCTGTCCGCACCGGTGGAATTGGTATGGACGTATCTCACCGTGTTGCCGTTCTGGAACTGCTGCACCGTGTTGTCGAGCTCGTCCACCTTGGTGCCGACCTTGCCCAGTTCGGTGTTGGTGGCATACAGCTGCGAGCCGTTGACCGCATCGGTGCTGCTCCCGGACACGCGGCC
>NZ_JAXGGF010000010.1:0-111728 GCF_034105325.1 Xanthomonas sp. LF02-5 | reverse complement strand
AAGCCAAAGCAACGGCAACAGCAGAAACAACGGCAAATACCAAAGCAACAGCAACAGCAACAGCAACAGCAACAGCAACAGCAACAGCAACAAGGCTGTCGCCTTTCTTAGCGCGAGAACACCCACATCTCACAGCTTCGGTCAGCACCAAGCCACATGTGCGGCCAGCGCACAATGGACAGAAGCAACGTTCAAGAGATGGCAGTGAAGCGTAAGACCGGACACTCACTGCGACCGGCCTGAAACACAGCACGTCTACTCACAACAGGCGGTCGTGCGCCTCGCGAAGGACGTGAGCCTCCAGCAGGAATGTCCCACACATCGAGGACGGGGAAAGGAAGGCCGACAATCGGCTTTTCCGATTCCCCATTCCCATTTCCCCACTCCCAGCCTACAGATCAAACCCCAGCAACAACGGATCGTGATCGGAACTGCGCCACGGGCCGGGCAGATCACGCTCGCGGTAACCATCGCTGTCGGGCAGGTCGGCGTTGACGTGCCATTCGGCGGCGCCGCGCAACCGAGCCGCCAGGGTCGGACTCAGCAAGGCATGATCCAGCCGGCCGCTGAGACCGCGATAGACGAAGCTGTAGGGCTGCGCGACATGCGCCTCCTGCAGCGCGTCGCGCCAGCCGGCGTCGCGCAGCAGGCGCAGCGGATCTTCCATCGCATAGGCGTTGAAATCACCGAGCAGCACGCTGGACGTGCTGCCGGTGCCGGTGGGATCGCTGCGCAGCCACGCATCGACGCGGCGCGCCGACTCGGTGCGGGTCGCGTTCCAGCAACCCTGGCCGTCGCCGCGGTCGGCATCGGCGCCACCGGCTTCGCCGCACCCTTTCGACTTGAAGTGGTTGGCCACCACCACGAACGGCGCGCCGTTGCCGTGGCGGAAGGCCTGCGCCAGCGGCACCCGGCTGTGCTCGGCGAACGGGCCGCCTTCCAGCATCGCCGGCTTGCCCACCGGGCTCACCCGCGAGGCGCGGTAGATCAGCCCGACCCGGATCGGGTTGTCGCCGGGGCCGCGCCCGGCGTCGACGAAGCGCCAGTCGCCGCCGCCGGCATTGAGCGCGTCGACCAGGCTGGCGATCGCCGAGGTCGGGCCATAGCCGTCGTTCTCCAGTTCCATCAGTGCGGCGACGTCGGCCTGCAGCGGGCGGATCGTCGCCACCAGCTTGCGCAGCTGCGCCTGGAACTCGGCCGCCGTCCGCGCGCCGCGCAGGGTCGGAAACCCGCCGCCACGGCCGTCGCCGTTGAAGAAGTTCTCCAGGTTGAAGGCGGCGATGCGCAAGGTGCCGTCGACCTGCGGCGGCGCCGGTTCCGGCGGCGGCGTCAGCTGCAGCGCGGCGGTCGGGTACAGCCGTGCCACGCCATCGATCACCCCGCCGACGATGCCCTCCACGTCCTGGACCGTGCTGCCCGCGCGCGGCGGTGCAGCGGCACTCGCCAGATAGTCCGGAAGTTTTGCCGTTGCCGTTGCCGTTGCCGATGTTGATGTCGGCGTCGGCGTCGGCGTCGGCGTCGGCGCACCGAGCGTGCCCAGGCGCAGCCCGCGCCGCGCGTTGTCGGCCACCACCGCCGCCTGCTCGGCGCTGCCGGGCGCGGCCACTTCGCTGGGCTGCCACAGGCGTCCGCCGAAGGCCACGCCCAGTTCGCCGGTCTTGCCCAGCGCATCGTTGTCGACCACGGTCAGCGGCGCGGCGATGCGCACGCGCATGCCGGCCAGCGCCGACCAGTCGGCCGGCGCCGCGTCGAGCACCTGCAGCGGCAAGGGCTGCGCCCGTGCCAGCAGGGTATGCCCTTGCTCCAGCACACTGCGCCCGACGAAAGCCGTGCCGGCCTTGGCCGACGCGGCGGCCTGCGGCGCCAGCTCGCCCCACACCCGCACGCGGTCGCCCGGTGCCAGGCTGCGCTCGGCATCGCCGCGCACCAGCAGCGCGTCGGCGGTCAGCGGATCGTCGTCGCCGGCATCCTGCACCAGGTAGCCGCTGCCGCCGGCTTCCACCCGCGCGGTGACCACGCCCTCGAACACCACGCCCTGCGCCTGCGGCCCCGGGCGCAACTGCCCGATCGGCAGCAGCGTCGGCGGCGTCAGCGCCTGCGCAGCGGGGGCTGCGACCAGCAGCAACAACGACAACAACGATGGCGGCGGCATGCGCATGCGATCACTCTCCTTGTTTGCGCCGGCACGCGACGGGCGCGGAAACGAATGCGCCGCCCGAAGGCGGCGCAGTGGCGTGCGGGAGGCGCAAGGTTACTTCAGGTTGGCCAGCATCCAGTCCACGGTGGCGTGGATCTGCTCCTCGGTCAGCCCGGGATTGCCGCCCTTCGGCGGCATGATGCCGCCGTCGGGGCCGGTGTAGCCCTCGATGGCGTGCTTGTAGAGCGTCTCCTTACCCTGCGCGATGCGCTTGTCCCAATGCGCGTGGTCCAGCGTCGGCGCCTTGCCCACGCCGGTGGTGTGGCAAGCGGTGCACAGGTTGTTGAAGATGGTCTTGCCGTCGGTGGTGCCGCCGTAGGCCGCCTGCGCCGAGGCCTTGGCCAGCGCCGCCGCCTGTGCCGCCGCTTGCGCCGCGGCACCGGTGCTGCCGGCGTAGACCGCGCCGACCGGGGCGATGCGCTCCTCGGTGCGCTTGAGCGCCACCGGCGACACCTCCGGCGGGATGGCCCGCTGCAGGTAATGCGCGAACACGATCAGGCCGAGGGTGATCAGCACCAGCAGGCCGATCACCATCGAGAAGCGCTTGAGAAATTCGAGGTCGTAATTCCGCACATCACACCCCTTTGGCACGTGGTAATCCGGACCACCGCTACGCGACCGAGTATAGCCAGCGTTTGCGCCGCGCGGCACGCCGGGAGCGCACGGAATCGCAGGCGATGCGTGCTGCATCGCAGCAGTTCGGCGCAGGCGGCGCGCCCGGTCGCGCTCAGGCGCTGCCCACCGCACGCAGGCAGAACCCGCACACCGCCTCGACCAGGCGCTCGCTGTCGCGCGGGCCGTCGCGGCTGGGCGCGGTCGGGCCGACCAGGGCCTCGGTGTAGGCGCCGACCAGGCACGCCGCGGCCGCCTCCAGGTCCTGCGCGGGAAACTCCCCCGCGGCCACGCCGTCGGCCAGGATGCCCTTGAACACGTCGCCGAGCAGGCGCCGGCAGCGGATGCGCTCGGCGTCCACCTCCGGTTCCACCGGTTCGGCGATGAAGGCGTAGGCCAGCCCGGGGCCGGCCAGAGCGCGGCGCACGAACGAGGCGATGGCATCGCGCAGGCGCTGCGCGGCCGGCGCTGGCGCCGCGGCGATGGCGCGCAGGATGGTCAGCTCGTGCTCCACGGCGGCGGTCAGCACCTCCACGAACAGCTCGGCCTTGGACGGGAAATGCCGGTAGATCAGCCCGGTGGAGACCCCGGCCTCGGCCGCCACCGCGGTCACCGGGGCGCCGCGGAAGCCGTCGGCGGCGATCAGCCGGCGCGCCGCCAGCAGGATCCGCTGGCGGTTGCCGGCGAGGCGTTCTTCCATCAGGGCGGAGCGTTTGTAGGCCATGGCGTGATTCTAAGTTCAATTAATGAATTTCTGTTCACTTCTTTGCCGTTCCCGGCTACGCTGGGCGCTCTTGCCCGGCGCGGGTCCGATTCTAGGCGCCGCCGGCCATCCGCCATTCCCGGAGTTGCCGCCATGCTGATGCCGTCGTTGAATTTCGAGTTGGGCGAGGAGGTCGACCTGCTGCGCGACAGCGTCGCCGCCTTTGCCGCGCGCGAGATCGCGCCGCTGGCCGAGCAGGCCGACCGCGACAACGCCTTCCCCGCGCCGCTGTGGCGCAAGCTCGGCGAACAGGGCCTGCTCGGCCTCACCGTCGAGGAAGAGTACGGCGGCAGCGCGATGGGCTATCTGGCGCACGTGGTGGCGATGGAGGAGATCTCCCGCGCCTGCGGCGCGATCGGCCTGTCCTACGGCGCGCATTCGAACCTGTGCGTGAACCAGTTGCGCAAGAACGCCAGCCCGGCGCAGAAGGCGCGCTACCTGCCGAAGCTGTGCAGCGGCGAGCACGTCGGCGCGCTGGCGATGAGCGAGCCTGGCGCCGGCTCGGACGTGGTGTCGATGAAGCTGCGCGCCGAGGCGCGCGGCGACCGCTACGTGCTCAACGGCAACAAGATGTGGATCACCAACGGCCCGGACGCCGACGTGCTGGTGGTCTATGCCAAGACCGACCCGAGCGGCGGCGCGCGCGGCATCACCGCGTTCGTGGTCGAGAAGGGCATGCCCGGCTTCAGCACCGCGCAGAAGCTGGACAAGCTCGGCATGCGCGGCTCCAACACCTGCGAACTGGTGTTCCAGGACTGCGAAGTGCCGGCCGAAAACGTGCTGGGCGAGGTCGGCGGCGGCGTGCGCGTGCTGATGTCCGGCCTGGATTACGAGCGCGTGGTGCTGTCCGGCGGCCCGCTGGGGCTGATGGCCGCGGCGCTGGACGTGGTGCTGCCCTACGTGCACGAGCGCCGCCAGTTCGGCGAGCCGATCGGCAGCTTCCAGCTGATGCAGGGCAAGCTGGCCGACATGTACGTGGGCCTCAACGCCTGCCGTGCCTACGTGTATGCGGTGGCGCGCGCCTGCGACGCCGGCCGGACCACCCGCCAGGACGCCGCCGGCGCGATCCTCTACGCCGCCGAGAAGGCCACCTGGCTGACCGGCCAGGCGATCCAGGTGCTGGGCGGCAACGGCTACATCAACGACTATCCGACCGGGCGCCTGTGGCGCGACGCCAAGCTCTACGAGATCGGCGCCGGCACCTCGGAGATCCGGCGCATGCTGATCGGCCGCGAGTTGTTCGAGCGGACCAAGTGATGCCGCGCAGGATGCGCATCGGCCGTAAGGCCGTTCCGACGTCAGCGCGTCGGGGCTGATCCCGCAAAAGGGGACAAGAGCCCCTCCCACATCGGCCGCCTGCCCTTTCCTTCTTTCCACGGTTCTGCCATGAGCGCGATCCAGACCCAGTTGCAACCCGGCAGCGACGCCTTCGCCGCCAATGCCGCCGCGCTGCGCGCGGTGGTCGACGACCTGCACGCCACCCAGGCGCGCATCGCCCTGGGCGGCAGCGAGGCCGCCCGCGCCAAGCACCAGGCCCGCGGCAAGCTGCTGGTACGCGAACGCATCGACGCCCTGCTCGACCCGGGCAGCGCGTTCCTGGAGATCGCGCCGCTGGCCGCGCTGGGCCTGTACGACGACGAGGTGCCGTGCGCCGGCGTGGTTGCCGGCATCGGCCGCGTCTCCGGCGTGGAATGCGTGATCGTCGCCAACGACGCCACGGTCAAGGGCGGCACCTACTACCCGATCACGGTGAAGAAACACCTGCGCGCGCAGGAGATCGCCCAGCAGAACCGGTTGCCGTGCATCTACCTGGTCGATTCCGGCGGCGCGTTCCTGCCGCTGCAGGACGAGGTGTTTCCCGACCGCGACCACTTCGGCCGGATCTTCTACAACCAGGCCAACCTGTCGGCGCAGGGCATCGCCCAGATCGCCTGCGTGATGGGCTCGTGCACCGCCGGCGGCGCCTACGTGCCGGCGATGAGCGACGAGACGGTGATCGTGCGCGAACAGGGCACCATCTTCCTCGGCGGCCCGCCGCTGGTGAAGGCCGCCACCGGCGAGGACGTCAGCGCCGAGGACCTGGGCGGTGCCGACGTGCACACGCGCATCTCCGGCGTGGCCGACCACTTCGCCGACAACGACCTGCAGGCGCTGGCGCGGGTGCGCGCGATCGTCGCCCAGCTCAACTGGCGCAAGCCGCCCCCCGCCCTGGCGCTGCGCACGCCGGAGCCGCCGCTGTATCCGGCCGAGGAGCTGTACGGGGTGATCCCGGCCGACCCACGCAAGCCGTTCGACGTGCGCGAGGTGATCGCGCGGGTGGTGGACGGCTCGCGCCTGGACGAATTCAAGGCGCGCTACGGCACCACGTTGGTCACCGGCTTCGCGCACATCCACGGCTATCCGGTGGGCATCGTCGCCAACAACGGCATCCTGTTCTCCGAGTCGGCGCTGAAGGGCGCGCACTTCATCGAACTGTGCGCGCAGCGCGGCATCCCGCTGGTGTTCCTGCAGAACATCACCGGCTTCATGGTCGGCCGCAAGTACGAGCACGGCGGCATCGCCAAGGACGGCGCCAAGCTGGTGATGGCGGTGGCCTGCGCCAAGGTGCCCAAGTTCACGGTGGTGATCGGCGGTTCGTTCGGCGCCGGCAACTACGGCATGTGCGGCCGCGCGTACTCGCCGAACTTCCTGTGGATGTGGCCGAACGCGCGCATCGGGGTGATGGGCGGGGAGCAGGCGGCGAGCGTGCTGGCGACGGTGCGCCGCGACGGCATCGCGGCCAAGGGCGGGCAGTGGTCGGACGCCGAGGAGACGGCGTTCAAGGCGCCGATCCGCGAGCAGTTCGAGCGCCAGGGTCATCCGTACTACGCCAGTGCGCGGTTGTGGGACGACGGGGTGATCGATCCGGCGCAGACGCGGCGGGTGTTGGGGCTGGGGTTGTCGGCGGCGCTGAACGCGCCGGCGGAGCCGAGCCGGTTCGGGGTGTTCCGGATGTGAGCGGGCGCATGCGCTCGGGGTGGAAGGCGCGTTCGCGCGGGGATCGGCGGTGGTCACGCAGGTGGTCGCTGGCGATGCCGGCAGCAGTGTGTCCGGCGGTGGACGCCACGACCGGCTCCGCGGACGCGCTCGCTGCGACGGCCTCCGCTTTTGCTGCTGCTTTTGCTCCCGCTTTTGCTTTTGCTCCTGCATTTGCTCTTGCTCCTGCATTTGCTCTTGCTCTGCCTTTGACTTACCGGGTCCCCTCGGCGCGGCAGCCGCGGCGGGGAAAAACCCGAAGGGCGGCGCACATGGATGTGCGCCGTTCGCGGCAGGGGCAGAATGCCCCTTCCGCGAATCCCCGCCGTGGCTGCGGACCCGGAGCGCGCAGCGCGGAGGGCGCGCTGCGGGGTGTGCTTTCTTTTGGTTACTTTTCTTTGCACAAGCAAAGAAAAGTGACTCGCCGCCAGGCGAAAGCTTTGCTCTTGCGTTTGCTGCCAGGGTGGCGGCCGCTGAATCGTAGGAGCGGCTTTAGCCGCGACAGACAGAACGGACTCTCGCTGTCGCGGCTGAAGCCGCTCCTACAGATCTTCTCGTCCGACGAAAAAGCTTCAATCAACAGCAGTAGCGACAGCAAAAGCTTTAAAGGCTTTCGCCCTTGCGGGCGAGTTACTTTTCTTTGCTCGCGCAAAGAAAAGGTAACCAAAAGAAAGCGCGCCCTGCCTTCGCGCCCTCCGCGCTGCGCGCTCCGGGTCCGCGTCCATCACGGGGATCCGCGGAAGGGGCATCCTGCCCCTGCCGCGGACGGCGTACATCCATGTACGCCGCCCTTCGGGTTTTTCCCCGCGATGGCCGCCGCTTCGGAAGGGAACCCGGTAAATCAAAAGCCAAAGCGACAGCCAAGGCCAGAGCCAAGCAACGGCAACGGCAACGGCAACGGCAACGGCAACGGCCGGAGCATCCCGCACAACTGCGTGCGTTTCGCGCAACTGCTCGCTCAGCGACCGCAGCATCCCTGACCTCATTTCCAGGCACACGATCATGGCCACCCCCGACCTGCCGACCTTCGACAAGATCCTCATCGCCAATCGCGGCGAGATCGCCTGCCGGGTGATCGCCACCTGCCGCAAGCTCGGCATCGCCACCGTGGCCGTGTATTCCGATGCCGATCGCGACGCGCGCCACGTGCGCCTGGCCGACGAGGCCGTGTACATCGGCGCCGCGCCGGCGCGCGAGAGCTACCTGCGCGGCGAGCGCATCCTCGAGGCCGCGCAACGCAGCGGCGCGCAGGCCATCCATCCCGGGTACGGCTTCCTGTCCGAGAACGCCGAGTTCGCCGAAGCCTGCGCCGCGCGCGGGCTGGTGTTCATCGGGCCGCCGCCGGCGGCGATCCGCGCCATGGGCGACAAGAGTGCGGCCAAGGCGCTGATGCAGGCGGCCGGGGTGCCGCTGACGCCCGGCTATCACGGCGAGCAGCAAGAGCCGGACTTCCTGCGCGCGCAGGCCGCGGCCATTGGCTACCCGGTGCTGATCAAGGCCAGCGCCGGTGGTGGCGGCAAGGGCATGCGTCGGGTCGATCGCGATGAGGACTTTGCCGCCGCGCTCGCCGCCTGCCAGCGCGAGGCGCAGGCCGCGTTCGGCAATGCGCACGTGCTGGTGGAGAAGTACGTGCTGCGGCCGCGGCACATCGAGATCCAGGTGTTCGGCGACACGCACGGCGAACTGGTCTACCTGTTCGAACGCGACTGCTCGGTGCAACGCCGCCACCAGAAGGTGCTGGAAGAGGCGCCCGCACCGGGCATGGACGCGGAACGGCGTGCGGCGATGGGCCAGGCCGCGGTGGAGGCCGCGCGCACGGTCAGTTACGTCGGCGCCGGCACCGTCGAGTTCATCGTGGCGCCCGATGGCGCGTTCTACTTCATGGAAATGAATACCCGCCTGCAGGTGGAGCATCCGGTCACCGAGTGCATCACCGGCACCGACCTGGTGGAGTGGCAGTTGCGCGTGGCCGCCGGGCAGCCGCTGCCGCAGCGCCAGCACGAACTGGCGATCCACGGCCACGCGCTGGAAGCGCGGCTGTACGCCGAAGACCCGGCGCGCGGTTTCCTGCCGTCGATCGGCACGCTGCAGCATCTGCGCCTGCCCGCCGCCGACGCGCATACGCGTGTCGATGCCGGCGTCGAGCAGGGCGATGTGATCGGCCCGCACTACGATCCGATGATCTCCAAGCTGATCGTCTGGGACGTGACCCGCGAGCGCGCGCTGCGGCGCATGCAGGCGGCGCTGGCGGCGTGCCAGGTGGTCGGCGTGTCGACCAATGCCGCGTTCCTGCAGCGCCTGGTCGGCACCAGCGCGTTCGCGCAGGCGGACCTGGACACCGCGCTGATCGAGCGCGAGCACGCCGCCTTGTTCGACACCCCCGTCCCGACCACCGACGCGCTGTGGAGCCTGGCCGCGCTGGCCTGGCAACTGCACGAGCACGCGTCGGCGGCGCAGACTGCCGATCCGCACTCGCCGTGGGATCTGCGCGACGGCTGGCGGCTGGGCGCGCCGGCGCCGCGTGCGCTGACCCTGCAGCACGGCGAAACGCAACGCACGTTGCAGCTGACCGCGCATGCCGGCGGCTGGCGGATCCACGCCGCGCCGGCGCAGGAGCCGCTCGAGGCGAGCGGCCAGTTGCGCGACGGGCGCCTGTCCGCGTTTCTCGGCACACAGCGGGTGCAGGCCGATGCGGTGTTCGCCGGCACGCAACTGCACCTGTTCGTCGACGGCCACGGCTACCTGTTCGAACGCCACGACCCGGTCGCCGAGGCCGACCAGCCGGCGGTGGAAGGCGGCGGCCTGACCGCGCCGATGCCGGGGCGCATCGTCGCCCTGCTGGTCGCGCCCGGCACCCAGGTGCGCCGCGGCACGCCGCTGCTGGTGCTGGAGGCGATGAAGATGGAGCACACCCTGCAGGCGCCGGCCGACGGCACCGTGCAGGGCTTTCGCGTACGCGAGGGCGAGCTGGTCGGCGACGGCGTGGCGCTGCTGGACTTCGAAGCGGCCTGAGCGTCGCCGACCGCCAAGCCGCGGTCGCCAAGGCCGCGGCTTGGCGTCACACTCGGCGCTGGTCCATCGTCCTGCACGCGCCATGAAACTCACCGCCCACGTTCTCGACGGCCACACCCTCGACGTGCGCCCTGCGCCGCGCGAGCGGCCGTGGATGGACCAGACCGCCGAGCGCTACGCCTACCGCTGCCTGCCGCTGGACATCGCCAACGCGCATGGCTGGGAACTGCTGTGCCAGACCGCGTTCGAGGCCGAGTGGAACGGCGGCAACGCGCTCGACGACCTGCGCGTGCAGCCGGCACCTGGGACGCACGCGCCGGCGGTCAGCCACTTCGGCTATGGCGTGCTCACCTTCCACGTGCCGTGCCTGTTCCGCACCGAGGCCGGCGTGGACCTGTACGTCACCGCGCCGGTGAATCGGCCCAAGGACGGCATCGCCGGGCTCACCGGGCTGATCGAGACCGACTGGAGTCCGTACACCTTCACCATGAACTGGCAGTTCACCAGGCCCGGCCGGGTCCGGTTCGAGGCCGGCGAGCCGTTCTGCCACTTCTTCCCGGTGCAGCGACGGGTGCTGGCCGAGACCCAGCCGCGCTGGCAGCCGTTGTCGCAGACGCCGGAGCTGGAGCGCGAGCACCAGGCGTGGATGCGCAGCCGTGGCCAGTTCCTGCACGACCTGGAGCAGCCCGATTCCAACGCCAGCCGCGAGGGCTGGCAGCGCAGCTATTTCCGTGGACCGGCGCCGGGGCAGTGCCCGGCCGGCGTGGAGCACCGGGTGAAACTGCGGCTGGCGCCGTTCGCCCGCAGCGACGACGCGGAGTGAGGACCGCTCAGCGCACGTGGCGCTGGCGCACACGGGTGGACAGGCGGAACACGCCGTAGGCCAGCAGCATGCCCAGGATACCGGCCACGGCATGCGCCCAGTCAAACACGCGCGGACCGATCCCACCGACCTGGTCGCCCCACAGGTTGAACAGCACCAGGACGATCACGGTCAGCCCCAGCCCGGCGAGGAACGCGGCGCGGTTGGCGCCCAGCGCGTAGAACAGGAACGGCAGGCCCAGCCCGACCAGGAAATGCACCGGGAAGAAGTACACCGAACCGTACGGGCGCAGCAGCGACCAGACGATGGCGGCGAAGACCGCGACGAAGGCAAACAGACCCAGCGACAGGGCGCGGGTCTTGGCGGAGGAAAGACGTGGCTCGGTCATGCGTCACCTGCAGGCAATTGGCGACCGTAACGGAGTGCGGATCACGGCCCGGTCAAGACCCCGCGTTGCCCACGCGGCTGCAGACGCTCAACGCGAAGATCGGCACCACTGCCGTTCGCACGGCACGCCGTCGTGGTTGCCGTCCATCTCCACACCCGGGCAGTGCTGCAGGAAGTACACCGCTTCGTCGCACGAGGTCATCTGCGCGCAGTGCGTGCGGCCGTCGCAGTGGAAGGCAGGCGCCGTCGTGGGCGCGGTGGGCGCTGACGACCCCGGCGCCGAGGGTGCCGCAGGGCTTGCCTGCGGTGCCGCCACGAAGCGCAGCGCCGCGTAGGCCGCGATCGCGAGCACCGCCAGCAGCATCAGCACGCCGAGCCAGAGACCGCGACGCGGACGCGGTGCCGCACGCGCGGGCGATGCCGGTGCCCGACCGGGACGCATCACCCGCATGGCCCGCGGCCGTCCCTGCGCGTCGTGCTCCAGGTCGAAGGAGATCAGTTCGCCCACCCGCGGGGGAACGCCGTCGGCAGGAAACGCCGCGCGTTGCACCTCGGCTTCGGTCTCACGATGGGCAAGGCGCACCCGGCCGCAGCCGCGCTCCTCGCTCCACTGAATCAAGGTCCCGTGCGTGCGCATGGCGTCACCGCAAGAAAGTGCATCGCCGCGGAGGACGCCGCCGTGCCCGGTGCGTCCACCGTCCCCACCGCGCCTGCTCCCGCCAGGCGCGGCCCCGCGTGCAGCATGCCATGGCTGTGGCCTGCGTGCCGACCGGCCACCTGCTGCAGGCGCGGTCGCGCGACGGCCGGTCAGCCACGCGCCGCGGCGACGCCGGCGGTCGCAACTGTCTACCACCGGCGGCGCGGCGCTCGCTAGAGTCCGAAGCGTCGAGCAACGCCGACGCCCGCTCCCACGCGCGGTTGGCGATCGATGCGCAACCCGGCATCGCGGCCGCCGCAGGGCGCCGCCCCCGCAGCATTCGTCCCCCGATGCTGCCCTGCCGGGCCCGCGCGTTTCCCCCACGCTCGACGCGACAACCGTCTTCAACGCAGTTGCCTTCCACACGGGGTCAGGAGAGCGACATGGACATGTCTTCGGTCCGCTAGGCCGTTTCACGCATCCACAGCAGCGCCGCCGCGTCTCCACGGTGGCGGTGGATGCTGCACTTCCCATCGCGTCTCTCGCTTCGTCTGCGCGCGCAGGCGGATGCGTACGCCCGTGCCTGCGCGCGGCCCTGGCGCGACGGGAATCCTTTCACCGCGGCCGCGCAGCAGCGCGGGCGTGCGGCCGGTCCGGGGCCAGGGGTTGTCCGGACACAGGACGCGGCATCGCCCGCACGCACCGACGCACACGACCGGAGGTCCATCATGCAACTGCCCCATCCACGCATTCTCGCCATCGCCACCGTGCTGACCCTTGCCAGCGGCGCCGCCTCCGCCGGGCGCTTTCCGGATTTCGGCTACGCGCCGCCCTCCACCTACAAGGGGCCGCTGTTCCAGCTCAGCCAGGACTATCCGCAGCAACCGCCCAGCGGCCCGTTGCCGGCGTTCTTCCAGAAGCTGCCCAAGCCGCTGAGCAACAACTTCGAAGCCTGGCGCGGCTACGCCGATGCCGTGAAGGCCTACTGCCTGGAAGGCAACGTCGAAAGCGACTGGTACGTGCAGAACAACAAGGTGCGGCGCTGGTACCACGCGCCCTGGCAGCACTACGGCCCGCTCGGACGCGAAGGCGTGCATGGGCTGACCAAGGAAGCGCAGATCCAGGTCAAGCAACTGGCGCCGACCCAGCTCACCACCGGCCAGACCTTCGCGGTCGGCATCTACAACGATGTCGGCGCCTACACCTTCGGCCAGGTGTGGAAGGATCCGCAGAACCCGGATCCGAGCTTCACCACCAAGCCCAACACCTTCCGCGACGGCACCGTGGTGTGCAAGGCGCTGTTCGCCGACGTGGACCTGAGCCAGGTGCCGTTCCTGCAGAACCCGGTGCTGTGGAACGCCTGGGTCACCAACAGCTTCAAGTCCGCCGACCGCGCGTTCAAGCAGGTGGCGCTGATCCAGATGGATTTCGCCGTGCGCGACAGCCGCGTCCCCGGCACCGGCTGGATCTTCGGCACCTTCCAGTACAACGGCGCGGTCAGCGGCAAGCCCGGCTGGCAGAACCTGGTGCCGGTGGGCGTGATGTTCGGCAACGATCCGCAGAACACCGGCGACGACTACACCAACAAGCAGCCGACCCAGACCCGGATCAATCCGCGCATCCTGCAGTCGGCGATCAACACCAGGCCGGAACTGCCGCCGACCCACCTGGGCTGGAACGGCCGCCTCAACGGCCCGGTGGACAATCCGATCAGCTCCTGCATGAGTTGCCACATGACCGCCGAATCGCCGCAGCTCTCGCCGATGAACCCCACCTTCCAGGCGCCAGACAAGGTGCCGCCGGTCGGTTCCAAGGAATGGATGCGCTGGTTCCAGAACATCCCGGCCGGACAGCCCTTCGACGCCGCGGCCAAGAGCACCGACTACAGCCTGCAGTTGGCCGGCGGCATCGCCAACTTCTACGACTGGAAGTGCACCCAGGACGGCGTGTTCGTCAGCGGCGGCAACCTGTGCGAGCAGAGCAAGACCTCGCTGAAACTGATGCGCTCCACCACGCCGCCGCCGACCGTGTACCCGGTCGAGCGTGGGGTGAGCAACCAGGAGCTGGAGTAAGCACCGCAACACCGTGCCTGCCGCGTGCCGTCCTATGGCGCCTGCAGGCACGGCCTGTGCCGAGTGCGGCGCAAGGCGCAGCAATGAGCGGCGTCAGACGTGCTGCCGCCTGCGCTCGCTCAGCCGATCTGCTGGCCGACCCACCAGGTCGTGCCGCCTGGGTCGCGGAAGCCGCCACGCCGGTCCGGATCGTCCTTCTGCACCGGCGCCTGCACCGCCGTGGCACCGGCAGCCAGCGCACGCTGGTAGGTCGCATCCACATCGCGCACGTAGACGTGCACATGCGCCGGCACCGCCGACCAGCCCTCGACCGCATCGCAGAACATCACCACGGTGTCGTCGATGCGCACCTCGCCGTGGGCGAGCAGGCCACCCTCGCCGGGAATCTGCCGCAAGGGTTCGGCGTCGAACACCGCGACCAGGAACGCGATGGTCCGCTGCGCGCCATCGACAATGAGATACGGCGAGACCGAGGTGTAGCGCTCTGGCTTGAACGACATGAAGAACTCCCGAGGGTCGAGTGTCGCAGGCAGGTCGACGTGTGCGGTGGTGAAGCGCCTCATGCAACGTGCGGCGATGCCAAAAGGCCACTGCGCCGCGGCGTGCAGCCGCGCTCACAGCGCGCACGTGCTGAGCCGCGCGGCCAGGGTAAAGGGGACCGTGCCCAGGTCGTCCAGGCCTTCGACATCGAACGCATACACGCCCTTGGCCACGAGCGTCAGTTGCCCGTCGCGCGAGAGGTTGAAGGTCAGCGTGTCGACATCGACCGGGTGGTGCGCGCCGGCCAGGTAAAGTGCGCCGTCGATGTAGCCGTCCTGCGGGTTGCGTGGAAAGTCGAAGCGCTGGCCGGCCAGCTCGCCGAGCCTGAGCGACGGCAGCGCGATGCCGTCCAGGCGGATCGCGGTGTCCACGATCTCGCCGGCGTGCAGGAACGGGCGCAGCAGGATCTCCAGCGAGGCGGCGCCCGGGAGGCCGGACAGGATCGCGTGGCGCGGCTTCAGTTCGCTGGGCGAGAACGTCGACATCGCGGCGCCGTCCTCAGTGCTGCGCCACCGGCAACACCACGTCCATCAGCGTGGCGTCGTCGGGATCCGGCGTGGCCTTGAAGCCGAGCTGCCGGCACATCGCCAGCATGGTGCGGTTCTCGCGCAACACCTGGCCTTCGACCACCTTGAGGCCAAGCCAGCCGGCGTACTCGATCATGATCCGCATCAACTGCCAGCCGATGCCGTGGCCCTTGAGGTCGGAGCGGATCAGGATGCCGTATTCGCCGCGGTCGTAATCGGCGTCGGCATGCAGGCGCACCGCGCCGAGCATGTCGCCGCTGCGCGGCTCGATCGCCACCAGCGCGATCGAGCGCGCGTAGTCGAGCTGGGTCAGGCGCGCGATGAATTCGTGACTGAAATGCTTCACCGCCTGGAAGAAGCGCAGGCGCAGGTCTTCGTCGGTGACGCGGGCGAAGAAGCTGCGGAACAGCGCGTCGTCCTCCGGCCGCACCGGGCGCACGAACGCGGCGCTGCCGTCGTTGAGCACGATGCGCCGTTCCCACTCCTTGGGATACGGGAAGATCGCGAAGCGCGGATGGCCGCGGCCCTTGTGCAGGCGCCGCGACGGCGCCACCGCCACCCGCGCGTCGACCGCGATCACCCCGTCGCGGTCGGCCAGCAGCGGATTGATGTCCAGTTCGCGGATCTCCGGCAGATCGGCGGCCAGTTGCGCCAGCTTGACCAGCACCATCGCCACCGCACGCTCGTCGGCCGCCGGCACGTCGCGGTAGGCCTTGAGGATGCGGCTGACGCGGGTGCGGCCGATCAGTTCGTGGGCCAGGCGCAGGTCCAGCGGCGGCAGCGCCAGCGCCTTGTCGTCGATCACCTCCACCGCGGTGCCGCCGCGGCCGAACACGATCACCGGGCCGAAGGTCGGATCGTCGGCGATGCCGGCGATCAGTTCGCGCGCCTTCGGCCGCAGCAGCGAGGGCTGCACCAGCACGCCGTCGATGCGCGCGTCCGGCCGCGCGGCGCGCGCGCGGGCGAGGATGCCCTCGGCCGCATCGCGCACCGCCTCCACGCTGACCAGGTTGAGGCGCACCCCGTCCACGTCGGACTTGTGCGGGATGTCGGCCGAATGGATCTTCACCGCCACCGCCGAGCCCTGCGCCAGCATCGGCGCGGCCACCTGCGCCGCGGCCTCGGCATCGGCGGCGTGCGCCACCGGCGCGGTGGGGATGCCGTAGGCGGCCAGCAATCGCGTGGTCGCCAGCGGGTCCAGCCAGGTCTGCCCGGCGGCCAGCGCCGCGTCGACGATACCGCGCGCGGCGGCGGCGTCGAAGGCGAAATCGTCGGGCAGGCTCGGCGGTGTTTCCATCAGTGCCGCCTGCGCCTCGCGGTAGCGCACCAGGTGCATGAAGCCGCGCACCGCGTCCGCCTCGGTGGCGTAGGTGGGGATGCGCGCGGCGTTGAGCGTGGCGGTGGCGCTCTCGTCGTTGCCCAGCCACACCGCGAACACCGGCTTGTCGCGGTGATGGCGCGGGCGCTGGCCGAGGATGCGGGTCAGCGCCTGCGCCGCCTCGGCGGAGGAGGTGAACGCGGTCGGCACGTTGACCACCAGCACCGCGTCGTTCTCCGGGTCCTCCAGCAGCGCACCGGCGGCGGCGGCGTAGCGTTCGCCGTCGGCGTCCACCACGATGTCCACCGGATTGCGATGCGACCATTCCTGCGGCAGCGCCGCGTCCAGTTGCTGCTGGGTGGGCGCCGAGAGCGCCGCCAGGGTGCCGCCGAGATCGGCCAGCGTATCCACCGCCAGGCGGCCGACGCCACCGCCGTTGCTGAGGATGGCCAGGCGCCGGCCGGGGAAGGTGCTGAGCCGGCCCAGCGTCTCCGCCGCGGCGAACAGTTCGTCCAGCGCGCGCACCCGCAGCAGGCCGGCGCGGGCGAACGCGGCGCCGTACACCGCATCGGAACTGGCCAGCGCCTGCACGTGGGTGTCGGCGTTGGGATCGATGCGCAGTTGCCGGCCCGACTTGACCACCACCACGGGTTTGGCGCGCGCGGCGGCGCGCGCGGCGGACATGAACTTGCGCGCGTCGCGGATGTGTTCGACGTAGAGCAGGATCGCGCGGGTGCGGTAGTCGGTGGCGAAGTAGTCGAGCAGGTCGGCGAAGTCCACGTCCAGCGCGTCGCCCAGCGACACCACGGCGGAGAAGCCGACCGCGCGCGCCACGCCCCACTCCACCAGCGCCGCGGCGATGGCGCTGGATTCGGAGATCAGCGCCAGGTCGCCCGGCTGCGGGCAGTGCGCGGCGATGCTGGCGTTGAGCCGCGCATGCGGCGCGATCACGCCCAGGCAGTGCGGGCCGAGGATGCGCAGGCCCTTGGCGCGTGCGGCGCTCTCCACCCGCGCCGCGGCCGAGCCCGGTCCGCTGCCGAGCCCGGCGGTGAGGATGATCGCCGCGGCCACGCCGCGCCGCGCGGCGATCGACACGATGCGCGGCACCATCCGCGCCGGCGCGGTGATCACCACCAGGTCCGGCACCCAGGGCAGGTCGGTGAGCCGGCGCACCGTGGGGACGCCATCGATCTCGCGGTAGCGCGGGCTGACCCAGCCGATCTGCCCGGGAAACCCGGCCGCGCGCAGGCTGCGCACCACCGCCCGCCCGGCCGAGCGCTCGCGCGGGCTGCCGCCGACGATGGCGACCGAGGCGGGGCGGAACACGGACTGCAGGTGATAGGTGCTCATGGCGGCGGCGGAGGCGAGCGAATGCGCTAACGGTACACGGCTGGCCGCGGCGCGGGGATGATCCGGGTCGCGCGCTGCGGCGTTGACGGCGATGCCGCGCATCCGGCGACAGCTGCGCTGGCGAGATTCCGACATCCGCGCGTCCGGGCTGAAGCCCCTCCCACAGGGAGCTTGGGTCGGCGGCCCGTTACGCACGCACGCGCGCTTGAGCGGAATCCGGAACGACGCGGACCATCGCTGGACTTCCCGGTGTGGGAGGGGCTTCAGCCCCGACCCGACCAGGCCACAGAGACCAGGCGGCGGCGCACACCGGGTGCGCAGGGCAGGCGGCGCCGCCTTCCCCGCAGAAAGACCGCGCCAGACGGCTGCCCACCGCCGATCCTTCGCGGATCCGCCATGTCCATCGGAGCCCGCAGGCACAGCCCGGGTCAGCACCCGGTCGCATTGGCGGCCGCATAATGCGGCGATGGAGACGACTCGTGCATAGCGGCGGCCTGGAACTGGCGCTGGTGCTGCTGCTGGCCGCGGTGATCGCGGTGCCGGTGTTCAAGCGCCTGGGCCTGGGCGCGGTGCTGGCCTACCTGGCCGCGGGTGTGGTGCTGGGGCCGGACGGGCTGGGCTTCGTGCAGGACACCGAGCGCATCCTCAACGCCGCCGAGATCGGCGTGGTGATGCTGCTGTTCCTGATCGGCCTGGAACTGTCGCCGGCGCGCTTGAAGGTGATGCGGCATGCGGTGTTCGGCGCCGGCAGCGCCCAGGTCGCGCTGACCGCGCTGCCGCTGGGCGCGCTGGCGCTGTGCATGGGCCTGAACTGGAAGAGCGCGCTGGTGATCGGCCTGGCGCTGGCGCTGTCGTCCACCGCGGTGGGCCTGCAGCTGCTGGCCGAGCGCAAGGCGCTCAACAGCGACTACGGCCGGCTCGGCTTCGCCATCCTGCTGTTCCAGGACCTGATCGCGATCCCGCTGCTGGCCGCGGTGCCGCTGCTCGGCGGCGCCAAGAACGACACCCTGACCTGGACGGAAGTGGGCCAGGCGCTGGGCGCGCTGGCGCTGGTGGTGCTGTGCGGGCGCTTCGTGCTGCGCCACCTGTTCCGCACGGTGGCGCGCACGCGCATGCCCGAGGTGTTCACCGCCAGCGCGCTGCTGGTGGTGCTGGGCAACGCCTGGTTCCTGCAGAAGGCCGGGCTCAGCCCCAGCCTGGGAGCGTTCCTGGCCGGCGTGCTGCTGGCCGATTCGGAGTTCCGCCACGAACTGGAGGCGCAGATCGAGCCGTTCCAGGGCCTGCTGCTGGGCGTGTTCTTCATCGCCGTGGGCATGGGCATCGACCTGGACCGCATCGTCGCCGAGCCGTGGCTGATCGCCGGGGCGGTGGCCACGCTACTGTTGGTCAAGTTCGCGCTGCTGGCCGGCATCGGCCGCGTGCTGCGCCTGCCCTGGCGCAGTGCGCTGCTGCTGGGCAGCCTGCTGTGGCTGGGCGGCGAGTTCGCCTTCGTGGTGTTCACCGAGGCGCAGCGCGTGCGCCTGCTCGACGACGCCACCCACGACCGGCTGGTCGCGGTGGTCGGCGTGTCGATGGCGCTGACGCCACTGCTGCTGATCGGCATGCAGCGCCTGCTCGGCACCAGCGAGGCCGGCAAGGGCAAACCGCAACCACCGCCGGCGGCGCAGTACGACACGGTGGACACGCAGCGCGCGCAGGTGCTGATCGCCGGCATGGGCCGCTTCGGCCAGATCGTGGCGCGCCTGCTGACCGCGCAGCGCATCCCGTTCGTGGCGCTGGAACACAACCCGGACACGGTGGAGGACCTGCGCCGCTTCGGCAACCAGCTCTACTACGGCGACCCCAGCCGCCCGGACCTGCTGCGCGCGGCCGGCAGCGACGGCATCCGCATCTTCGTGGTGGCGATGGACGACCCGGAGACCAACATCAAGACCACGCGGCTGATCCGCCGGCTCTACCCCTCGGCCAAGGTGCTGGCGCGCGCACGCAACCGCCAGCACGCCTGGCGACTGATGGACCTGGGTGCGGAGCCGTTCCGCGAAGTGTTCGCCTCCAGCCTGGAACTGAGCGAGCAGGTGCTGCTCGGCCTGGGCCTGGACGCGGCGACCGCGCGCGATCGCATCGCCCGTTTCCGCGAGCACGACACGCAACTGCTGCGCGCCCAGCACCTGGTCTACGACGACGATGCGGCGGTGGTGCAGACCGCGCGTGCGGCGCGCGCCGACCTGACCAAGCTGTTCGAGGCCGACGTCAACGATCCGACGGCGGGGCCGGCGGATGCGACGGGCGCAACAGGCGCGGGACAGCATCGCAGTTGATGCGGGTGGCTTGGCCGCGCGGCCAACCGTGTCCCAGGAATGCGCTGCGTATGTGCGCTCGTCGCTGCCGACAACCGCGGTCACGGTGGGTACGCCGTTGTCACGCGCGACAGATAGCGATGGGGACGCCGACGATTGGCCGAGGCACGTGCCCACTGCGTGGTGCGCGTGTAGTCGAGCGTGGTCGCGTCGGGGCTGAAGCCCCTCCCACACTGACGGTCGACAGCATCCGTGGCGGTGACGCCTTTGCTGGCTGCGACGACAGGGGCGGTGGGCTCCCACGGCATGCCGGCTCGCCAACGCCAATGCTCGGCAAGCGCGCTGTGTCCGCGCACCGCCAGTCCTTCCATTGTGGGAGGGGCTTCAGCCCCGACTGCAGGATCCAGCCGCCATCGCTGCGCCGCTCCTGCTGGCATGGAGACATCTCCCCGAGCACCGGCGCTCATGCCGGCGCCCGGGGCATCGCTTCAGCCCTTGCGTGACGAACGCTTCGCTGCGGTGCCGCTGGCCGCGCGCTTGACGGTTTTCTTCGCGACTTTCTTCGCGACCTTCCTGGGCGCCGGCGTCTTCACCGCCGCCGAGGCAGGCTTGCGCTTGGTCGACTTGCCTGGCTTCGCCGAAGCCGAGGCATCGCCCGCCTTGGCCCCGCCACGCTTCGGCGCCGGCGTCACCGGCCGGGTCTCGGTGGCGGCGGTGGCTTCCGGCGCGCGCCGCGGCGGCGGGCGGCGCCCGGCGGTCAGGGTGCGCCAGGTGTGGCCGCCGTTGAGCGCCAGCAGCGCATCGGCCGCGGCCGGGCCGGCACTGCCTGCCGGGTACTGCGGGGTCTCGTCGGCCGAGGTCTGCCAGGCGTCGAGGATCGGCTGCACGATGGTCCAGGCCGCCTCGACCATGGTCGCGTCCTGGAACAGGCCGGCCTCGCCGTGCATGCAGTCCTGCAGCAGGCGTTCGTAGCCCACCGTGTATTCCTTGGGGAACCAGTCGCGGTAGCGGAAGTCCATGCGCACCGGCGCGAGACTGACCCGCGCGCCCGGGCGCTTGACGTCGAACTGCAGCGAGATGCCTTCGTCGGGCTGGATGTGCAGCACCAGCCAGTCCGGGCCGTAGCCGCCGATCTCGGCGCTGCGCAACGGCGCCAGCGGCGCCGGCTTGAAGCGGATCGCGATCTCGGTGGTGCGCTCGCGCAGGCGCTTGCCGGTGCGCAGGTAGAACGGCACGCCGGCCCAGCGCCAGGTGTCCACCTGCAGCTTCATCGCCACATAGGTCTCGGTGTTGGAGTCCGGCGGCACGGTGTCTTCCTCGCGGTAGCCGGGCACCGCGTTGCGGCCGATCGCGCCGGCCGCGTACTGGCCGCGGACCACGTCGGCCGGACTCAGCGGCCGCACCGCCTCGATCACCTCGGCACGCCGGCGCAGCATCGCCGCCGGGGTGAAGGCCGCCGGCGGCTCCATCGCGATCATCGCCAACAACTGGAACAGGTGGTTGGGCACCATGTCACGCAGGCAGCCGGTGGGGTCGTAGAAGCCGCCGCGCCCTTCCACGCCGATGGTCTCGGCCGCGGTGATCTGCACGTGGTCGATGCGGTCGCGGTTCCACACCGGCTCGAACAAGCCGTTGGCGAAGCGGAAGGCGAGGATGTTCTGCACCGTTTCCTTGCCGAGGAAATGGTCGATGCGGAACACCTGGTCCTCGTCCAGCACGCGGCCGACGATGGCATTGAGCTCGCGCGCGCTCTGCAGGTCGTGGCCGAACGGCTTCTCCACGATCACCCGGCGCCAGCCGCTGCTGGCGCCCTGCTTGACCAGCCCGGCCGACCCCAGCTGTTCGATCACCGGCGCGAAGAAGCGCGCCGCGGTGGCCAGATAGAACAGCACGTTGCCGCCGGTGCGGTACTGCGCGCCGATCTTGTCCAGCAGTGCGCCCAGGCTGCGATAGGTGCCGGCATCGTTGAAGTCGCCGCGCAGGTAATGCAGGCGCGAACGCAGCCAGCCCCATACCTCCTCGTCCAGGCCATCGGCCTTGAACTCTGCGTCGCGGTCGGCCATCAGCCCGCGCATCGCATCGCCGAGCATGCGCCGCCACGCCACTTCGCTGACCGCGCCGTGGTCCACGCCGATCACCGCGAATTCCTCGGGCAGCGCACCGCTGTGGCGCAGGTTGTACAGCGCCGGCAGCACCAGGCGCCGGGTCAGGTCGCCGCGGGCGCCGAACACCACGATCAGGCAGGGAGGAGTGGTCTGGGAGGCATCGCTCATGGATGGGTGTCCTGTTCGCCGATCAAGCCATGCAGGCGCAGCGCCGCGTGGACCAGCGCCACGTGCGAATAGCCCTGCGGGAAATTGCCGAGCATGCGGCCGCTGCGCGGGTCGTACTCCTCGGCCAGCAGGCCGACGTCGTTGCACAGCGCGAGCAGGCGCTCGAACAGCGCGCGCGCCTGCTCGCCGCGGCCGAGCAGCGTGTAGTTCTCCACCAGCCAGAAACTGCAGGCGATGAAGGTGCCCTCGCCGGCCGGCAGGCCGTCGCCGCTGGCGTCGTCGGCGCGGTAGCGCTCGACCAGGCCGTCGATGCTCAGGTGTTCGGCGATGGCGTCGGCGGTGGCGGCCACGCGCGGATCGTCCGGCGGCAGGAAGCCGACCAGCGGGATCAACAGGGTCGCCGCATCCAGCCGTTCGCTGCCGTAGCTCTGCACGAAGTAGCCGTCGCAGTGCACGCCCTGCGCCAGCACCTGCGCATGGATCTCGTCGGCCAGCGCGCGCCAGTGCGCGCGTTGCGCGGCGTCGGCGTCGGTGACGCCGTCGCGCGCGCCGCAGTCGAACGCCAGCCACGCCATCACCTTGGAATGCACGAAGTGCTGGCGCTTGTCGCGGATCTCCCAGATGCCCTCGTCCGGCTCGCGCCAGCGCTGCTCCAGCACCTCCAGCAACTGCCGCGCCAGCGAGCGGCCATGCACCGCCGAGGCCATGCCCTCGTGGTGGCCGCGGTGGAACGCGGCGATCACCTCGCCATAGACATCGAGCTGGAACTGGCCGACCGCAGCATTGCCAACGCGCACCGGCGAGGCGCCCTCGTAGCCGGGCAGCCAGTCCACCGTCCATTCGGACATGCGCCGCTCGCCGCCGATGCCGTACAGCGCCTGCAACTGGTCGGGCGAGCCGGCCACGGTGCGCTGCAGCCAGCCATGGAACGCGGCAGCCTCGTCGAAATAGCCGGCCGCGCGCAAGGCGGTCAGGGTGAACACCGCATCGCGCAGCCAGCAGAAGCGGTAGTCCCAGTTGCGCTCGCCGCCCAGACGTTCGGGCAGCGAGGTGGTCGGTGCGGCGACGATGGCGCCGGTGGGCAGGTAACTCAGGCCCTTCAGCACCACCAGCGAGCGCCGCACCGCCTCGGTCCACGGGCCGGCATGCAGGCAGCGGTGCGACCAGCCGTGCCAGAACGCCTCGGTCTGCGCCAGCGCCTGCTCCGGCGCCAGCAACGGCGGCAGCTCCAGGTGCGAGGCGCCGTGGCTGAGCACGAACCAGGTGCTTTCGCCGGCCTCCAGCACGAACTCGGCTTCGGTGGCGAAGCCGTGGCCGTGCATGGCCTGCGGGCTGCGCAGCGCGATCTGGTCCGGCCCGGCCACCGCCTGCAGGCCGCCCTCGATCTGCGACACCCAGGGAATGGTACGGCCGTAGTTGAAGCGCAGCTGCAGCTGCATGCGCAGCTGCACCCGGCCGTGCAGGCCGCGCACGATCCGCACCACGTGGTTGTGCATCACCTCGTCGTGGCTGGCGACCATGAAATCGAGCAGCGCCACCGCGCCGGTGTCGGTCTCGAACCGCGTCTCCAGCACCAGGCTGCCGTCGCGGTAGGCACGGGTGCTGGTGAAGTCGCCCTGCGGCGCGATCGCCCAGCGGCCGTGGTCGGGTTCGCCGAGCAGGGCGGCGAACAAGGCATCGGAATCGAAGCGCGGCAGACACAGCCAGTCGATCGAGCCGCGACGGTCCACCAGAGCCGCGCTGCGGCAGTTGCCGAGCATGGCGTAGTCTTCGATTCGCGAGGCCATCGTGGGCGCCGGTGCGGAGGAGCGGCGAGTCTGCCAGCGCCGGTGTTTGCGTCGCGTAATCGCCGCGCGGCGCCGTTCAGGCGCGCGCAAGCGGCCGGCTGCGGCTACACTGCGGCTGCGCATGACTTCCGATCCCGCTGCCGCCGCCCTGCGCACTCTGGTCCTGGAGGACGATCCGATACTGCGCGATCGCATCCTGGTGCCGGGCCTGCGCCGTTTCGGCTTCGCCGCCGACGGCTGCGGCACCGGCGCGGAACTGCAGCAGCGGGTGCAGCGCGAGGGCGCCGAGATCGTGGTGCTGGATGTCGGCCTGCCCGACACCGACGGCTTCACCCTGGCAGGCGCGCTGCGCCTGCAATACCCGGACCTGGGCATCGTCATGCTGACCAGCCTGGGCCAGACCGAGGACCGCATCCGCGGCCTGACCGGCGGCGCCGACGCCTATCTGTCCAAGCCGGTGGAAATCGACCTGCTGGCCGCGACCCTGCACAGCCTGGCGCGACGCGTGAGCGGGCGCCCGCCTGCGGCGCCAGCGCGCGGGCGCTGGCAGGTGAGCGAGGACGGCTGGTGCCTGCTGTCGCCGACCGGCGCCGCCGCCGCGCTGACCGGCAGCGAACGCCGGCTGTGCCTGCGCCTGCTCGAGCAACCGGGCCTGCTGGTGGCGCGCGAGGCCTTGATCGCCGCGCTCACCGACCGCGTGTACGACTTCGACGCGCACCGCCTGGATTCGATGGTGCACCGCCTGCGCAGCAAGGTGCAGCGCCGCTGCGGCGAGCCGCTGCCGCTGGCCGCGGTGCACGGCAAGGGCTACATCTTCGATCCCGCCGGCTGACGCGCACCACGCGCGCGCGGCGCCGCAGCGCACAGACCTTCCGGGCAGGCGCTACATCGCCACCGCATCGGCGTGCGGCAGCACGATGCGGAAGCGCGTGCCCACGCCCACCGTGCTGTGCACCTGGATCCGGCCGCCGGCGCGCACCACCAGATCGCGCACCACCGCCAGGCCCAGGCCGGTGCCGCTGTCGGCGGGCTTGGTGCTGTAGAACGGCTCGAACACCTGCGCGGCCACCTCCGCCGGCATGCCGTGGCCGTCGTCGGCGACCTCGATGACGGTGCCCTCGTCCTCGCTGGACACGGCGATGTCGAAATGGCCGCGGTCGGCGATCGCGTCGCGGCTGTTGGAGGCCAGGTTCAGCAGCATCAGGTCGAACTGACTGCGCTCGAAACGGATCGGCGCCGGCGCCGCCGGCAGCGCGCAGCGCAGCACGATCCGCGCTTCCAGCAACTGCCGCAGCATCGGCTGCAAGGCCTCCACCGCGGCCGCGGCGTCGAAGCGTTCGACATGCTCGGCGTCGCGGCGGCTGAAGCGCAGCAGCCGGCGCACGACGGTCATGCCGCGCTCGGCCGATGCCTCCACCGCCGCCAGGCTGTCCTCCAGCTGCGCGATGCGCTGCGCGTCGCTGGTCAGGTCGTCGTCGTGGCGCGCGGCGGCGAAGCCGGACATCACCGCCAGGATGTTGTTGAAGTCGTGGGCCAGGCCGCTGGCCATGCGCTCGGTGATCTCGCGTTTCTGCGCGTGGATCAGCTGGGTCTGTGCGCGTTCGCGTTCCTGCATCTCCTGCTGCAGGCGCTGGCCGCGCGCGTTGGATTCGCGCAGGCTCTCGCGCAGCGCCTCGGTGGTGCGGTCCAGCAGCAGCGCCACCAGCAGGTAACTGAACAACACCGGCAGCACGTTGAACAGCGCCTGCGCCGGCGCGCCGGCCAGTTCGGCCAGCGCATCGCGGCCCACGCCGACGCCGAGCATCAGCAGCAAGGCGACGAAGGTGACCCACAGCGCGCGGCGCCCCAGCACCAACCCGGCCAGGATCAGCACCAGCATCTGCGCCAGTTGATCCGGCAACTGCCGCTGGAAGCCGTGGATGGCGGCGTTGACCAGCAACGAGCCGAGCATCGCCCCGAGCAGCAGCCGCACGCCGCCGCGCAGGGCGCCATGGCGCACGCGCACGAAGCCGATCGCCGCGCACACCCCGATCAGCAGACTCATGGTCAACGAAATCAGCATGCCCGGCGGCAGCGGCTGCCCGCGCAGCTCCGGCCAGGCCAGCACCACCGCCACCACGATCGTGGCGGGAATGGTCACCGCCAGGAACAGCAGCAGCAACTGGATCACCCGCGCATTGCGCCGATCCACCTCGTCCACCAGCGGCGCGCGGCCCAGCCAGTTCCAGAACGCCTTCGCCATGCCGCCGTGCTCCATTCCCGTTCAGTGAGAATCCGATGATGATCATGCGAGAACTTGCAGGTGACAAGCCGGTGACGGCGGGCCTAAGTTCGCATGACGGAGCACGCCCGGGGACGACGGCGCTGTTTCCAGACCACTCCAGACCGATGCGGAGGCGCACACGCGCCGCCGACGTCACCTTCTGCCCTGCCGTTTTTTCAGCCCGAGATCGCCATGAACGCATGCTCTTCCCTGCGCGGCACCGCCGCCCGTCATCCGATTCCCCGCGCGTACAGCACCCTGGCCCTGGCCTGCGCGCTGTGCCTGACTTCGACGGCGATGGCGCAGACGCCGACCACCACGACGACCGGCACAGCCCAGTCCACCGGCACCGACGCCACGGCCAGCGACGCCAGCGCCACGCCAGCCGCGACCACCTACGACCCCAGCGTCTACTTCAAGGCCACCGGCAGCGCCGACAGCAACGCCGGCGCCGACGCCGACGGCGACGAAGCGCTGGCCGCCGGCGAGGCCGCCTCGGCGGTCGGCACCGGCACCATCGCGCTCGGCGGCGGTGCGGTCGGCTACGCCAACCACGCGGTGGCGGTGGGCCACAACAGCCTGGCCACCGAGGTCTCCACCACCGCCGTCGGCGGCATGCTCGACCTGGATTTCTCCTACCAGCCCAACGGCGTGGTGATCCTGCAGCAGACTTCGGCCACCGGCGTGGCCGCCACCGCGCTGGGCGCCGGCGCCCAGGCCAGCGGCAAGTACAACGTGGCGGCCGGCGCCGGCGCGATCGCCAGCGACCGCTCCAGCGTCGCCGTCGGCGGCATCGTCGACGTGGGCGAGGAGATGAGTCCGGGCTTCGGCGCCGAAGGCACCCAAATGCAGGCCACGCAGGCCACCGGCCCGCTGTCCACCGCGCTGGGCGGCGGCGCGCTGGCCACGGCCTACAGTTCCACCGCGGTCGGCGCCCTGGCCGAAGCCAGCGCCAACCGCACCGTCGCCGTCGGCACCACCGCGGTGGCCAACCAGTACGCCGCCGTGGCGGTGGGCGCGCAGAGCCAGGCCACCGCCGAGTGGGCCACCGCCTTCGGCAACGGCGCACGCGCCTGGGGCACCCACAGCGTGGCCATGGGCCCCAGCGCGTTCGTCCAGAACGACGACGGCACCGCGGTCGGCCCGGCCGCGTTCGCCGGCGGCGTCGGCTCCACCGCGCTCGGCAACCGCTCCTGGGCCGGCGGCACCCGCAGTCTGGCCCTGGGCGGGGGCATGGTGTGGAACGGCAACTTCTTCCTCGATACGCCGGTGCTGTTCTACGACAGCATCGCCATCGGCACCAAGTCCGATGTGTTCGGCGACCAGTCGATCGCGATCGGCCCCGGCGCGCGGGTCGGCAACTCGCAGTTCGTCAACGACAAGCAGACCATCACCAACAACAGCGTGGCGCTGGGCGCCGGTTCGGTCGCCGAACGCGACAACACCGTGTCCATCGGCGCAGCGGGCGCCGAGCGCCAGCTCACCAACCTGGCCGCCGGCACCATGGACACCGACGCGGTCAACCTGGCGCAGCTGCGCAACGTCGCCGCCGCGTTCGGCGCCGGCAGCGTGGTCGACGCCAACGGCAACCTGATCGGCGGCAATTACCTGGTGCAGGGCACGCACTACACCGACCTGGGCTCGGCGATGGGCGCGCTCGACACCGCCCTGACCGGCTTCGGCAACCGCCTGAACACGATCGGCGGTTCCGGCGGCATCAGCGTGGGCGGCGGCGACGGTGCGGCGAGCGCGCCGAGCACCGGCGCCGGCACCAATGCCGTGGCCGTGGGTTCCGGGGCCACCGCCAACGGCAACAACGGCCTGGCGATGGGCGCGCAGGCGCTGGCCTATGGCCCCAACGACACCGCCATCGGCGGCAACGCCACGGTCAATGCCGACGGCAGCACCGCGGTCGGCGCCAACGCCCGCGTCGCCGCGGTGGCGACCAACGCGGTCGCGCTCGGCGAGAGCGCCAATGCCTCGGCCGCCTCGGCCACCGCGCTCGGCCAGGGCGCCTCGGCCAGCGCCGCCAATTCGGTGGCGCTGGGCCAGGGCTCGGTCGCCAACCGCGCCAACACGGTCTCGGTGGGCAGCGCCGGCAACGAACGCCAGGTCGCCAACGTCGCCGCCGGCAGCGCCGACACCGACGCGGTCAATGTGGCGCAGATGCGCGCCGGCAACAGCGCCACCCTGAGCAGCGCCAACGCCTACACCAACACCCGCATCACCGCGCTGGACGACAGCTTCAACCAGTTGCGCACCGACACCGAACATCGCCTCGACGGCATGGACCGGCGCATGGACCGGCTCGGCGCGATGAGCGCGGCGATGCTCAACATGGCGGTCAACGCCGCCGGTACGCAGAGCCCGCGCGGGCGCGTGTCGGTCGGCGCCGGCTTCCAGGGCGGGCAGCAGGCGCTGTCGGTCGGCTATGCCCGCAAGATCGGCGCGCGCGCCTCGTTCAGCCTGGGCGGCGCGTTCAGCAGCGGCGAGTCCTCGGCCGGCATCGGCGTGGGCATCGATCTGTGACGTCACGCGGCGCCGCGCGCGCCGCCGTTTTCTTCTTCTCACCTCTCTTTCCAGGATCCGCAGATGATGTCTTCCAATACGCTCGCCGCTGCCCTCGCCGCCGTCCTGTTCGCCGGTGGCGCGCAGGCGGCCTCCCCCACCATCGGCCTGGGCGGTGTGCAAGGTCCGGTGCCGCAATCGGCCAGCGCCAACGACCTGGGCCAGCGCTTCATCGTCAAGACCCGTGACGGCGGCAGCCAGGCGCGCAGCCTGCTGGCCAGCACCCTCAGCAGCGCAGTGGCGCGCAGCGGCATGCAGCGCGCGCAGATCGGCAGCAACGGCCTGACGCTGCGCAGCGCAGTCAGCGCCAAGGTGCTGCGCGACATGGCGGTGCCGGGCTGGCATGTGGTGCAGACCTCGCGCCACCTCAGCGACAGCGAGCGCACCGCCTTCATCAACGAGCTGAAGGCCGATCCGTCGGTGGTGTCGGTGCAGGTCGATCGGCTGTACCGGCGCCTGGACGAGGCCAGCGTGCGCCTGCCGGCCGCCATCGCGGCCGCCGCCTCCACCACCCCCAACGATCCGGCCTACGCCAAGCTGCAGTGGAACTTCCACGACCCGGTCGGCGGGGTCAACGCCGAGCAGGGCTGGACCCGCTCCACCGGCAAGGGCGTGGTGGTGGCGGTGGTCGATACCGGCGTGGTCAAGGACAACCCGGATCTGGCCGCCAACGTGCTGCCCGGCTACGACATGATCACCGACCACCGCGTCTCGCGCCGCGACACGGACGGTCGCGTGGCCGGCGGCTACGACCTGGGCGACTGGGTGGAAGCCGACTACTGCACCGCGCTGGGCGCGTCCGGCAATGCGCCGGCGCCGAGTTCGTGGCATGGCAGCCATGTCTCCGGCACCATCGCCCAGGTCACCAACAACAACCTGGCCACGGCCGGCCTGGCCTACGACGCCAAGATCGTGCCGGTGCGCGTGCTCGGCTCCTGCGGCGGCTTCGGCAGCGACATCGCCGACGGCATGCTGTGGGCCGCGGGCCTGCCGGTGGCCGGCCTGCCGACCAACCCGAACCCGGCCGAGGTGATCAACATGAGCCTGGGCAGCGGCGCGCCGGACACCTGCCCGCAGATCTACCAGGACGCGATCGACCAGATCAACGCCAAGGGCACGATCATCGTGGTCGCCGCCGGCAACTCCAACGCCAATGCCGCCACCTACACCATGTCCTCCTGCAACGGCGTGATCAGCGTCGGCGCTTCGCGGGTGAACGGCGGCCGCGCCAGCTACTCCAACTACGGCACGCGCGTGGACATCGCCGCGCCGGGCGGCGGCGGCGACGTCGACGGCAACCCGAACGGCTACATCTTCCAGGTGATCAACGGCGGCACCCAGAGCCCGACCGGCGACTGGCAGATCGGCGGCATGGCCGGCACCTCGATGGCCTCCCCGCACGTGGCCGCGGCGGTGGCGATGGTGCAGAGCGTGGCCAAGACGCCCTTCAGCTGGACCGGCATGCGCGACCTGCTGCGCGCCAGCGCGCGGCCGTTCCCGGTGGCGATCCCCACCAGCACGCCGATCGGCGCCGGCATCCTGGACGTGGACATGCTGCTGCAGATGGCCACCACCCCGCCGTGCGATCCGTCCGACAGCAGCTGCGTGCCGCCGACCAAGACCCTGGTCAACAAGGTGGAGATGCGCGGCATCGGCAGCCAGGGCGGCGACGCGCTGTACAGCTTCCAGGCCGCGGCCGGCACGGTGGTCAGCTTCATGACCTTCGGCGGCACCGGCAACGTGGCGATGTACGTGTCTGCGGGCAAGACGCCGACCAGCAGCAGCTACGACGCGCGTTCCACCCGTGCCGGCACCACCCAGGCGGTGCGCCTCACCCCGTCCAGCGCCACGACCTACTACGTGCGCCTGAGCGGCAGCTACAGCGGCCTGACCCTGGTCGGGCGGCAGTAACGCCCGATCGCGCGGCGGCGCCGTTCGCCGCCGCGCCACGTGCGCGGGAGGAAGACCTCCCGCAGCGGTTCCGAAAGCAGCGACGTGCCTACCATGACGCAGTTCGCCCGCCTTCCGGCGGGCATTTTTTTGCTGGATGGTGCACGGCGGTGCGGCGCGAGACCGCAAGCCCCTCTCCCACCGGGAGAGGGGTTGGGGTGAGGGTGCGGCACGAGGCGCGGTGCAATGGGCGAGGCGAGGCGGCGCCCGACCCTCATCCGGCCCTCCGGGCCACCTTCTCCCGATGGGAGAAGGAAGAGCGCTAGCGGCTTTCGCGCAGGAACCGCGCCATCGACGACACTCCCGGCAGCGCCGGCTGGAACTGCCCGGCGACGTCGACGAAGCCGCGCATCACCGCGATCTCGCGCGGGGTGCGGTTCAAGGTATCGCGCAGTTCCGGATCTGCACCGGCGCGCAGCAGGCGCTGCACCAGCAGCGGCAGGCCGTGCAGCGCAGCCAGGTGCAGCGGGCCGAAGCCGCGCGGATCCTGCACCTCCAGGCTGACCTCCTCGTCGAGCAGGCGCTCGACGCCGGCCAGCACCACCGGCTCCTCGCAGGCCGTGCCCGGTTCGGCGCGCGCGCCCAGCAACAGCAGCAGCGGCGTGACGCCACCGGCGGAACCGCGGTCGGCCTCGGCGCCGGCCAGCAGCAGCGTGTCCAGCAGGGCCAGCAGGCGCGACTTGTCGCGCGCGGTGAAGCCGTACAGCGCGGCGCAGTGCAGCGGGGCCAGTTGCTGGGCGTCGCCGGCATGCACGTCGGCACCGGCGGCCAGCAGCCGCGCGGCGATGTCCGGCAGACCCAGCGCGCAGGCCAGCATCAGCACGGTGACCCCGCCCGGCAGGCGGTGTTCGATCTGCGCGCCGGCCTGCAGCAATGCCGCGACGATCTCGGTCTGGCGCATGCTCACCGCCGCCGACAGCGGCGTGGCGCCGCTGGCCGCGGCGTGCTGCAGATCGGCGCCGCGCGACAGCAACAGTTTCACTGCCTCGGCATGGCCGCCGCCGGCGGCGCGCAGCAACGCGGTGCAGCCCTGCGCGTCCACCGCATCCACCGGCAGGCCGAGGTCGATCAGGCGGCGGATCGCCTCGGCGTCGCCGACCATCGCCGCGGCCGGCACGTCGGCCTCGCGCAGCGGACGCCGCGGCAGCGGCCAAGTGCGCCAGTCCAGCCAGTCGGCCAGGTCGCGGCGGCCGCTGGCCAGGGCCACGCCGAGCGGGGTCTGGCCGTCGGCGGCGCGCGCATCCGGCGAGGCGCCCTGCTGGATCAGCAGTTTCAGCGAGGCCTCGCGGCCCAGCGCGGCGGCCAGGTGCAGCGCGGTCATGCCGTGGCTGTCGCGCGCCTCGCGGTCGGCGCCGCGCTCGAGCAACTGCAGCTGCAGCCGCAGCCAGCCCAGGCGCACCGCCAGCGACAGCGGCGGATCGCCGGCCGGCGACGGCGCGAACGGATCGGCGCCGCGCTCCAGCAGTTCCAGGGCGAACTGTTCCAGCGCGCGCGACGCGTGATCGTGCTGCGCGCAGGCGGCGAGCAGGCGGGTCAGGCCGCCGCGGCCGGCCGGCGACACGCCGTGGCGCAGCATCGCCTGCAGGCTGGGCACCGCCTCCACGCCGCGCGAGAGCAGCGCGAACATCGGGGTGTCGCCGCAGGCATCGAGCACCTCCGGCTCGGCGCCATGCGCCAGCAGCCAGTCCACCGCCTGCGCGTTCAACGCCAGCGGCGGCTCGTGCAGCAGCGCGCCCAGTTCCTCGGCCGCGCACAGCCGCGCCAGCGCGGCCAGGCCGTCGCGCGGCTGGCCCAGTTGCAGGCCTTCGCGCAGCAGTTCCAGCGGCGGCCGGTCGGGCAGCCCGGCCGGGCCGGTCTCGCCCTGACCGTCGCTGACCGCGGCCGGCAGCGGATAGTCCGGGTCCAGCGCGGACACGATCGCCCAGCGCCCGGCCTCGGCGGCCAGGTCGACGGCACGGCGGCCGCTCTGGTCCGGCTGCGCCGGCGCCACGCCCAGCTCCAGCAGGCGCCGGATCAGCCCAGGGGCGACGTGGTCGGCAGTGCAGGCCAGCAGGATCGCGTTGCGGCCATCGCCATCGACCGCAACCAGGTCCGGCTTGTGCGGCAGCAGCCGTTCCAGCACCGCCACGCGGCCGTGGCGGGCGGCTTCCAGCCACGGCGTGCGGCCCAGCGCATCGCGCGCTTCCAGGTTGGCGCCGGCGCCGAGCAGGGCCTGCACGATCTCCACGTGGCCGGCCTGCGCCGCCTCGTGCAGCGCGCTGCGGCGCTGGCGATCGCGCGCGTCGACACGCGCCTTGTGCTTGAGCAGCAACTGCACGCCGGCCGGATCGTCTTCCTCGGTACCGGCCGCGGCCAGCAGCACCGGGCTGGCCTCGGCCGGCTCCGGCTTGGCGCCGCGCTCAAGCAGGAACTTGGCCATGCGCCAGTTGCCGACCTGGCAGGCCACCGCCAGCGGGGTCAGGCCGTCGCGGTTAGCCGCGTCCAGTTCGGCAGCGGCGTCGCGCAGCAGCGCAGCCACGCCCGGGTCGGAGCTGCGTGCGGCGTGATGCAGCGGGGTGTTGCCGTCGCCGTCGCTGGCGCGCGGGTCGGCGCCGTTGGCGAGCAGGGTCATCACCGCCTCCGGGCGGCCATGCCAGCTGTCGCGGGTGGCGGCCAGCAACGGGGTCATGCCCAGGTGCGGGCGATTGACGTCGACCCCACGCACGATCAGTTCGCGCAGCAGGCGCAGGTCCGGCAGCACCGCGGCCAGCACCGGCAGGCTGCGCTGGTCGCGCCACTCGGCGGCGGGCAGCGCGTGCGGATCGGCGCCGGCCTGCAGCAGTTGCAGCGCGCGATCGACGCGACCACCGCGGGCGGCGTCGTACAGCGCCGCATGCAGTTCGTCCTGCGCCGGCGGCGGCTCGTCCGCGCGCGGCGCGGCGGTGGCGCTGAGTTCGGCGAACAGGTCGGCGGAGGACACCGGCGGGGTCAGCGTCTGCGGCGGCGCCACCCGTTGCAGGCCGGCGTGCAGCAGCGGCGACAGCAGCGCATAGGCCAACGCCAGCGGCCAGCGTGCGGCCTCGGCGAGCAGCCCCGGCCAGGCCAGCACCACGCCGAGTCCGGCCAGCACCAATACCAGCGCGGCCACCGCCAGCCCGCGCCAGGCCTGCACGTCCTGCTGCGCCAGCGCATGCCAGCGCGCGCCCAGCGGGCCGCCCTCGGCATCGCTGCCATGCCACAGCGGCCAGGTCCGCCACAACCCGAGCAGCGCGGCACTGGCGGCCACGCTCAGCGCCAACGCGGCGGCCAGGCTGCCGCTGTCGTGCAGCGCCGCCAGCGGCCAGGCCACCAGCACCGCGACCAGCGCCATGCCGCCGGCCCACAGCACCAGCAGCGACGCCGCCGCGCCGACCAGGTCGCGCGCGGCGCGTGGGCGCGGCCGGCTGCCACGGTGCCAGGACAACGCCAGCGCGAACGCCGGTTGCGCCAGCCATGCGCCCAGGGCGGCGGCCAGCGGGCCGATTCCGGCGGCCAGCGCCAGCACCGCGCCCAGGGCGGCGGCGAGCATCGGCGCACGCGCGCGGAGAAAGGAGTCAGTCATCGTGTCGATCGGTGGTGCCGGGCAGGGACGGCGGCAATTGCAGATGGAAGCCGCAGCCGGCGAGGTTGGCGCGCACCGCGGCCGGATCGGCGCGGGCCAGCGTGCGTTCGGCGGTCAACGCCACCTCGAGCACGAACGCCAGCGGCTGCAGCGACGCCAGCAGCGCCGGCGGCAGACGGCCGAAGTCGTCGCGGGCGGCGAGATACAGATAGGTGTCCGGCTTGCGTTGGCTTTTGTAGACGTAGGCTTGCATGCCCGTGGCGTGCGCCTGGCGTGGAAAGGCAAGCGATTGTGGAGGAAATGCGCCAGCGGCGAAAGCGCACGCCGGCCCTGCGCTGAACGGATCCGGGCGCGGGCGCTATTCACGTTCGCGTCGTGGGTGTTTCACGGCATGACCGAATGCGTCGATATACTGCGGCGATTGTCCTTGTATGGAATACCGCGTGACCGAAGCGTCCTCGTCGCCCCGCATGGCCCCGGTGGCCATTCGCGCTTACACCGCGACCAACGCGCTCGGCAGCGGACTGCAGGCCCAGGCCGCGGCGCTGCGCGAGGGCCGCAGTGGCCTGCGTCGCAACGACTTCGGTCCGCAACCGCTGGAATGCTGGATCGGCCGGGTGGACGCGCTGGAAACCGCCGCGCTGCCGGAGGCCCTGGCCGCGTGGGAATGCCGCAACAACCGCCTGGCCTGGCTCGCCCTGCAACAGGACGGCATGGCCGCGGCCGTGGCCGCCGCGGCGCAACGCCACGGCGCCGAACGGGTGGCGGTGGTGATGGGCACCTCCACCTCCAGCATCGGCGCCAGCGAGGAGGCCTACACCCGGCTCGAGCACGATGCGGAGGGTCCGCGCATGCCCGCCGACTTGGACCGGCCGATCGTGCACACCCCGCATTCGCTCGGCGATTTCGTGCGTGCCGCCACCGGCCTGCGCGGCCCCTGCATCACTGTCGCCACCGCCTGCTCGTCCAGCGCCAAGGTGTTCGCCCAGGCGGCGCGGCTGATCGCCGCCGGCGTGGTCGATGCGGCGCTGGTCGGCGGCGTGGACACGCTGTGCGGCAGCGTGCTGTTCGGCTTCAACTCGCTGCAGGTGGTGTCGCCGGAGCCGTGCCGGCCGTTCGACGTGCGCCGGGTCGGGCTGTCGCTGGGCGAGGCCGGCGGCTACGCACTGCTGGAACGCGCCGATGCCGCCGACGCGCCGCCGGCGCAGGCGCTGCTGTGCGGCTACGGCGAATCCAGCGACGCCCACCACATGTCCGCGCCGCATCCGCAGGGGCTGGGCGCCGGCCTGGCGATGCGCGGCGCGTTGCAGCGCGCCGGCGTGGACCCGGCCGAAGTCGGGTATCTCAACCTGCACGGCACCGCGACCCCGGCCAACGACAGCGTCGAGGCCGCCGCGGTGGCGGCGCTGTTCCCGCCGACCCTGCACGCCAGTTCGACCAAGGCCTGGACCGGGCACACGCTCGGCGCCGCCGGCATCGTCGAGTCGGTATTCGCGCTGCTGGCGCTGCGCGACGGCCTGCTGCCCGGCACCCTCAACAGCGAACTGCCCGATCCCGCCTGCGGCCCGCAGATCCGCTTCGCCACCGCCCATGCACAGGTCCGCTACGCGATGAACAACTCCTTCGGCTTCGGCGGCAACAACTGCTCGCTGCTGTTCGGCCGCGCATGAGCACGCCCATGCTGAGCGCGACGATCGAAGGCATCGGGTTCTGGGCGCCCGGCCTGCCCGGATGGACGCTGGCACAGGCGTTCGCGCGCGGCGAAGGCGCGCCGCTGGAGACGCCCGGCCGGCCCTCGCCGCAGTTGCTGGCGCCGAACGAGCGCCGCCGCGCGCCGGACACGGTGGCGGTGTCGCTGGACGCGGCGCTGGCCGCCTGCCAGGACGCCGGCCGCGACCCGGCCACGCTGCCGTCGGTGTTCACCTCCACCCACGGCGACCTGGCGATCACCGACTACATGTGCACCACCCTGGCCAGCGAACCGCTGTCGGTGTCGCCGACCAAGTTCCACAACTCGGTGCACAACGCCGCCGCCGGCTACTGGACCATCGGCGCCGGCGCCACCGCCGCGGCGACCGCGATCAGCGCGCACAGCGGCAGTTTCGCGCAGGGACTGCTGGAAGCGCTGTCGCAACTGGCCGCGGGCGAAGACGCGGTGCTGCTGGTCGGCTACGACAGCCGCTCGGTGGGGGCGCTGGGCCGGATCGCGCGCAGCGAGGGCCTGCTCGGCGGCGCGCTGGTGCTGAGCGCGGGCGCACGCGACGGCAAGCCGCAATTGCAGGTACAACTGCGCGACGGCACCGCGCCGGTTGGCGATGGCCCGCTGGCGCGGCATGTCGCGGGCAACGCGATGGCGCCGATGCTGCCGCTGTTCGACGCGCTGGCGCTGGGCAGCAGCGGTTGCGTGCTCGATGCCGGCGGCGGCCGCTGCCTGCAGGTGGAGCTGCGCGCATGAGCCGCACGCCGCTGAGCGCCGCCGACGCGGCGATCCTGATTCCGGCCCTCAACGAACGGCTGCGCATCCGCGAGGTGGTCAGCGACGCGCTGGCCTACTGCCCGCGGGTGATCGTGGTCGACGACGGCTCCGACGACGGCACCAGCGACTGCATCGCCGACCTGCCGGTGACCCTGCTGCGCCATCCGCAGCGCCGCGGCAAGGGCGCGGCGCTGCGCAGCGGCTTCGCCGAAGCGCAGCGCCAGGGCGCGCGCGCGGTGATGACCATGGACGGCGACGGCCAGCACAGCGCCGCCGACTTCCCGCGGTTGCTGGCCGCGGCCAACCGCCATCCCGGCTGCGTGATCGTGGGCGCGCGCCTGCGCAAGCGCGCCAGCCAGCCGCCGATCCGCCGCATCGGCAACGATTTCGGCGACTGGGGCATCGCCTGGGGCTGCGGCTTCCGCCTGGTCGACAGCCAGAGCGGCCAGCGCCTGTACCCGCAGTCGGTCTACACCCTGCCCGACGTGCCCGGCGAAGGCTTCGTGTTCGAGGCGCAGCTGCTGATCTCGGCCGCGCGCCAGGCCGGCGCGCGGGTGGTGGCGGTGCCGATCGAGACCCGCTACGCCAACCAGACCCCCGGCACGTTCCGCAAGAGCCACTTCCGGCTGGTGCGCGATCTGTGGAAGATCACCTCGCACGTGATCGTGCAGGTGTGGACCTATGGGCACGTGGTGCGCGAGTACCGGCGCACCCGCGCCAACCCGGTGCTGATCGACGACATCGACGGCACCCTCGACACGGCCCCCCTGGCCGTCGCCAAGGAAAAGACGACATGAAGGCAGCGCAGGCGGATGTGGCGATTCTGGGCGGCGGGCTGGCCGGGCTGACCCTGGCGCTGCAGTTGCGCCAGCGCGACCCGCAGTTGCGCATCCGCGTGCTGGAACGGCGCGCGCACCCGGTACGCGAGGCCGCCTTCAAGGTCGGCGAGTCCTCGGTGGAGATCGGCGCGCACTACTTCGCCGAGGTGCTGGGCCTGCGCGAGCACCTGGATGCCGAACAGATCCGCAAGTTCGGCTTCCGCTTCTTCTTCTCCGACGGGCGCACCGACATCGACCAGTGCACCGAGCTCGGGGTGAGCCAGTTGCTGCCCACCCCCTCGTGGCAGATCGATCGCGGCCGCTTCGAGAACTTTCTCGGGCAGCGCGCGCGCGAGATGGGCGTGGAATTCCTCGACGGCAGCACGGTGCGCGGCGTCGACCTGGCCGAGGACGACGGCGACCACTGCGTGCGCTACAGCCGCGACGGCGCCGAGGCCAGCCTGCAGGCGCGCTGGGTGATCGACGCCAGCGGCCGCGCCGGCCTGCTCAAGCGCAAGCTCGGCCTGGCCCAGGACAACGCGCACCAGGCCAACGCGGTGTGGTGGCGGGTGGACGGATTGGTCGATCCCAACGGCTGGTCGCAGGACAGCGCCTGGCTGCAGCGCTGCACGCCGCCGGACCGCTGGCGTTCGACCAACCACATGTGCGGCCCCGGCTACTGGTTCTGGCTGATCCCGCTGTCCTCCGGCGCGCATTCGCTGGGCATCGTCTGCGATGCCGCCCTGCATCCGCTGGAAACCATGAACACCCACGCCAAGGCGATGGACTGGCTGCGCACGCACCAGCCGCAGGTGGCCAGCACGCTGGAGCGCAGCGAGCACACGGTGCAGGATTTCCTGTTCCTGCGCGACTTCTCCTACGGCTGCAAGCAGGTGTTCTCGGCACAGCGCTGGGCGCTGACCGGCGAGGCCGGCGTGTTCCTGGACCCGTTCTATTCCCCGGGCAGCGACTTCATCGCCATCAGCAACACCTACATCTGCGAACTGATCGGGCGCGAGCGCGCCGGGCGCGACATCGCGCCGTATGCCGAGCTGTACCAGCAGTTGTACTTCTCCTTCTACGAGAACACCCTGACCCTCTACCAGGACCAGTACCCGCTGTTCGGCGACGCCCAGGTGATGCCGGTCAAGGTGATCTGGGACTACACCTACTACTGGTCGCTGCTGGCGCCGCTGTACTGCGCCGACCGCATCGCCGACCTGGCGGTACTGGGCCGGCTGCGCCCGGCGCTACAGCAGGCCAGCGCGCTCAACCTGGGCATGCAGGCGCTGCTGCGCGACTGGGGCGCGGCCAACCGCGCGCAGGCCGCGGCGGTGGCCGACGGTCGCCTGCTGGATCAGTACCTGATCGGCTGGTTCCACGAACTCAACCGCGCCCTGAGCGACCGGCTGGACGATGCCGCCTTCGTCGCCCGCCTGCACGGCAACGTCGCGCGCATGGCGGAACTGGCCGGGGAGATCCTCGCGCGCGCCCGCCAGCAGCATCCGACGCTGGCCGACCACGGCCTGCTGGATGCCTGCCGCGACGCGGCGACGCCGCTGCCGGTCCTGTCGCCGGCCTGGTACGCCGACGCCGCCTGATCCACGCGCAGGGCCATGCCGCCCTGCAACAACGCGCGCTTCGCTTCCCCGCCGCGAGGCGCCAGGCGGGCGCGCAATTGCGCGGCACGCGTCACACAGTGCGAATATCGCCCGCACATTCGGGTTTTCGCACGCACGGCGGTTGACGCCCTGGCGCCACCGGCGCGACACAGGCCCGCCGCGCCCGGCGCGTCCTCCAGGAGAACTCCATGCGCTCCACGCTGCTCGCCTTGGCCCTGCCGCTGGCCGCTCTCGCCGCCTCCTCCACCGCACAAGCGCAGACGACCGCGCGCGCACCGGCCTCGCCGGCACCACTGCAGCAGTCGTGCGACGCGCTGGCGAGCCGGCTCGCCTATCCCGGCACCCGCTTCACCGCGGTACGCAGCGTGGCGGCCGGCGCCCTGCAGGTGGCCGGCCAGCCGATCGGCGCACACTGCCAGGTCACCGGGCTGATGCACGAACGCGTCGGCAGCGACGGCCAGTCCTATGCGATCGGCTTCGAGATGCGCTTGCCGGCGGCATGGAACGGGCGCTTCTTCTACCAGGCCAACGGCGGCCTGGACGGCAACGTGGTCCCGGCGCTTGGCGACATCGGCGGCGGCGGCCAGCGCGACAACCCGCTGCGCATGGGCTTTGCGGTCATCAGTTCCGATGCCGGGCACAGCAATGCGCAGAACCCGCTGTTCGGCCGCGATCCGCAGGCGCGCCTGGACTACGGCTACCAGGCGGTGCAGGCGCTGACGCCGATGGCCAAGCGCGTGGTGCAGATCGCCTACGGCAAGGCGCCGGACTACAGCTACTTCGGCGGCTGCTCCAACGGCGGCCGCCATGGCATGGTCGCCGCCGCGCGCGACGCGCAGGACTACGACGGCATCCTGGTCGGCGACCCCGGGTTCCATCTGCCCAAGGCTGCGATCGCGGATCTGGCCGCGGCCCAGCAACTGGCGGCGCTGGCAGGCGGCAGCGACACGCGCAGCGGCCTGAGCGCCGCCGAGCGCAGCCTGGTGGCCGAGCGCATCCTCGCCACCTGCGATGCGCTGGACGGCGTGCGCGACGGCATGGTGCAGGACGTGCTCGCCTGCCAGCGCCGCTTCGACCTGAACCGCGATGTCGCCACCTGCGGCAGCGCCGGGCGCACCGGCCAATGCCTGACCCCGGCGCAGAAGCGCGCGCTCGGCGCCATCCACGCCGGCGCGCGCAACAGCGCCGGCACGCCGCTGTACGCGCCCTTCCCCTACGACCCGGGTATCGCCAGCGGCGACTGGGCCGGCTGGCGGCAGGACGCCTCGCTGACCCTGGTGCCCGGCTCGGTGGCCTTCGGCTTCGTCACCCCGCCCGAGGATCCGGCGGTGCTGCAGGATCTGAAGCGCTACGCGCTGCAGTTCGACATGGACCGCGACGCGCCGAAGATCTTCGCCACGGCCGGCGCCTTTGGCGAATCCGCGTGGTCGTACATGACCCCGCCGAACGAGACCCGGCTGACCACGCTGAAGAAGCGCGGCGGCAAGCTGCTGATCTACCACGGCACCGGCGACGGCATCTTCTCCTTCGCCGATACCGCGGCCTGGTACGACCGCCTGCGCACCGCCGATGCCGACGCCGCCAGCTACGCACGCTTGTTCGCGGTGCCGGCGATGGCGCATTGCGCCGGCGGGCCGGCCACCGACCAGTTCGATGCGCTGACCCCACTGGTGGCCTGGGTCGAGCAGGGCCAGGCGCCGGCCGCGATCGTCGCCAGCGCACGCGGCAGCGGCAGCGCCGCGCCCAACAACGAGGTGCCGGCCAACTGGAGCAGCCAGCGCAGCCGTCCGCTGTGCCCGTATCCGCAGGTGGCGCGCTACGTCGGCGGCGACGTGGAGGCGGCGTCCAGCTTCGTCTGCCGCTGAGCGCCCGTCGCCGTTGCGCCGCCGGCATGGCGGTGCAACGGCCGCGTCGTTTTCGAGGCGGTCAGCCCATGCCGCCGTTGATGCCGATGACCTGGCCGTTGATGTAGGCGGCCGCGTCCGAGCACAGGAAGGCGATCAACGCCGCCACTTCCTCCGGCTTGCCCGGACGCCCGGCCGGGACCATCTGCTTGATCGCCTCCGGCGGGAACGCGCTCTCGGCCATCGCACCCTGGATCACGCCCGGTGCGACCACGTTGACGCTGATGCCGCGGCTGGCCATTTCCCGCGCCAGCGACATGCTGGCGCCGTGCAGCGCCGCCTTGGCCGCGGCGTAGTTGGTCTGCCCGCGGTTGCCCAGCACCGCCGACACCGAGGACACGCTGACGATGCGGCCCCAGCGCGTGCGCGCCATCGGCAGCAGCAGCGGCTGGGTGACGTGGAAGAAACCGTGCAGCGAAACGTCGATGACCTTATGCCACTGCGCCGCGCTCATGCCCGCCATCGGCGCGTCGTCGTGGATGCCGGCGTTGTTGACCAGCACCTGGATCGGGCCGGCCTCCAGCAAGGCCGCCAGCGCCTGCGCGCTGGCCTCGGCATCGGCCACGTCGAACGCCACCGCCTCGGCGCTGCCGCCGGCGGCGACGATCGCCTCCACCACCGCCACGGCCCGCGCGACGTTGGCATTGGCGTGCACGATCACGTGCAGGCCCTGCGCGGCCAGGGCACGGCAGATCGCGCCACCGAGATCGCCGCTGCCGCCGGTGACCAGGGCGCGGCGCGGGGAAGCAGGCTGGGACATCGTGGTTCCTTGGGCGGAGGGACAGGGCCGCCATCCTAACGACTCGTCGCGCACCGCGGGCACCCCGTCCGACGCCGCAGCAGCCGCGGGCGGACGTTATCGTGGAAACCTATCGCGATCGATGACACACGACACCGCGAAACGACACCTGCAGGAACGTGCCCGTGCATTGCCTGGGTGCACTGTGGGAGGGACTTCAGTCCCGACGCCTTCCACGCCGGGCTCTTCGGCAAGCGGCGCTCGCCGCGCCTGCAGGGCCGTCGAGGCCTACGCAGTCACGCCGCGCCCAGCATCACCGTGGCGCGACCCTCGGCCAGCAACTGCCCGGCATGGCTGATGCGGAAGGCGTACTGCTGGCTGTCCTCGGCCTGCAGCAGCACCTCGGCCTCGCCTTCGATCGGACCGGGCAGATCCTGCAGTTCGCTGACGTGCAACTGCACCCCGCGCAGCGCCACCAGCATGCCCGGCCGCACCGGCGTGCCCGCGGCGCGACCGAGCAGGCCACCGTGCACCGCCATCGCCTGCGCACCGTACTCGCACAGGTGCAGCGCGCGCAGCCGATCGCCACTGCGCAGCGGATGCGCGGCCTGGCGATGCGCGACGCTGCGCAACACCACGCGCTGCGCGTCCCAGGCCACCACCTCTTCCCACAGGCACATCAGGCCCTGGTGCGGGACAAGGGCGGCGATGGCGTCGCGTCCGTGCAAGGGTTCAGTGTGCATGGCGGCTCTCCCGGGCC
The DNA here is from genome assembly GCF_034105325.1 of Xanthomonas sp. LF02-5. Lineage (NCBI taxonomy): Bacteria > Pseudomonadati > Pseudomonadota > Gammaproteobacteria > Lysobacterales > Lysobacteraceae > Xanthomonas > Xanthomonas sp. LF02-5. The sequence continues at coordinate 69,438 of NZ_JAXGGF010000010.1, read as the reverse complement.
TCGCTGGCAGTCTCGCGCGAAATCAGCAGCGCCAGCACGAAATTGAACAGCACGCCCAGCGCCACGGTGCTGCCGATCGCGCGCAGCACCGGGATGCTGGAGGCGGCCAGCAGCGCGAACACCAGCAGCGTCATCAGGCTGCACACGATCAACGCATGCAGGGTGCGCAACTGGTCGGCGCGGTCGTCGCCGGCGTGGTCGAAGAACAGCGCGTAGTCCAGGCCCAGGCCGGCGGCCAGGATCAGCGCGATCAGGTGGAACAGGTTCAGCTCGACCCCGCAGCCGCGCAGGATCGCCAGGATCAGCAGCGTGGTCAGCGCCATCGGCAGCAGCACGCGTGCGATCCGCCGCGGCGTGCGCAAGGCGATCGCCACGGTCAGCGCCAGCAGCACCGCGGCCACGCCCAGCGCGGCGAGCACGCGGCCGCGGTAGGCGGCGACCAGCGACTCGGAGGCGTCCTTCAGGTCCAGCAGTTGCGCGCCGCTGCCCTGCACCGCGCGCGCCAGCTGCGCCGGATCGCGCAGCCCGGTCAGCGACACCAGCGCGGTGGTGCGGTCCGGGCGCTCCAGCAGCAGGCCGCCGACGGGCGTCGCCAGCGGCGTGCCGTGCAGGTCGCGCGCGGTCAGCAGCGGCGCACTGCGTGCGGCCTGCAAGTCGGCCAGGAACGGCGCGAAGGCGTCGGCGCGGAACGGGGTGGCGGCGACCGCGGCGGCGGTGATCGCCTGCGCCTGCGCCGGATCTGGCAGAGCGGCCTGGCGCCGGCGCTGGGTGGCGGCGCTGGGCAGGTAGCGCGCGGCCATGTCGTAGCCGGCCAGCTCGCCCTGCGCCACCAGCGCATCCAGGCGTGGGCGCAGGCGTTCGGACGCGGCCAGCGCGGCCTCGGCCGAGGCCGCCGGCAACGCCAGCACGTAGCGCACGTCGGGTGCACCCAGTTCCTGGCGCAGGTGCGCGTCGCGGGCCAGGCCGTCGGCCGGCACCGGGGTCAGCTTGGACAGGTCGTTCTGCCAGAACGGCCCCGGCGCGAACACGATGACCGCGGCCGCCAGCAGGGCCAGCGGCAGCAGCGACCAGCGCGGCCGCGGCAGCCGCGCGATGCCGCGCCACAACCGCTCCAGCATCGGCGAATCGGCATGGTCGCGCGGCGAGGGATCGATCAGCGCCGGCAGCAGCAGGCGCGTGGTCAGCGCCGCCACCAGCAGGCCGGCGATGGTGAACACCGCCAACTGGCGCAGGCCGTCCACGCCGGAGAACAGGAAGGTGACGTAGGCGATGCAGGTGGAGACCACGCCGGTGGCCAGCGTCGGCCACAGATGGCGCGCGTTCTCGCGTGGATCCAGGCCCGGGCGCTGATGGCTGAACAGATGGATCGGGTAGTCCTGGACCACGCCGATCAGGGTGAAGCCGAACGCCACGGTGATCCCGTGCACGCCGTCGAACAGCAGCGCCACCGCGCCGAGGCCGGCCAAGCCGGCGCTGGCCAGCGGCAGCACGCCCAGCACCGGAATCTTCCAGCTGCGGTAGGCCACCAGCAGCAGCACGATCAGCCCCACCGTATCCAGGGTGCCGATCCACTGCGCCTCGTTCTGGGTGCGCCCGCCGATCTCCACCGAGAACGCGCCGGGGCCGGTCAGGGTCAGCGTGCTGCCGGTGCCGGCGCTGACCTTGGCGAAGGCGGTGTGGATCGCATCCACCGCGCGTTGCTGGCCGGTGGGATCGAAGCCGGCGGCGCGGGTCTGCGCGACCAGCAGCGCGTCCTTGCCGGCGCGGTCGAACCACACCCCGTCGCGCTGCTGCGGGCCGCCGGCCGGCTGCAGGCTCTCGGCCAGGTGCAGCACTTCCAGGGTTGGATCGCGCGGCAGCAGCGGCTCCACCATCGCCGCCGCCGGCGAACCCAGGTCCTGCAGCCGCGCCTGCAGCGCATCGCGCAGGGTCGGCGCATCCAGCGGTTTGGCGTCGAAGCTGTCGCTGAGCAGATAGCGGTACGGCAGCAGGCGCGGCGGGATCGCGTCCAGGCCGGCGTCGGCACCATTGGCGACCAGTTCGAACACGTCGCGCTGCGCGGCCAGTTCGGCATGCAGCGCCTGCGATTGCTTGGCCAGCGTGGCCGGATCGGCCCCGGACAGCGACATCAGCAGCAGCCGCGAGCCAGGGCCTTCGCCGAGTTCGTCGAGCAGGAGTTTCTGCGCGGGAGTGCGGGCTTCCGGCATGAATTTACGAAGATCGCCCGACACCTGCAGCGCATTGCCCAGCCAGATCCCGGCCACGGTCAGCAGTGCCAGCCACAGCAGCGCCAGCGAGATGCGCATCTTCGAACTGAGGACGCGCTTCATCGCCACGTCCTCAGGCCTGCCTGCACCGCGCGATCAGCCGCCGCGCGCGCAGCCGTCAGGCCGGCAGCACGCTGCCGGCGGGCGCCTCGTGCGGGGATCACGCCGCGTCGCCGTGGCACAGCGCGGTCAGCGCAGCGCCGTCGGCGAGGGCGCCGGCGGCCTGCGCGGCACCGGCCAGCAGGGTGCGCTGCACGTCGCCCTTGGCCGGGGTGGTCTCGATGCAGCGCAGTTCGGCGCCACGGCCGTACAGGTGCAGGCTGCGCACGTGCGCGGCCATGGCCGGATCCTTGGGCTGCAACTGCAGCTGCCAGCGCTCGCGGGTGCCGCTGCTGCTGATGTTGAACTGCTGCTGCAGCAGCGCGCGGTCGCCGGACAGCAACGCGCCGAAACCGCTCTGCAGGCCGGCCAGTTCCGGCACGCGCGCCAGCGAGAAGCGCCGCGGCGGCTTGCCGTCGCGCTCCAGCGTGGCCTCGCCGCCACGCAGCGTGGTGGTCTCGTGGTAAGGCGCGGTGACCTCGCGAACCAGCGTCTGCGCGTCCGGGCGGCGGTACTCGCCCTGCACCCGCAACGGCGTCTTCAGCAGCGCCGAGCCGCGCAGTTCGACGAAGGCGGTGCTGACCGGCGCCGGCCGCGCCAGCTTCTGCAGGATCCAGTCGGCGTCCGGCGCCTCAGGCGATGCGGCGCTCAGCGGTGCGGCGCTGCACAGCAGTATCAGCATCCACGGCAAGGTGCGGCGCATCGGCATGGCGGTTGTTCCAAAAGTCGTAGAAGTTGAACCAGTTGTAGGGCGCGGAGCGGGTGTAATGCTCCAGCCTGGCGGCGTAATCGCGGATGAGCGCGGCCAGCACCGGCGCACGCTGCCGACGCGGCAGGTCCAGGCCTTCGCTGAAGGTCTCGAACACCAGCTCGTAGCGGTTGCCGCCGCGGTACAGCCCGAACGCCAGCACCACCGGCACCTTGAGCGCGGCGGCGATCAGCCACGGCGAGGTCGGGAACATGGCGCCCTGGCCGATGAACGCGGCCGGCAGCGCCGGATCCTCCGGGCGCGGCCGGTCCACCAGCAGCGCGACCAGCGCGCCCTCGTCGGTGGCCTGCTTGATCGCCATGACGATCGAGGTGCTGTCCATGCCGGCGTCGATGATGTTGGCGGCCAGCTGCGGGTTCAGCGCGCCGAGCAGTTCGGTCATCGCCGGGTTGTGCGCCTTGTCCAGCACCACCTTGACCTGCACGTCCGGGCGCTCGGTGGCCAGTACCCGCAGCGCGTCGAAGCTGCCCAGGTGCGAGCCGAAGATCAGCACGCCGCGGCCGCGGTCCATCTGCGTGTGCAACTGGTCCAGGCCGCGGATCTGCACCCGGAACCGGTGCATCTGCCCGCACAGCATGAACACCCGGTCGAGGATGGTCGAGGCGAAGGTGTGGATGTGCCGGGCCACCTCCAGCAGCGTGGCCGGGCGATCGAACACACGGCTCAGGTAGTGCCGCGAGTCGCGCCGCTCCGGGCCGCGCACCAGCAGGAAATACAGGGTGATCGGATACAGCAGCAGGCGGCCGACGGCGCGGCCGCCATAGCGGGCGATGCTGCGGATCAGCCACAGGGCGAAGCGGCCGCCGCCTTCCGGGCGCTGCTTCCAGCCGGCGCTCACGGCGCCGCCTCGGCGTTGAGTTCGCCGCTGACCAGCAGGTCCTCGCCACGCAGCACGCGGAAGCGCCAGCGCGGCGCGGCGCCGTCCAGTTCCACCCGCGCCGGCTGGCCGGGAAACAGCGGTTGCACGAACTTCACCTGCGGCAGGCGCAGCGGCGCGCGCGCGCCATGCGCCGCCTCGACGGCCTGCAGCACGTGGTCCAGCACCACGACGCCGGGCACCACCGGGCGGCCCGGGAAGTGGCCGGGCAGGCTGGGATGATCATGCGGTACGACGAATTGCATACGGGCGACTCATATCCTGGGTTCGAGCATGGCACGGACGGCCTGGTGCGCGCGCTGGGTCACTTCCTGGCGGTTCAGCGGGCCGTCCTCGCCGTTCACCCGGATCGGCGTGCCGATCCGCACCCGGATGACGCCGGGCCGCACCCGGAACAGGCTGGTCGGCGGCAGCACCTTGCCCGCCCCGTCCAGCGCCACCGGCACCACGTCCACCCCGGCGTCGATCGCGGCCTGCAGCAGCCCGGCCTTGAACTCGGCCAGCGCGCCGCTGCGGCTGCGGGTACCTTCCGGGAACAGGCACAGGTCCTGGCCACGGCGCAGCAGCGCCGCCGCCTCGCGCCGCATCATCGCCCCGGCGCGGCGGCTGTCGCGGTCCAGGAACAGCATGCCGGTCGCGCGCGCATACCAGTTCACGAACGGCACCTTCAGCATCTCGTCCTTGAGCAGGAAGCGCAGCGGCACCGGCAGCGCCATGAACAGCGCGCAGATGTCGATGATCGACTGGTGGTTGCTGACGAACAGGTGGTTGCGCGACCAGTCCACCCGCTCGCGGCCCTCCACCTGCAGCCGCGCCCCGGCGCCGAACAGCAGCACCGGCGCCCAGAACCGCGCGCCCATGCGCAGCGGCAGGCGCGGCCCGGTCAGCCGCAGCAGCACCAGTGCGACGACGATGCCCAGCGCGGTGTGCGCCAGGGTGAATGCCAGTTGCAGGGCGTTCCACACGGCCCAGGCCATGCGCGAAGGCATCCCAGCCCGCGACAACTTGCTGTTTTCCTTGATGATCTGCACGACCCTTGCGTCCCCTGCACTTCGCGCGTCAGCGCAACAGATCGCGCCAAAAAACCGGCCCCAGCCGCGCCAGCCGGTGCAGGAAGTCGGGCAGATTACGGTAGGGACGCTGCGGAAACCAGCGCCCGCGCAGCAGGTACTCGCCGACGAAGAAGCCGCCGATGACCCCGTAGCCCAGCAGATTGGCGAACAGCGAGGCGCGCGCATCGCTGATCGGCAGCGGCGAGGCCAGGCCCAGCTGCGCCAGCACCCCGCTGGGCTGGGCGCACAGCGCCAGCAGCAGGTTGAGCAGGGTCAGCCCGACCAGCAGCAGGGTCCAGGCCAGGGTCAGGCGGCGGGTGTAGCGCAGTTGGTCCGGGGTGATCGGCATGCCGGCCTGCCGGTACAGGGCCTCGACGATGCGGGTGATCAGCGGCGTGCGCCCGCGCTGCAGGCTGCGCCCGAAGAACCAGGCCACCCAGGCGGTGAACAGCACCGGCGGCGCGGCCAGCAGCAGCAGGGCGTGCGGCGAGCGCCACAGCGGCACCAGCGCCGCGGTCGCGGCGATCGCCAGCGCCCAGGCCCAGGGCCGCCAGCGCGCCATCGGCTCCACCAGCACCATCAGCACCAGCGCCGCGCCAGCCAGCACCGCCAGGTCCGGGCGGTGCGCGGCATTGGCCCAGTGCGCCAGTGGCGAGTAGGCCAGCGCCAGCAGCACGCCCAGGGCCAGCGCCCAGGGCGCGGCGTCGGCCGGCTCAGCTGGTCTTGTTGGCTTCGACATGCGCCGACAGCGCGCGCAGCGAGGCGAAGATACGGCGGTTCTCGTCGTTGTCCGAGCGCAGCTGGAAGCCGTAGCGCTTGCTGATCGCCAGCGCCAGTTCCAGGGCGTCGATCGAGTCCAGCCCCAGGCCGGTATTGAACAGCGGCGCCTCCGGATCGATGTCGCCGGGCTGGACGTCTTCCAGGTTCAGGCTCTCGACCAGCAGCTCGGCCAGTTCACGTTCGGCGGCGGTTTGCGAAGACATCCAGGGGCTTCCAGGCGAAAGGACGGGTGCGACAAGATGGTGCATCGGGCGCTGCGGCGCAACCATCGGCCCGCGAACAGCACGCTATCATGCCGTTTCGCCCCGCCGTTGCGCCCGCAGGTTCCCTCAGGATGACGTCCGCCGCTGTTGCTTCCCCTCCCTCCACCGCACGCGACGCCGCGGCAGACACGCCCGACGTGCTGGTGATCGGCGGGGGGCCGGCCGGCTGCGCGGCGGCGATCGTGCTGGCGCAACGCGGCTGGCGGGTGACGGTGCTGGAAAAGGACCACCATCCGCGCTTCCACATCGGCGAATCGCTGCTGCCGATGAACATGCCGATCCTGCAGCGGCTGGGCGTGCTCGACCAGGTGCGGGCGATCGGCGTGCTCAAGCTCGGCGCCGATTTCCCCAACGATGCCGGCGGCTACAACACCTTCCGTTTCGCGCATGCGCTGGGTGCGCAGTCCGACTTCGCGCTGCAGGTGCCGCGCGCCGACTTCGACCGGGTGCTGTTCGCGCATGCGCGCGCGGTCGGCGCCGACGTGCACGAGGGCGTGCGCGTCGAGGCGGTGCAGCTGGACGGCGAGACGCCGACGGTGCAGGCACGCGGCGCCGACGGCGTGCGCCACTACCGGCCGCGCTACCTGATCGACGCCAGCGGCCGCGACACCTTCCTCGGCAACACGCTCAAGCTCAAGCGCGCCAATCCGCGGCACCAGTCGGCGGCGCTGTTCAGCCATTTCCGCGGCGTGGCGCGGCGCCCCGGCGAGGACGCCGGCAACATCAGCATCTACCGCCACGCGCACGGCTGGATGTGGCTGATCCCGCTGCCCGACGACGTGATGAGCGTGGGCGCGGTGTGCGACCCGGAGTACATGAAGACCCGCAAGGGCTGCGACAGCGAGACGTTCCTGCTGCGTACGCTGGCGCTGAATCCGGACGTGGTGGCGCGCATGGCCGGCGCGCAGCGCGTGGCGCCGGTGCACGCCACCGGCAACTACGCCTACGAATGCACGCGCATGAGCGGGCCGCGCTGGCTGATGCTCGGCGACGCCTACGCCTTCGTCGACCCGATGTTCTCCTCCGGCGTGTACCTGGCCATGCACAGCGCCGAGCGCGGCGCGTCCGTGGTCGACGCGGCGCTGCGCGACCCGGCCAGCGAGGCGCGGCTGCAGCGGCGCCTGGAGCGGCACCTGCGCGGCGGCCTGGACGAGTTCAAGTGGTTCATCTACCGCTTCACCTCGCCGACCATGCGCGAGCTGTTCGCGCAGCCGCGCAACGTGCTGCAGGTGGAACAGGCGGTGGTGGCGATGCTCGCCGGCGACGTCTTCGACAACCGTGCGGTGCTGCGCCGCCTGCGCGTGTTCCGCGCCATCTATGCGCTGTCCGCGGTGGCGATGCTGCCGCGGGCGTGGCGCGCCTGGCGCCACCGCCGCCGCCAGGCCCACGAACAGTTCCACGGCGACACCTTGCACGGAGATACACCATGAGCCGCCCGCACCTGCAGTTTCCGCACCACACGCAGGGCCATCCGCAGTTGCAGGTGGACTACGTCGCCGAAACCGACCCCAGCCAGTGGCTGGCCGAGTATCGCGTCCTGGCGGTATTCGGCTTCGGCGAGACCGCGCCCTACCACGACGACCCGCGCTACCTGCGCGTGCCGCTGCAGCCGCACGGCCCGCGCATGCTCGAGGTGTGGCGCACCGACGCCCCGGTGCACAGCGGCCGCGACGGCGCCATCGCATGGGCCAGCGACGGCCGCCTGCAGTTCGGCGTCATCGAGATCGACGAGCGCCAGGTCGACCTGGACATCGAGGAAGCCGCCGCGCTCGCCTACGCGCAGATCAGCGCCTTCGTCGCCGGCAGCGCCACCCCGCGCCTGCTGCGCATCTGGAACTACCTCGACGCGATCACCCTGGGCAGCGGCGACCGCGAGCGCTACCGGCGCTTCTGCGTCGGCCGCGCGCGCGGGCTGGGCGATTTCGACGCCACCCAGCTGCCGGCGGCGACCGCGGTCGGCCGCTGCGACGATGCGCGGGTGATGCAGATCTACTGGCTGGCCGCCGCGCAGGCCGGCACCCCGCTGGAGAACCCGCGCCAGGTCAGCGCCTACCGCTACCCGCGCCAGTACGGCCCGCAGCCGCCCAGCTTCGCCCGCGCCATGCTGCCGCCGGCCGGCAGCGACATGCCGCTGCTGCTGTCGGGCACCGCCAGCGTGGTCGGCCACGCCTCCATGCATCAGGGCCAGTTGCTGGCGCAGCTGGAGGAAACCTTCGCCAACTTCGACGCCCTGCTGGCGGCCGCGCGCGAACACGCCCCGGACCTCCCGTCGCAGTTTGGGGACGGCACCCGCCTCAAGGTCTACGTGCGCGAGCCCGGCGACCTGCCGCTGGTCGCCGCCGCCCTCGATACCCGCTTCGGCGACCGCGTCCCGCGCCTGCTGCTGCACGCGGTGATCTGCCGCGACGAACTGGCGGTTGAGATCGACGGAGTCCATGGTTGAACGGCAACGCAAGATCGTCCTGGTGTCCGGCGCCCCCGGCGCCGGCAAGACCACGCTGGCGGTCCCGCTGGCGGCGCACCTGGGCTTTCCGCTGTTCTGCAAGGATTTCATCAAGGAGACGCTGACCGACGCCCTGGGCGATGGCGGCGGCGATCTCGCCGCGTCGCGCCGTCTCGGCGGCGCAGCGATGGAAGTCCTCTGGTCGCTGGCACAGCGCAGTCCGCACGCGGTGCTGGAAGCCAACTTCCGACCGCGCCGCGACTACGAACGCGGCAGGATCGCCGCACTGGAGGCGAAGCTGGTGGAAGTCCGTTGCCACTGCGGCCATGACGAGACCCTGCGCCGCTTCCGCGCGCGCGCCGCGACGGGCACGCAGCACGCGGCACACCCCCTGCGGGAACTGCCGCCCGACCTGCTTGCCGACTATCCCGGCCCAATCGGCCTGGGGACGGTGATCGACGTGGACACCCGCATGCCGGTGGATCTGCCGCGCCTGTTCGCGCAGGTCGCCGCCGCGCTTTCCTGAGCGGGTACCGGCACCGGCGCTGCCGCGCCGGTTCCGCCCGCGCGACGCGCTGTCCCTGGGCTTGCGCCCAAGTGCGGCCTGTGCGGGACGGGTGCCGTGTCGCTACTTGCCCGGCGCAAATCACGTTGGACGCCGGACGTGGCAGAGCGCACCGCAGCAAGCGCGTATGCGCCGATGTTTCGCGCCGCTGCCTTCCTCCCACGCATGACCATCCCACCTCGCCGGCCACGCAGTGGCGACATGCACTAACGCGCCGGCGCGGTCAGGTGACGGTCCAATTCCGGCTGCGTAATGCGCTGTTGCTCCTGCCCCAGCGCCTGATTGGCCAGCGCCAGTTTCTGGTCGGACTGTTCCACGGGCGTGGCCAATGCCTGCTCCACCGGAACGACCGCGCGCTTCATCGCCGGGTCGTCCAGTGCGCCCTGCACGGCGATCAGGTTCCCGGTCTTCCCCAACACCACGTGGTCGACCCGCTCCAGCGCATTGCCCGACAACGAATAGCCGGCCGTGCCCGGATACATGTCGCGGTTGTCCTTGCAGGCCGCCAGCAGGCTGCGGCTCAGCCGCTCGCTGTCGTGGTCGTAGGCCTTGCCCAGGTCTGCGTCGACCCTGCGCATGCCTGCTCGGATCTGTTCCAGCAACGCGTGATCCGGATGCCCCGGCAGCGAGGGATCATCGCTCCGGTGCGCCTCCGTGCCTTGCGCGGGAAGCGTCGAAGGTTCGGGCAACCCGTTGGCCAGGGGCGACACGTGTCGATGGGTGTCGGCGGTGTGCTGCAGCAGTCCCGCAACCGGCGGCTGCGTGCTGCTGTCGAAGTACGGCAGAGGACGTCGATCCCTGCCAAGATCCAGCCCGTTCTCTTCCAGCAGCGACTCGCGCAGATGCAGCCGCGACAGGTTCAGCGCGATCTGCGGGGTGTCGTTGCCGGGTTGTGGCGGATGTTGCCGGTGCTCGACCTGGGCGATATGGCTGACCGGATTGGCAGCGTAGTAATTGGCATAATCGGAGTTGCCGAGAGCACCGAGCTTGCTGTTCTCGGAAGCCTTGTCGAAAAAATTCTGCCCCATTCCCTCCAAATTGGCCGGACTCTGGGGCATCGTCATATCCGCATTGATGCTTAGATTCGGCTTGAGCGTGTAGTCGAAGTGAGGTCGCGCGCCCGACTTGTCGATGAAATCAGCCATACGTCCTGGCTGTTCGTTGTATATATCTTCAAGGGTTGCGTTCGGATTCGCCGTGCGGACCCTGCTGACCATCGCATTCCAGGCGGCGATCTGGGCTCCGGCTTCATCGCGGCGATTCTGTACAAGGAGAGACGCCAGAGGTTCGGTGTAGTCGCGTGGACTTTGTCTCTGTGAGATTGCGGAAACGCCAGCGGCAAATTCGGTGAGTGCTCGCTTGGTGTCCGCGGCATTGGCGCCATGCTGCAACTCATGTCCCAGGACATAGGTGAGCTCGCCCGCGTTGGGTGCCCGCCCAGACGGCGATGCTTGAAGCCTGGCCAATGGGACCCGCACAGCCTTGTTTTCAGAATCGTACTCGCCGCCAGCATTGGGATTGGTCAGCGGAACGATGCGTGACACTTGGCCCTGACGTACAGCGTCGTTTAGCTGATCGACCAAGGCGGGCGATGCTTCGATGATCGCGCGCAGATTCCGCACATGATCGGGATTGACACTTGGCTGGCTACCAAAGTCGGTGATGACAGCTTGAGCTTGTGGCGTGAGTGGCATCCCTGCGCCTCCCTTTATCCGACTATCACCATCTGAACACAGGAGTGACGGACTGCATCATCGGACCCGATGCTTTCGTCACGCGGGTAAACCTGCAACCACATGCCGGGGCGCTCGAACGAATCGTACATCCAGGGTCCGTGAGACGGCTTTGGCCCGCCGTTCGGCGCCGCCGGGGGAGAGTCGTAGTAGCGCTCACGCACAAAACCCATTTCTTCTAATTCGCTGGTGAACTGATCGAAATCCACGCGGCAGAGATCGCGCATCGCGGGCGAGGCGCCCGGTACAACCGGATCGAAGCTGAAGATCAACCGAGGATCGGCCTTCTTCATATTGACCTCGAAGCCATGCACCCAGTCCCGGCTGACCTTCTCCCCGAATCCATAACGTCCCGACCCATCACGCGCATAGTCCATCTCCACCCCCATCACCTCATGCAAGCGCTCCGGCGTGAATTCGGCCACGCTCCTGCTGGTCCGGAGCAAGGTCAGCAATCGGCTGAGCATCTGCTCGGCGCTCAGCTTGGGCGACACGGGCGCGGCAGCCTGATCGGCGGCGCCGGACGAGGGGGACGAGGTCATGGCGGGAGATTCCTTGGCAGGAGGCGCAACGGCAGGCGTCCGCGCGGGCGCATGGGTGCAGGCCCCGCACAGCAGCGAGGCGATCAGGACGAGAGAAGCCCGATGGGGCATGCGGCACATCCTTGCGGCGCGAAGCGAGGGCTGCAGTATACGAACACCAGCGTATGGGGTTGCAAGCCGCTCCCAGCCACACCGTGCGGCGGACGACAGCGCACTGCGCTGCGCAAATCTTGCCACGCTGGCGCCTCGTCGATGGGCGCCATCCCGGCGCCCTACCGGCAGAGCCTCAGTCCTCGCGACCCGCCGCCAGCAACGCCAGCAACCGATCGCGCGGCAGCTTGCCGGTCTCGTTGCGCGGCAGGGCGTCGAGCAGGCGCAGGCGGCGCGGCAGGAACACCGGATCCAGCTCGCGGCGCAGCGCGGCGAGGATCGTGGCCTCGTCCAGGGTCGGTGCCACCACCACCGCGGCGATGCGGCCCACCGCCTGGCCCGGCTCCGGATCCAGTTGCAGCATCGCGCCGTCGACCACGCCCGGCAGGGCCAGCAGGCGCCGGGTGAGGTCGGCCAGCGAGGCGCGCTTGCCGGCGATCTCCAGCAGGTCGGCCTGGCGCCCGCGCACCTGGAAACGACCGTCGGCATCCACTTCCATCAGGTCGGCCAGCAGCACCGGCTGCGGCAGGTGCGGCGCGTGCACCAGGGTGCCGTCCGGCTGCGGCGCCACGCGCACGCCCGGCAGCGGCGTCCACGGCACTTCACAGGCAGTACGGCGGCTGGCGAACACGCAGGTCTCGGTGGAGCCGAACATCTCGCGCACCTGCCCGCCGAAGCGCGCCTCGGCAGCGGCGGCCAGTTCCTGCGCCAGCGGCGCGGTGGCCGAGACGATGCCGGCCAGCGGCGGCAGGGCGACGCCGGATTCGACCAGCGCGCGCAGATGCACCGGCGTGGTCACCAGCAGCCGCGGCGCCGGCAGCTGCGCCAGCGCGCGCGCCACGTCCTCGGGAAAGAACGGACGCCCGGCGTGCACCGCCAGCGGCGTCACCAGCGGCAGCAGGATCGACAGCTCCATGCCGTACATGTGCTGCGGCGGCACCGTCGCCACCACCTGCGGCACCGCCGTGTCGGGCCACAGCCCGACCAGCGCCAGCAGGTCCTGGCGGGTGCTGGTGAGGAAGCTGCCCCAGGTCTTGGGATTGGGCTTGGGCGCGCCGGTGCTGCCGGAGGTGAAGCCGATCGCCACCAGCGCGTCGTCGGCCAGCTGCGGCATCGGTCCATCCAGCGACGGCAGCGCGTCCGGCAACTGCCAGTAGCGCGGCGGCGGCTCGGCCAGCGCAAGATCGCCCAGGCAGTAGCAATCGGCATGGCTGCGCTGCACCTCGGCCACCACCGCCGGCGCGCGCGAGGACGGCAGCAGCGAGGTCTGCCCGCGCAGCGCCACCGCGCAGAACGCGACCATGAAGCAGTAGCGGTCCTCGCACAGGTTCAGTGCATGCCGGCCGGCCGGCAGCACCGCAGCCAGGCCGCGCACGTGGCCGAGGAAGGTGGCCAGGTCGATGTGTTCGCCGTTGGCGAAGGCCAGCGGGCGCCGCGCGTCGCCGACGGCCAGCGGATGCAACAGGGGCGCGGCGGGAATCTCGGAGGAAACGGCGGACATGCGGGGCGGCGGCTCGGGCGGGCGATGACCCGCACGGCGCGGGAGCCGGTAGCTTGGCCGCCACCGCCGCCGCTGGCAAGCCGGCCTGCCGCCGCAGCGGCCGCCGTCAGTGCTGGTAGCCGGTGTCGGCGGTGATCTTGCCGCGGAACACCCGGTACGACCACGCGGTGTAGCCCAGGATCACCGGCAGCAGCACCGCCAGCCCGGCCAGCACGAAACCCTGCGAGGACGGCGGCGAGGCCGCTTCCCAGATGGTCAGCCCGGGCGGCACGATGTTCGGCCAGATGCCCAGCACCAGGCCGAAGAAGCCGAGCACGAAGAAGCACAGGGTCAGCACGAACGGACGCGCATCGCGGCCCTGCGCCATCGCCGCGCGCCACAGCGCCAGCGCGTTGACCAGCACCAGCAGCGGCACCGGCGACAGCCACCAGAAATTCCCGTCGTGGAACCAGCGCGCCATGATCCGCGAGTCCAGGAACGGCAGCCAGGCGCTGACCAGGCCCATGAACACCACCACCACCAGTACCAGCGGCCGGGTCAGGGTGCGGGCGATGCGCTGCATCGCGCCCTCGGTCTTGAGGATCAGCCAGCTGCCGCCGAGCAGCGCGTAACCGAACACCACCGCCGCACCGGTGAGCATCGAGAACGGGCTGAACCAGCCCAGCACGCCGCCCAGGTACTTGCCGTCCTGCAGCGGCATGCCTTCCACCAGCGCGCCCAGGATCACCCCCTGCCAGAACGCCGCGCACAGCGAGCCCAGCGCGAACGCCCAGCCCCACAGGTACTTGGAACTGCGCGCCTTGAAGCGGAACTCGAAGGCCACGCCGCGGAACACCAGCGCGATCAGCATCAGCAGCACCGGCAGGTACAGTGCCGACAGCACGATCGCGTAGGCCTTGGGGAAGGCCGCCAGCAGACCGGCGCCGCCGAGCACCAGCCAGGTCTCGTTGCCGTCCCAGATCGGCGCGGCGGTATTCATCATCAGGTCGAGCTGATCCTCGTCCTCGGCGAACGGCGCCAGAATGCCGAGGCCGAGCACGAAGCCGTCCAGCAGCACGTACATCAGCACGCCGAAGCCGATCACGCCGAACCAGATCACCGGCAATACGGTCGCCATGTCCATCAGCGGGTCTCCTCGATGTCGTCGTCGGCCGCCGACAGCGGTCGTGCGGGGGTCTTATCGCCTTCCTGCATGCGCGGCGCCGGCTCGTGCGGCAGCGGCCCGTGGCGCAGCATGCGCAGGATGTACCAACTGCCGAAGCCGAACACCAGCGCGTAGGCGAGCACGTACACGCTCAGCGAGATCCACACCATCGCCGGGCTGAGCGTCGGGCTGACCGCATCGCGGGTGTGCAGCAGGCCATAGATCACGTAGGGCTGGCGCCCGATCTCGGTGACGAACCAGCCGGCGACCAGGGCCACGAACCCGGCCGGCAGCATCGCGTTCCATGCCAGGTGCAGCGCGCGCCGGCGCAGCAAGGTGCCGCGCCACCAGAAGAACAGCGAGACCAGCGCCAGCAGCAACATCGCCATGCCCAGCCCGACCATCACCCGGAACGCATAGAACACCGGCTTCACCGGCGGCCGCTCGTCCCGCGGCACCGCGGTCAGCGGAGTGATCTCGCCATCCAGCGTGTGGGTGAGGATCACGCTGCCCAGGCGCGGGATGGTCACCTCGTAGTCATTGCGCTCGGCGGCCTCGTTGGGCACCGCAAACACCACCAACGGCACGCCCTGCCCCTTCGCCTCGCCGTGCCAGTGCCCCTCCATCGCCGCCACCTTGATCGGCTGGTGCTCGAGCGTATTCAGGCCATGCGCATCGCCGGCGGCGATCTGCAACGGCAGCGCGATCGCGGCGAACGCCACCGCCAGCTTGAGCATGCGCCCGGCTGCATCCAGGTGCTCGCCGCGGCGCAGGTACCAGCCGCTGACCCCGCCGATCACGAAACAGGTGGTGATGAATGCGGCCAGCACCATGTGCGTGAGCCGGTACGGGAACGAGGGATTGAAGATCACCTCGCGCCAGTTGGCCGGGTGGAACACGCCTTCGACCACCGCATAGCCGGCCGGCGTCTGCAGCCAACTGTTGGCCGACAGGATCCAGAACGTGGAGATCAGCGTGCCGATGGCGACGAGGCAGGTGGCCAGGAAGTGCAGCTTCTCCGGCACCTTGTGCCAGCCGAACAGCATCACCCCCAGGAACGAGGCTTCCAGGAAAAACGCGGTCAGCACTTCGTAGCTGAGCAGCGGGCCGAGGATGTTGCCGGCACGTTCGCTGAGCACCGCCCAGTTGGTGCCGAACTGGAAGCTCATCACGATGCCGCTGACCACACCCATGCCGAAGGACACGGCGAAGATCTTCAGCCAGAAAAAGTACAGATCGCGCCACACCGTGTCGCGGGTGCGCAGCCAGCGCCACTCCAGGAACGCCAGCCAGCTCGACAGGCCGATGGTGAAGGCCGGGAACAGCACGTGGAAACTGATGACGAATCCAAACTGGATGCGCGACAGCAGCAGGGCGTCCATGGGTAGCGCCTGAGGCAGCGGAAACGATGCCTATTGTTGGTGCAGCGCGGCGAAATGGGATGTGACGGTTTGTCGCAGGAAGGACATCCGCGGGTGTCTAAGCACACCTACGCCGGATGGGTATCCCTTCGGCATCTGGAGCCTCAGCGACAAAAGGGCTGATCAACGCGGCCCAAGGGAAATGACCTCCGCATGAGCCACGCTGACAACGCTCAGATCCGGTGTTCCCGCGCCGGCTCCGGTGCGTTTCCAGGGACTTTCGACGATGACAGGCGAGTCAGACATCGCCTTTTTCGGCTCCATTACAGGTTCAACAACGCAAACGGCAGTGGCACTCGCACCGCGTGCGCTAACTGCTTCACAATTACCCGTCCGTGCTCGCCTTTACTTCAAATAAATCTCGATAATACTGCACCCGTTGGCTTGCACATTGACCTTGCGCTTATTGAGCAGGGCGGCCATCGCGATGGCCAGCATGCCTTTTCCTCCAGATTGCGCTTCATCGAATGTCATGATCGGGGCCGAGGGAGATGCCGTCTTACACTCTTCAGGCAGGGAGGTAAACCAAACGAAATGGCCCGTCCCCGATTGATAAGCATTCATCTGCGTGACTTCGACATCATTCATCCACTCGTTGGCGAACGACGGGCCAGAAAAACACAGCAGAAACAACACTGCCATCCACTTCATCTTCATTTATTCCCCCTTTGATGTTGGATTTTTGATTTACACGAAAAATAAAAAAACATCAAAATCTGAATTTACAGATTCCCCAGATGGCCACCTCAGGCGACGTGACCACCAAATTCTTACCTGAGCCTGAAGGAAAATAGCAATCAGATTGAAACGCCCAAACCTTCTTGAAGACCAAGTATTTTGAACGCCCCGCCTTTCCCTGCCCCGTGCGCCATGCTCCCATGACCAACGGCGCAATCGCCACCGCCCTGGCGACTGCTACGCTTGCGGTTTGCCGTTCGCCCGGAATTCCAGATGCGTCGTCTCGCCCTGAGCGCTGTTGTGTTGCTGTCCCTGTCCTGCCTGCCGCCGCTGGCCGCGGCCCAGGATGCCGCCGCCCCGCTGACCATCGAGCAGGCCATGGCCGATCCGGACTGGATCGGGCCGCCGGTCGAGGACGCTTGGTGGGCCTGGGACGGGCACCAGGTGCAGTACCAGCTCAAGCGCAACGGCAGCCCGGTGCGCGACACCTACCGCCAGGGCGTCGACGGCGCCGCCGCGCAGCGGGTCGAGGACGCCCAGCGCAGCACCCTGGACGCGGCCAACCCGGTCTACGACGCACGCCGCCAGCGCATGCTGTTCGTGCGCAACGGCGACGTGTTCCTGCGCGACCTGCGCAGCGGCGCGCTGACCCAGCTGACCCGCAGCAACCAGGCTGCCGCGCGGCCGCAGTTCACCACCGATGGCGGCGCGCTGTGGCGGGTCGGCAACGACTGGTACCGCTGGAGCCCGGGTGGCGGCGTGCAGCAGGCCGCGGTGCTCAAGGCCGAGCGCGATCCCGATGCCGCGCCCAAGCCCGACGTGCTGCGCGACCAGCAGCTGCGCACGCTGGAAACCCTGGCTCGCGACCGCGCCCAGCGCGAGCTGCTGCGCCAGCAGGAGCAGGCCTGGCGCCGCGCCGACAGCAGCCGCGCGCCGGCACCGGTGTACCTGGGCGACGACGTGGTGGTCGACGACAGTGCGCTGTCGCCGGACGGCCGCCACCTGCTGGTCGTCACCCATGCCAAGGGCGCCGAGGAAGGCCGCGACAGCAAGATGCCCAAGTACGTGACCGAATCCGGCTACGCCGAGTTCCAGGAAGCGCGCACCCTGGTCGGGCGCAATTCGCCGGTGGCGCAGACCCTGTGGCTGGTCGACGCGGTGGCCGGCAGCGCGCGCAAGCTCGACCTGTCGGTGCTGCCCGGGATCGGCACCGATCCGCTGGCGGCGCTGCGCAAGGCCGCCAAGCAGGAGCCGCTGCAGGGCCCGCGCGCGGTGCGCGTGGAAACCGACGGCGACGGCAGCGGCGCCTCCATGCACTGGAGCGAGGACGGCCGCAACGTCGCCGTGCTGCTGCGTGCGGTGGACAACAAGGACCGCTGGATCGCCAGCGTCGACCTGGACAAGGCGGTGCTGCAGCCGCGCCACCGCCTGACCGATCCGGCCTGGATCAACTGGAGCTTCAACGACTTCGGCTGGATGCCGGACAACCAGACGCTGTGGCTGCTGTCCGAGCAGTCCGGCTATTCGCACCTGTACACCCAGCGCGGCACCGAGAAGCCGCGCCAGCGCACCTCCGGCAAGTGGGAAGTGTCCGCGCCGGTGGTCAGCGCCGACGGCCAGGGCTTCCTGTTCCTGTGCAACCGCAAGTGGCCGGGCGACTACGAGGTGTGCAAGCTCGACCTGCGCAACGACAGCGTCGCCGAACTGACCTCGCTGGACGGCGTGGAGGACTTCGCGCTGTCGCCGGACGGCCAGCAGCTGCTGGTGCACTACTCCGGCCCCTACCTGCCGCCGCAACTGGCGGTGCTGCCGGCCGCCGGCGGCAACGCGCGCGTGCTCACCGATACCCGCAGTGCCGCGTTCAAGGCGCGCCAATGGGTGCAGCCGCAGTTCGTGCAGGTGCCGTCCAAGCACGGCGCCGGCACCGTCTGGGGCAAGTACTACGGTCCGGCGCAGCCGGAGCCGGGCAAGCGCTATCCGGTGGTGATGTTCGTGCACGGCGCCGGCTACCTGCAGAACGTGTCGGCGCGCTACACCCCGTACTTCCGCGAGCAGATGTTCCACAACCTGCTGGTGCAGAAGGGCTACATCGTGCTGGACCTGGACTACCGCGCCAGCGCCGGCTACGGCCGCGACTGGCGCACCGCGATCTACCGCGACATGGGCCATCCGGAGCTGGAGGACTACCTGGACGGCCTGGACTGGCTGGTCGACAGCAAGCAGGGCGACCGCAGCCGCGCCGGCATCTACGGCGGTTCCTACGGCGGCTTCATGACCTACATGGCGCTGTTCCGCAGCCCCGGCACGTTCAAGGCCGGCGCCGCGCTGCGCCCGGTGGCCGACTGGAGCCAGTACAACCACGAGTACACCTCCAACATCCTCAACACCCCGGACCTGGACCCGGAGGCCTACCGCACCTCCTCGCCGATCGAATACGCCAGCGGCCTGCGCGACCACCTGCTGATCGCCCACGGCATGGTCGACGACAACGTGTTCTTCAAGGACTCGGTCGACATGACCCAGAAGCTGATCGAGCTGCACAAGGACAACTGGGAGATCGCGCCGTACCCGCTGGAGAAGCACGGCTTCACCCGCGCCGATTCCTGGCTGGACGAGTACAAGCGCATCCTCAAGCTGTTCGAACGCGAGCTGCGCTGAGCCGGCCGCATACCGAGGCGCCTGCCGTCGACGTGCGGCAGGCGCAGCGCCCGCGGGGCGCCTTCGGGACAGCGCCAACCACCGGTGTCCGTCACGCATCGCGCCGTTCCGCAGCAGTCAGCGGTCATGCATCCGCGACGCGCGAGGTGGTGAGCCTTCCGATGGCGCAATGCGTCGGGACTGAAGTCCCTCCCACAGTGCACCCGGCGGGCTCGCCGCAAGCCCCTGTGGGAGCGACTTCAGTCGCGACGAGGCTTTCCCGGTAAGGCGCGTCGCGGCTGAAGCCGCTGCTACGCGAGCGCCCGCAGCTAGGCCGTCCGGACGCAGACGGCATCGGCACGACCTTGGCGTAGCGCCGCTCCTGGCGACACCGCATCGGCAGCGCCCTGACCAGAGGCCGCGCACCGGCATAGGCGCCCCACCTCGCGCGCCACGCCGGCTTGCGCCCTGCTCCGCCATCCCTATCCTTGCCGGACTGCCGCCGGTGCGGCGCCGCCAGCGCCGCCCCGCCCCGAAGGACCGCCGATGCCGCCTCCGCCGCTGCCCCGCACTGCCGCCCGCAACCAGAATATCGATGCGATGGCCAAGCTCTCGCTGCTGATCGGGGTGCTGTCGCTGCTGTATTCGCTGGGCCAGGCGCTGTTGCTGATGGCGCTGCCGGACAGGGCGATCGAGGGCGTGCTGCGCGAGGCCGGGCTGCCGTTGCCGCCGCTGCTGCAGTGGTGCGTCGCCCATGCACTGGCGCTGTCCTGGCTGTCGGCGCTGCTGTCGGCGGGCCTGTGCGCGGCGTCGTGGGCGCTGCTGCAGCGGCGCGACTGGGCGCGGCGGGCGTTCATCGTGTTCCTGGTGGTCACCGCCGCGGCCAACTTCGCGGTGCTGCCGCTGCTGTGGCAACTGTTCGATCTGCTGCAGGTCTGGGCGCCGCAGCACGCCTTCGACCCGCAACAGCTCCAGCACGACCTGGCGCTGGGCCGGATCACGCTCATGGTCAGCGGCGCGCTGACCGCCCTGGTCTTCGCCGGCCTGCACGGTTGGCTGGTCTACCAGCTGTGCCGCCCCGCGCTGCGCGCCGAGTTCCGCCGCTGACGCATGCCGACCGGCCCGCGCAGTCCGGGCAGCCCGCCGCAGACGCCTGACACAGCCAGCTTCTAGAATGGCGGCATGCATACCTTCGACCGCGTTCGCGACTATCTCACTGGCCTGCAAGACCGCATCTGTGCGGCTGTCGAGGCCGCCGACGGCCAGGCCCGTTTCGCCGAAGACCTGTGGCAGCGCGCGGAGGGCGGCGGCGGCCGCACCCGCATCCTGCGCGACGGCGCGCTGTTCGAGCAGGCCGGCATCGGCTTCTCCGACGTCGCCGGCACCCGCCTGCCGCCCTCGGCCAGCGCCAACCGCCCGGAACTGGCCGGCGCCTCGTGGCGCGCGGTCGGGGTGTCGCTGGTGTTCCACCCGCTCAGCCCGTACATCCCCACCACCCACGCCAACGTGCGCTACTTCGAGGCGCAGCGCGACGGCGCCACCGTGGCCTGGTGGTTCGGCGGCGGCTTCGACCTGACCCCGTACTACCCGTTCGACGAGGACGCCCGCCACTGGCACCAGACCGCGCACGACCTGTGCGCGCCGTTCGGCGAAGACCGCTATCCGGCGCACAAGCGCTGGTGCGACGAGTACTTCTTCCTCAAGCACCGCAACGAGACCCGCGGCGTCGGCGGCCTGTTCTTCGACGACCTGCATGCCGATTTCGAGCGCGACTTCGCCTACCAGCGCGCGGTCGGCGACGGCTTCCTCGATGCCTACCTGCCGATCGTGGAACGCCGCCGCGGCCTGCCCTGGGGCGAGCGCGAGCGCGAGTTCCAGCTGTACCGGCGCGGCCGCTACGTCGAGTTCAACCTGGTCTACGACCGCGGCACCCTGTTCGGCCTGCAGAGCGGCGGCCGCAGCGAGAGCATCCTGATGAGCCTGCCGCCGCGGGTGCGCTGGGAGTACGGCTTCCAGCCCGAACCGGGCAGCGCCGAGGCGCGCCTGGCCGAGTACCTGGTGCCGCGCGAATGGCTGGCATGAGCGCGCCGGCACGTACCGTCGTGCTGGGCCGCGAGGACAAGCGCGCCATCGCCGAACAGTTGCAGGCCTACCTGCGCACCGAGCTGCAGCAGCAGGTCGGTGCGTTCGAGGCCGAATTCCTGCTCGACTTCGTCGCCGAGCGCATCGGCGCGCATTACTACAACCGCGGCCTGCACGATGCCCGCACCACGCTGGCCGCGCAGATGGACACCCTGGACGACGCGCTCTACCAACTGCAACAGCCCACCGACGCGCGCCGCTGAGCCGTGTCGCGCGCGCCGCCAGCGCGGCATCACGAACGTGCGGGCATAAAAAAGCCCCGCGGACCAGGGGGAGGTCGGCGGGGCCAGGGAACGGAGACTTGGGGAGGAGTCGCCGTTCCTGGATCTGCTCCAGGGGATGGGAGGAGATCCGCGACAGGTATTGCGCCTGTCGAGGGATATAAGAACATTCCCCACCTTGCTCGTTCGTGAAGATTTAAGTTAAAAATTTGTCAGATTAAGGACGGATTCATTCCCGAAAATCCGCGCAAATAAACCGCGTCAAAATTCCGTTCAATCAAAGCGATCCTGCACGCCCCGGGGTGTGACGCCAGTAGGGATTTTCGGCTTGTCGCGCCCGATGGGGTCAAAAAACCAACGCGAATGGGAAAGCGAAAGTCGCGGGCGGGATAATCCTTCGGAAAACCCTCTGCGATATCCGGCGTGCATGCGCATGCGATGTCTACGCAAGACACCGCAGCGCCAGGCCGGGTCGCGGGTGCATGCCCGGAACCCGGGCACTCAATGCGCCTCGTCCCAGTTGTCGCCCACCCCGCTGTCCACCACCAGCGGCACCTTCAGCTCCGCCGCGGCGGACATCCGCCCGGTCACTTCCGGCAGCAAGGTGTCGACGAAGTCGGCATCGGCTTCGAACACCAGTTCGTCGTGCACCTGCAGGATCATCAACGCGCGGTCGCGGTGGTCCTGCAGCCAGGCGTCCACGCCGACCATGGCGCGCTTGATGATGTCGGCGGCGGTGCCCTGCATCGGCGCGTTGATCGCGGCGCGCTCGGCACCGGCGCGCAGGCCCTGCTGGCGAGCGTTGATGTCGTTCAGGTACAGGCGGCGGCCGAACAGGGTCTCCACGTAGCCCTGGGTGCGCGCCTGCTCGCGCATGCGTTCCATGAAGTCGCGCACGCCCGGGTAGCGGCTGAAGTACAGCGCCACGTAGTCCTGCGCCTCGCCGCGGCCGATGCCCAGGTTGCGGGCCAGGCCGAACGCGCTCATGCCGTACATCAGGCCGAAGTTGATCGCCTTGGCGGCGCGACGCTCGTTGCCGGTGACCTCTTCGAGCTTGCGCCCGAACACCTCGGCGGCGGTGGCGCGGTGCACGTCCACGCCGCTGCCGAAGGCGCGCAACAGGCCCGGGTCCTCGGACAGGTGGGCCATGATCCGCAGCTCGATCTGCGAGTAGTCGCAGGCGATCAGCTTGCGCCCGGGCGGGGCGACGAAGGCGCGGCGGATGCGGCGGCCGTCGTCGGTACGGATGGGGATGTTCTGCAGGTTGGGATCGGAGGAGGACAGCCGCCCGGTGGCGGCGCCGGCCTGGTGGTAGCTGGTGTGCACGCGACCGGTGTCGGGGTTGACCATCTCCGGCAGCTTGTCGGTGTAGGTGCTGCGCAGCTTGGCCAGGCCGCGGTACTCCAGGATCACCCGCGGCAGCTCGTGCTGGTCGGCGATCGCCTCCAGCGCCTCCTCGTTGGTGCTGGGCTGGCCCTTGGGGGTCTTCAGCACCGCCGGCAGCTTCAGCTCGTCGAACAGCACCGCCTGCAGCTGCTTGGGCGAGTCCATGTTGAAGCTGCGTCCGGCCAGCGCGGTGGCCTTCTGCTGCGCGGCCAGCATGCGCTGGCTCAGGTCCTGGCTCTGCTTGCGCAGCTCGGCGATGTCCACGCACACGCCGTTGGCCTCGACCCGCGCCAGCACCGGCACCAGCGGCATCTCGATCTCGCGGTAGACCCGCGCCAGCGCCGGCTCGGCGTCCAGTTGCGCCGACAGCGTGCGGTGCAGGCGCAGGGTGATGTCGGCGTCCTCGGCGGCGTAGCCGGTGGCGTCGTCGATGGCCACCTGCGAGAACGCGATCTGCTTGGCGCCCTTGCCGGCCACGTCCTCGTACTTGACCGTGTCGTAGCCCAGGTAGCGCCGGGCCAGCGAGTCCATGTCGTGGCGGCTGGCGGTGGAATTGAGCACGAAGCTCTCCAGCATGGTGTCGTCGGCGTAGCCGCGCACCTCCACGCCATGGCGGCGCAGCACGTGCAGGTCGTACTTGCCGTGCTGGCCGACCTTGGGCTTGGCCGGGTCCTCCAGCAGCGGCTTGAGCATCTCCAGCGCCAGCGCGCGATCCAGTTGCACCGGCGCGCCCGGGTAGTCATGGCCCAGCGGCAGGTAGTCGGCGCGGCCCGGCTCGGTGGCGAAGCTGAGCCCGACCAGGTTGGCGCGCATCGCGTCCAGCGCGTCGGTCTCGGTGTCGAAGGCGAAGCCGTCGGCGGCGCGCAGGCGCACCAGCAGTGCTTCGAACGCCTCGGGTGTGGTCACCGCGGTGTAGTCGCCCTTGGCGGCCAGTGCCGGGTCCAGCGCCGTATCGGCGGCCGGCGCCGCGGCCCGGGCATAGCCGGCGGCGGTGCCGCGCAGGCTGGGCGTCGCCTCGCTGGCGGCCTCCGGCGCGGCCACGCCGCCGTCCAGATCACGCAGCGCCTGGGTGAAGCCGTAGCGCTGGTACAGGCCGCGCAGCTGCTCCGGCTCCTGTTCGCGCAGGCCCAGGGTGCGAGGGCCGCCGGGCAGCGCCACGTCAGTCTTGATGGTGACCAGTTCGCGGTTCAGCGGCAGGCGCTGCAGCGCCGCGCGCAGGTTGTCGCCGATCTTGCCCTTGATGCTGTCGGCGTGGGCGATCACCCCGTCCAGCGAGCCGTACTCGGCCAGCCACTTGGCCGCGGTCTTGGGTCCGCATTTCTCCACGCCCGGCACGTTGTCGATGGCGTCGCCCATCAGCGCCAGCAGGTCGACGATCTGGTGCGGCCAGACCCCGAACTTCTCCATCACCGCCGCATCCGAATCCATGCGGCTGCCGCTCATGGTGTTGACCAGTTGCACGCCGGGGCGCACCAGCTGGGCGAAATCCTTGTCGCCGGTGGAGATGGTGACGTCCAGGCCGTCGCCGGCGCCCTGCAGGGCCAGGGTGCCGATCACGTCGTCGGCCTCGACCCCGTCCTCGCGCAGGATGGTGATGCCCAGCGCATGCACGATCTGGCACATCGGCTCGACCTGCGCGCGCAGCTCGTCGGGCATCGGCGGCCGGTTGGCCTTGTACAGCGGATACAGGTCGTCGCGGAAGGTCTTGCCCGGCGCATCGACCACGAAGGCCACGTACTCGGGGCGCTCCTTGAGGGTGGCGCGCAACATGTTGACCACGCCAAATAGCGCGCCGGTGGGCTCGCCGGCGGCATTGGTCAGCGGCGGAAGCGCGTGGAACGCGCGATACAGGTAACTGGACCCGTCGATCAGGACTAATCGGCTCATCGGCCAATTCTACGCTGCGGCGTGTAGCCCCTCTCCCATCGGGAGAGGGGTTGGGGTGAGGGTACGGCGCGAAGCGACCCGCTGACCTGGTTCACGAGGCTGCGCACGTACCCTCATCCGCCCCTACGGGGCACCTTCTCCGGAGGGAGAAGGGAACAGCCAGGAGCCCCTCTCCCACCGGGAGAGGGGTTGGGGTGAGGGTACGACGCGAAGCGACGCACTGATCTGGGTCCACGAGGCTGCGCACGTACCCTCATCCGCCCCTACGGGGCACCTTCTCCCGGAGGGAGAAGGGAACAGCCAGGAGCCCCTCTCCCACTGGGAGAGGGGTTGGGGTGAGGGTACGGCGCGCAGCGACGCGCTGACCTGGTTCACGCCGCTGCGCACGTACCCTCATCCGCCCCTGCGGGGCACCTTCTCCCGGCGGGACAAGGGAACAGCCAGGAGCCCCTCTCCCACCGGGAGAGGGGTTGGGGTGAGGGTACGGTACGCAGCGACACGCCGACCTGATCCACTAAGCAGCCATCCGCCCGCACCATTCCCACACCGCATGCAGACACTCGGCGCATACTCTGCGCACGTCCTGCCCGTGGAGAACACCGCAATGAAAGCCCTGATCCTGGTCCCGCTGTTGCTGCTGGCGGGCTGCGCCTCCACCGGCCTCGGCCCGGACGGCGCGCCGATGGACGTGCGCGGCGCGGAAACGACCCAGCGCAAGATGGACAACGGCGATACCGTCGACGAATACCGCGTGGGCGGCCAGCTGCGCATGGTCAAGGTGACCCCGGCGCGCGGCCCGGCCTACTACCTGTACGACCGCAACGGCGACGGCCACATGGAAGTGGACGGCAGCAAGGACAATGTGTCGCCCGTGTACTGGAAGCTGTACAGCTGGTGATGGCGCGCCCGGCGCGTCGCCCAACGGTGGCGGCGCGCGGGCGTGCTCGCGTCCCCGATCTGTCCAGACGGACGAATGCATGCACGTGCCGGATGCCGGCCCCCTGTCGCGGCGTCGCCTCCCGGCGCAGCCGCGTGACAGGCCGAAGCGTATCGGCAAAGCGATAGGTCGCTGCGGCCAGCGGCCGGATGCCGGCCTCGAACGTGTTCCGCACCGCGCCGACCCCGGCGCGGGCCGGTCAGCGCCTCAGCGGATCACCAGCACCGGCACCTGGCTGTTGGCGAGCACTTCCGCGGTCTGGCTGCCGAGCAGGACCCGGCTCATGCCGCGGCGGCCGTGCGAGGTCATCACGATCAGATCGCTGTTGCAGGCCACGGCCATGTCGATGATGCCCTCGGCGGCGTAGCGGTCGAGCACGTGGCGACCGTGCGCGGTCACTCCGGTGGCCGCGGCGGCGGCCAGCGCCGGCGCCAGGATCTTCTGCGCGCCGGCTTCGCGGTCCTGGCGGTATTCGGGGCTGGCCTCGTAGCCCACGCTCCAGCCCATCGCGTCGTACATGCCCATTGCCCACGGCTCGGACACGGTGACGATATCCACGTCCGCGCCGAGCTCGGCGGCCAGCGCCAGCCCCTGCTGCAGACCCTTGGCGGACAACTCGGAACCATCGATGGCGATCAGGATGCGCTGGTACATGGGATGCTCCGGTGACGCCGCACACGGCGGCCTGGACAGCATTGCACACCCATTGCGCGGCGCCTGCCTTGACCCGGATCAAATTCAGTCGCTGTGCGGCTTCAGCAGGCGTGCTGGATTGCCGGCCACGCGCGCGCCGGCCGGCACGTCGCGGGTGACCACGCTGCCGGCGCCGACCACCGCGTCGTCGCCGATGGTCACACCGGGCAGTACGATCGCGCCGCCGCCGATCCAGACGTTGCGCCCGATCGTCACCGGCCGCCCCAACTCCAACCCCTCGGCGCGCTGCGCAGCATCGCGCGGATGATCGGCGGCATAGAGTTGCACCGCCGGCCCGATCTGGGTGCCGGCGCCGATGTGCACCGGTGCCACGTCCAGGATCACGCAGTTGAAGTTGAGGAACACGTCCTCGCCGAGATGGATGTTGTAGCCGTAGTCGCAATGGAACGGCGGCCGCACCACCGCGCCGCGTCCCACCGAACCCAGTCCTTCGACCAGCAGCGCGTGCCGCCGCGCCGGTGGCTCGGCCAGCGCCGCGTTGTAGCGCTGCATCCAGGCACTGGCCGCGTCCTGCTCGGCCTGAAGCTGTGCGTCGTTGGGGCGATACGGTTCGGCGGCCAGCATCTTCTCTTTCTCGCTTCGCATCCTTGCCCTCCCAGGCAGTGGTCGAACGCGAATGATCGCATCGCGCTGCGTCACGGCGCGTGTCCCTGGCGGTGACGCGCAAGCCGCAGCCACGGCGACGTCGTGACCAACAGACCACGTCGCATTCACCGTCCAGCAACGCCTACGCGTCCGATCATCGAACGCCCGTGCCGGCGCATTCCAGCCCGCGTGGGCTCTTCCCAGACAAAGGCGGTGCGCGATGTCCGAACGTGTGGAAGCAGGCCAGATGGTGTTCGTGGCCGATGGCGAGGTCGGTGTGGGGGCGGTGCGCGAGGTGCGCGACGGCGGCGCCACGTTCGTCGTCAACATCGAAAATGGCGGCGACTTCGTGGTGCCGTCGAGCGCAGTGCGCGACGTGCACTTCGGCAAGGTGATCCTGGCGGTCGAGCACCTGCCGGCGCCGCTGCGCGAGGCGTTGCGGCACCCTCATGCCGCGGAACTACCGACGTCGACCTATGCCGCCAGCGATCCGGGCGACGGCGCATTGAAGGACTGAGGCGGCACACTTTCCGGCTGCAACGCCGCAGCTGCGATGCAGCCGTAGTCCAAGGGGTTGCGCGCTTGGCGGCCGTCCACAGCGGGACAGCGCTGGACGACCGCCGCTGCCGCCAGCCGCCGGAGGGACATAGCTGTCGCGCGGCCGTCCCGCGGTCACAGCCCGGGACCCGTGGCCCTCGGATGAACGGCATTGCCCGACACCTTCGTGACCGGGCTGGGCAAGTGCGACGACGACGGCGACAGGTGCTAACGTTCCGCGCTTCGCATCCCATCCCGCTCCCGGAGCCGCGCATGTCCGCCACCGCTTTTCCCGTCTCCCGTCGCGCCCGTCGGGCGCTGGTCCTCGGCATCGGCCTGGCGCTCGCCGGCGCCGCGCAGGCACAGGTGGTGCGCACACCGGACGTGCCGGCGCCGCAGGACACGCCCTACCCCGGCACCCTGACCCTGCAGGTGGACGCCGGCGATGTGCGTCAGGGTATCTACCGGGTGCACGAGACCATCCCGGTCAGCGCCGGACGGCTGACCCTGCAGTACCCGCAGTGGATTCCCGGCGACCATTCGCCGAGCGGGCCGGTGGCGATGCTGGCCGGCCTCACCCTCACCGCCAACGGCAAGCCGCTGCCGTGGCGCCGCGACACCTTCGACGTGTACAGCTTCCACGTCGACGTGCCGCAGGGCGTGAGCGCGATCGACGCCAGCTTCCAGTACCTGTCGCCGCGCGACGACGGCTTCGAGATGACCGACAAGATGCTGCAGCTGGAGTGGAACAAGGTGGCGCTGTACCCGGCCGGCCACGACACCCGCGGCATCACCGTGGCGCCGAGCGTGACCCTGCCGGCCGGCTGGGAGTTCGGCACCGCGCTGGAGACCGCCAGCCGCAACGGCGCCACCACCACCTTCAAGCCGGTGGACTTCACCACCCTGGTCGACTCGCCGATCTACGCCGGGCGCTACTTCAAGCGCGTGGACCTGACCCCGGCCGGCGGCGCGCCGGTGCACCTGGACGTGGTCGCCGACGCGCCGCGGTTCCTGGACATCAGCGCCGAGCAGCTGCAGGCGCACCGCAACCTGCCGGTGCAGGCGATCAAGCTGTTCGGCTCGCACCACTACGCGCATTACGACTTCCTGTTCTCGCTGTCGGACGTGCTGGGCGGCAACGGCCTGGAACACCACCAGTCCAGCGAGAACGGACTGGCTGCCGACTACTTCAGCGCCTGGGACGAGAACGCGCCGGACCGCGACCTGCTGGCGCACGAGTACACGCACTCGTGGAATGGCAAGTTCCGGCGCCCGGCCGACCTGTGGACGCCGACCTTCAACGTGCCGATGGGCGACTCGCTGCTGTGGGTCTACGAGGGCCAGACCCAGTACTGGGGCTATGTGCTGACCGCGCGCGCCGGGATGTGGACGCCGCAACAGTTCCGCGATGCGCTGGCGATGACCGCCGCCAACTACGATCGCAACCGCGCCGGCTTCCGCTGGCGCTCGCTGGAGGACACCACCAACGACCCCACCGCCGCGCATCGGTCCCCGCTGCCGTATCGCAGCTGGCAGATGAGCGAGGACTACTACAGCGGCGGGCAGATGGTGTGGCTGGCGGTGGACGCCAAGCTGCGCGCGATGAGCGGCGGGCGCAAGTCGCTGGACGACGTGGCCAAGGCGTTCTTCGGCATCGACGACGGCAGCTTCGCGGTCAAGACCTACACCTTCGACGACGTCGTCGCCGCGCTCGACGGCGTGGTCCACTACGACTGGGCCGACTACATCAACCGGCGCGTCTACCAGGTGGACCCGCCGCTGCTGGAAGGCCTGCAGGCCAGCGGCTGGAAGCTGGTGTACACCGACCAGCCCAGCGCATTCGAGAAGCAGTACGACGGCCGCCACCAGTCGGCGCGGCACCGCTACAACTTCGCCTGGTCGATCGGCCTGGTGATGAACGACGACGCCAGCATCAACGACGTGCTGTGGGACGGCCCGGCGTTCAAGGCCGGGGTCAGCAGCGGCGCCACGGTGCTGGCGGTCAACGGCCAGGACTACTCGCGCGACACGCTCAAGCAGGCCATCGCCGACGCCAAGGGTGGCAGCGCGCCGATCGTGCTGACGCTCAAGTATCAGGGCGGCGTGCGCGACGTGCCGGTGAACTACCACGACGGCCTGCAGTATCCGCACCTGGTGCGGGTCGAGGGCACGCCGGACTACCTGAGCAAGATCATCGCCGCACGGCGCTGAGCCGACCCGCCGCCGCTGCGGTCAACGCAGCGGCGGCAGGTGCGCGACGCGACACCGTCACGCGCCACACGCGGACGCCGACGACAATGGCAGGCGGAGTTTCCGTCCCGTCCCGGCATGCCTGCGATCGAGTTGCTGACCGTCAATGCGCACATGGGCTTCAGCGTGCTGAAGCGGCGCTTCATGCTGCCGGAACTGCGCGCGGCAATCCGCGCCCTGCCCGCGGACCTGGTGTTCCTGCAGGAAGTGCTGGGCGAACACCAGCTGCATGCCGGCCGCCACGCCGACTGGCCGGCGCAGAGCCAGTACGAATTCCTCGCCGACGCGCTGTGGCCGCAGTTCGCCTACGGCCGCAATGCGGTGTATCCGCATGGGCACCACGGCAATGCGCTGCTGTCGCGCTTTCCGATCGCCTCCTTCGTCAACCGCGACGTCTCCATCGCCGGCCACGAGCACCGCGGGCTGTTGCATGCGGTGCTGGAGATCCCCGGTCATGCCGAGGCGGTGCATGCGATCTGCGTGCACCTGGGTTTGCGCGAGGCACACCGGCGTCGACAGATCGGCCTGCTCGGCGCGCTGATCGCCGAACTGCCGGCGCCGGCGCCGCTGATCGTGGCCGGCGACTTCAACGACTGGCGCCAGCGCGGGCATCCGCTGCTGCAGCGGCATGGCCTGACCGAGGCCTTCGTGCACCTGCACGGACGCGTGGCGCGCAGCTTCCCGGCGCGCTGGCCGCTGTTGCCGCTGGACCGCATCTATGTGCGCAACGTGCGCATCGAGGCCGCAAGGGTGTTGACCGGCCGGCCGTGGTCGCACCTGTCCGACCACGCCCCGCTGCACGCCAGGATCGTGCTGTGAACCGGACCGCGAACCGCGACACGCGCTGGCGCCAGGGCCACCGCCTGGAGTTGCTGGAGAACGGCGATGCGTACTTCCGGTGCGCCTTCGCCGCGATCGACGCGGCCCGGCACGAGGTGCTGCTGGAGACCTTCATCTGGTTCGAGGACAAGGTCGGCCTGGCGCTGAAGGATCACTTGGTCGCCGCTGCGCGCCGCGGCGTGCGCGTGCACCTGCTGGTGGATGCGTTCGGCTCGCCGGATCTCTCGCCCGGCTTCGTGCGCGAACTGACCGAGGCCGGCGCCGAGCTGCGCCTGTACGACCAGCAGCCGACCCTGCTCGGCGTGCGCCTGAACGTGTTCCGGCGCAATCACCGCAAGCTGCTGGTGGTGGATGGGCGAATCGGCATGATCGGCGGCATCAACTGGTCGGCCGATCACCTGGCCGATTTCGGCCCGGAGGCGAAACAGGACTACGCGGTGGAGGTACAAGGCCCGGTGGTGGCGGACATGGTCGCGTTCATGCGCCGGGCCCTGGCCACCCACGGTACCGGCGCGGGGTGGGTGCCGCAGGAGAACGTCGATGTGCCGCCCGCCGGCGCGGCCGAGGTGTGCTTCCTGCCGCGCGACAACGCCGGCCGATCACGCAGCATCGAGCGCGCCTACCGGCAGGCATTCCGCAACGCGCGGCACCAGATCATGCTCGCCAACGCCTACTTCTTCCCCGGCTACGGCTTCCTGCGCGACCTGTGCGCTGCCGCGCGACGCGGGGTGGCGGTGAAGCTGATTTTCCAGGGGCAACCGGACACGCCGCTGGCGCTGCTCGCCGCACGCGCGCTGTACCGGCATCTGGTCGATGCCGGCGTGCAGATCTTCGAGTACTGCGAGCGCCCGTTCCACGGCAAGGTCGCGGTGATCGACGGCCACTGGAGCACGGTGGGATCGAGCAATCTCGATCCGCTGAGCCTGGCGCTGAACCTGGAAGCCAACCTGATGATCCGAAATGCCGCCTTCGCGCGCGACCTGCACGGGCGCCTGCAGCGACTGATGCAACGGCACTGCCGCGAAGTCGTGCCGGCGCAGGTGCCACACGGACGCTTCTGGCAACCGCTGCTGCGGCCGCTGCTGTTCCATGTGCTGCGCAACGTGCCGCAGTGGGCCAGCCGCCTGCCCAAGCGCACGCCGCGCACTGCGGTGCTGCGGCGCAAGCGGCACGCGCCATGAACCATCCGCGCACGCGTTGGCGCATGCTGCGCCGCTTCGCCTATCTGGCCTTCCTGGTCCTGGTGGCGGTCCTGCTGGTGCGCGCGGCGCGCACCGTGGACTGGGCGCAGGTCGGCACCACCCTGGCGGGCTACGGTGCCGGCACCCTGGCCGCCGCCGCAGGCCTGAGCCTGGCCAGCTACGTGCTGTATGCCGGCTACGACCTGGCCGCGCGACGTTACGCGACGCATGCGGTGCCGACGCCGCGGGTCATGGCGATCGCGGACATCGCCTACGCTTTCAGCCTGAATGTCGGTGCGCTGATCGGCGGCACCGCGATCCGCTACCGGCTGTACGGACGCGCCGGGCTGGGCCTGGCGACGATCAGCCGCGTGGTCGGCTTCGCCATCGCCACCAACTGGATGGGCTATCTGCTGCTGACCGGCGTGCTGCTGGTCAGCGGCCGCCTGCGCACGCCGGCGCAGTGGCCGCTGAGCGGCGCGGTGCTGCCATGGGTCGGCGCCGCCATGCTGGGCTTGGTGGTGGGCTACCTGATCGCCTGCCAGCGCGCGCATGGCCGCACGCTGCAGGTGCGCGGCCACGTCCTGCACCTGCCGCCGTTGCCGCTGGCGCTGCTGCAACTCGGCCTGGGCACCGGCAACTGGGCGCTGATGGGCGCCCTGCTGTACGTGCTGATGCCGGCCGGCGTGGCCTATACCGCGGCGCTCGGCGCACTGCTGGCGGCGGCCGTGGCCACCGCCATCGCCCACGTGCCGGCCGGCATCGGCGTGCTGGAAGCGGTGGTGCTGCCGCTGCTGGGATCGCATGCACCGCAAGCGGAACTGCTGGCGGCATTGCTGGCCTATCGCGCCTTCTATTACCTCGGCCCGCTGCTGCTGGCCTGTGCGGGCTACGCGCTGCTGGAAGCGCGATGGCGGCGCGGCCTGAGCGAGACCGTGTGCGCAGCAAACCCAGACCCGTGACCACCTGACCTGTTGCGCTGCGCCTGCGGTGCCAGCGTCGCAGCGCACGCGTCCCGGAGCAGGGCGGTCATGCCGCCGCACGGATGCGCTCTTCGGCACCCCGGCACGGTCGACCGAGCGAACGCGCGCAGCGCACACCATTGGCTGTCCTCATCGCCGCACACCATTCCCGGGAGGTCGCATGAAACTGCTATTCGCCGTCGCGCTCGCGGCGCTGCTGTCGCCGTGTCTGTCCGCATCCGCCGCACCCGTTGCGCCCTCGCCCCTGCTCGGCAACTGGGCCGTGGACGTGGCGCGCCTGGATCGGGCACCCCAGGACCGGCCCAAGGCGGTCACCCTGCGCTTCAGCGAGGCGGGCAAGGGCAAGTGGGCGGTCAAGGTCGACATTGCCGAACAGGGCGGCGGCACCATGCATGCCGAAGGCGTCGCCGCGCTCGATGGCCGCGCCACGCCGGTGAAGAACAACTTCGAGGCCGATGTCTTCGCGCTGCAGATGCCCGCGCCCAACGTGCTGGCGATGATGCTGTCCAAGGACAGGTGCGTGGCCTCGACCCGCATCTACACCGTCGCCGCCGACGGACGCTCGATGACCGAGACGGTCTCCGCGTTCGCGCCGGACGGCACGCCGACGATGCGCACCAACTACTTCACCCGCGTCGCGGCGTCTGCCACGCCGTCGTCGCGCTGACCCACCCGCCGGGCGCGGCATGTCAGACCGGTGCTGGCCTACGCAGCTCTCCAGCGAGGTACAGGCCAGGAACCCAACCAGCTCGGTCATCGCCTGGCGTCCTGGCGCGGCCGCGGTCGCTGACGTAGGGACCATGAAGCAAGACCATGGATGCTCCCTGCTTAGATGCCCGTCCTGCCCGGCCAGTCGCGCCAGCCCGCCGCGAGCGGCAGACCGCGTTACAGGAACCGGTTCACTTGCGCCAGGCCGATCTGCGATGGCAGCCGGAATGCGTTCTGCACCTTGTCGATCTGCGAACCAGGTACGCCTTGCGCCTCGAAGTGGCCTTTCCACTGGCGCACCACGCCCGCCACCTCATCGATCACCGCTGCCGCGGCCGCGGTGGTGAGGGCAAACCTCGCGCAGTGCGTGAGCGCGTTGTCGAGCGTGGACAGGCGCCCCTGTGCGCCGATCCCCAGGTGCAGGAAGCGCTCGCTGCCGCCGCTCGGCCTGGGAACCACGTCGTAGAGCGGGCTCAGGCGCCAGCCCCCGAAGTCGCCACGGTGCACAAGCGCGTGGTTGCGGAGATGGTCGTCGTCGTTGCAGACCAGAATGTTGAACACCATGCGCCGGAACAGTTCGTGGCGATCGGCAGTCACCTGTCCCGCCGCACCCAGCCGGCCCAGCGCGTCGGCGATGTCCGCATAAGCCATCTTCGGCGAATCCATTTCATGCACGCCCAGCGCCGTCAGCGCACTGACCATATGCCATTTGCGATAGCCCTCGGCCTCGGTGCCGCGATCGAAGCGCGCGATCATCATCACCGTCCCGCGACCTGGCACATCGATCAGCCGGGTGTCGGGAACATCCATCTTGGCAAGACGGGCCAGTTCCAGCGTGGCGTGCTCGATCAAGGGAATGTCGAACGGATCGCGCCGGGTCGGGAACTTGGCCAACCACTGCCGCCCCTGATCGACCAGCACCGCTTTGGGCCGCATGCCGCCGAGCGTGGGCGCCTCGCCCAGCAGCTCGAGCAAGTGTTGCGGAACGGACTCGCCCTCTTCGATTCGCTCGGCGGCATCGAGCAGGTGATCCAGATGCATCGGCCGCAGCAGACCGCTGTCGTGCGGCGCGTCTTCGGGACGGCGACGGAAATCGAGGGCACCGCTGCGGTTGGGACTGGAATTGTCGATCAGCACCCGGTCGTTGAGTTGGCCTTCCTGGATGCGCAGCGTGTTGGCAAGCACGCGCCGGCCCCAGGCATCGGGAAGGGCATCGCGGATGGCGCCGAACAGGGCAAGATCGCCCGGCGGCGCGACCTCGATACCGGGCGCTACTTCGTCCAGGCGCAGGCTGCGGGGATCGACGTCGATGGCGCCGGGGCGGCGGGAATAGCGCATGCCATAGGCAAACCGGCTACCGACTGATGCGGCGTGCGTTTCCACCAGCGTCAGCAGCCCTGCGGGCACGTCCTGATCGGCTCCCTCAAGGCGGATCATGACGTAACGTTCGTGGACAGGCATCGTCAGAAATCCAGTTTCTTGCGCAGATCGCGCTTGCGCACCCGGCGTCCATGCGCCGCATCCATGGCCTGCGCCACCGGATCGTGCAATGCCTGCAATGTGCCAAGCAGGCCCAGCACTTCCATGACGCTGACCCACGCCCAGATGGCGACGCCGGGATTGCCCGATTCGATCTTGAGGACGGTCAGACGGCTGACCCGGGCACGCTCGGCCAGTTCCTCCTGGGTCATCGTCCGGGCTCTACGGCCGCGACGAATGACGTCTCCCAGCGACGTGATGGCCGAGCTCGCCAATGGCGACAACCTGTCGTAAGCAGCCATGTCTTCAATCCGATATGCAAACAGCGTTTATGCAATTAATCGGATACATCATACCGCGGCAGACATCGGCCGCAAATCGAAAAATAGTCTTCAATTATGAATCTTATACAGCTTTAAGTCTTCTATTGAAGACATTTAGAACGTCGAGCATGTCGCCATCCCGCCGCGTCCGCAGACGGGACCGAAGAGCGCACCTACAACAGGGTCAGATTGGCGTACGCCATCACCAGCCACTTGGCGCCGGCCTCGTCGAACTGCACCTGTACGCGGGCGTGGGCGCCGCTGCCTTCGTAGTCGATGACCACGCCGCCGCCGAACTTGGGGTGCTGCACGTTGGCGCCGAGCTTGATCGCCGGGGCCTCGATCACGCTGTGCCCCAGGCTGCGCGGCGCACCCAGCGAGGCGCTGCGCGAGACCTGCACCTTCGGCCGCACTTCGTGCAGCAGTTCGCGCGGGATCTCGCGCAGGAAGCGCGAGGGCACGTTGTAGTTGTCCTGGCCGTGGATGCGCCGCGACTCGGCATAGCTCAGCACCAGCTTGTGGCGGGCGCGGGTGATGCCGACATAGGCCAGGCGCCGCTCTTCCTCCAGGCGCCCGCTCTCTTCCAGCGAACGCGCACTGGGGAACAGGCCGTCTTCCATGCCGGCCAGGAACACGATCGGGAATTCCAGGCCCTTGGCCGAGTGCAGGGTCATCAGCTGCACGCCTTCCTCGCCGGCCTGGGCCTGGCCTTCGCCGGCCTCCAGCGAGGCGTAGGCCAGGAACGCGACCAGCTCGGTCATCGCCTGGCGGCCTTCGTCGGCGTCCTCGTCGCCGTCGGCGCGTACGAAGCGCGAGGCCACCGACACCAGTTCGTCGAGGTTGTCGGTGCGCGATTCCGAATCCAGCCCGCCGCGGCTCTCCTTGCCCCAGTGCTCGCGCAGGGTGGAGCGCGCCAGCACCTGGTCGATCTGTTCGGGCAGCGGCAGCCCGGCCACGTCCGCGGCCAGTTGCTCGATCAGGCCGAGGAACTGGCCCAGCGCGTTGCGCGCGCGCGCAGCCAGGTCGCCGCCCTGCTGCGCGGCATGTCGCGCCGCCGCCCACAGCGACAGCGACTGCGCGCGCGCCAGGCGTCGCACTTCGTCGAGGGTGCGGTCGCCGATGCCGCGCGGCGGCGTGTTCACTGCGCGCTCGAACGCCGCATCGTCGGCACGATTGGCGACCAGGCGCAGGTAGGCCAGGGTGTCCTTGATTTCGGCGCGCTCGAAGAAGCGCATGCCGCCGTAGACCCGGTACGGCACCTGTTCGGCGATCAGCGCCTCTTCGAACGCACGCGACTGCGCGTTGCTGCGGTAGAGCACCGCCGCCTCGCTGTAGCTGCCGCCGTCGCGCACCCATTGGCGCACGCGCTCGACCACGTAACGCGCCTCGTCCACCTCGTTGTAGGCGGCGTACAGGTCGATCGGCTCGCCGTCGCCCGAATCGGTCCACAACTGCTTGCCGATACGGTCGGGGTTGTGTGCGATCACCGCGTTGGCGGCGTTGAGGATGTTGGCGCTGGAGCGGTAGTTCTGCTCCAGGCGGATGGTCTGCGCGCTGGGGAAATCGGTGAGGAAGCGCTGCACGTTCTCGACCTTAGCGCCGCGCCAGCCGTAGATCGCCTGGTCGTCGTCGCCGACCACGAACACGTGGCCGCTGTCGCCGGCGAGCACGCGCACGAACGCGTACTGGATGGCGTTGGTGTCCTGGAATTCGTCGACCAGGATCTCGCCGAAGCGGGCGCGGTAGTGCGCCAGCAGCGCCGGGGTGTCGCGCAACAATTCGTGTGCGCGCAGCAGCAGTTCGGCGAAGTCGACCAGGCCGGCGCGGTCGCAGCGCTCCTGGTACAGCGCGTAGGCGTTGCGCAGGGTGGTGACCCACTCGTCGCGCGGTTCCGGCTGGATGTGCTGGGCGCGGCGGCCCTCGTCCTTCTGCTGGTTGATCCACCACACGATCTGCTTGGGCGGGTACTTGCCCTCGTCCAGCTCCAGCTGCTGCACCACGCGCTTGACCAGCCGCAGCTGGTCGTCGGCGTCGAGCACCTGGAAGCTCTCCGGCAGCTTCGCGTCCTGCCAGTGCAGGCGCAGCAGGCGGTGCGCCAGGCCGTGGAAGGTGCCGATCCACATGCCGCGGCTGCCGTTGCGCAGCTGCAGGTCGGCGCGGTGGCGCATCTCGCCCGCGGCCTTGTTGGTGAAAGTGACCGCCAGGATCCCGTGCACCGGCACGCCATGCACCTGGTGCAACCAGGCGATGCGATGGGTGAGCACGCGCGTCTTGCCGGAGCCGGCGCCGGCCAGGACCAGATAATGGCCGGGCGCGGCGGAAACGGCCTCGCGCTGGGCGGGGTTCAGATCGTCGAGCAAATGAGAGACATCCACCCGCGCATTTTAGCCGGTGCGGCGGCGCAGCGGCTGCGACAGCGCGCGTCGCCCGGCACACGACGTGGCGTCAATCGGTGCGGAACAGCCGTTCGGCGAGAAAATCCACGAACACGCGCAGCTTCGGCGACAGTTGCCGACGCGACGGCCACACCACGAAGAACGCGCCGCCGTCGGCCATGTGCGCGTCCAGCACCGGCTGCAGGCGGCCGTCGGCCAACGCGTCCTGCGCCAGGAACGCCGGCATGCAGGCGATGCCCAGGCCGGCGATCGCCGCGGCGCGCACCGCTTCCATGTTGTTGCAGGTGAGCACCGCCGGTGGCAGCGGCGCCGGTTCGGCCAGCGGCCAGTCCTGCGGCTTGCCGGTATCGGGAACGCGGAACAGCACGCCATCGTGCGCGGCCAGCTCCGCCGGGGTCTGCGGCACGCCGCGGCGGCGCAGGTAGTCCGGCGCCGCGCACAGGCAGAAGCGGAACGGCCCCAGGCGCCGCGCCAGCAGCCGCGAGTCGGCCTGCACGCCGCTGCGGATCACCGCATCCAGGCCGTGTTCGAGCAGATCGACCACGCGGTCGTCGAACTCCAGGTCCAGCGCCACGTCCGGATAGCGCTGGCGGAACTCCGGCAGCAGCGGCACCAGGAAGCGGTAGCCGATGGTCGGCAGGCCGACCCGCAGCCGCCCGCGCGGCGCCTGCCGGGTCTGCGCCAGCGCGTCCTCGGCCTCGCGCAGGTCGGCCAGCACGCGCTGGCAATGCTCCAGGAACAACGCGCCCTCGGCGGTCAGCGCGATGCGGCGGGTGGTCCGCTGCAGCAGGCGCACGCCGAGCGCGCGCTCCAGCCCGGCCACGCTCTTGCCCACCGCCGAGGCCGAGATGCCGAGCACGCGGCCGGCGCCGACGAAGCTGCGCTGTTCGGCGGCCCGGACGAAGGCGACGATGCCGGTGAGGCGGTCCATGCCGCGATATTAGAGCGTTCCATTCCGCAAAGTGCGGAGGATCGCGGCCTTTTTCGCGAATTGCCGCCTCGGTATCTCTAGTGGCTTTCCGACATCCGCCGCCAGAGCCGCTCCGATGACCTCCGCTTCGCCTCCCGATTCCACTGTCCTGCCGCGCCGCGGCGCCGCTTTGGCCGCAGTGTGCCTGGCCGCCCTGGCGCTGCCGCTGAACTTCTCCGGCGGTGCCGTCGCCACCCCGGCGATCGGCGCGGCCCTGGGCGGCAGCGCGCTGGCTTTGGCCTGGATCACCAACGCCTTCATGCTCAGCTTCGGCAGCCTGCTGCTGGCCGCCGGCGCGCTCGCCGATCGGCATGGGCGGCGCCGGGTGTTCCTCGGCGGTCTGGCGCTGTTCGCCAGCGCCAGCCTGGGCGTGGCCGTGGCCGGCTCGGTCGCGGCGATCGACCTATGGCGGGCGCTGCAGGGCGTCGGTGCCGCCGCCGCGCTCGCCGCCGGCACCGCGGCGCTGGCCCAGCTGTACACCGGCGCGGCGCGCACGCGCGCGTTCAGCCTGCTCGGCACCACCTTCGGCACCGGCCTGGCGTTCGGCCCGCTGGCCGCGGGCGCGCTGAGCGAACGGCTGGGCTGGCGCGCGATCTTCTTCGGCGTGGCCGCGATCGCGGCGCTGGCGTGGGCCCTGGCCGCGCGCTGGCTGCCGGCCTCGCGCGCTCCGGCCGGCGGTCCGCCCGACCGCGCCGGCGCGCTGTGTTTCAGCGCGGCGCTGGCGCTGTTCACCGCCGGCCTGATCCAGGGGCCGCACAGCGGCTGGGGCAGCGCCGCGACGCTGGCCCTGCTCGGTGCCGCGGCCCTGCTGCTGCTCGGCTTCGTGTGGATCGAACGGCGCCGCCGGCATCCACTGCTGGACCTGAGCCTGTTCCGCTACCGGCGCTTCGTCGGCGTGCAGCTGCTGCCGGTCGCCACCTGCACCAGCTACGTGGTGCTGCTGGTGCTGCTGCCGCTGCGCATGATCGGCGTGGATGGCACGCCGGCGGCCAGTGCCGGCCTGACGCTGCTGGCGTTGTCGGCGCCGATGCTGCTGGTGCCGAGCCTGGCCGCGGTACTGGCGCAGCGCATCGCCCCAGCCTGGCTGTCGGCAGCCGGGTTGGCGGCGGCCGCGGCCGGCCTGTGCTGGCTCGGCGCGCGGCCCCCGGCGCAGGCGCTGCCGGCATTGTTGTTGATCGGTGCCGGTACCGCCCTGCCCTGGGGCCTGATGGATGCGCTGTCGGTGAGCGTGGTGCCGATCGAACGCGCCGGCATGGCCGCCGGCCTGTTCGGCACGCTGCGCGTGGCCGGCGAAGGCATCGCCCTGGCCAGCGTGGCGGCCCTGCTCGCGGCCTTGGTGCAGGTGCGGCTGGCCGCGGTCGCGCCGCTGCTGCCGCACGCGGCCCTGGCGGACACCGCGCAGCGGCTGGTCGCCGGCGATCTGTCCGCCTCCATGGCCGAGGGCGCGCTGTCCGCGACGCAACTACGGCTGGCCTACGCGGCGACCTTCGGCACGCTCACCCGGGTGCTGGCGGCGATCACCGCGCTGGCGGCGATCGCGATCTGCCTGTTGCTCGGGCGCACGCCGCAAGACGCGGTGGATGAAAGCCGCTGATGCCTGCGGGGAAGTCTCGTGCAGGAGCGGCTTCAGCCGCGATGGGCGTGACCGGCGAAGGCCTGTCGCGGCTGAAGCAGCTTCTACGCGGTCACACCTCGGTCCGCTGTGGCAATGAGCGCGATGGGAGGCCTTCGGATGTCACCAACGCGCCGACATACATCGTAGCGTGGCCTGTTCCGCGGTGTTCATTGCGCAGCGACGCGGGCCGACACGTCCAGCGCCAGCAGCGCCTGCGCGGTCTGCTGCGCCTGCACGCGCAGCTCGGGGATCGCCAGGCTTTCCCACAGGCTGCCGATGCGCAGGCTACCGAGCACGCGGATGCGCGGCGTGGCGTGGCCATCGGCGTCGAGCAACGCACCGTCGGCGGCGCTGCCCACGCCGATGCCGTGCGGCCCCGGCTGTGCATGGCCGCACCCCAGCAACTGGTGCAGCAGCGGATTGCGCATGGTCTGGGCGCGCAGTTCGACGCCGGTGGCATTGATCACACAGTGCGCGTCGAGCTGCAGCGGCACGCCGTCGGCGCCCATGCCGTTGACCTGCACGCAGGCGCCGACCGGGAATACCGTATCCAGCCGCGCGCGGTGCAGGCGCAACTGACCGACCCGGCGCATCGCCTGCAGCTGCGCGAACACCGGCGCGGCGATGCGATGCCGGTGCACGTCCCAGTATCGCACCACGTGGCGCAGGAAGCGGCGCTGCTCGGTCACCGACAGCGACTGCCACAGTGCCTGGCTCAGCGGGCGTATCCGGTCCATCACGCTCTGCCAGGGCCGGCCCTGCGCCTGTGCCGCGGCGGCATGGCGACGCAGCGCGCGCACGCGCTGGCGCAGCAGCATCGCCAGCAGCGCCTGCGCATCGAAGTCGGCCGGCGCGCCATGCGCGGCGTGCGGCAGCGGCAGCAGCGCGTGCCGCGAGACCACGTGCACCGGGCCGCGGTGCGCGTTGGCCAGCAGGGTCAGCACGCTGTCGGCCATGCTCAGGCCGGAGCCGACGATGCACACCGTGGCCTCGCGCGGAATCGCCTGCAACTGCGCATAGTCCCAGGCCTCGATCCGCGACGGCGCGTCGAGACCGGGAGCGCCGCGCGCCGGCAGCGGACGCAGGCTGTTGCCCAGCGCCAGCACGGTGGCGCCAGCGTGCAGCTGTCCACCGTCGTGCAATTGCAGAATTTGACCGCCCGTCGGCTGCGGATGCAGCGCCAGCACCCGCGCCTGGCGCCATTGCAGGCGCGCCGGCCCGGCGGTCTGCGCCTGCCACAGGCGTGCGCGCAGATAGGCGGCGTAATGGCGGCGCTGCACATAGGCCTCGGCCAGTGCGGCGCGCGACAGCTGCGGATACAACGCCTGCTGCTGCAGCCAGTCGAGGAAGTCGTCGGGCGCGTCGGCGAAGGCGCTCATGCGCCCGGCCGTCACGTTCAACAGGTGTTCGGCGCAGGGCGTCGCATAGGCCACGCCCTGCGCCAGCGCCGGCTGCGATTCGATCAATTGCACGCGCAGCGCGGTGCCGGCCTGGCGCAGCAACTGCAGCGCGACCAGCACGCCGGCCGCGCCGCCGCCGACGATGGCGATGTCGCAGTCGTCGGCGGCCGGTTCGCTGGGCACAAGCTCATTCATGCCGCGATTGTAAGGGAAGCCCCCACCGGCCCGGCCCGCGGCTGAGAACCGTGGTGCATGTGCCGGCACCGATCGCGCATGAGCGCGTCATGCGCCTGTCATCGGCATGCGTCACATCAGCGCATCGGCGAGGCGCGCGATGCCTTCGCGGCTGCGCCGCCACGCCGGCCGCTTGCGCCAGTCCTGCAGCGTCAGCATCCGCGCGTCGGCCAGGTAGTCGGCCTCCACCGCACGCAGCCGCTGCACCACCGCGGCGCTGTAGCACAGCATGCCGACCTCGGCGTTCAATGCGAACGAGCGGATGTCCAGGTTGATCGAGCCGACCAGGGCGATGCCCTCATCCACGCTCAGGTGCTTGGCGTGCAGGAAGCACGGCCGGTACAGCGCGATCTTGACCCCACTGCGCAGCAGTTCGTCGTAATACGCCTCCTGCGCCCAGGCGGTGAGCCGCTGGTTGTTGCTCTCGGACAGGATCAACTGCACGTCCACCCCGGACAGCGCGGCGATGCGCAGCGCGCTGAGCGTGGCCTCGTCCGGCACGAAGTACGGCGTGACCATGACGATGCGCCGCCGCGCCAGATGGATCAGCGCGTTGACCGTGTCGCGGGCGTTCTCGAACGGGTACGCCGGCCCGCTGGGCAACAGCTGCGCGGCGACGCCACCGCCGTGGATGGAGGCGGGCGCGACCACGCTCAGGCGCTGCCCCGTCTCGATGAACCAGTCGCTGGCGAACACCGCTTCCAGGTGCGCCACCACCGGCCCTTGCACCCGCGCCACCAGCTCGCGGTTGGGATGGCCGGGGACGAACTGCGGTTCGGCCAAGTTCTGCGAGCCGATGTAACCGACGCGGTTGTCGATCACCGCGATCTTGCGGTGGTTGCGCAGATCCATGCGGCCGCTGCGGCGCCAGCGCAGCCCGCCCGGCAGCAGCGCCTGCACCTCGACCCCGGCCGCATGCAGGCGCTTGCGGTAGCGGCGCAGGCCGCGGCGGCCGCCGCGCGCATCCAGCAACAACCGGCACTGCACGCCGCGCGCGGCCGCGCGCAGCAGCGCCGCGCTCACCGCATCGCCGACCGCGTCGTCGAACATCAGGTAGTACAGCAGGTGCACGCGTTCGACCGCCGCGTCGATGTCGTCGATCAGCGCCTGCAGCGAGGGTGCGTAGCGGTCGAGCAGCTCGACGCTGTTGCCGTGGGTCGGCATGAAGTCGCCCTGGCGCTCGACCAGCGGCACCACTTCGGCGACCACGGTGTCGGCCGGCGGCGCCCAGCGCAGCGCGGTCAGCGGCACCTGCTGCTCGCGGATCACCTGCGAGGCCAGCGTCTGGCGGCGGACGCGCTCGCGCGACAGCCAGGGGTGGCCGAGCAACAGGTACAGCGGCAGCCCCAGCAACGGCACGAAGCCCACCAGCAACAGCCAGCTGCGCGCCGCGCCCGGCGTGGTGCGGGTGGGGATCCACAACAGCGCCACCAGCCGGATCAGCCAGTCCAGCGCCAGCAGCCACGTGCCTTCCAACCAGACCGGCAGCATCGCGATCCTCGCAACCCAGGTCGCCCGATTCTGCGGACTGCGCCGGCAAACGCAACCATGGCCGCAGCGGCGGTGCGCTTTTTCCTTGTTCCAGACGCACGAAACCCGCCTTGCGGCGGGTTCCGTGTGCAACGTGAGCAGCGATCCGAGGATCAGCCGATCACTTGATCTTGCCTTCCTTGTACAGGACGTGCTTGCGCACGACCGGATCGTACTTGAGGAATTCCATCTTCCCCGGGGTGTTCTTCTTGTTCTTGTCCGTGGTGTAGAAGTGGCCGGTACCGGCCGAGGAAATCATACGGACCTTATCGCGCTTGCCTGCCATGATGCTCTACTCCTCAGACCTTTTCGCCGCGCGCACGCAGCTCAGCCAGAACGGTGTCGATGCCGTTCTTGTCGATGGTGCGCAGCGCGTGCGCGGAAACCTTCAGCTTGACCCAGCGGTTCTCGCTGGCGACCCAGAAGCGACGCTCGTGCAGGTTGGGCAGGAAACGACGGCGGGTCTTGTTGTTGGCGTGGGAGACGTTGTTACCCGTCTGCACACGCTTGCCGGACACTTGGCATACGCGGGACATTGCGCACCTCGATAGTAGTTTGGTCGCCCATAGCCTGGGAGACGGCGGCCCCGGCAGCCCTGCGGCCACCACGCGACGTGGGAAATCAAGCGGTTACGCTGGGAAAGGCCGGCCAGAGATCGCGCATCCGGCCGCCGGCCCCGACCTCGTCGGGCACAGCGAGCCGCGCATTATGCAGGCGATCAAGGGCTTGTGCAAGTTGTCCACAGGCGGATCGCCTCCCCCCGCGGCGCGAATGCCGGCTACACCGGGTCCGCCGGGCCCAACGCCTCCACCGCCCAGTCGATGAACGCGCGCAGCCGCTGGCTCATGTGCCGATTGGGCGCGAACATCAGGTGCATCGGCATCGGCGGCAACTGCCAGTCCTGCAGCAGCGGCCGCAATGCGCCCTCGGCCACGTGCGCTGCGGCCATGTAGGACGGCAATACGACCACGCCCAAACCGGCCAGG
The DNA here is from genome assembly GCF_034105325.1 of Xanthomonas sp. LF02-5. Lineage (NCBI taxonomy): Bacteria > Pseudomonadati > Pseudomonadota > Gammaproteobacteria > Lysobacterales > Lysobacteraceae > Xanthomonas > Xanthomonas sp. LF02-5. The sequence goes on along the minus strand of NZ_JAXGGF010000010.1, from coordinate 25,213 downwards.
CCGGCGGCCAGATAGGCGTTGCCGTCGTCGAAGCCGACCTGGTAGCGGCCCTGCACCTCGCATTGCTCCTCGCCGCGCCGCGCCTGGAAGCTGCGCGCGCGGCCGCTGCGCGGGCTGAGGAATCCGACCATGCGATGCGTCGGCCCGTCCAGCGCGCGCGGGTGGTCGGGCACGCCGTGCCGATGCAGATACGCCGGGCTGGCGTGGAAGCCCAGCGGCAGGCTGGCCAGCGGCCGCGCCACCAGCGCCGGATCGGCCGGCGCGCCGCCGCGGATCACGCAATCGACCTGGTCGACGATCACGTCGACCTCGCGGTCGCTCACGCCCACGTCGAGCTGGATCTGCGGGTAGCGGGCATGGAAGTCGGGCAACGCCGGCACCAGCCGCAATCGCGCATACGGGCCTGGCACGTCGATGCGCAGGCGCCCGCGCGGCGCCGCGGCGGCGCTGCCCAGGCCGGCCTCGACCTCTTCCAGCTCGGCCAACAGACGGGCGATGCGCGGGTAGTAGGCGGCCCCGTCGGCGGTGACGCTGACCCGGCGGGTGGTGCGGTGAAGCAGGCGCAGCCGCAGGTGCGCCTCCAACTGCTGCACCAGTTGGGTCACGCTGGTGCGGCTGAGCTGCAGGGTGTGGGCAGCACGGGTGAAGCTGCCGGTCTCCACCACGCGAGCAAATGCCCGCATCGCCTCGAATCGGTCCATCGCCGTCCGCGATTGTTTGGAATCCACAATCAATCTAGGCGGATCGTCGCGGTTTATCCAGGCAACGGCGCCGACCACGATGGCGACTCCGGCACGCGCAGCGCGTGCCGCCTCTTCTGGAGCGTCCTCATGTCCCACCGCGATGTCGTCTTTCCCGCCGGCCGCCAGGCGCTGTACGCGCGCAACCGCTACTCGCCGGCGATCCGCAGCAATGGCTTGCTGTTCGTCTCCGGCCAGGTCGGCAGCCGCGAGGACGGCTCGCCCGAGCCGGAGCTCGCCGCGCAGGTGCGCCGCGCCTTCGACAACCTCAACGCGGTGCTGGCCGCCGCCGGCTGCACGTTCGACGACGTGATCGACGTGACCATGTTCCTGGTCGATCCGGAGCGGAACTTCGCCACCGTCTGGGCGATCGTGCCCGAGTACTGGGGCGAGGCACCGCACCCAACCCTGACCGGCATCGGCGTGACCTGGCTGTACGGCTTCCAGTTCGAGATCAAGGTGATCGCGAAGCTGCCTTGAGCGTGGGATGGCGCGCGGCGGGTTGATATTGTGTCCGCGCCGAAGCGCTTGTTAGTCTGCCGGCCTCATGCGCCGCCTGTTCCGTCCACTGCGTACCTCCCTGCTGATGCTGCTGCTGGCGGCGTTCGTGGTCGTGCCGGTGGCCGATGCGCTGGCCTGCGCGCTGGAGCCGGAATCGGCCGACGCCGTGCACGCGCCCGCCGCGGCGCATGCCGATGGCGAGGACAGCGACGGCAAGCATGCCGGCGCCTGCAGCCACAACCATTGCCACCACTCGAATCTGAGCCTGCCGGCGAGCGCCCTCGCCGTGTTCGGCGCGCCGCGACCGGCGCGCTGGATGCAGGCCGTCGACGCTTCACCTGCAGGCGTCGTCCAGGACGGATTGAAGCGCCCACCCAGAGCGTGAGTTGAGCGTGTCCCGCGATCGCGGGTTTCCGTTTCCCTCACCTCTGGAATTTCCTCATGTCGACTCCGACACGTCGGCCGCCGCGCGCGGCCGGGCGGGTCGTCGCCGTGCTGCTGGGCCTGGCCCCGGCCGCGCTGGCGATGGCGCAGAACGCCCCTTCGTACGACACCTTGCTGCAACGTCTCGATCAACTGCCCGGCAGCCGCGTCGGCGCGGCGCTGACCGAGGCCGCCGATGCGCGCGCCGAACAGGCGCGGGCGCTGCCCAACCCGTCGCTGTCCTGGTCCACCGAAAACGCCTGGGGCAGCGGCACTTATGCGGGCACCGACCGGGCCGAAACCTCGCTGACCCTGTCGCAACCGCTGGAACTGTGGGGCCAACGCGGCGCGCGCATCCGCGCGGCCCGCGCCGACGCCGACGCTGCGGCCCTGCGCGGCACGCAGAGCCGCAGCGAGGCCGCCGGCGAGGTGGCCTCGGCCTACGCGCTGGCCGAAAGCGCGCTGCGCCGCTACGCGCTGGCCGAGGAAGCGCTGGGCCTGATCCGCAACGATGCGGCCGCCGTCGAGGCGATGGTCGCGCAGGGCCGCGAGCCGCGACTGCGCGCGGTGCAGGCGCGCAGCGAAGTGGCCGATGCCACCGCGGCGCTGGACGAAGCGCAGGCGTTCCGCGACGCGGCGCTGGCGCGCCTGGCGGCGATCGCCCTGCTGGAGACGCCGGTGCAGTCCCTCGATGGCAGCCTGCTCGACCGCACGCCGCCATCGCCGCGCGCGACCGAGGCGGCAGCGCTGCCAGTGCGCATCGCCGCTGCGGAAGCCGAAGCTGCTGATCGCCAGGTCGAGGTGGAGCGCAAGCGTGCCCTGCCCGAGCTGAGCCTGACCGCCGCGCAGACGCGGTTCCGCGAAGACCGCGCCCACGCCTACACGCTCGGCGTCAGCCTCAGCGTGCCGCTGTTCGATCGCAACCGCGGCGGCATCCGTGCCGCCAGCGCCGAACGGCGCGCGGCGGAGGCACGACTGGAGCGACAACGTCGCACCAGCACCGCCGACCGCGTGTCCGCGCTGGCCACGCTGAAGGCCGCCGGCAGCCGCACACGCGCCGCCGACGACGGCGTGGCGGCGGCGCAGGAGGCCTACCGCCTGGCCCGCATCGGCGTCGACGCCGGTCGCATCACGCAACTGGAACTGCGCAGCACCCGCGCTGCGCTCATCGCCGCGCGCGGCATTGCCGTGGACGCGCGCCTGGCGCGCGTCGCGGCGGAAATCGAACTGGCCCGCCTGGAAGGGCGCGCGCCGTTCATGGAGGCCCAATGAACCTGTCCCGTCCGATCTCCCTTTCCGCCAGCCTGCTGCTGGCACTCCTGCTGGCCGCTTGCGCCGGCGACAGGCAGGCCCCCCTGGCGGCCGATGACGCGCACGACCGTGGCGCCGAGGGCAAGGACGCAGCCCACGCACCGGTGGCCAAGACCGATGCCACTGCCCACGCGGATGCCGAAACCGGCGACGTGGTGCGGCTGACGCCGCAACAGATCGCCGCCTCCGGCCTGGATGTGGTCGCGGTCGGCCGCGGCGGCGGCGCCTCGGTGCGCCTGGCCGGGCGGGTCGAACCGGCGGTGGGCGCGCGCGCCTCGGTCGCCTCGACGGTGACCGGCCGGGTCGAGCGCGTGCTGGTCGCGCCAGGCGACGCGGTGCAGGCGCAGCAGCCGCTGGCCATCTTGGTCAGCGGCGAGGCCGCGGTGTTCCGCGCCAATGCCCTGGCTGCCGCGGCCGAGGCCAAGGCCGCCGGCCTGGCGCATGCCCGCGACCGCGCCCTGGTCGAACAGGGCGTGGTCGCCCGCCAGGAGCTGGAAACCTCGCACGCGCGGGCGCTGGCGGCACAGGCGCAGGCTGCCGCCGCGCAGGCGCAGGCCGCGGCCAGCGGGGCCCCCGATGCCAGCGGCCGCGTGCGCATCGTCAGCCCAGTGGCCGGCATCGTCGGCAACGTGCAGGTCACGCCCGGCAGCGTAGTCGCGGCCGGCAGCGTGGTGGCCGAGGTCGCCGATCCGGCGATGAACGAGCTGGTGTTCAGCGCGCCGCCGGCGCTGGCGGCGCAGGTCGCGCCCGGCATGGCGCTGGAGGTGCGCGGGACGGGTGGCAGCTTCGCCGCCCGGGTCACGGCGGCGGCGGCCGACCTGCGCCAGCAGGGTGGCGCCGCGGTGATCCGCGCGATGCCGGTCGCTGCGCCCCTGCCGGCGGCCGGCTCGCCGGTCTCGGCGGTGCTGGTCACCGACGGCCAGGACAGCGCGCTCAGCGTCCCCGCCGATGCGGTGCAGACCGTCGAGGGCCGCAACGCGGTGTTCGTGGCGGTCGCGGGCGGCTTCAAGGCGCAGCCGGTGCTGGTCGGGCGGCGCGCCGGCGACCGCATCGAGATCCTCGGCGGACTGCGCGGCGACGAACGCATCGTCGGCGCCAACGCCTTCCTGCTCAAGGCCGAACTGGCCAAGGGCGACGCCGACCACGGCCACTGAGGAGGCGACCATGTTCAAGCTGATCATCGACACCGCCGTGCGCCACCGCTGGCTGGTGGTGGCGCTGGCCGCGCTGCTCGCCGCCGTGGGCCTGTTCCAGTTGGGCAGGCTGCCGATCGACGCGGTACCGGACATCACCAACCGCCAGGTGCAACTCAACACGGTGGCGCCGGCCCTGACCCCGGAGCAGATCGAGCGGCAGGTGACCTACCCGCTGGAAACCGCGCTGGCCGGCATTCCCGGCCTGACCGCGACCCGCTCGCTGTCGCGCAACGGCTTTTCGCAGGTCACCGCGATCTTCACCGATGCGACCGACGTCTACTTCGCCCGCCAGCAGGTGGCCGAACGCATCCGCGCGGCCTTGGACGACCTGCCGGAGGGAGCATCGCCGCAACTGTCGCCGGTCACCACCGGCCTGGGCGAGGTGCTGATGTGGACGGTGGACTTCACCGCGTTCGATCCGTCCCGGCTGGCCCGGCCGGGCGCGGCGGGCTGGCAGGCCGGGGAGGTCTACCGCACGCCGGACGGCGAACTGCTGCGCACGCCGCAGGAGCGCGCCACCTATCTGCGCACCGTGCAGGACTGGATCATCGCGCCGCAGATGCGCGCCAGCCCGGGACTGGCCGGCGTCGATACGGTCGGCGGCTACGTCAAGGAATACGGGGTGCATCCGGACACGGCGCGGCTGGCCGCGCACGGCCTGGGCCTGGCCGACCTGGTCACCGCCCTGCAGCGCGCCAACGTGCAGGCCGGCGCCGGCTTCGTGCAGCGCGCCGGCGAAGGCCTGGTGGTGCGCGCCGACGGCCTGGCGCTGAGCGCCGACGATCTGGCGCAGGCGCCGGTGGCCACCCGCAACGGCATGGTGGTGCGCGTGGCCGACGTGGCCGCGGTCGCCTCCGGTCGCGCCCCGCGCCTGGGCGCGGCCAGCCGCAACGGCCACGAGGCGGTGCTGGGGACCGCGCTGATGCTCGCCGGCGGCAACAGCCGCACTGTGGCGCAGGCCGCGGCCGCGCGGCTGGCGCAGGTGAACGCGTCGCTGCCGCCTGACATCGTGGCGGCGCCGGTGCTGGACCGCAGCGTGCTGGTCAACGCGACCATCAGGACCGTGGCCAGGAACCTCACCGAGGGCGCGCTGCTGGTGGTGGTGATCCTGTTCCTGCTGCTGGGCAACCTGCGTGCGGCCGCGATCACCGCGCTGGTGATTCCCTTGTCGTTCCTGTTCGCGGTGATCGGCATGCACCGCTTCGGCATCAGCGGCAACCTGATGAGCCTGGGTGCGCTGGACTTCGGCATCCTGGTGGACGGGGCGGTGATCGTGATCGAAGCGACCCTGCTGTTGCTGGGCCAGCGCCGCGCCGCGCTGGGCCGCGGGTTGACCGCCGCCGAGCGCCTGGGCGTTGCCGCCGAGGCGGCGCGCAAGATGGCGCGGCCGGCCGCCTTCGGCCAGTTGATCATCCTGCTGGTGTTCGCGCCGATCCTCACCCTGGAAGGCGTGGAGGGCAAGACGTTCCAGCCGATGGCGGCCACCTTCATGCTGGCCCTGGTCGGTGCGTTCCTGTTTTCCTTCACCTTCGTGCCGGCGATGGCCGCGCTGCTGGTGCGCGAGCCGACGCTGCAGGACGAGGCGGCGCATGCGACCGACGACGCGCACGAAACGCGTCTGCTCCGCGCGCTGCGCACGCGCATCGCACCGGCGATCCGCGCGGCCGTCGCGCATCCACGCACGGTCGCCGCCGGCGCGGTGGCGATGCTGCTGGCAGGCGTCGGCGCGTTCGCGATGCTGGGCCGCGAATTCATGCCGACGCTGGACGAAGGCAATGTGGCGATGCAGGCCCTGCGCGTGCCGTCCACCTCGCTGGAACAGTCGCTGGCGATGCAGCTGGCGCTGGAAAAGGCCATCGCCACGCAGCCGGAAGTGGCAACGGTGTTCTCGCGGACCGGCACCGCCGAGGCGGCGATCGACCCGATGCCGACCAACATCTCCGACAGCGTGATCGTGCTCAAGCCGCGCAAGGACTGGCCCGATCCGGCGCTGGACAAGGAGCGACTGGTGGCCCGCCTGGAGGCGCTGGCGGGGCAGCAGCTCGGCAACAGCTTCGAGTTCAGCCAACCGATCGAATTGCGCTTCAACGAACTGATCTCCGGCGTGCGCACCGACCTGGCGGTGATGATCTTCGGCGACGACTTCGGCCAGTTGCAGAAGGTGGCCGAGCAGATCGCATCGACGCTGCGCGCGGTGGAGGGCGCGGCCGACGTGCGGGTCGAGCAGATTTCCGGGCTGCCCACGCTGGATGTGACCATCGACCACACGGCGGCGGCACAGGTCGGGCTGAGCGCGGCCGACGTGAGCGACGCGCTGGCCACCGGCATCGGCGGCCGCGCCGCCGGCAAGATCTTCGAGGGCGACCGTCGCTTCGACGTGGTGGTGCGGATGGACGACGCCGCGCGCAACGACCCGGATCAGCTGGCCGCGCTGCCGATCGCCACGCCGACCGGACAGGTGATCCCGCTGTCGTCGGTGGCGCGCATCGCCGTCAGCGAAGGGCCGAACCAGATCAGCCGCGACAACGGCAGCCGCCGCGTGGTGGTGCAGGCCAACGTGCGCGGCCGCGACCTGGGCGGCTTCGTCGGCGCGGCGCAGGCTGCGGTGGCCGACGTGCCGTTGCCGCCGGGCGCCTACCTGAGTTGGGGCGGCCAGTTCGAGAACCTGCAGCGGGCCGAGCGGCGGCTGGCGACCGTGGTGCCGGTGGTGTTCCTGCTGATCGGCGGCCTGCTGTTCATGGCCCTGCGCAGCGTCAAGGAAGCGGTGCTGGTGTTCAGTTGCGTGCCGCTGGCGCTGGTCGGCGGCCTGCTCGCCCTGCTGCTGCGCGGCATGCCGTTCTCGGTGTCGGCCGCGGTGGGCTTCATCGCCGTCTCCGGCGTGGCCACCTTGAACGGCTTGGTGCTGATGCAGGCGATCCGCGAGCGCCTGGAGGCCGGCGACCTGCCGCTGCAGGCGGCGATCGACGGCGCGGGCAGCCGCATCCGCGCGGTGTTGACCACCGCGCTGGTCGCGATCGTCGGCTTCATTCCGATGGCGATCGCCAGCGGCTCCGGTGCGGAGGTGCAGAAACCGCTGGCGACGGTGGTGATCGGCGGGCTGATCACCGCCACCGCCCTGACCCTGCTGGTGCTGCCGACCTTCGCCGCACGCGTGGCCGGGCCACGCCACGCCGGCTGATCCGCCGCAGGCCGGCGCCCTTCCCGCAGGAAGCGGCGCCGGCCTGCGCGGCAGCGATCAGGCCTTCTTCTTGCGCGCGGCGATGTAGGCGCGGATCTGCTGCTGCAGCACCGGCAGCGGCACCGAGCCCTGCTGCAGCACCGCGTCGTGAAAGGACTTGATGTCGAAGTCCGCGCCGAGTTCGCGCTCGGCCTCGGCGCGCAGGTTGAGGATGGTCAGTTCGCCGAGCTTGTAGCTCAGCGCCTGGCCCGGCCAGGAGATGTAGCGGTCGACCTCGGTGGTGACCTCGTGCTCGCTGAGCGCGGTGCGCTCGCGCAGGTAGGCCTGCGCCTGCGCGCGGGTCCAGCCCTTGTGGTGGATACCGGTGTCGATCACCAGGCGGCAGGCGCGCCACATCTCGTAGCTGAGCCGGCCGAAGTCCTCGTAGGGCGTGGCGTAGATGCCCATCTCCTTGCCCAGCTTCTCGGTGTACAGCGCCCAGCCCTCGCCGTAGGCGGAGATGTAGTTCTCGCGGCGGAACGCCGGCTGCGCGCCCTGCTCCTCGGCCAGCGCGCCCTGCAGCGAATGGCCCGGCGAAGACTCGTGCAGGGTCAGCGCCGGCAGGTTGTACAGCGGCCGCGACGGCAGGTCGTAGGTGTTGAGCCAGTAGGTGCCGACGCCGCCACGGCCGGCGGTCCAGAACGGGGCGATGTCCGCCGGCACCGGCACGATGGTGAAGCGCCCGCGCGGCAGCGTGCCGATGAACTTGCCGACCTCCCCGTCCACGCGCTTGGCGATCCACGCGGCGCGATCGAGCAGTTCCTGCGGCGTCTTCACGTAGAACTGCGGATCGGTGCGCAGGAACTGCAGGAATGCCGGGAAGGTCTTCTGCCCGGCCGGCGCGTGAAAGCCCACCTGCTGGATGATCGCGTCCATCTCCTTCTGGATCCGCGCCACTTCGCGCAGGCCGAGCTGATGGATCTGCTCGGGGTCCATGTCCAGCGTGGTGTACTCGCGGATCTGCTGCCGGTAGTAGGCCTTGCCGTCGGGCAGGGCTTCGGCCGCCAGCGTGGTGCGCGCCTGCGGCACGTACTCCTGGCGATAGAAGGTCAGCAGCTGCGCGTAGGCAGGGATCACCTTGTCGCGCAGCGTCGCCTGCGCCTGCGCGCGCAGTTGCGCCTGCTCGGCGGCGGGAATCTGCGCCGGCATCTGCTTGAACGGCGTGTACAGCACCGCGGCGGTCGGATCCTTCAGTTCGGCCACGGTGGCGATGGCGCCATCGCGGCCGTCGAGCACCGCGCGCGGCACGCTGAAGCCGCGCTTGAGCCCGGCGCGCATGTTGTCGGTCTGCTGCGCGAAGTAGCGCGGCACGTCCTCCAGCCGCGCGATGTAGGCGCGGTACTCGTCGGGCGTGCGCAGCGTGCGCCGGGCCATGAACGCCAGGTCCGACCAGAACGCGCTGTCGGAGTTGAACGGCATTTCGTAGGCGCGCAGGCGCACCGACGCGGCCAGGTTCTCCACCTGCGGCCGGTAGATCGCCAGGTTGACCTGGTTCTCCGGCGAGAGCTGGGTGGCGTCGAGCGTGTCCAGTTGCCGCAGCACGTCGTCCCATACCTTCAGGCGCGCGGCCTGAGCGGCCGCGCCGACGTCGGGCAGATGGGTGTTGTCGCCGCTGCTGTCGCTGTCCTCGTCGGCCTGGCCGAGCTGCGCCTGGCGCCAGGCCCACTCCTTCTCGTAGATGGCCTGGAACCGCGCATCGGCGGCGCTGGCATTGGCCGTGGCCGGTGTTGCACTGGACGCTGTCGACGCCGGCGGTGCGGCCAGTGCGGGTGTGGCCACGGCGAACGCGATCAGCAGGGAAATGGCCAGCGGGGTCTTGGCGAGCATCGGCATGGGCGGCACACGGCGGGAACGGATCGTCGATGATCGCACCACCACCCTGCCTGGCGGGTGGGCCGGAAGTCCTGTGTGGGGCGATGCAGGGAACGGAAACGCGCCTCGCAGCGGTTGTACCGGCCTGCAACTCAGGAACTGCATCGCTGGCTTAGCTATAGCTGTAGCTCTGGCTGGCTGCGGCTGCGGCTGCGGCTGCGCAGGATGGCGTCCCATTGTGGGAGGGACTTCAGTCCCGACGCGCGGTCGCTCCGCCTGCGACAGCATCCAGCAGCAACTGCAGCCATTGCAGCGGTCGCAGGCCTGCTGGTGCCGACATCGACCATGCGACCGCAAGCCTCACCGTCGGTCTGCACGGCATCACGCCGTCGCACTTGCACCCGAGCATGATGCCGCGCACGGCGCGGTAGCGGCCGGACACAGCCAAACCGCATCCCAGTACGGGTAGTCGCCGACGCGGCGCACCAGACCGGCGCGCAACGGGTTGGCGACGAGGTAGCGCGCTGCCGGCAGTAACTGCCGCGCGTCGCGCAGTGCACGATTATGAAACCCCTCCATCCACACGGCGCCGCCGCGGCCCCGCGCATGATTGGCCGCCCTGGCGGCGCGGCCCTTGGCCTCGCGCATGACGGTCGGCAGCGCGGCACCGTGCTCGAGCATGACCAGTCCATGCCAGTGATCGGGCATCAGCACCCAGCACAGCAACTGCGCGCCGACCCAGGTGTTGGCATGGCCCAGGCAGGACGCGGCCGCCCAGGCGCATCGCCAGTCCTCGAACAGGCGTTGGCGCTGCCAGGTCACCGTGGTGACCAGATAGGTGCGGCCGGTCTCGCTCCAGCGCCCGGCACGCAGCGCGCGGTAGCCTCGGGGCAGTCGGGTGTGCATGACGCCAGGGTTGCAAGGCGGATGACGCGACACCATCGGGGATGGACTGTGGCAGGCGTAAGGAAACCTGCGCGCGTAGCGTCAGAAATCCGGTGCTCGCTGCCGTGTGCCGCGGAGGGCGGCACTACCGAGACCTGGAAGATTCAGGCGTCGGGACTGAAGTCCCTCCCACATGTGGGGCCTTGGCGTCATCGGCGGCGATGACAGTAGGACCACTGAGGTGTGGAAGGTGCGCGCGTCGGGACTGAAGTCCCTCCCACAGTGGCCAGCTGCGATCGGGGGGGATTACGCGCCCCTGCAATCGCGCGCAGCGGCGCCGCGCTCAGTGCGTCGCGCGGTCGCGGTGCCAGCCGCGGTGCTTGATGTCCAGGTACAGGCTGTAGAAGGCGGTGAAGGCGGGGAACAGGTTCTGCAGCACACCCACCGAGTCCTGCTTGGCCGAGAACATGAAGTAGCTCAGCGTCATCAGGCTGCCGACCACGCTCATGTACCAGAACAGGCGCGGGATCACCGGCTTGCCGGCGCGCTTGGAGGCGACGAACTGCACCAGCCAGCGGCCGCCGAACATCAGCGCGCCGACGTAGCCGATCAGCTTCCAGCCGGTGACGTGCAGCCCGGTCCAGTACAGCGCCTGGATCGGTTCGTTGAGGAAATGCGCGTCCATCTCAGCGCTCCTGCACCGCGGTGCGGCGGCTGCGCGCGATCAGCCAGGCCACGCCGCGCAGGTCGCGGATGCCGACCAGGGCGCGGTTGAGATTGTTGTACTTGGACACGCCGGAGGTGCGGTGGCGGTGATTGACCGGCACGCTCAGGGTCTGCCAGCCGGCGCGCTGCATCAGCGCCGGCAGGTAGCGGTGCATGTGGTCGAAGTACGGCAGGTCCAGGAATGCCTCGCGCTCGAACAGCTTGATGCCGCAGCCGGTGTCCGGGGTGTCGTCGCGCAGCATGCGCGCGCGGATCGCGTTGGCCCACTTGGACGCCCAGCGCTTGCTGCCCGAATCCTGCCGCGACACCCGCCAGCCGGCGAACAGCTTGACCAGCGGCTCGGCGGCCTGGCGCGAGGCCAGCAGCTTGGGGATGTCGGCCGGATCGTTCTGGCCGTCGCCGTCCAGGGTGGCGATCCACAGCCCGCGCGCGGCCTTGACGCCGTTGCGCACCGCGGTGCTCTGCCCGCTCTGGCTGACATGGTGCAGCACGCGCAGCTCCGGCGTGGACGCCTTCAGCCCTTCGAGCACCGCCAGGGTGTCGTCGCGCGAATGGTCGTCGACATAGACGATCTCGAAATCGATCGTGCCGCGCAGCGCGGCGACGATCTCGGCGACCAGCGGCGGCACGTTGTCGCGCTCGTTGAACACCGGGACGACGACGGAGAGGGAAAGCTGGCTCATGGATTCGGCAAGGCTGGGCGCGGGGCGCGCGTGGGGGAAAAAGCGGCAGGCATTGTGCCGCGGACCGATGATCCGCGGATGAAGCGTCAGGCGGCGGCGCCGAAATACTCCCGGCACCAGGCCACCACCTGCGGCAGGCCGACCTCGATCGGGGTACTCGGATCGAAGCCGAACGCGGCGTGGGCCCGCGCAGTATCGGCCATCGTCTCGATCATGTCGCCCGGCTGCATCGGCCGATACTGTTTCTCGGCGCTGCGCCCGGCGGCGTCCTCGATCACCGCGATGAAGCGCTCCAGTTCCACCGGGGTGTGATTGCCGAGGTTGAACACGCGATGCGGCACCGGCTCGCTGGAGGGGTGATCGAGCGCGCCGAGCACGCCGGCGACGATGTCGGCGACGAAGGTGAAGTCGCGGCGCATGCGGCCGTGGTTGAACACCTCGATCGGGCGCCCGGCCAGCACCGCGCGGCTGAACAGCAGCGGCGCCATGTCCGGACGGCCCCAGGGGCCGTACACGGTGAAGAAGCGCAGCCCGGTGGCGCGCAGGCCGTACAGCTGCGCATAGGTGTGCGCCATCAGCTCGTTGGCGGCCTTGGTCGCCGCGTACAGCGAGCGCGGCTGGTCGATGCGCTGATCCTCGGAGAACGGCGGCGTCGCCGAATCGCCGTACACCGAGCTGCTGGATGCATAGACCAGATGCTCCACGCCGCGGTGCCGGCACAACTCCAGCATGTTGACGAAGCCGACCAGGTTGCTGTCGACGTAGGCATAGGGGTTCTGCAGCGAATAGCGCACCCCGGCCTGCGCGGCCAGGTGCACCACGCGGGTCGGCTGCACCTCGTCGAACAGCGCGGCCAGGCCGTCGCGGTCGGTCAGGTCCAGGGTGCGGATGTCTGCGTTCGCGCACAGCGCGGCGACGCGGTCGCGCTTGAGCTGCGGGTCGTAGTAGTCGTTGTAGTTGTCCAGGCCCACCACCAGTTGCCCGGCGGCGCGCAGCGCACGGACGGTGTGGGCACCGATGAAGCCGGCGGCGCCGGTGACGAGGATGGGCATGGCGAAAGTCCTGGAAAGCGTGGAACAGCGTGCGCGGTGTGTGGATCGGAACGGCAGGTCAGAACAGCCCGAAGCGCTTGCGGGCGACATTGGGCCGGGCGGGATCGATCACGTCCTGCAGGCCCTTGGCGTCGAAGCGGTCCATCAGCGCCTCGGCGCCCTTCTTCAGCTTGAGCGCCATTTCTTCCGGATACAGCGGCACCAGGGTCATGAACACGATGGTCTTGTCGGCATCGACGACCAGTTCCCCAAACGCCTCGGGCGTGCTCACCGGCGGCAGCACGATCGCCCCGTCGAAGCCGACGCCGGGCGCGTACGGTTCGGCCGGGTGACCATTGGGCACGGTGTGGCCGAAGCCCAGCCAGGTGTCGTACTTGTGCGGCAGCCGCGCCAGGGTCTTGAGCAGGCGCAGCGGCCAGTAATGGCGCTCATCCTGGAAATCGTCCTGGGTGATCGGCCAGTCGGGCGGCAGGGTCAGCATCAGCTCCATGAAGCGCGGTGCCCCCACGCCCTCGGGCACGGCCATCGGCAGGTCGCTCATCCCCGAGGTGACCAGCCGCAGATACGGCACCTCGTCGGTGGCGGGCACCACATGCACATCCAGATGCACGGTGTCGGAGATGATCTCGTGCAGCACGCCGGCGACCGGCCCCAGGTGGCGTTCGATGTGCGCGCCGATCTGCTCCAGGCAGGACTCGCCGCTCGCCAGCGCGAACGGTTTTTCCTCGCGGTGGTGCAGGATCGGGCTGCCGCCCGGGCTGATCTGCGTGTCCTCGTTGCTCATGCAATGCTCCGGTTGCTGGCCAGCGCCGCGGCGCGCGGCCTCAGCGCAGGGTCAGCGGCGCGTCCTTGGCCAGCGCCGCCTTGCGCTCCTTGCTGAACTCCCACCACGGGCGCGGCGTCTCGCCCTGCATGAAGCGCACGATCGACAGGAACACGTCGATCACGCAGTGGTCGTGCACCACCCCGGTGCGCAGGCACAGCTGTGCGTACATGTCGTAGGGATCGCGGCCCTGCAGGTGCGCCGGCACGCGGATGCCGATCAGGCGCAGGTCCTTCTCGCAGGCCGGCCCGACGTTGGGCAGGTCGGTCAGGCGCAGCAGGTGGTGACGGTCGACCTTGCTGGGATGCATGGCGGGGACGGTCCTGGCGGACGCGGGCGGCGGCGCTCAGGCCTGCCGCGGGCGCAGTTTCTCGAGCACGCCGTCCAGCGTGTCCAGGTCGGTGTAGTGGATCACCAGCTTGCCCTTGCCGCCGCGGCCATGGGCGATGGACACCTTGGTCCCCAGCGACTCGGACAGCTCGGTCTCCAGCGAGGCGATGTCGGCCTGCGGCGCGGTGCGCGCCGGCTTGGCCTTGCGATTGCTCGGCACCTTGCCGGCGGCGAACTGCTGGGCGCGGTGCTCGACCTCGCGCACCGACCAGCCCTGGTCGGCGGCGTCGGAGGCCAGGCGGCTGGCCAGCTCCGGCGACAGCGTCAGCAGCGCGCGCGCATGGCCCATCTCCAGGCGCCGCGCTTCCAGCAGCGCGCGGATCGCCGGCGGCAGTTCCAGCAGGCGCAGCAGATTGGACACCGACGCGCGCGAGCGGCCCACCGCCTCGGCGGCCTCGGCGTGGGTCAGCGAGAACTCGTCGATCAGCCGCTGCAGCGCCTGCGCCTCTTCCAGCGGATTGAGGTCCTCGCGCTGGATGTTCTCGATCAGCGCCATGGCGATGACGGTGCGATCGTCCAGCTCGCGCACCACCACCGGCACCTCGCTGAGGCCGGCCAGTTGCGAGGCGCGCCAGCGGCGTTCGCCAGCGACGATCTCGAAACTGCCCGGCGCCAGTTCGCGGGCGACGATCGGCTGGATCACGCCCTGCGCCTTGATCGACTCGGCCAACTCCTGCAGCTTGGCCTCGTCCATCTCCTGGCGCGGCTGGTACTTGCCCGGCTGCAGCTGTCCCACCGGCAGGCGGCGCAGGCTCTCGCCCGGCTGCAGCTCGGCGGTGGGCACCGGCGCGGCCGCGCCCTTCGGCCCCAGCAGCGCTTCCAGGCCACGGCCGAGGCCGCGCTTCTTCGCTCCGAGGGCGGGGGGCTTGGCGCTCATCAGATGGTCTCCATGGCCGGCATCGGCCGATTGCGTTCGTTGCGGCGGCGCACGATCTCGCCGGCCAGTCCCAGGTAGGCGACGCCGCCGCGCGAGGTGCGATCGTAGCCGACGATGCTCTGGCCATGGCTGGGCGCCTCGGCCAGGCGCACGTTGCGCGGCACGATGGTGCGGAACACCTTGTCGCCGAAGTGGTTGGTCAGTTCCGCCGATACCGCGTTGGCCAGGTTGTTGCGCACGTCGAACATGGTGCGCAGCACGCCTTCGATCTCCAGCGCCGGGTTCAGCTCGGCGCGCAGCGCCTCGATGGTCTCCAGCAGCGCGGTCAGCCCTTCCAGCGCGTAGTACTCGCACTGCATCGGCACGATCACCGAGTCGGCGGCGGTCAGCGCGTTCAGGGTCAGCAGCGACAGCGCCGGCGGGCAGTCGATCAGGATGAAGTCGTAGGCTTCGCGCAGCGGCGCCAGCGCGGTCTTCAGCCGCTGCTCGCGCGCCGGCTGGTCCATCAGCTGGATCTCGGCGGCGGTGAGATCGATATTGCCCGGCAGCAGGTCGAAGCCTTCCGGCGCGGTCACCCGGATCTGTTCGGCGCTGCTCTCGCCGAGCAGCACGTCGCAGGTGGAGGCGGCCAGCTCGCGCTTGTCGATGCCGCTGCCCATCGTCGCATTGCCCTGCGAGTCCAGGTCCACCAGCAGCACGCGCTGCGACTGCCGCGCCAGCGACGCGGCCAGGTTGACCGCGGTGGTGGTCTTGCCGACGCCGCCCTTCTGGTTGGCGATGGCGATGATGCGGGCCATGCGGGAGCCTCGTCGGCGATGGGGTGGGACCGGGCATTATGCGGTCACAGCCCCCCCTGGCGGAAATCGGGGCCGGCCGCGGCCGCCGCTCAACCGCGCTCGACCACCACCAGGTGGCGGTCGGCGCCCAGGCCGGGGACCTGCAGCGGGTGCACCGTCGGCGCCACCCAACCCGGCGGCAGCGCGGCGATCTCCTCGTCCGGGCGCACGCCCTTCATCGCCAGCAGGCGCCCGCCCGGGCGCAGCAGGTGGCCGCCGACGGCGACGATGCCGGCCAGGGTGTCCAGCGCGCGCGCGGTCAGCAGGTCGTAGGCGCCGGCCTCGTCCAGCGCCTCGGCGCGCGACTCGGCCACGCGCGCGTTGTCCAGGCGCAGCTGGCGCACCGCCTCGCGCAGGAACCGCGCCTTCTTGCCGTTGCTTTCGACCAGGGTCACCCGCAGCTGCGGCCGCGCGATCGCCAGCGGAATGCCGGGCAGTCCCGGGCCGGTGCCCAGGTCGGCCAGCGCGCCCTCCTGGGCGAACGGCTGCATCGCCAGCGAATCCAGCAGATGGCGGGTCACCATCTCGTGCGGGTCGCGGATCGCGGTCAGGTTGTAGGTGCGGTTCCAGCGCGTCAGCAGCGCCAGATAGGCCAGCAGCGGCGGCGCCAGCGCGGCCACGTCCAGGCCTTGCGCGTGCAGGCCCTGCTCGAGCGCGACGCGGACGGAATCGGGAAGAGAGGCATCGGTCATCGGCGGATTATCGCAGGTGCCGCCGCTGCCGCACTCTGGCCGAGGCATTTCCCGGAACGCATAGAGGCTCAGCACCCGCCTGGGGCGGTCAGGCTCCCAACATCCGTGCGAGGCCAGGTACCGGGTAGTATTCGAACGCCTTGCCGACCCGTTGCTTGTAGAGCAGGCCCGCGGCGACCAGGGAATTCAGGTCGCCCAGCGCTGTTGGATAGGTGATCGTGTGCGCCGACCGATGTCCGGCCACGGTGTATGGCCGGTCAGGATCCTTCAGTGCATTGGCCAGCAAGGCGCGCTGCCTGTGATTCAGCACAGCGTCGCCCACATGCGCCTTGCGCAGCACGTGACGCGCAAGCCGATCTTCCTGCTGCTTCTTCGCGATATACGTGTGCAACGCCTGGATGGACTGCTCGATCGCTTCCAACTGCTGCGAGACGAAATAGCTCAGATCGGCGCCATCGCTCTCGGTGTAGAGATACGCCCGCATGTATTTCCCGGGCGACTTCTTCAATACGCTCGAAATCGACAGATATTCGGTCAACCAGTAACCGGAGTTCATCATGCTCCAGTAGAAGAGCGCCCTGGCCGTCCGTCCGTTCCCATCAACGAATGGATGGTCGTAGCCGATCTGGAAGTGAATTGCGATGGCGCGCACGACAGGATGGATGAAGGTTTCGCTCGCCGTGTCGTTCGCGAACGCGCAAAGCCGTCTCATCCTGTCCGCCACTTGGATTGCAGGCGGCGGGACATGCAGCAGCGTCGGCGGGGAACCTCGGTCGGAGATGACGACATTGTCTCCCACCGAACGATATCGACCAGAATATTCCGCGCTTTCCAGCGTCCCGTCCGTCAGGATGCTATGCAGCTCCAGCACCTCCTCGGGCGTGATTGGCCGCTTCCCCCTGTCGCGAATCATGTTCATCGCGAGGTAGTTGTTGTAGATCATTCGCTCCGACTGATCGCGCGGCAGTCTGCCAGTCGATAGCATCTCTTTTGCAACCGCGCGGGTGGTAGCGGCTCCCTCAAGCTGGGACGACGTCATGGCCTCCTCGATCAGCGAACGGATCAGAAATCTATTCTGTCCACCACTGCTCTCCATTCCTTTGATCGCCCCAGCCGCCTCGCGATCAATGTAGTGAAGTCTGCGCTGCATCGAATCGGTAACGGAAACGACGAAGTTCTCGTCGTCTTTGTCCACCAGATCAAGTTCGCGCGCCAGCGCTTGACGGCTCCACTTGATGCCAGCCCACCATTCTTCTGTGGTGAGGCCGTCTGGCGCGACTCTATGCCTGAGTTTGTCCCAGTGTTCGTAGCTTCCAGCCACCTCGGGACCGATCTTCGACCTGAACACCCTCATCATGCGTTCAGGTTCATCAACAAGAAGACGCCAGCTGTCTGGGGGCGGCACAGGGAGCTTCATCGCGTTTTCCTATAAAAAACGTATATCTTTTTACATCAAATTACACCAAAGCACGACCTGCCCAGCCAACGAGGCCGATATCGGAATCCAGGGCTGCAACACGATCCAGAGGCATGGAACCTACGGCAGCCCTGGCCACCAGGCCAGCGCCGCCCGGTAGCCGGGCGCGGCCTCCCATTCGTGTAGGTGCCAGGCCTCGGCCGTGCCCAGGCCCGGGTCGCACCAGACCAGGCGCAGCGCGCCGCCGGCGTCCTCGGCGAAGCGCAGCCGGTGCAGGCCGAAGGCGATGCCGTGGCCATGCGCCTTGAGCAGCGCTTCCTTGGCGCACCACAGGCGGAAGAACAGCGCCTCGCGCGCCGGCGCCGCCAGCGCGGCCAGCAGCGCGACCTCGTCCGGGTGGAAGAAGCGCTGCGCCAGTTCCAGCAGGCGCGGCCGTGGCCGCTGGCGCTCGATGTCCACCCCCAGCCGCGCGTGCGCGGCCACCGCCACCAGCAGGTAGTCGCCGCTGTGGCTCCAACCGGTGTCCACGTGCGCCAGCGGTGCATGCAGGCCGGGCCGGCCGCGGGCGTCGCGGCGCAGCGGCAATTGCGCCGCCGGCACCGCCAGTTCGCCGGCCAACAGGCGCCGCGCCTGCGCCTCGCCGGAGGTCCGCGGCGGATGCGGGCGCAGCCACAGCGCCACCGGGCCGAGGCGCCAATCCGGCGGCTCGGCGCCGTCGGCCACGGGCAGCGTCGGCGCGCTCACGCCGCGCCCACAAAGCGCAATGGCCGCTGCGCGGCGGGGCCGACGCTATACGGCCGCTTCACGGCGGCGCTCCTTAAATGACGCGCACCCCACCGCTCCTGGTGCGGGCCGAACCGAGGAGTCTGACGCATGGGCATCATCATCTGGTTGATCGTCGGCGGCATCGTGGGCTGGCTGGCCAGCATCATCATGCGCCGTGACGCACAGCAGGGCATCATCCTGAACATCGTGGTCGGCATCGTCGGCGCGCTGATCGCCGGCTGGCTGTTCGGCGGCGGCATCAACCAGGCGATCACCCTGTGGACGTTCCTGTACTCGTTGATCGGCGCCATCATCCTGCTGGCGATCGTCAACCTGTTCACCCGCGGCCGCGCGCGCTGACACAACGCCCTCGCCGCTTGCGCAAACGCCCGGTTCGCCGGGCGTTTTGCATTTGCGGCCCCGCTCACGGCGCAGCGCGGTCGGCCGGATGGCGCACGCCGTCCTCGACCGGCACCGCAATGGCCAGCGCATACGGGTCCACGCCCTCCAGGCAGCCGACGTTGTAGCCGTACAGGCTGGGATCGGAGCGGCGCCGATGATGCGTGTAGATCCCGCAGGTGCCGCAGAAATAATGCTGCGCGGTATGCGTGTGGAACTGGTACAGGCGCAGCGCCTGCTCGCCCTGGCGGACATGCAGGGCCGCCAGCGGCACCGAGGCGACGATGGCGCCGCGGCGTCGGCACAGCGAGCAGTTGCAGCGGCGCGGGTCGACGATGCCCTGCGGCAGCTCCAGGTCGATCTGCACCGCACCGCAGTGGCAGCTGAGCCGGTGCAGCGGCGCGATCGCGGTATCGCCGACCTTGTCGATGCAGCGGCGCACGTGGCGCTCGCTCATGCCGCCGGCTCCAGTTCGACCCAGGCCGGCGCGTGATCGCTGGGGCGGTCCCAGCTGCGCGGTTCGCGGTCGATGCCGGCACCGCGGGTGCGCGCCTTCAGCGCCTCGGACACCAGGGTCAGGTCGATGCGCAGCCCCAGGTCGCGGCGGAAGCCGGCCTGGCGGTAGTCCCACCAACTGAAGATGCCGCCGTCAGCATGGTGCAGGCGGAAGCCGTCGTGCAGGCCCAGGCCGAGCAGCTTGTGCAGGGCGCCGCGCTCGGCGGTGGAAGTGAGGATGTGGTTGTCGCTCCACACCAGCGGGTCGTGCACGTCGCGCGCGTCCGGGGCGATGTTGAAGTCGCCCAGCACCACCAGCCGCGGATGCCGCTGCAGCTCGTCGGCCAGCCAGGCGTGCACCGCCTCCAGCCAGCGCAGCTTGTAGGCGTACTTGTCGGTGCCCACGTCCTGGCCGTTGACCACGTACAGATTGACGATGCGCAGGTCGCCGATGGTGGCGGCGATGGCGCGCTTCTGCTCGTCCTCCAAGCCCGGCACGCCGATCTGCACGTCGCCGATCGGCAGGCGCGACAGGATCGCCACGCCGTTGTAGGTCTTCTGCCCGGCGAACACGCTGCGGTAGCCGGCCTCGGCCAGCGCCGTGTCGGGAAACTTGTGGTCCTCCAGCTTGGTCTCCTGGATCCCGACCACGTCCGGTGCGAACGCGGCCAGCCACTGTTGCAGGTGCGGCAGGCGCACATTGAGCGAGTTGACGTTCCAGCTGGCGATCTTCAAGGGAAATCCGGGACGGGGAAGCCGGCCGCTATTCTGACCGCAGCCGCCGCGGCGGCCAAACCGTGGGCACCAGGCCGTTCAGCGCCGCGCGCAGCACTGCGCGAACAGCGCCGGCGCCAGGCTCAGCGCCTGCTGGCGCTGCGCCTCGCTCAAGCCGTCGAGCAGTTCCTCGGCACCGAGCGCCTGTTCCGGCGGCGGGAACGGCCGCTCCGGCGCCTGCCGCGCGGCCAGTTGCCAGGCCGCGGCGTACGGCGGATCGGCCACCGCCAGCCAGGGCGCGCGCAGCAGTTGCGCCAAGGCGTCGATCGACGTGCGGTCGCCGTGCAGCGCGCGGTCTTCCAGTTGCGTCACCACGTCCTCGGCATCGCGCTCGTCGGCGGCCGACAGCGAAGCGCGTTGCCCTTCCGCGTCGACGCTGCCGGCGCGCGCGACCAACTGCGCCACGCGCTGCGCCAGCAACTGGCGTTGCGCATCGGCATCGCCGCGCGCGGCCGCACTGCGCAGCATCGCCTCGATCTGCGCGGCATCGAGCCCGGCAACGCCGCGGCAGGCCGCGAGACGTTGCCGTTCGGCCGCCCGGCGTGCCGCGACGGCCGCGGCGTCCTCGGCGTCTGCACCCGGCAGCACCACCGGGCGGGACGGCGGCGCTTGCGCGCGTTGCCGGCAATCCAGCGCCAACAGCGCGGTGGCGGTCAGACGCTGCGCCTCGCTGGTGCCGGCCGCCAGCGCCGCATCGGGCGGCGTGGTCGCGGACATCGCCAACGGCGACGGTGCTGCCGAGCGCGGTAGAGCCGTTGCCTGCACCTTGCTCGCGGCAACGGCGGGTGCGGCCGTCGGCGGCATCAGCTTCGCCGCGAGCGCGACCATTCCCACGACCACCGCGCCGGCGAACCAACACAGCGGGCACCGCATCGCCGCCATGCTCAGCGCGCCGCGGCCGTGTAGGCGGCGCGGTCGAACGCCATCGGCTGCGCCTGGCGCAGGCGCTGCATGGCGTCGGCCGCGGCCTGCTCGCGCAGTTGCAGATCGATCTGCCCGCGCACCGCGTCGAAGCGCGCCGCGGTCTTCGCATCGAGCCGGATCAGGTGGTAGCCGTCGGGGCCGCGCACCGGCGCGGAGACCTGCTCCACCGCGAGCTGGCGGATCGACGCGTCGAACGCGTCGGCCAGGTAGCGGCCGAAGGTCGGCGACAACTGCCCACCCTCGCCGGCGGTGGCGGTGTCGTCGGACTCGCGCATCGCCAGCGTGGCGAAATCGGCGCCGCCGTCGAGCTGGCGCTTGAGCGCTTCGGCGCGCTGCAGAGCCTGCGCCTCGGTCAGGGTGTGCCCGCTGCGCGGCCCGCCCTGCGGATGCAGCGCGACGAACAGATGGCGCAGGTGATATTCGGTGTAGTCGTCCGGATGCGCGGCGAACTGCCGGCGCAGCATCGCCTCGTCGATGTGCGCGTCGGCGCTGAGCCGTGCCTGCGCGGCCTCGGCCAGGATCGCGTCGGTAGCACGGCGCAGGCGCGCGGCCACCACCGGGTCGTCCTGCAGGTGCTGCTGCCGGGCCTGGTCGAGCAGGATGGCGCGGTCGGCGAAACGGCGCACCACCGAGTCGTCGTCGATGCCGGCAGCGCCGCGCGTGGCGTCGCCGGCCAGGGCGCGGTACTCGCTGGCAGTGAACTGCTGCGCGCCGACGCGCAGTACCACCGGGTCGGCGGTGGCGGGCTCGGCGGCCGGCGCAGCCAGGGCGGCGAACGCGGCCAGCGCGCAGGTGGCCAAGGTGATGGACCTGGCCACGGCGGATTTGGCGAAAGACAGGGACATGCGCTTCTCCAGGAGAGGGCGGCCCACGGCGCCGGAGCGCCGCGGCCGCGACACGGCGGCCGACCGCGGGGTCGGCCGCCAGGACGTGCAAGGACTCAGTCGTGCTTGCCGCGTGCCTTCAGGTACGCGATCGCCGCCTTCGGATCGTCGGTGGTGATCAGGCTGAACGCCTCCTGGTTGACGATGAAGTTGAGATCGCCACGGTTGTCGGCGGTGTCGCGGCCGCCGGAGTAGGAGAAGTACAGGTCCGACAGCTGATAGCAGCAGGCGCCGCTGTTCTGGTAGAACTTCCCGGCCAGCGGGCTGTCCGGAATCGCCTGGAACACGCCCACGCGCACGCCGCGCTCGCGCACGCGGTCGGCCTGGCCCTGCAGCAGGCCACCGAGCTGCTTGACGTTGATCTCCATCGCCTCCTTGGTATCGCTCCAGGCCGATATGGCGTTGTCGACATTGATCTTGGTCAGCATGTTGGTGGTGAACACCGGAATGCCGACCATGCTGGTGGTGTCGGCGCGGAACGCCGAGCGGCTCGGGTACAGGGTGGCATTGACCTTGGCCGCGACGAAGTTGGACGCACCCACCGAGAACGCGGCATCGGCCGCGCGCGAAACCGCACGCACCGAGGCGGCGTCCTTGATGTCGAACACGATGGGCGTCTTCAGGCCATGCGCCTTGAAGTAGGAGAACAGGTCATCCACGCGCGGCACGTGGTAGCCGGTGGTGGTGCGGCGATCGGGGGTCAGCAGGAACAGGCCGCTCACCACCGACCACGGGGTCACGGTGATCGACGGGTTGTAGCCTTGGTTGCTCATCGGGTCGTACTTGGTTTCGCCGGCACGGCTGGTCCACACGTTGGTGGTGCGACCGAGGTTCCAGTCGTGCAGCACCACCGGCACGCCGTCGCTGGTCATCTTGATGTCCAGCTCCACGCCGTCCATGCACTGGTCGTTGGCCAGCTGCAGCGAACCGCGCGAGTTTTCCGGCATGTCGGGGAAGTTGCCGTACTTGCCCCACAGACCGCGGTGGGCCAGCACGACGGTGTCGCCGCTGCTGTCGCCGAACAGGATGTTGCTCATCTTGGTACCGACGGTGTCGTTGCAGTTGGCCATGGCCAGCTGCGGCACGACGGCCAGGACCGTCAGGGCGGCGAGCACGCGACAGGCGCGCGCCAGGGGCGAGGGAACGAATGCGATCTTCATTGGGCTGCGTCCGGTTCTGAAGGAAAGGGGGAGACACGGGGGACGAGCGCCGGTCAGGTCGACGCATGGCGGCATCTCGTGTGTTGCGCTCCGCACGGACGTCTCGCGCAGGAGCCTGAGCCGCCGTGATCGGCGACGGCGTCGGGCGAGAACCTAATAACTTACTGTGAATTATTTATTTCCGGGGTGCGACCCCGCGTTGGACTGTGGACTGCGCCGCGATTTGGGGCAGGCGGGTCGCATTGCTTCCCGGTGACGGGGCTGCGGACGCGGCCCAGGCGTGGATCGCGCGTGCGGGGCGATCGCGGCCGGGCGTGGCGCCACATCGGAGGCTTCGCCGGTCGCGGCCGAGGCAGGCCTTGTAGGAACGGCTTCAGCCGCGGGGCTTTACCGGTAATGCCTCGTCGCGCCTACACGCAGGCGCCCTATCGCCACGCCATGCACACGCGCTCTGGACGTCGGCTGCTCCCCCGCTCACCGCACCAGGAACGAGAGCATGCGCGCGATCCGCGCGTACGGCGGCTTCAGCAAATCGCTGCCGGCGCGGCGCGACTGCCACAGGATCGGCAGCGCCTTGCTGAAGGCGTCGAAGCCGGCGCGGCCGTGGTAGGCGCCCATGCCGCTGGGGCCGATGCCGCCGAACGGCAGCGCGTTGGCGGCGAAATGCAGCAGGCTGTCGTTGACGGTGACCCCGCCGGCGATGGTGGCGTGCAGGATCGTCTCGATCCGCGCGCGGTCATGGCTGAAGGGATACAGCGCCAGCGGCCGGTCGCGGCTGTTGATCTCGGCGATGGCCGCGTCCAGGGAGCGGTAGCTGCGCACCGGCAGGATCGGGCCGAAGATCTCCTCCTGCATCAGCAGCGCGTCGTCGCCCGGCTGCAGCACCAGCGTGGGCACGATCAGCCGTTCGCGCTCGGCACGCTCGCGCGCCACCGTGGCCAGTTCGATGACCTCCAGGCCGCGCGCGTGGGCATCGTCCAGGTAGCCGCGCAGGCGCCGGTACTGGCCCTCGTTGACGATGCGGGTGTAGTCCTCGGCGCTGGCGAAATCGCCGTAGCGCGCCAGCACCTGCGCACGCAGCGCCTGCACCAGCGCCGCCTCGCGGCCGGCGTCGATCAGCACGTAGTCCGGGGCGATGCAGGTCTGCCCGGCGTTGAACCACTTGCCGGTGGCCAGGCGCGCGGCGGCCTGGTCCAGCGGGTAGTCGGCGCAGACGATGGCCGGCGACTTGCCGCCCAGTTCCAGGGTCAGCGGGGTCAGGTTGGGGGCGGCGGCGGCCATCACCTTGCGGCCGACCGCGGTGGAACCGGTGAACACCAGGTGATCCAGCGGCAGCGCGGCGAAGGCGGACGCCACCTCGGCACCGCCCAGCGCCACCGCCACCCGCTGCGGCGGGAACACCTCGGCCAGCAGCGACTGCAGGAACTGCGCGCTGCGCGGGGTGTGCTCGGAGGGTTTCAGGTAGACGTGGTTGCCGGCGGCGATGGCGGTGGCCAGCGGGATCAGCGCCAGGTTGACCGGGTAGTTCCACGGCGCGATCACCCCGACCACGCCGACCGGCACCGGCCGCACTTCCGCACGCGCCGGCCACAGCCGCCAGCCGGCGCCGACCCGCTGCGGGCGCATCCAGCGCTTCAGATGGCGCAGCAGGTGATCGATCTCGCCGAGCACGGTCATGCCGTCGGCGATCAGCGATTCGTGGCGCGAGCGGTGGCCGAAATCGGCGGCGATGGCATCGGCCATCTCCGGCAACCGCCGCTTCAGCGCCGCGCGCAGCCGCAGCAGGTCCTCGCGACGCTGCGCCCGCTCCGGCTTGGCCGACTGCCAGGCCGCGCGCAGACGCTGCAGGGTGACTGGCAAGGCGGCCAGTGGCGTGTCGGTGGAAGCGGCGGCGGCGGCGAGGGTCGGCATGGGCGCACTATACGATGGCGGTCGCGGCTGCCGTGCGCCACGTCGGGGGTCGGCAGCATGCGACCGAGACCCCGGGTCTGACGGTGGCTCGCGTCGGGACTGAAGTCCCTCCCACAAGAGAGCAGCAGCGACCGGGCGAGATGATGCGGCATCCCGTCTCGGGACCGGCAACCCCCACCCTTCCGGGGTCGGGACTGAAGGGCACCTCGAACAACCTGCCACGACCTGGAGCCAGGGGGTAGCATCTGTCGCAACGGCACCAGAGCGGCGCCTGATCGTGGTGGTTGGGAGGCTGAGGTGGCCGCTGGGCTACCTCAGCT